>JAVBOL010000026.1:0-22423 GCA_031550615.1 Rikenellaceae bacterium | reverse complement strand
GGCGTACAGCGTCAGGTAGGGAATGCCGTTGCGTACGGCGCCGCGCACCATGGCGCGCACGCTCTCCACGCCGGCGGCATGGCCGCTCGTACGCTCCATGCCCCTTTCGCGGGCCCAGCGCCCGTTGCCGTCCATGATGATCGCAACGTGCGATGGTATGTTGCTGCCTTTCGCCATCAAGTAGGTTTAAAGAAACCGCAAATATAACATTAATAACCCGATTTCCTGTATTTTTTAGCCAAAATATGGTGCGTCCGCCCGCATGGACTTACAATGCGCGCCTGTCGATGCCCCAAAGCATTTTATTCCTTAACGTATCGTAGAAAGAAATATTTTGCAGCCTTACCAATTTAGCCTCTTTTTTTGCTTTTTTTATCGTGAATAGCGCCCCGTCCCCTATCGTGCATGTCTGGTTGTCGAGCGTCGCGTAGGGTTCGCCGCTGCGTGCGCTCACCCTGAGGGTCACCGTACTGCGGTCTGGGATCACCACCGGGCGCATCGACAGGTTGTGCGGGGCGATGGGCGAGAGTATCAGGCACTCGCATGCCGGGGCCACCACAGGGCCCCCGACGCTGAGCGAATAGGCGGTCGATCCCGCCGGGGTGGAGAGCATCGCCCCGTCGCCCCAATAGGTGGCCACCAGTTCGCCGTCGACCCTCGCCTCGACGGCGATCATGCCAGCCGCGCCCCTCTGTACCGAAAATTCGTTGAAGGCATATGGAAAGTCGAGCGTGCGACACAGATCGCCCTGCACGTCCAGCAGGGGACGCTCCTCGACGGTGAAATTCCCCGCTGCAAGCTCCCTGAATGCCCCTTCCATGTCGTCCACGGGCACGTTGGCCAAAAAGCCGAGCCTGCCGGAGTTGATACCCAGCACAGGCACGCCGGCCCCGGAGGCCAGCCTCACGCAGTCCAGCAGCGTGCCGTCGCCGCCATAGCTTATGGCTATCCCGCCGGGCTCCATTTTTTCGTACCCGGCCATCGCGACTCCTGTCGCCGTTTCGATCTTCCGGGCCATCGCGGCGTTGACCCTGGCTCCCGGCAGGTGGTGCGAAAGAAGTTCGCAGAGCCGGCCGAGCGCTTCGCCCGAGTGGTCCATGTCGGGACGCAGGTAGAGGTAGGTTTCCATAATCGGTAAAAAGTTTCTACTTTTACAGTCGCAAATTTACACAAACAATATGACAAAATTAAGTGTCAACATAAATAAGATCGCCACCCTGCGCAATTCGAGGGGCGGCGATACCCCCAGTGTGGTCGAGGCGGCGGTCAACTGCGAACGCTTCGGCGCGCAGGGTATCACCGTGCATCCGAGACCCGATGAGAGGCACATACGCTATGCCGACGTGCGCGACCTTAAAAAGGTGGTTTCCACCGAGTTCAATATCGAAGGCAATCCCATAGGCAGTTTCGTCGACCTGGTACTGGAGGTGCGCCCCACGCAAGTGACGCTGGTGCCCGACGGGCCCGGGGCGCTCACCTCGAATGCGGGTTGGGATACCCGGCAGAACAAGCGATTTTTGCAGGAGGTGTGCGGCGTTTTCCGCGCTGCCGGCATCCGCACCTCGATATTCCTCGATCCCGTCGTCGAAATGGTCGACCATGCCGCCGAGTGCGGATGCGACCGCATAGAGCTTTACACCGAAGGCTACGCCTCGGGTTACGCAGCCTCGCCCGAGGCCGCTATCGCCCCGTATGTGGCTGCCGCACGTCGTGCCATGGAGTGCGGCCTGGGGCTGAACGCCGGGCACGATCTGAGCCTTGTCAACCTGCGCTATTTCGCGCAGAACGTCCCAGGGCTGCTGGAGGTTTCGATAGGGCACGCGCTGATCTCCGAGGCGCTCTACATGGGGCTCGAAACGACCGTTAAAGCCTACCTCGACCTGCTGCGATGATCCCCGAGCCGCTTTCGCTACCCCTGTTCAAAACTATCGGTGAGATCGCCGCCTCGCAAGGTGCACGCGCCTATGTGATAGGTGGTTACGTGCGTGATTATTATTTGCGCCGCCCCTGCACCGACATAGATGTCGTGACCACCGGCAGCGGCATAGAGCTGGCCGAGGCGTTGGGCAAAAAACTGCGCACGAAGGTCAGCGTATTTAAAAATTTCGGCACCGCCATGCTGCGCGCCTCGGGCTACGAGGTCGAGATGGTGGGTGCGCGCCGCGAATCCTACACCCCCGATTCGCGCAAACCGCTCTGCGAGGCCGGGTCGCTGGAGGATGACCAGCGCCGCCGCGATTTTTCGATAAACGCCCTCGCGTGGTCTTTGAACGCGGACGATTTCGGGACGTTGGTCGATCCTTTCGGCGGTATGGAAGACCTCGAAAACTGCATCATCCGCACCCCGACCGACCCCGATGTTACCTTCTCGGACGACCCCCTGCGCATGGTGCGCGCCGTGCGTTTCGCCACGCAGCTGGGCTTCGACATACACCCCGAAACGTTCGACGCCATAGCGCGCAACGCCGAGAGGCTCAGGATCGTATCCAAAGAGCGCATCACCACCGAGCTCAATAAGATAATGCTCGCGCCCGTGCCCTCGATGGGTTTCGAATTGCTCGACCTGACGGGCTTGCTGCCCCTTATAATGCCCGACCTGGCCAAACTCAAAGGTGTCGAGCGCCGGGGCAGCCACGCCCACAAGGACAACTTCGTGCACACGCTCAAGGTGCTCGATAACGTGGCTTTGAAGAGCAACGACCTGTGGTTGCGCTGGGCCGCGCTGCTGCACGACATCGCCAAACCGGCGACCAAATCTTTCGACCCGAAGGGCGGATGGAGCTTCCACGGCCATGAAACGCTGGGCTCGAAGATGATACCTCCCATTTTCCGTTCGCTGCGGCTGCCGTTGGACCATAAGATGAAATTCGTGCAAAAAATGGTCTTTTTGCACCTGCGACCGATAATCCTCTCCGAGGATGAGGTGACAGATTCCGCCGTGCGCCGCCTTTTGTTCGAGGCCGGCGAGGACGTCGAGGCGCTGATGACCCTGTGCGAAGCGGACATTACCTCGGGAATCGACGCCAAGGTGCAGCGCTACCTCAAGAATTTCTCCCTCGTGCGCAGGAAAATGGCCGAGATCGAGGAGAAAGACCGCATACGCAACTTCCAGCCCCCGGTCACGGGCGAGATCATAATGTCGACCTACGGTATCCCTCCATGCCGCGAGGTGGGGTTGATAAAGGACGCCATTAAGGAGGCGATCCTTGAGGGCGAGATCCCCAACGAATACGAGGCCGCCTACGAGCTGATGGAAAAGTTGGCGGCGGAGTACGGGCTGAAAATGAAGGGATAAAAAAACCGGACGATTCGTCCGGTTTTTTTATTGTATTAAAGGATTACAATTCCGCCTTGGAAATCGCCACCGCTTCGCGGTTGATCTTCTTGATAAGGCCCTGCAGAACCGTGCCGGGGCCCAGCTCGGTGAAGTCGCCCGCTCCGTCGGCGCACATATTCTGTACGATCTGCGTCCAGCGCACGGGGGCGGTGAGCTGCGCTATGAGGTTGGCCTTGATCCTCTCGGGATCGGTGTAGGGCTTGGCGTCGACGTTCTGGTAGACGGGGCACATGGGGGCTTTGAAAGGGGCTGCGTCGATGGCCGCTTCGAGCTCCACGCGGGCGGGCTCCATCAGGGGCGAGTGGAACGCTCCGCCGACGCTCAGCTTCAGGGCGCGTTTCGCACCTGCGGCCAGCAGCGCCTCACAGGCTTTGTCGATGCCCTCCATCGAACCCGAGATCACCAGTTGCCCCGGGCAGTTGTAGTTGGCCGGAACGACCACTTCGGGGATCGATGCGCATATCTCCTCGACTTTCGCGTCGTCCAGGCCGAGTACGGCGGCCATCGTCGAGGGCTGCTTTTCGCATGCTTTCTGCATGGCCTGGGCGCGTGCCGAAACAAGGCGCAGACCGTCTTCGAAACTCAGGGCCCCGGCGGCTACGATAGCGCTGAATTCGCCGAGCGAGTGTCCGGCGACCATTTCGGGGTTGAACTCCGCGCCGAGCGATTTGGCCAGGGCGACCGAGTGGATGAATATGGCCGGCTGGGTCACCCGGGTCTGGGTGAGCTCTTCCTGCGTGCCCTCGAACATGATCTTGCAGATGTCGAAACCCAGGATCTCGTTGGCTTTTTCGAACATGGCGCGCGCCTCGGGCACGTTGTCGTAGAGGGGTTTGCCCATTCCGGGGAATTGCGCCCCCTGACCGGGGAATACGAATGCTTTCTTCATTTGGATATGCTTTTATGGGGCTTTGGGCCCGTTGATTTTCCGCCCCAAAAGTATGCAAAAAACCGGAAACCAAAAAACAGCTATGGCAGACGCGCCTTTAACTGCTCTTTGGAGGATGACGGGGCGAGTTTGCCCACGAAGTATTTCGCGTCCGCCAGATCGGTCTGGCCCTGCGATTTTTCGTAGCGCTCGACGTAGTGGCGCGCCTGGGCTTCGAGGTAGCGGCGGCAGTCAATGTTAATCAGCGTGCCGTCGCCGTGTGCGGCCCATGAAAGGCCGGTCACGTTGCCCGACGCCGTGACCGAGGTGACGCCGGACACTCCGGCCAGAAGGCTCAGCGACGGGTAGTAGCACGAATCGCCCAGGGGCATTACGATGGTAAGGGTGAGGGTGTTGCCGCTTATAGTGGGGGTGATCGAGGCGCCGAGCCTCAGTCGGTTGTATTCGTAGTACTCTTCCAGCGATGGAAACCACGCCGAGTCGTCGCCGTCGCGCCCGTAGTTGTCGTTGATCCATGTGAGCAGTCCCGTCCAATCGTCCTCAGGCATGTTGTGCGTGCCCATGTGCATCGCCTGGCGCGAGTCGTAGGGGGCTGCCGCGCGCTCGTCGATCCACCCCTTGAAGGCGTCGATCTGGCCGTCCTTGAAAAAACGGTGGACTATTCTTTTGGACAGGTCGTTGCCCACGGTCGCCGGATAGAGTTTCAGGTGGTGGCCCTTCTCGCCGGTGGCTATCTTTATGGGATCGTACTGAAGCATGGCCTGTTCGTAACTCATATCGCCGTTGGGTATGGCCAGCACCTTGCAGACGCGCCCGCCGAGTTGCCTGGCGATCTCCGCCTGGTATACCCCGAAGTTGTGCGCAAGCGGCAGTTGCACGTCGTGGAAGGCCATGCTGTTGCCGAAGTTGAGCATTTCGCGCACGTCGCTCCAGATGAGGGTGGGCCTCATGTTGAAACGGTAGATATTGCCCGTGCTGACCGATGGGGCTTTGTTCATATTCGATGAGGCTGGCAGCAGCGTAAAGGTGAAGGCGAAGCGCACGTCGTTGCCGGCCCCGTCGGTCGAGGCGAGGGTTTTGCCGCGTGTGTGGGCGTCGGGAGGCAGGTCGCCGGCGGCCAGGTGCAGGTAGTGGTAATATCCGCGCGGGTTGTCAGAGAGCGGTTTGTCGTTGATCGTAGCCCAGGTGCGGCAGAGGGCCGCCTGTTTGCAGTCGTCCTGGGTGAGCATCACCAGCAGCCGCTTGTCGTACTTGAGCGCCGGTATGGTGGCCGTCGCCCCTGCGGGGGGAGGTGCGCCTCCGGTGGTTATGCTCACGGTGACGGTCAGGTTGCCTTTGACCTCTTCGCCGAAGGGGTATAGGTATGAGGGCAGGTCTTTCGGGATGTCGCCGCCGCCGTCACCGTCGCCCTTGCCGTTGACCCAGTCGGGCATGGTTACGCACGAAACCGTGAAAAGGCCGATGCACAGCAGACGGGCGAGTGCTTTTCGCCCGGTTTTACTGTAGTGTTGTAATATATTAAGTATGTGCACTATATGTTCCTATATGGTTGCGGATTGCCGGATTGGAACGGCAAGTTATGACTTTTTTGCCGAAAAAGTGACATAAATTATGATTTTAGCTGTTCCCCGGTGTGATTAATTGTTGATAAAAGGTTTGCGCACAATGCCCGGGGTTTGCGAAAAAATGGTTAAACTTGCACCTTGTAATATGCGATAGGCGATGATCTCGGTTTTTTACTACATATCCGTGGTGCTGTTCACGGTGGTCTTTTTCGTCCTGTTCGTGGTGCTGTTCGCCCTTACCGTGGCTTTTGACCGCGAGAGGGTGGTGATGCACTACGCCTCGATAGTGTGGGCCAGGAGCGTTTTCTGGTTCAACCCTTTCTGGAAGGTGCGCGTGAGCGGACTCGAAAATATCGAACGCGGCAAGGCCTACGTGGTGGTCAACAACCACCAGTCGATGTTCGATATCCCGCTGATGTACGTACTGCCGCTCACTTTCAAGTGGGTAGCCAAAAAAGAGGTGCTCAACTGGCCGCTTTTCGGGCTGGTGATGCGCATACACGGCGATATAGCCATCGAGCGCGGCACGGGCGCGGCGGCGCGCAAGATGATCGCCAAAGGCAAACGCCGCCTTGGGGCCGGTACCAGCGTGATAGTTTTCCCCGAAGGTACGCGTACGCGCGACGGAAGGGTGGGGCGTTTTCGCGAGGGCGCTTTCATGACGGCGGTGGCCGCTGGGGCAGATATACTGCCGTGCGCCATAGAGGGCACTGGCGATATGCTCCGTGGCTGGAGGGTCCGCATCCCGCACACCTTCCACGTGCACGTGCTCCCCGCCATAACCACCGCCGGGCGTACGGCCAAAGAGCTGGCCGAGGCCGCCAACGAAGCGATTTTAAATGAACATAAACAATTAAGGCCCGATTTATACTATGCGGATATGGTTGATTCAAATTAAATCCGCATTATATAAATCAAATAGCACAGACAATCCTCCTAATCCCCCTTTGAGAAGGGTGACTAATGCCAAAGCCGCGGCTTTGGCGGGAAAAGGAAAATTATAAAAATGATGGACGCAGCAGCAACATACACCGACGACCATATCCGGACCCTCGACTGGAAGGAGCACATCCGCCGCCGTCCGGGTATGTATATCGGCAAACTGGGTGACGGCACTTCGCAGGACGACGGTATCTACATACTGGTCAAAGAGGTGCTGGACAACTCGATAGACGAGTACATGATGGGTTTCGGCAAGCAGATCGAGATCACCATCGACCAGGGGCGCGTCACCGTGCGCGACTACGGACGCGGCATTCCGCTGGGCAAACTGGCCGAGGTGGCCAGCAAGATGAACACCGGAGCGAAGTACGACTCGAAGGCATTTAAAAAGTCGGTCGGGCTGAACGGTGTGGGTATCAAGGCGGTAAACGCCCTGTCGAGCGAATTCGTCATCCGCAGCGTGCGCGACGGCGAGGCCCGTACGGTGACTTTCTCCGCCGGAGAGCAGCTTACCGACCTGCCGGAAAAGGGCATCAGCGACAAGAACGGCACCTCGATCACCTTCACGGCGGACGAAACGGTCTTCGGGCCCTACGCCTACCAACTGGAGTATGTCGAGTCGATGCTTCGCAACTACACCTACCTCAACCAGGGGTTGGTCATCAAGCTCAACGGCCAGTCGTACGTTTCGAAGAACGGCCTTTTGGACCTGCTCAACGAGAATATTTCGGAAGATCCCCTCTACCAGCCCATACACCTGACCGGGCCCGATATCGAGGTGGCCATCACCCACGGCACGGGCTACGGCGAAACATATTTCTCCTTTGTCAACGGCCAGCACACCACGCAGGGAGGCACGCACCAGGCGGCTTTCCGTGAGGCTATCGCCAAGACGATCAAAGAGTTCTATCGTAAGGACTACGACGCTGCGGATATACGCACCTCGATCATCGCCGCCATTTCCGTTAAGGTCGAGGAGCCGATGTTCGAATCACAGACCAAGACCAAACTGGGCAGCAAGGACATGGGCCCCGACGGACCCTCGGTGCGCAACTTCGTGGTCGACTTCCTCAAGCAGCACCTCGATAATTACCTGCACAAGCACCCCGAGTCTGCCGACATCCTGCAAAAGAAGATCGTCGAGAACGAGAAGGAGCGCAAAGCCATAAGCGGCATCCAGAAGAAGGCGCGCGAAATGGCCAAAAAGGTGAGCCTCAACAATAAGAAGCTGCGCGACTGCCGCGTTCACCTGACGGACACCAAGAACGAACTCAACGAGCAGACGATGATCTTTTTGACCGAGGGTAACTCGGCCAGCGGTTCGATCACCAAGTGCCGCGACGTGAACACACAGGCCGTATTCTCATTGAGGGGCAAACCTTTGAACTGCTTCGGCCTCACGAAAAAGGTCGTTTACGAGAACGAGGAATTCAACCTCCTTCAGGCCGCCCTGAACATCGAGGAGGACATGGACTCACTGCGTTACAACAAGGTGATAATCGCCACCGACGCCGACGTGGACGGCATGCACATCCGTCTGCTGCTTTTGACGTTTTTCCTGCAGTTCTTCCCCGACGTTATCCGCCAGGGGCATCTGTACGTGTTGCAGACCCCGCTTTTCAGGGTGCGCAACAAAAAGGAAACCATTTATTGCTATACGGAGGAAGAACGCCTCAAAGCGATCTCGAAACTCGGCAAGAACCCCGAAATAACGCGATTCAAGGGCCTGGGCGAGATCTCCGCCGACGAGTTCGCCGGATTCATCGGCGAGGATATGCGCCTCGAAAAGGTGCGCCTCACCAAAGACGACCCGATCCACGAGATGCTCGAATTCTACATGGGCAAGAACACGATGGACCGCCAGGGATTTATCATTGACAACCTTAAAATAGAGGCCGATTACGTCGAGGACGTAGCCATATAAATATGAGCGAGGAAATTTTGGATATTGACGAGGCCGTCGGGGCTGTGGATGAGGTCGCCGAAGAGGTTGCCGGGGAGGTGGCCGAAGAGGTTGCTGAAGAGGTTGCCGATGAGGCGACCGAGGAAGCCGCCCCCGCCAAAGCCGGCAAGTACGATCGCCTGACCACGGAGCAGGGCGGACGCCACAAGCTCACGGGCATGTATAAGGACTGGTTCCTGGATTACGCATCGTACGTGATCCTCGAACGCGCCGTGCCCCACCTCGAAGACGGCCTGAAGCCTGTGCAACGGCGCATACTGCACACCATGAAGCAGTTGGACGACGGACGATACAACAAGGTCGCCAACATCATCGGTTTTACGATGCAGTTCCACCCCCACGGCGACGCCTCGATAGGCGACGCGCTGGTGCAGCTCGGGCAGAAAGACCTGCTGATCGACTGTCAGGGTAACTGGGGCAACGTGCTCACGGGCGACGATGCCGCCGCGCCGCGATATATCGAGGGGCGCCTGTCGAAATTCGCCCTCGACGTGCTTTTCAACGTCAAGACCACCGAGTGGATGCTCTCCTACGACGGGCGCAACCAGGAGCCGGTCACCCTGCCCGTGAAATTCCCGCTGCTGCTGGCGCAGGGCGTTGAGGGTATCGCCGTGGGCCTGGCATCGAAGATACTGCCGCACAACTTCTGCGACTTGCTGGACGCGTGCGTGGCCGAGTTGAAGGGCGAAGAGTTTACCCTCTACCCCGACTTTTTGACCGGAGGCATGATCGACGTGTCGCGCTACAACGACGGTCTAAGGGGCGGGGCGGTCAAGGTGCGCGCCAAGATCTCTAAGATCGATAAACGCACGCTGGCCGTGACGGAAATTCCTTTCGGCACGACCACCGACTCGATCAAGGAGTCGATCATCAAGGCCAACGAAAAAGGCAAGATCAAAATACGCAAGGTCGACGACAACACCGCCGCCACCGCCGAGATCATAATCCACGTCAGCCCCGACGAGTCGAGCGACAAGACCATCGACGCGCTCTACGCATTCACCGACTGCGAGGTGAGCATATCGCCCAACGCCTGTGTGATCTGGGACGATAAACCCCACTTCATAGGAGTGAGCGAGATACTGCGCCGCTCGGTGGCTACGACCAAAGACCTGCTGCGCAGGGAGCTCGAAATAAAGCTCGGCGAACTGAGCGAGGACTGGCACCGCTCGTCGCTCGAAAAGATCTTCATAGAGAATAAACTCTATAAGGTCATTGAGGGCACGACTTCGCAGGAACACATGATAGGCGAGATCGACAAGGCGCTGGACCCTTATAAGCAGCTGCTGCAACGCGAAGTCACCAAAGAGGATATCGTCCGCCTGTCGGAAATCCCCTTCAAGCGCACCTCGCGCTTCGACGCCGCGAAGGCTGACGAATATATCAAGGGCATCGAAAAGCAGATCAAGGAGTGCAAGCATAACCTCTCGCACCTTACCGACTACGCCATCGCGTGGTACGAGGGCATCCGCAAGAAATACGCCGCCGGGCACGAGCGCCGCACCGAACTGCGCGAATTCGACTCTATCGAGGCCGCCAAGGTGGTGGTCGCCAACGCCAAACTCTACGTCAATAAGGAAGAGGGCTTCTTCGGCATAGGCGCAGCGATGCGCAAGGACGAATACGTCTGCGACTGCTCGGACATCGACGACGTGATCGTGTTCACCAAAGAGGGCAAGTACATCATAACGAAGGTGAGCGAAAAGGCATTCTTCGAGAAGAACATATATTATATAGGTGTGTTCAAGCGCAACGACGAGCGTACCATTTATAATGTGCTCTACCGCGACGGTCGCAACGGCCCCGTGATGATGAAGCGCTGCGCGATCAAAGGCATCACCCGCGACAAGGAGTACGACATCACGCGCGGCGAACCCAAGAGCGAGATACTCTACATGAGCGTCAACCCCAACGGCGAGGCCGAGGTGCTGAAAGTCTACTTCAAGCCGCGCCCGAGGCTCAAAAAACTTATAACTGACCTGGATTTCAGTGAACTGGCTATCAAAGGGCGCGCCTCTCAGGGCAACCGTTTCACCTCCTTCGCGATCCACAAGATCGTCTTCAAGGAGCGCGGCGGATCGACCCTGGGGGGACAGCGGATCTGGTGGGACGAGGATGTGCGCCGCCTGAACGCCGACTGCCGGGGCCGCCTGTTGGGCGAATTCAAGGGCGACGACAAGATCATCGTCATGACCGCCCGCAACGAATACTACACCACCGGCTACGACCTGGGGCACCACTTCCCCGAAGACACGGTGTGGGTCGAGCGTTACGAGCCCCAGCGGGTATACACGGTCGCGTATTGGGACGGCGAACAGAAGTACCACTACCTTAAGCGCTTCCAGGCCGAGCCGAGCGAGAATAAGGCGCAGCAGTTCGTCGACGACGCGCCTTCGTCCAGGCTCGACTGCATAGCTTGGTGGGACAGTCCCGTGCTGACGGTCACCTTCGGAGGGGCTTACGCCTCGCGCCCGGCGGAAGATATCGACGCCGCGGAGTTCATCGGTATCAAGAGCCACCGGGCAAAGGGCAAGCGCATAACGACTTACCAGGTGGCGAACCTCGCGTTCCAACCTGCGCCCGAGCCTGTGCCTGTGCCTGTGCCTGTGCCCGAAGAACCTGAGGCCGGGGAGATGGAAGAAACCGCCGAAGCGGCGGAAACTGTGGCGACTGCCGCCCCTGCCGTCCAAACCGCCCCCGCCGTCCGACCCGCACCTGCTACCCCCGCACCCGCCACCCAACCTGCACCTGCCACCCAATCAGCACCGGAAGAGGATTTCGGCCTTGTGATAGAGCGTGCCGCCGAGGACGATCCGAGCCGTAACCCCGAAACGCAGCAATTAGACCTTTTTTAAAGAATGCTGATCTTCCTGGTGGGGTATATGGGGTGCGGCAAGAGCACGATAGGCCGCGTGGCGGCTAAACGGCTGGGCGCCGAGTTCATCGACATGGACAGGGCCATAGAACAGGCCGAGGGGATGTCGGTGGCCGAGATATTCGCCGCCAGGGGCGAGGCCGCATTCCGCGGGATGGAGCACAAACTGCTCGAAGGGCTCGACCCGGCGGTCAATGCCGTCGTAGCCACCGGCGGGGGAGCGCCATGCCACCACGGCAACATGGAGGTGATGAATGCCAAAGGGCATACCATATATTTGAAAATGAGCCCGCAGCGCCTTGTGGGGCGGCTTGGGGCGGGACGCGAAAAGCGTCCGCTGATAAAAGGCATGGACGACGCGCAGTTGCTTGCCTTTATCGAAAGCAATCTTAAGGTCCGCGCGCCGTTCTATGAAAAGGCGGCGATGACCATAGATTGCGACGGTGTGAGCGATAATTATATCGCCGGGCACATCGAAAACTATACAGCGTTGATAAATTATTCGAAATGATACATTTTTTTGGTAACGAACAGAAAATCTATGCCGTAGACGCCCCTCAGGCATTCGGCAGCGAACAGATCGAACGCCTCACGTGGCTCTTCTCGGGTGCGGCCTACATTGGCGCCGAGCGCATCGCCGGTCCCTTCATCGGCCCCCGCCGCGAGATGATAACCCCCTGGAGCACCAACGCGGTCGAGATCACCCAGAACATGGCCCTGGAGGGTATCGTGCGCATCGAGGAATTCGTGCGCGCCGGGGCGGACACGCCTTTCGATCCGATGCTTTCGCGCCGCTATGAGTCTGTGGACCAGGATGTTTTCACCGTCGACAAGAAGCCGGACGCGATAGTGCACATCGACGACATCGCCGCCTATAACGAAAAGGAAGGCCTCGCGCTGAGCGCCGAGGAGATCGCCTACCTTGAGGGTGTGAGCACCAAAATGGGACGTCCGCTGACCGACAGCGAGGTCTTCGGTTTCTCGCAGGTCAATTCGGAGCACTGCCGCCACAAGATCTTCAACGGCCAGTTCATAATCGACGGGCAAGAGATGCCCGATTCGCTCTTCGCGCTTATCAAAAAGACGACTAAAGCGCACACCAACCAGGTCGTGTCCGCCTACAAGGACAACTGCGCCTTCCTGCAGGGGTCGGTCGTGGAGCAATTCGCCCCGGCCAGCCATGACAAGCCCGACTGGTTCGAAGTGAAGGATTTCCAGAGCGTTATCTCGATAAAGGCCGAGACGCACAACTTCCCCACTACGGTCGAGCCTTTCAACGGCGCGGCGACAGGCACGGGCGGCGAGATACGCGATCGCATCGCGGGCGGCAAGGGAGCGTTCCCCATGGCGGGTACGGCGGTCTATATGACCTCTTATCCCCGACTGGACGGCGCGCGCAGTTGGGAAAAGGGTATGGAGGAGCGGGAGTGGCTTTATCAGACTCCCGAGGATATACTCATCAAAGCGTCTAACGGCGCGTCTGACTTCGGCAATAAATTCGGCCAGCCGCTCATCTGCGGCAGCCTGCTGACCTTCGAGCACTCCGAGGGCGGCGTGAATTACGGCTATGACAAGGTGATAATGCAGGCCGGCGGGGTAGGCTACGGCAAGAAGGTCGACAGCCTGAAGGATGAGCCTTCGAAGGGCGACAAAGTGGTGCTGATGGGTGGTGACAACTACCGCATCGGCATGGGCGGCGGCGCCGTTTCGAGCGTCGAGACCGGCCATTACGTGGGCGCTATCGAGCTCAACGCCGTGCAGCGCAGTAACCCCGAGATGCAAAAGAGGGTCTACAACGCCATACGCGCCATTTCGGAGGAGGACCGCAACCCGATAGTTTCGATCCACGACCATGGTGCGGGCGGCCACCTGAACTGCCTGAGCGAGTTGGTCGAGGCCACTGGCGGACGCATCGACATGGAGAACCTGCCGGTGGGCGACCCGACCCTCTCGGCGCGCGAGATCGTGGGCAACGAGTCGCAGGAGCGCATGGGCATGGTCGTCGACCAGGCCGACGTGGAGCACCTCAAGCGCATAGCCGACCGCGAACGCGCCCCGATGTACACCATCGGCGAGGCGACAGGTGACGGGCGGTTCACCTTCGTGGACAACCGCACGGGCGAAAAACCCATAGACTGGCCGCTGGAATATATGTTCGGAAAGGCCCCCCGCACGGTGATGCGCGACGAACACCACAACGCCGCATTCACCGAGGTGGAATATGACGCCTCGAAAGTGGTGAGCTATATAGAAACCGTGCTGCAACTCGAAGGCGTGGCATGTAAAGACTGGCTGGTCAACAAGGTGGACCGTTGCGTAACTGGCCGCGTGGCCATGCAGCAGACCGCCGGGGCGGTGCAACTGCCGATGAACGACTGCGCTGTGGTGGCTCTCGACTACCAGGGCGAAAAGGGTATCGCCACAGCGCTCGGGCACGCCCCCGTGGCCGCTATGGCCGACGCCGCGGCGGGATCGGAGTTGGCTATCGCCGAGTCGCTGACAAATATCGTTTTCGCTCCGCTCGAACACGGGCTGAAAGGTATATCGCTGAGCGCCAACTGGATGTGGCCGTGCCGCAACGTGGGCGAGGATGCGCGCCTCTACGACGCGGTACAGGCGGCAAGTGATTTCTCCATCGCGCTGGGTATCAACATACCCACGGGCAAGGACTCGCTCTCGATGACACAGAAATACCCCGATGGCAAGCGTGTGCTTTCGCCCGGCACGGTGATAATCACTTCGAGCGCCGAGGTGTCTAACGTGTCGGCGTGTGTGACCGCCGCCCTGAAGCCCGTGCGCAGCCAACTGGTCTATGTCGACATGGCCGGCGGCGCTTTCGCCCTGGGCGGCAGCGCTTTCGCACAGGCTGTAGGCAAGGTGGGCCGCGAAGTGCCGCGAGTTAAAGACGCCGAGCGTTTCGCCGCGGCTTTCGAGGCGGTGCAGAGGCTCATTAAGGACGGCAAAGTGTTGGCCGGGCACGACGTGTCGGGCGGTGGCCTGATAACCACCCTGTTGGAGATGTGCTTCGCCGACAACCACAGCGGCGTGGCCGTGAACCTCGACGCGCTGGGCGAGAAGGATATCGTCAAGGTGCTCTTCAGTGAGCGCCCGGCGGTGGTACTGCAGGTCGAGAGCGGCGTGGATGTGTGCGAATGGCTGCAATTCGAGGGCCTGGAGGGCTACGTGATCGGCGATGTGAACGCCGAGCGCCGCTTCTCTGTAAGCAACGCCGGCGTGGAATTCGACCTGCCCCTGGACGGGATGCGCGACGCATGGTATAAGAGCTCCTACCTGCTCGACCGCCGCCAGAGCGGTACGGAGTGCGCCTCGCAGCGCTTTCTGAATTACAAGCAACAGCCGCTCGAATACGCCTTCCCGGAAGGTTTCAACGGCCTGTTGTCGAAATACGGCCTCGACGCCTCGCGCCGCACCCGCACCGGCGTAAAGGCTGCCGTGATCCGCGAAAAAGGCAGCAACAGCGAACGCGAAATGGCGTGGAGCATGTACCTGGCCGGAATGGACGTCAAGGACGTGCACATGACCGACCTGGTGAGTGGCCGCGAAACGTTGGAGGACGTGCAGATGATCGTCTTCGTGGGCGGTTTCTCGAATTCGGACGTGCTCAACTCGGCCAAGGGCTGGGCGGGCGCTTTCCTCTATAACGACAAGGCTAAAAGGGCGTTGGATAATTTCTACGCGCGCCCAGACACCCTCTCTCTGGGCGTGTGCAACGGTTGCCAGCTGATGGTCGAGCTGGGTCTTGTGAACCCCTCGCACGAAGAGCAACCCCGCATGCTGCACAACCGCAGCGGCAAATTCGAGTGTGTGTTCACGAGCGTCGAGGTGCAGAGATCGCCCTCCGTGATGCTCTCGCCCATGGCTGGCAGCAAACTGGGTATATGGTCGGCGCACGGCGAGGGGCGTTTCTCATTGCCGCTCGACGCGTCGCGCTATAATGTGGCCCTGACGTGGGGTTACGACCAGTATCCGGCCAACCCCAACGGCAGCGACCTTAACGCCGCTGGCATCTGCTCGGACGATGGCCGCCACCTGGCGATGATGCCCCACCTGGAGCGCTCGTTGCGTCCCTGGAACTGGGCCTATTACCCCTGGGAGAGGCGTGCGGACGAGGTTTCGCCCTGGATCGAGGCGTTCGTGAACGCCCGTAAATGGATGGAAGCCAACAAACGATAGACTATGAACGACGCGCCGATAGCTGTTTTCGACTCGGGGCTGGGCGGGCTTTCCGTCTGGCGCGAGATCAGACGGCTGTTGCCGCATGAGTCGCTGTTTTATTTCGGCGACGGGGCGAATTGCCCTTACGGGCCCAAACCGCACGCCGAGGTCAACGGCTACGTTGACGCCGCGGCGCGGATGTTGATCCGCGAAAAGGGCGCCAAGATGCTCGTGGTGGCGTGCAACGCGGCTACCGCCGCGGCAATAAACAACCTGCGGGAGGCGTACGACGTGCCCATCGTGGGTATGGAGCCGGCGGTCAAGCCCGCAGCTCTCTCGACCCGCACGGGCGTGATAGGCATCCTGGCTACGGCAGCAACCCTCTCCGGGGGGCTCTACCACGACACCGCCGCGAAATGGGGCGAGGGAGTGACGATCCTGGACGCCGTGGGCGAGGGGTTCGTCGAACTGGTCGAAAGGGGCCTGGAGGACACCCCCGAGGCCGAACAGACCGTGCGCAGGGCGCTCGAACCCATGTTGCTCGAAGGAGCGGACCGCATAGTGCTGGGATGCACCCACTACCCGTTCCTCGAGGGGGCTATGCGCCGCGTGATCGCTCAGTGCGTGCCCGGGGCGGACGTGCAGATCATCGACCCCGCACCTGCCGTCGCGCGCCGCGTCGCCGACCTGCTCTCGCGCGGCGATGCGCTGGCCGGGGCGGACAACGTGCCACGGTATGAATTTTATACGGCGGGCGATGCCGGCTACCTGGCACGCCTGGAAGCGAAAGCCCGCGAGAAGTGGCAGACGATTTTGTAGAAATGTGTTACCTTTACGACCGATATGGCTCTCAAAAAAGATAGTGAAACACGAAGCGCGGCCCCGAAAACCCAGGCCGGGCAGCACCGCGGCCTGACCGACAGCCAACGGTGGGCTTACGGTTTCGTGGTGCTTTTCCTCGGGCTTTTCGCGCTCGTTTCCATAGTTTCGTATTTCTTCAACTGGCAGGCCGACCAGAGCGTGGTGCGCGGTGGCAACCTGTGGGGAGCCAACTCGGGAACGGTGCTCAACAACGCTGGGAAACTCGGCGCGTGGCTGGCAGATCTTCTGGTCGGTGAGTGGTTCGGGTTCTTTGCCGTATCCATTCCTGCGGTTATCATGGTGCTTGCCCTCAGGGTGATGCGCTTCCGCCCGGCGGTGTTGCGCCGCTCGGTGCGTATATCGCTGATGACGATGATCATAGGCTCACTGATGATGGGCTTCTTTTTTGACACCCGCTGGGACGTTTTCGGCTCGGGGCTGGGCGGCATGCACGGCATCATCGTCGCGCGCTGGCTCACTTCGCTGATCGGTTGGGCGGGTACGTTGCTGCTGCTGGTTTGCGCAGCCGTGCTGCTTGGCGTCTACATCACGCGCAGCACGATCCTTTTCGTGAATAAAGTGGGCAAGGGCATCGTCGAAGGCGGCGTCAAGGTGGGCGAAGCCGTAGGGCAGCAAACCGCAAGCCTTGTCGGCAGCGTGGTGCACCGCACGGCCAGGGGGGGTGAACAGCCAGTCTGGGAGCCGGAGGGCGTCGCACCCCAGGCGGAGCCGGAGCAGATAGAGGTGTGGGAACAGCCCGAACCTGCGTCGGAATTTGAGGTCGCGCGTCCCACGGAAGAACAGATAATTACCGACGGCGAGGACTTCATGGTGGTCGATATGACGCGCGGGGAGGAGCCGGCGGTCGTGGAACCTGCGAAAGACGGTGAGTTCGCGGTCGTTTCGGCGCACGCCGCTTCGGACGGCTCTTTCGAGGTCGTCGAGCGCGACTACGAATCCGCCGGTGTGCTGGGCGCGGGTGGAGTGACCCTATCGGACGGCACGGCGGAAGGCACGGAGGTGCTGCAATCGGAACATAACGACGCCACGCTGGACGAGGAGGATATAGACCAGACTGCATACGACCCGACACTGGAACTCTCGAAATATCAGCGTCCCCCGGTCGAGATACTGGAGGACCACCGCGTCGAGGTGCAGGTTACCGAGGAGGAGCTGCGCGAGAACAACCGCCGCATCGTCGATACGCTCAAGAACTTCGGCATAGGCATCGGAGGCCCGGTCAAGGCGACCGTAGGCCCTACGGTTACCCTCTACGAGATAATCCCCGCCCCCGGGGTGCGCATTTCCAAGATCAAGAACCTTGAGGACGACATAGCCCTGAGCCTTTCGGCTTTAGGCATCCGTATAATCGCCCCCATGCCGGGGAAAGGCACCATAGGCATCGAAGTGCCCAACAAGGACAAGGAGGTGGTGTCGATGTACTCGGTCGTCAGGGCGCAGAAATTCCAGGAATCGACCTTCGACCTGCCTGTGGTGCTCGGTCGGACGATCCAGAACGAGACGTTCGTGATCGACCTGGCCAAGATGCCCCACCTGCTGGTGGCGGGAGCTACCGGACAGGGCAAGTCGGTGGGACTGAACGCTATAATCACCTCGCTGCTCTATAAGAAGCACCCTGCCGAGATGAAATTCGTGCTGGTCGACCCCAAAAAGGTCGAGTTGACGCTTTACAAGAAGCTGGAAAAACACTTCCTGGCAATGATCCCCGGCGAGGACGAGGCGATCATCACCGACACGCAGAAAGTGATTTACACGCTCAATTCGCTCTGCGTTGAGATGGACACGCGCTACGACCTGCTGCGCAAGGCCGAGGTGCGCCACGTGAAGGAGTATAACGAGAAATTCACCTCGCGCAAGCTCAATCCCAACAAGGGGCATCGCTACCTGCCTTATATCGTGGTCGTTATCGACGAGTTCGCCGACATGATAATGACTGCGGGGCGCGAGATCGAAACCCCCATAGCGCGTATCGCGCAGTTGGCGCGCGCGGTGGGCATCCACCTGGTTATCGCCACGCAGCGCCCGACCACCAACATCATCACGGGGGTTATCAAGGCCAACTTCCCGGCGAGGATCGCTTTCCGCGTGAGCTCCATGATAGACTCACGCACCATTATCGACATGCCGGGCGCCAACCAGCTGATCGGGCGCGGCGACATGCTTATCTCGACCGGCTCGGATCTCACGCGCGTGCAGTGCGCGTTTATCGACACCCCCGAGATCGAGCGCATAACCGAGTTCATAGGCTCCCAGAGGGGCTATGCCGCGCCGTACGAGCTGCCCGAATACGTCCCCGAGGGCGAGGCGGGCAAGAATGTGGATATGGACAATATCGACCCGATGTTCGCCGAGGTGGCGCGTTTCGTGGTGAGCAACCAGCAGGGGTCGACCTCGGCCATACAGCGCCGTTTCGCGATAGGCTACAACCGCGCGGGACGCATAATGGACCAGATAGAGGGCGCGGGAATAGTCGGTGCGGCCTCGGGCAGTAAGCCCCGCGAGGTGCTTATCCAGGATATAAACACCCTCGAACAGCTGCTCAACAGCTTTTAGCGCCATCCGCGTGCAACGTTGCGTCCCGGCGGCGCATCTTATCCCTAAATCGATGACGATGAAAAAAATACTTGCTATAATAGCCCTCTGCTTTGTGTGCGCCGCGGCGCATGCCGACGACCGCAGCCGTGCGCTGCTGGATAAAATGGGCGGGCAGATCGCCTCATGGAAGCAATATACGGTCGAATTTTCGCTGCAACCCGACCCCTCGTCGCCCGTGATCACGGGCGCGTGCAGCGTGTCCGGGCAGCGCTATAAGATGAGCGTCGCTGGGCGTGAGGTCTACGGCGACGGCGCGACGCGCTGGGAGGTCAACCCGACGGACCGCGAGGTGATCGTCGATAGGGCCGACCCCGCCGACCAGGGTGTGCTGGCCAATCCGACTGCTATTTTCAGTTTTCCCGATGCCCTGTTTACGCACTCTTACACGGGAGAGACTAAGGTGGCCGGACGCAAGTGCGAAGTGGTGCAGATACGCCCCCGTGACGGGAAAACCCCGGTCGGCAGCGTGACCCTGTCGATAGACTCGCAGAGCGGGTTGCCCGTTGCGCTCTCTTACCGCCTGAGCGGGGTGAGCGCAACGGTAGAGGTTAAGATAGTGAAGATCGCGCCCCTCACGGCGTTGCCGGCCGGCGGGCTGCGCTTCGACAGGAACAGCTATAAAGGCTATGAGGTGGTGGATTTCAGATAGTCCTTCGACCGATCGTTGGAACAGGCCCCCGGATGCGTAATTTGGGGGCCTGTTTTTTTGAAGTAATGCAAAAAAACGCTATCTTAGCGGAGTTATTCCGGCTCGTGGATGGCGGGTAGGGTAACTTATTGATAACGATGATCGTAATTGCGGAAATAAACTATCGCGGTAACGTGCACGAGATGATAAATTCGTGCATGGTCGAGATGGTGCGCATGATGTGGCCCGGCGAGGAGATCTGCCTTGTGGGGGAGCGCTCTATGGTGGATAACCTGCGCGCACTCTCTTCGGTCGACAATATCGAGGTGCACGACCTGCACGAAGGGCGCAAGGATGGCTCACGCCTCGGTTCACTTTACCGCGTGCTGCGTTTCGCCCGCCGCGGGAAAGCCTCGCGCGTGGTGCTGCTTTCGCTGCTGCCTGTGGGCGGGGTCTGCCTGAGGCTGTTGCGCCCGCTGTTCCCCAGTACGAAAGTTATGGCCGTGCTGCACGGCGAGTTGGAACACCTGCGCCGCAAAAGGGACGAGGCTGATCATAAGTTGGGGGTGATGATGCGTTTCGCGTTGCGCGCCTGTTCCCGCCGCACCCGCTTTATCGTGCTGGGAGAGCCGGTGCGCCGCAATCTCCTCAAGCATATGCCGCGCCTCTCGCCGCACAAGGTCGTGGCCATCGACCATCCTTACCACTATCCGGAATTCGCTGCCGGACAGAAAGATGCGCCGGCGGGTTTCGTACAGTTCGGCGTGGGTTCGATAAGCAAGGGCACGCAGAATATATTTCCCGTGGCGCGCAGGGTGCGCCAAAGCGTGCCGGGCGCTAAGTTCTATATCGCGGGCGGAATATACCCTGAATTGGGCGCTTTCCTCGATTCGGATAACGTGGTCTATCCCGCGCCGGGCAGTAACCTCTCTCGCGCACAGATAGATCAGATCGCCGCGAAGTGCAGCTACTCGCTGTTTTTTTACACCAACGAGCATTACAGGCTTTGCGCGAGCGGGGCGTTTTTCGACGCCGTGCGGTATGGGCTTCCGATAGTGGGGCTGCGCAACGACTTTTTTGAATACTACTTTGAGAAATATGGCCGTCCGGGCTACCTTTTCGACTCGACGGAAGAGTTGGAGGGTAAGCTTCGGGAGTTGGCCGCCGCAATACCGCATGACGAGTACGCCGCACAGGTGGAAAGCCTTGAAAATCTACGCAACGAACTTCAAATTAACGCTATAGCCTCACGCTTCAAGGAGCAGTTGAACGGTTTCTGAAACGCCGGGGCAGTAAGAAAACAAAAAATATGTCAGAAGAAGTAAAGGAAGAATTGATGCAGGAGGGTGCGCCCGAAGGCCGTATCATCAAGATCAACATCGAGGAGGAGATGAAGAGCGCATACATCGACTATTCGATGTCGGTTATCGTTTCTCGTGCGTTGCCCGATGCGCGCGACGGCCTCAAACCGGTACACCGCCGCATCCTATACGATATGAGCAACGAGCTGAACCTCTACTCGGATAAGCCGCACCGTAAGAGCGCGCGTATCGTGGGTGACGTGCTGGGTAAATTCCACCCGCACGGCGACAGCTCGGTCTACGACGCGATGGTGCGCCTGGCACAGGAGTGGAGCATGCGTTACCAGCTGGTCGACGGCCAGGGTAACTTCGGCTCGATAGACGGCGACAGCCCCGCGGCGATGCGTTACACCGAGGCCCGTATGCGCAAGATCGCCGACGAGGTGATGGCGGACATCGACAAGGACACGGTCGACTTCACCGGCAACTTCGACGACACGATACTCGAACCCAAGGTGCTGCCCACGCGCATCCCCCTGCTGCTGGTCAACGGCACGTCGGGTATCGCCGTGGGTATGGCCACCAACATGCCCCCGCACAACCTTTCGGAGGTGATCGACGCCACGTGCGCCTATATTGACAACCGCGAGGTGGAGATCAGCGACCTGCTGCAATACGTCAAGGCGCCCGACTTCCCCACGGGCGGCATAATCTACGGTTATGAAGGTGTGCGCGAGGCCTTCGAGACGGGCCGTGGCCGCGTGGTGATGCGCGCCCGCACCGAGATCGAGCACACCGCCTCGGGTCGCGAGTGCATCGTTATCACCGAGATCCCCTATATGGTCAACAAGGCCGAGATGATCCAGAAGATCGCCGCGCTGATAAACGACAAGAAGATCGAGGGCATCTCATATATCAACGACGAGAGCGATCGCTCGGGCATGAGGGTGGTCATCATCCTCAAAAGCGACGCCGTGGCGAGTGTGGTGCTCAACACGCTCTATAAATACACCGCGATGCAGAGCTCTTTCGCGGTCAACAACATCGCGCTTGTCGACGGTCGCCCGGTGATGCTCAACCTCAAGGATATGATCCGCGTGTTCGTCGACCACCGCCACGAGGTGGTCGTGCGCCGCACGCGTTTCGATCTGGCCGCGGCGCAGAAACGCGCCCACATCCTCGAAGGGCTGCTGATCGCGTTAGACCATATCGACGAGATCATCAAACTGATCCGCGCCGCCGAGTCGCCCGACGCTGCCAAGTCCGCCCT
>JAVBOL010000009.1:0-83824 GCA_031550615.1 Rikenellaceae bacterium | reverse complement strand
GGGTATTGGGCGAATGCCCACCTCGCTGAAAAAATTTACCGGGACCGTGGGGCTTAAACTTACCGCCTGAACAAAGAAGTCCGGCCTTTCTAAAGGCCGGACTTCTTTGTTGTGGTCGCGTCAGATCAATGGAACTGCATGTTCAACCCCGCGAATACCTGGAACTGGGGCAATCCCACTCCGTAATGCATCATCGAATATTGCGGCTCGACAAAGATATTGAACACCGTGCCGCCCACTTTGGTGACCTTACCTATACCCATGCTTATAGGCACGTTATAGAAGCCGCTCTTCAGGTCGAATGTCCATGTGGCCGCCGAGCGCAGGTACGTCCCACCGCCTATCTGCCACATGCCGAAGGGCTGTGCGGTGAGCAGACTTACATCGGGTTTATCGTCCTGTCCCGCCACTGACGCCTGCCAGGTGACCAGTCCGCCGCCCTGCATGGCGTGGTTCTTGGCAAAGAAAACCATCGCTGCCGCGCCTACCTGCCATTTGCCGCTGCCTATGTCGGTGACCTTGTTCGAGGTCGGGGCGACAAGCATGGGGCCTATACCCATTTTATTCTCTCCCTGCACAAGCTCGTAGATCGCGAAGAGGTTGGCGTCGCCCAGCCCCGATACCGAGTGTCCGTCGAGGTGGGAAGGCACCGTCTGCACGGGCAGCGAGGCACGCAACAGGAAACGGCCCATGGGTTGCGCCACGCGCAGCCACCATGTGTTGGCGGTCATCTCACCGCCGTCGGTGAGTTTCGAGATGTAATAGTTGTGCATGTTCACTGCCGTAACCCGGGCCATCGGGTTGTTGGCCTGTTTCATCTCTTCGGCGCTCATCTGCTGTGCAGGTTGCTGCGCCCGGGCGGCCAGTGCGCCCGAAAGGGCCAATGCGGCCACAAGGATAGTTTTTGTTCTCATTATCTGTTATTTAATATATAGGTGTTTGCGTGTTCACGCGTACGTAGTAGCATTTTTAATGCCATAATTTCAGAACCGCTTCCAGGAAGCCCTGAAAGGTCGTTTTTGCGGTTTGGTACGTAACTTGATATTGAAGAGGCAAGAAATACCAACGACTATCCGTAAAATTTATCCAGTATGAAAAAAATTATCCTTTTCGCACTTGCAGGTATAATCCTGGGTGCGTGCCAGAAGTACCCCGATACGGGAGAATTGAAGGCAGACTACGCGGTCTACACGACCTACAATCCGGCAATTTTCGCCACACCGAAGGATGCCGGCACTAAAGTTTTCGTCGATGACAAGATTATCGAGATCAAACAGGACGGCACTGCCGCCGCATGGAATACCGGCGACGCGCCCGACATCATCGACATGTTCATCGAGCAGTTGACCGATTGCGGTTACGCGGTGGTCCGTCCGGGCGACGATCTGACCAACGTGAACATGAACCTCGTGCTGAGTTACGTGCGCGACGTGACCTACTACTATGACTATGTGGATCCCTACTGGTGGTGGGACTACTGGGACGGAGGTTACTGGCCCGGCTGGTACTACCCCTACCCTTACGCCTATGTGTTCGAGTATTCGATCGCTTCGCTCGTGGCCGAGCTGATCAAACCCGCGGCGCTGACCATCAACCCGGGAACGGGGGTATACACGGCCGGCGACGATTCTGACTTCCCGGTCTACTGGAACGCCTTTATCGGCGGCTACGACTACGGTTCGAAAGCCGGCAACGCCCCCTTCATCGAGCAGGGCATCCCGCGCGCATTCGCCCAGTCGCCCTACCTGCAAACAGCCGGCAATCCCACCTAAGGGCAGCGGTCACACCGGAAGAGTAAGTTGAATCAAATATTACAGCAAACATGAAAACAATAAAATATATTTCGCTCCGTGCCGCCGCAGTCATGCTCGCCGCATTCTGTACGGCCAATGCAGCCAGCGCACAGACCATTCCCGACGGTTATGTAAACGCCGACTGGCAGGTAAACGTCCCCATAAGCAACGGCTTCTCCGACAAGGCAAGCGGTTGGGGCATGAACTTCGAAATAGGCCGCTTCCTGCCCGCCAGCGATTTCGCCCTGGGCCTGTTCTTCGCCTACCACACCAACAACGAGTATTTCTCCCAGCAGGTCATCAACGTCGGCCAGAACGGTTCGCTGTTCACCGACCAGCAGCACAGCCTGTTCCAGATGCCTTTCGGGGTTAGCGCACGCTACCGCCTGACAATGGGCGAAGGCATCCTGGACCCCTACCTCTCGCTCAAGATGGGCCCGCAGTTCGCACGCTTCCGCAGCGAATATGCCGCATGGGCGACCTATGACAACACATGGGGATTTTACTTCTCGCCCGAGATAGGCACGGTGATATGGCCCGGGATGGGACACATGTTCGGCTTCCACCTGGCCGCCTATTACAGCTACGCCACCAACAGCACCAATATGATGAGCTACAAGGTGGACAACCTCAGCAATTTCGGGGTGCGCGTGGGTGTGCAGTTCTAACCGATACAGATACTTCATGAAAAAGGGCGGCCTTCGGGTCGTCCTTTTTCATGTTAAAAAATCGTTAAGTCACCCCTTTAGCCTTGAAAAAGGGCCTGTTTTTTGGTATATTCGCAGAAAACGGCAACAATGCGCATACTGATAGTCCTCGACAGCAAGATCCCGGCGCATAAGTACGGCGGCACGCAGCGCGTAATATGGTACCTGGGAAAAGAGCTGGCGAAGATGGGCCACACGGTGGCCTATCTTGTGCCGAAAGGGTCGGTGTGCGACTTCGGGCAGGTCATCTTCACAGACCCGTCGCGCCCTCTCGAAAAGCAGATCCCCGCGGGATTCGACATAGTGCATTTCAACGCCGAGTTGCAGCACGAGGTACCACAACCCCATATCGTCACCATACACGGCAACTCCCCTGCCGAGTGGACGCAGGATATAAACACCGTGTTCGTTTCCCGCGACCACGCCGAAAGGTTCCACTCCCGGTCCTTCGTCTACAACGGGCTGGATTGGGACGATTACGGCGCCCCGTCGCTCTCCAACCCGCGCTCGTACTACCATTTTCTGGGAAAGGCGGCATGGCGGGTGAAAAACCTGAAAGGCGCGATCTCGGTGGTGGAGGCGATGAAAGGCGAGCGGCTGTACGTGCTGGGCGGCAACCGGCTGAATCTTAAAATGGGGATGCGACTGACGCTCAACCCGCGGATCAGGTTTTTCGGAATGGTGGGCGGCGAGCGGAAAAACAGGCTGTTGCAGGGCTCCAAGGGGCTTATCTTCCCTGTGCGGTGGCACGAGCCTTTCGGGCTGGCGATCACCGAAAGCCTCTTCTTCGGAGCCCCGGTGTTCGGCACTCCCTACGGGTCGCTGCCCGAGCTTGTCCCGTCAGAGGTAGGCTTTCTGACCGACAGTTCGCACGAGATGGCGCGCCGCATACTTCAGGGCGGCTATGATCCGGCGCTGTGCCACCAATATGCGCGCGACCTGTTCAATTCGAGGATCATGGCTGAGCGATACATACAAAAATACGAAACCGTGCTTGCCGGGCGCACACTAAACGAAGTGGTGCCCTGGACGGACTCTGCGCGTGAAACCCTGCCCTGGCGGTGATCTGTAAAAAATATATATGGCCCCATTGATATTCGATACCGGAAATTTCCTGCTCTTAGGCTCGGTGCTGCTTTTCGCCAGCCTGGTGATAAGCAAAGCGGGCGGACGCTTCGGCGTGCCGTCGCTGGCGCTGTTCCTGGGCGTTGGCATGCTGTTCGGCAGCGACGGCCTGGGTATCGAGTTCCATGACGCCAGCATGACCCAGTTCATCGGCATGGTGGCGCTGAGCATAATACTCTTCTCGGGGGGCATGGACACCAAATTCGCCGAGATACGTCCCGTACTCGCGCCGGGGATCGTGCTGGCTACGGTGGGCGTGGTGCTGATGATGCTTTTCACCGGCGGGTGCATCTACGCTCTGGGGACGCTCTTCGGCCCCGGGCTGCAATTCTCGCTCACCGAGTCGATGCTGCTGGCAGCCGTGATGTCGTCAACCGACTCGGCGTCGGTGTTCGCCATACTGCGTTCTAAGAAAAAGGGGCTCAGGCAAAACCTGCGCCCCCTGCTCGAATTGGAGAGCGGAAGCAACGACCCCATGGCATACATACTCACCATACTGCTTATCAGTATGATAAACCAGGGCGATCTTCCGGTGTGGACATCCGTGTGGACATTCATAGTGCAGATGGGCGTCGGCGCGGCGGCAGGTTACCTGCTGGGGCTTCTCGCGGCGACGGTCATGAACCGCATACACCTGGAAAACGCATCGCTCTACTCGATAATGCTGGTGGCTTCGGTATTTTTCGTCTTCTCGTTCACCGACCTGCTGCACGGAAACGGCTATCTGGCCGTCTACATCGCCGGACTGGTGATCGGAAACCGCAAAATTGCCCACAAACGCCAAATGACGGCCTTCTTCGACGGTTTCACGTGGCTGGCCCAGATCTGCGTATTCCTGACCCTGGGGCTGCTGGTTAATCCCCACGAGTTGGTCGAGGTGCTCGGCATGGGCGCGGTGATCGCCGTGGTGATGATCTTCCTGGCGCGTCCGCTGACCGTTTTTTTGTGCATGCTGCCTTTCGGCAAATACTCCGTCCGGTCGAGGCTCTACATCTCGTGGGTCGGGCTGCGCGGCGCCGTACCCATTATTTTCGCGACCTATCCCGTTATCGCGCAGGTCGAGCATGCCGGCATGTTCTTCAATATAGTTTTCTGCATCACGCTCATCTCGCTGCTGGTGCAGGGCACCACGGTGGGATATTTAGCCGACCTGCTCAAACTCTCGGGTGACCCGCAGGAGCGGGCGTTCGACGTGGCGCTGCCCGACAACATAAAATCTGCCCTCTCGGAGATCGAGGTGGCGCCTATGATGCTGCGCCGCGGCGACCGGCTCAAAGACCTGCCCCTGCCCGCGCACACGCTGGTGGTGATGGTGTGCCACAGGGGACGCTACTTCGTGCCGCAGCACGACACGCAGCTGCATAAGGGTGACAAGCTGCTCGTGATAAGCGACAACGACGAGGAACTCAGGCGCAGCTACCTCGATCTGGGGATCATGAATCCCCTGGGATAGGAATCATGGCGCGCCGCGCCCATTATTGTTTGGTCTGGTTTTTGAAACTTATAACTCTCAAAAAACGATCCTGTTATGACACGACGACTCCCTAAAAGCTACATCTGGCGGGCTGTATTATGTATAGCCCTCGGCCTGGTACTGGTCATCTGGCCCGATTTCGCGGCGCGATACGCGATAACGATCCTCGGCACGGCGCTGCTGACCATCGGCATCGTCATGGGTGCGGCCTACTACGCCTCGCGCCGCCGTACGGGCAACTATGGCGTGGGATTCCCCGCCTGGGCCCTGGTGTGCATCATCGCCGGGGTGGTGCTGATCGCCATGCCCGGGCTTTTCGCACAGATCCTGATCGTGGTGCTGGGGCTGCTGCTGATTCTGGCCGCCGTGGACCAGATGGCGATGCTCTACCAGGCCTCGCGCGGTGTGCGCCGCATCCCCTGGTGGACTTATATCGCCCCGGCGCTGATATTGCTGGTCGGCATACTTATCGCCCTCAGCCCGTCAGGGGCGCTCAGGGGAATGCTCACCGTTTTCGGCGTGGCGGCGATCTTCTATGGCGTGGTCGACCTTGCGGACCAATATACCGTGGGCCGCAGGATCCGGTAAGGGTAATCAGATAAACGTTCCGACGACCTGCTCGACGTGAGAGGGGGAGTAGGGCTTGTGGATTATGTCGCGGCATCCGGCGGCCAGCGCCTCCTGTTGCTGCATGTATATCGAGTTGGACGCCACGCCGACCATGGGCACCGAAGAGGAGATCGTGCGGATGCGCCTGATGGCCTCGATGCCGCTTTCGCCGGCAAGCGTTATGTTGGCAAGCACCATGTCGGGCCTCTCGAAGATGAATCCCGTAACCGTTTCGTCGCAGGTGCGCGCACGCGCGAGGTCGTATTTTTCGCAAAGGGCGCTCTCGATTACCAGCCAGTCTTCGTCCGACGGCTCGGTTATGAGCAAGGTCTTGCGGCCCGAGAACTGGCGCGCGGTGACCTGCTGAAGGTGCGGCCGCATGTGCTCGGGAACTTCGCGGTAGGGCAGCGTGAAGTAGAACGTGCTTCCTTCGCCCTCAACGGATTCTACGCCTATCGAGCCGCCGAGCCTCTCCACTATGCCCTTGCTTATCGAAAGGCCGAGCCCCGTGCCGACGTCCTGCTCCCTGGCCTTTTCGAAACGACCGAATATAGCGTCGAGCCTGTCGGCGGGTATGCCGCCCCCCGTGTCGGTGACAGAGAAACGAATGGCATCTCCTTCCACCCGGGCGTGCAGGGTTATACTGCCCTGTGCGGTGTGCTTGATCGCGTTATTTATAAAGTTGAATACACCTGTTTGACGCGTTTCGCGTCGGTGTACAGCCACACTTGAGCGTCAGGGGGCACGATGTGCAGTTCCACGCCAGGGCGCATGCTCAACTGGTTGGCCTGTCCGACTTCACTCATCAGCGTAGCGGCGTCGGTCATAGCGTATGCCATTTCGACCTTGCCCGATTCGATGCGCGAGAGGTCGAGCACATCGCCGATCAGGCGCATGAGCATGTCGTTGTTGGTGTGCACTATTTCCAGGTACTCCTTGCGCAGGGCTGAATCGTCCTCGTCGGCCATCACTTCGGTGAAGCCGATGATGGCGTTGAGCGGGGTACGTATTTCGTGGCTCATGTTCGATATGAAGGCGCTCTTCATCGTGTCGGCCTGTTCGGCTTTGTTGCGCGCAGCGACCAACTCCTCCATGCGCCTCACACGGTCGCTTATATCGCGTATCTGCACGTACACCAGCCCGTCGTTGGGCACAAGGCGTCCGTTGAAGTGGTAGCGCACATTGCCCATGTCGAGCCAGTACTCGATCTCGTTGACCTTGCCCGTGGCAAGCGAATCGGCGATGTTGGCCACGTAAAGGTCGGATACTTCGGGTGAGAATATGTTGCGCCCGTTCATCTTGAGCAACTCCTCCCGGGGATGCAACAGGCTCATGTGATCCGGCAGGATCACGTCGCGGAAGTTGAAATCGGCGTCGAACACGAACATAAAGCCGTGCATGGCGTTCACAAGGTTCTGAAAACGTTTCTTTTCCGCACGCACGCTCTCACGTGCCGCCTGGATCGCGGTTATGTCCTCCACACGTGAAAAGACCTTTCCGCCCCGCGAGACGAATTGCTCACGCAGCCATTGTTTTTCTCCACCCGGCATCTCGCGGCAATATTCGACGCTACCCTTCCCGGCAGCCAGCGCGATGGCCAGCGCTTCGCGGTTGGCCGGGTTGGACGATGCGAGGTACTCGGATATTTTAGCCTTACACTCTCCCGGCTTAAGGGTCAGCGTCTGGTTAATGAACATAACCTCGCCTCGGGACAGGTCCCATTCGCGAATGCCTGTTTCCGTCGTTGAGAATAGCCCGAGAATGTCGTCAATCTGGGGATTGGTAATTTGCACAACATTAATTTTAGTTACATGACCAACACCGGCCCCACTGCACTTTAAGCCAGGGCATATGCGGCATCGAGCCAAAAATAGTATAATTACATTAATGAAATGTACATATGGCCAGAAAAAAAGGTTTTTACAGCAAAATATTATATCAAATGCTTATTTATCGCATGGTTTTAGTCGAATCAGCCGGCACTACGAAGCTTTTTGCCTCGATGTGCGAATAGTATTGCTGTATGGCGGCCTTGAGCAGCCGCTCGGTCGCAGCCACCCCGGGAGTGCAGCCAATGGGGTGCTTTTGCAGGGTGTCGCGGCGCTCGAATGCCGAAGTTACCTGCCGCTCGTCGAAATAGACGGCCAGCGAGTCGGTGATCGCCTGAAATCGCTGGTTGAAGTAGTTGACCGCCACGCCGGGGCGCTGCGGCTCACGCAGCACGTCGCGCCCGAAAGCGAAATAGGGCTTACCGTAGCCGAGCATCCCCAGCAGGGTGGGCATCAGGTCGAGCTGCTGGCTGGCGTGGGGGTACATTGCGGCACCCCGCCCGTGGTCGTAGATAAAGCTGATGATATGCGTGCCGCCAACCGGGGTGAGGGTCTTGGGGGCGAAAGTCTCGGGCGACACGTGGTCGGCGCAGAAGACGAATATGGTGTTTTTGAACCACTCCTGCTGCCCGAACCGTTCGAAAAAGCGTCTTACGGCCATATCGGTGTATGCCACGCACTTATGCAGTTTTGTCTTGCCCTGCGGCAGCGCGGAGGCATACTGCGCCGGCACCACGAAGGGGTGGTGTGAGGAGAGCGTGAAGAGCGTCGCGAACAGCGGCTGCTGACGTTCGGAGAGGGTTTCTCCCACAAATTGCAGGAAGGGCTCGTCCCAGATGCCCCAGTAGCCGTCGTGGTCGCCCATCCCGTGCGCCTTTTGGTAATCCTCGCGCCCGAATTGCTCGCTGATCCCCGCCGAGCGCGCGTAGGCGCCGAATCCCATCGAGCCGCGCTCGGATCCGCAGAAAAAGGCGGTGGAATAACCCTCCGCGGCCAACAAAGCCGGCAACGGGCACGAGGGCCCGATAGCCTGGGGCATAAGCACGAAAGGCGTTTTATATGAAGGTATAGAGGAGAGCACCGAGGGCAGCGCCTCGATGGATTTGCGTCCGTTGGCGTGCGCGTCGGTGAAGGTGAAGCCGCTCCGCATCAGGGAGTCGAGGAAGGGCGTGAAGCCCTCTCCGTCGGGATAGAGGTCGGGGTTGAGCAGCGCCGAGTGCTCGGCTGAGAAACTTTCCAGGATTATCACCATCACGTTGCGCCGCGACATTTCGCCCTGCGGGGGATAGTGGTAAGGAGTGAAGATACTGTCGAGTTCCTGCTGCGGGAAATACTTGGTGTAGGAGAGTTTGCCGCCCCCGATGGTGCGCAGCACGCAAAACGGGTTGCTGAGTACCAGGTTGGCCTTCATGGGCGAGGGGGTCCACGCCGTGGCGTTGCCCAGGGCGAGGGGGCGCGTGGTGCGTGTGAACCCGCCGCGGATGCCGCCTATCGAAAGCGTTATGGCCGTGAGCAGCACCGCCGTGCCGACCCCGTAGTAAGCCCACGGGTTGGCCAGCGGCGTGCGGGGGATGCGTTTGCGTCCGTACGCCGCCGCGAGCAGAGCCACCAGAGCGATCCAGATCACGACCAGGTACCAGTTCTCGGCGGCGAATTTAAGCGCCATGTGTAACGAATTCTCGTTGCCGGCGTAAAAGAACTCCTCTGCCGTGAAGCGCTTCGAGGCGTAGTGGAAATATACCGCGTCGCCCAGATTGACCAGCAGCACCGCCGCGGCCACAATTATGTAGTACCACCACAGCGCCGCCCGGTAACCCCTTTTTTCACGTGCGCGCAACGGCAGTAACGCCGCCACGACCCATGGCAAAAAGACATACAGCAGGCTCACCGTGTCGAACTGCAGTCCGCCCACGAAAAGGTGCCACACCTCATCGCACGCTATCGGTCCTATTATCGCCGAGTTATGTATATAAAAGGCCACGCGGCACACCATCATGGCGAGGTAAAGCGCAGCCATACGGCGCACCGCCCATACCGGGTCGCTGTTTATCCAGGATTTCATCTACTTGCGGTTTCCCCGGATCGTTATCTCGGGCTTATGGAACACCGTGGAATGGGGCGGCACCGATTCCGTGAGCCAGACGTTACCTCCGATCACCGTGTCGTGCCCTATCACCGTGTCGCCGCCCAGGATCGTGCTGCCGGCATAAATTATCACATTGTCTCCGATGGTCGGGTGGCGGCGCACGCCCGAAAGCTCCTTGTCGACGAACGTAGCGCCAAGCGTGACGCCCTGGTAGATCTTCACGTTACGGCCTATGACCGTAGTCTCGCCGATCACTATCCCCGTGCCGTGGTCGATATAAAACCCCTTGCCTATCGTCGCGCCTGGGTGTATGTCGATGCCCGTGCGGCTGTGGGCGTACTCGGAGATCACGCGCGGCAGGATAGGCACGCCCAGGCGGTAGAGCAAATTCGAGAATCGGTATATCATAACCGCGTAGAACCCCGGGTAGCAGAGTATCACCTCCTCGGTGCAGAACGACGCTGGGTCGCAACTGTTGTACATGTCGGCGTCCTTCATCAGCGAGGCGTAGATCAGCGGCACCTCGTTGAAGAACCCGTCGACGATCTGTCCGCACCCGCGGTCGGGGCAGAGGGGCGAGACGATGCGCGAAAGCTGCGTTTCGAGCTGCTCCCAGCGCAATTCGACCTCTTTGAGGGTCATGTTGCGCTCGGCGCGCAGGGGAAACAACACCCCCACCAGGGAGTCGATGAAGCACTCCGCCGCGGCCGCGGAAGGCACCTCGCGATAGAAAGCCCGCGTCATCTTGTGCAGACGCGCAGGGAAATTTTTTGCTCTCTCACCCATGGCTACTTGAAAAACTTGTACTGGAAGATCAGCATATAGATCACCCCGCAGGTGATATAGCTGTCCGCGATGTTGAAAATGGGGCTGAAAAACAGGAAATGCTCACCCCCAACCCACGGCAGCCATGCGGGATAGGTGCCGCTAAAGAGCGGAAAATAAAGCATGTCGACCACCTTGCCGTGCAGGAATCCGGCATATCCGCCGCCCTCGGGCAGGAACGTGGCCGCCTGCCAGAAAGTCGACTCCGAAAAGATAAGGCCATAAAACGCGCTGTCGAGGATATTGCCCAACGCCCCGGCCAGTATGAGCGAGAATCCGACGACCACCCCGGCTGGCGCTTTCTTCCTGAGCAGGTGCCCGATATACCACACCAGCACGCCCACGGCTGCTATACGGAACAGGCTCAGCGCAAGCTTTCCCCAACTCACCCCCAACTGGAACCCGAACGCGGCGCCCGGATTTTCGATAAAGCGGATAAAAAACCAGTCCGGGAAAACGGTGATGCTCTGATCGAGGGTCATGTGCGTCTTGATCCATATCTTGACGGTCTGGTCGAGCAGCAGCAACAGGCAGATAATTATGGCGATACCTGGTTTAGATAATATTTTTTTAGACATAACTTCCGAAAAAAGACGCTTGTGAGTTGCAAATATATACAAAAAAGCGACACGGTTCATCCCCGCAAGGATGAACGGCGCCACTTATGCCGGGTCCAGGTTATTGCACCAGGGCCGTAAGGTCACTTCCCGGTCGGAACCTGACTGCGTTACGCGGTGCGATCCTGATCGACGCCCCCGTTCGCGGATGTCTTCCGATGCGTCCCTTTGTCTTTGACACCGAGAAAGTTCCCAGCCCGGTAAGGGTTATCTTCTCTCCCTGCTGCAACGCCGTGGCCGTTGCCTGTATCAATGCATCGACGCATTTTCGCGCATCTACCTTCCGGATGCCCGTTTGCAGGGCGATCTGTTCCACAAGTTGAGTCTTATTCATAAGCGCTTCGGGTTATAGTATATGGGGTGGAGTGTCTGCGCAAAGAGAGGGTGGCAGCCGCAAATATAACCATGAAATCCTAAATACAATCACCTTAGGGGGCCATTATGACAAAGTTTTTTTGCAAAACCGGATAATTAGCATACTTTTGCACCCGGAGAGATGGCAGAGTGGTCGATTGCGGCGGTCTTGAAAACCGTTGAACTGCGAGGTTCCGGGGGTTCGAATCCCTCTCTCTCCGCCAAAATAGCTGAAAATCAGCAAACTACGCAAGACACGCACGGTTTTACGCATACAAATGCTAAAACTGTGCGTGTTTTTATAAATTTGTACCTATGATTCGTATTCTGCAGATATTATGTGGGGAGATGATAAAGTCACGATAGAAGAAAAGTACCTTGAACTCTCATAGTACACAGTACTATATATAATGTCAGCAAGGTGTTTTTGTAAGTGGCAAATTATTAGCGCCTTAATGTTTTACCATGTGAGGAATATATGAACAAATATAAATTACTCGTATTACCACGAGAAGAAATATAAAAGGATATAAGGGGGGTATGATTAATGAGTTTCGAGACCTTTGAAGAACTCCTAAGGGATTAAAGCCTCTTTCTTATAACAAACATATAAGCAACCGTACAGATTCATATTATTTAGTCCTGCAGGGAATAATACGACTGCACTTCGAAGGCATGCGTTATTTCCGGATATTCGGCAATGTACCTATCCTTTACGTCCCTTATCAGGTTGTAGCCCCTGATAAATTTCCCGTTATCAAGTATAAACGGTTGGCAAATGAACAACAAAAATTCCTCTGTATCCGATTTCATAGTTATCCAGGTCTCCACCTGGGCCGGAGGAGATGTCTGGCCGCCGGGGACATCTCCCTGCACCACACTATCGTACTCTTTATATTCGGAATTTTCCGCGTCCGTAAGGAACAGTTTGCTTTTGAATTCTTTACCGGTCTCGAGTATATAGGTATTGAATTGCCATATCCCCTTAGGCGCATCGGCAATTATTTGCTCTTCCAGCTGAGCTTTTCTCAATATATCCATATCATTCCCCCTGACGATGGCATAGGAAGAAACCTTGACTTGCACAAAGACTTCAAGAGTGTAGCTGTTGCCGGACTTATCATGGATTACGATGCTGCCTGTGCCATATGAAACAGCCTGGAGCGTCAGGGTTTTACCGTCGAGCGTGTAACCGATAACGCTTTCGCTGTTGTTGGTGATGCTGAAACGCCCATCGCCGCCGTTAATGAGGAGCGGCAGGGACTCGTTGAACATCTGTATAGTTATCCGTTTCGATTGGTTGTCAAAAACAGGCCCGTATGCGTTATATGATAATGTAATCGGATCGTAAGATTCCTCTTTATTACATGATACAGCCATAAATGCAATGAGCAAAAGTAGGCTACCTATAAATTTGAGCCTGAATTTTAAGACCATAACTTTGGATCTTTAGATAAATACACATTAACTCTCGGTTTAACTCAAAGCTAAAACCACAGTAAGACCCACCCGAAAAGGCATAAAAAAGCAGCCACATTTCTGTAACTGCTTGATTTTCAGTGGTGCCACCAAGAATCGAACTAGGGACACACGGATTTTCAGTCCGTTGCTCTACCAACTGAGCTATGGCACCAACATTTTTGTTTGCCGCTTGTCAGGTATTTTGACCAAAACTGGTTTAACTCGATAAGCGGGTGCAAAGGTAGGTAACTTTTTTATATTTCGCAAAATTAACTGCTAAATTTTTATTTCAGCCCTTTTTTGCGGCACTTCTATCTAAATGTCGTATCTTTGCACCCGAAAAAAGTATGCCCCGGGGGCTGCCGACCGGATCTGGGAATAATCCCGAAGTAAACCCAGGGAACTCCAGGCCGTTGGAAAACCTCCCCCGGTGCGGCAACGTTAAATTTGCATTACGGACAGGCTATGAAAATCGCTCTCGCTCAGTTAAATTTCACCGTAGGCGACTTCGAGGAGAATAAACTCCGCATCGTCAATTCGATAATCAGGGCCAAATCGCAGGGCGCCGACCTGGTGTGCCTGAGCGAACAGGCCATAAGCGGCGCGCCGGCATACGACCTGCTCAATAAGGTCACTTTCCTCGACCTGTGCGAGGAGGCGCTGGTGGAGATAGCCTCGCATTGCGACGATATCACGGCTGTCATAGGGCTGCCCCTGCAACACGAAAACCGCACTATCAGCGCCGCGGCGGTGATCAAAGACCGCAAGGTGATCCGCTACGCCGGCAAGAAATACGTCAACTCACGCGACGAGGTGCGCCATATCGTGCCCTCGAAAGGGGTCGAATATATAAAGGTCGCCGGACATAAGGTGGCTATCGTGCTGGGCGACGACATACGCCAGGAGCAGCACTACGGCGACTACGCCGACACGATCGTGAATATCGCCCTGAGCCCCTATGCGCGCGGCATCGTCGAGCAACGCTACGACTTCCTGGGCAAACTGGCCTTTACCACCGGCAAGAACGTGGCTTTCGTGAACTGCGTGGGCGGACAGACCGACGTGGTCTATGACGGCTCGTCGTCGGTGTTCAACCCTAAGGGCGAGGCGATCGCCCTGCTGAAGAACTTCGCCGAAGACCTTGCGGTGGTAGACCTTGACAAGGCCAACCCCGCGATCAAGATACCATACCAGAACAAGACGGCCAACGTCTACAACGCCATAAAACTCGGGCTGGGCGACTATTTCCGTAAAAATGGTTTTACGAAAGCTGCGCTCGGACTCTCGGGCGGCATCGACTCCGCGGTGGTGCTGGCCCTGGCCGCCGAGGTGCTCGGGGCGGAAAACGTGCGGGTGATGATGCTCCCCTCGGTCTACTCGTCGGACCATTCGGTCGACGATGCGCGCCGCCTGGCCGAAAACCTGGGCGTGCAGTATGACATAGTGCCCATTTCGGCGACCTACGACGCGGCGTTGAATGAGCTGAGGGGTGTATTCGGCGAAACACAGTTCGACGTAACGGAGGAGAATATGCAAGCCCGCCTTCGCATGGTGTTCCTTATGGCGCTGTGCAACAAGTTCGGATATATGCTGCTCAACACATCCAATAAGAGCGAGTTGGCGGTCGGCTACGGTACCATGTACGGCGACAGCGCGGGTTCGCTGAGCGTGATCGGCGACCTCTATAAGAGCGAAGTTTACGACCTGGCGCGCCACATCAACCGCAGCGGGGAGATAATCCCTGTTAACACGATAGACAAGGAGCCGTCCGCCGAGTTGCGTCCCGAGCAGAAGGACTCCGATTCGCTGCCGGCCTATGACGAGTTGGACGCGATCCTCTACCGGATGATCGAAGAGGGACAGCACCGCGAGGAGATCATGAGCGCCGGCTTCGAACCTTCGACCGTCGAAAGGGTATACCGCATGGTCAACCGCAACGAGTATAAGAGGGTGCAGTTCTGCCCCGTACTGCGCATGTCGACCTGCACCTTCCGCAAGGGCCGCGTGTGGCCGCTTACCAATAAATACGGCGGCTGGGGTTCGCCCAGGTAGCCATGCAGGGCATCGTCCTGGATACCGTCTTCAAGGCCGGCCAGCGCCCCGAACAGGGCGTGGAGTATGAGAATTGCGCCTTTAGGGGATGCAGTCTCGCCGGGGCGGAGTTGGACGGATGCGTCTTTTCGGAGTGCCGTTTCGAGGGTTGCGACCTGAGCATGGCCTCGCTCGGCGGGGTGTCATTGCGCGAGGTGCATTTCGAGGAGTGCAAGATGGTGGGGCTCGACCTCACGCGCTGCAACCGCATGGGGTTTTCGATCTCTTTATCGGGGTGCATCGCCGACGACGCGCTGTTTTTCGGACTTAAAATGGCCAAGGCCAGGATCGCCGGCACGCGTCTGCGCGGTGCCGATTTTTCGGATTGCGACCTGACGGGCGCCGTGATCGCCGATTGCGACCTGCTGGGCGCGGCGTTTTCCAACACCGTCCTTACGGGCGCCGACCTGCGCGGCTCGACGGATTTCACGATAGACCCTGGCGACAACCGCGTGCGCCGCATGAAGATCTCGCTCTCACAAGCCGACGGTGTACTCGCCCCGCTCGGCATCGAAGCCGATGCGTCGCTTTAAGGGCATTTCAAACGCGGTAACGCACTAAGGTATGGCGGCACAGCCATGCCGCAGCCACTACACAGCACAGGCGACAACATATCGATCAGACGTCGGGCTTTTTGGAAACATTGATTATCTTTGCGAAGATATATGAAAGCCCTGTTTTCAACCCTCTGCATAGCCATTGTGAGCCTTGCCGCGCACGCCCAGACCGCATCGGTGCACGGGCGCGTCGTTTCGGCAGCCGACTCCATCGCTTTGGCGGGGGTTTCCGTATTCATGCAGGGCAACAAGGCTGTCGCGACGCATACCGACGCAAAGGGCTTTTTCGAGTTGAAAGGGGTCCCGGCGGGCGAGGTCGATATAGTGTTCGATTTTCAGTCATTCCGCCAACGGACCGTTAAGGTCGCGGTAAAGGCGCCCCGCACCGAGATGGGCGATGTCCGCCTTCGCGCCGCCACAAACCGCATCGAGGAGATAGTGGTCACGGCCAAAGCCCCTATGGCCCAGGTCAAGGGCGACACGGTGCAGTATAACGCCGACGCCTTCAAGACGCGGCCCGACGCCGACGTCGAAGAGTTGGTGGTCAAGATGCCGGGCGTTATCATCCAGCAGGGGCGCATCGAGGCGCAGGGCGAACCGGTGCGGCGGATCTACGTCGACGGGAAGCTCTTTTTCGGCAGCGACCCCATGGCGGCGCTCAAAAGTCTGCCCGCCGACGCCGTGGAGAGCATACAGCTCTTCGACGCGCCAAGCGAGGAGTCGCGCCTGACGGGTTTCGACGACGGGTCGACCGAGAAGGCGATCAACATAGTCACCAAGGCCAAGATGCACGAGAGCACGATCCTAAAAGCCGAAACTGCCGGGGGGATGGAGACGGCGCGCGAGGCGGGCGACCCGTTGCGCTACCTGGCTGGGGGCAACTTCTCGCGTTTCACGCCCGAGCAGCGTTTCACAGTGTCGCTGCTGTCGAATAACGTGAACACCCGTAAATTCGGCGAACCCGAACTGGCCGGCGACTCGGAAACCGACGCCAACGGCAACATACGCAACCAACCGATGGGCGTGCAGAATATAAACGGCGCGGGGTTCAACTACACCCGCGAGAATGAAAAGCTCAAACTCGAAACGAGCCTTTCCGCCGACCACACGGTCAACCACACGATCACCCACGCCGAGAATAACTACTACCCCGACGATAGATATTGGCAGAAGTCGTCGATCTCGGACAACGAATATTTCACCCACACACTTAACGGGCGCTTCAACCTGCGTGCAGAGTGGCGCCCCTCGAAGACCAACACGCTGGTCTTCGCCCCGCGCCTCACGTTGCGCGACACGCACTTCGATTCGCGCGGATCGGGCGTGCTCAATATCCAGAACGGCGACTCGCTGAGCCGCACGCGCACCTTCAGCCCTTACGACAACTCATCGTTGGCCCTGGGCGGCGAAATGCTGTGGACGCACCGTTTCGCCAAGAACGGACGCCGCCTGACCCTCTCGCTGACGCTGAGCAACACCGCCCAGGACAACGACCAGTACAAGGTGGACAGCCTAAGGCAAACCTATAAAGACGGGCAATGGGTGGACAAGGCCGGGGATAACCGTTACATCTACAAGACCACCGACAACAGCTATTTCAAGGCCAAGGCGATCTGGACGGAGCCGTTTTTGAAATACCACCGCCTTATGGCCAACTACTCTTTCCGCCACGACTGGGGCAGCGTAGACGGCCATAACGACAAATACGACCCCGCAACGGGCGAATATTCGATCCCCGACTCTCAGGGCACCGATATCTACCGCATCGACTACAACACCCACGCTGGAGGTGTGGGTTACGCGCTCTACACCAAGGTCGTTTCGGTCAACGCCGGGGTGGACTACCAGGTTGCCTCGCAGCACCGTGAGGAAGTGATGCCAACCCAAAGCGTCACCGACCGCAGTTTCGGCAACTTCACCCCGATGGTCTCGCTCAAGTATTCTATCCAGAAGAAACGCTACCTGCGCCTACGCTACCAGGGCCGCCCCCAACTGCCCAACATCGCCTATATGCAGGACGTGCTAAACTACGCCAACCCCAACCACCTCTACCAGGGCAACCCGGGGCTCAGGCCGTCGTACAACAACTCGCTCGAGGCGTTCTACAACGCGACCAACGTCGAGCGCAACACCAACTTCACGCTCACGCTAAGGGCCAGCGCAATAGCCGACTACATAGCCACCCAAAACGAGATACTCTCGGGCGACGAGGCGCTGCCGGTCTACCCCGGCAGCACCGAAACCTATACCCCCCTGGCCGGAGCGACCCTTACCCGGCGGGTCAACATAGACGGTTATGCGGCTGCGGACGCCGCGGCGACCTACTCGTTCTTCCTTTCGCCCATAAAGAGCAATCTGAACCTCTCGGGCCAATACACCTACACACGCGTGCCCTCATACATCAGGGACCGCCTTAACGTGGCGAACATCAACTCGATAGGGGCGAGGGTCGGGGTAACGAGCAACATCTCGCGCAATGTGGATTTCAACGTCTACTCGAACACGGCGTGGAACCGCACGGTAAACTCCGAGAAGGAGGATAACTCCTTCCTGAACCAGAATTTCTTCTACTCAGTCAACGTGATCTTCTGGAAAGGCTTCGTCTTCAACTCGGTGCTTTCGTGGCGTTACTACACCTCTTCGTCGGCAGAGGATATGAACACCTCTTTCTGGGTGCTTAACGCCTCGCTGGGCAAAAAGGTCTTTAAACGCCAAAACGGCGAGGTGAGCCTGGCGGCGTACGACCTGCTCGACCAGAACACCAACCGTCTGCACTATGTGCGCGATACATATGTGCAGGACCTGGTGACCAACACGTTGGGGCGCTATGCGACCCTGCGGTTTTCCTACCGCTTCAACTCGCTCTCGATGCCCCGCAAAGGAGCCATCGAGATCAAAAACGCCCACGACATAAGCGTCAAAGAGGTGAAAAAAATAAGCAACGACCAGAAAAAACAGGCACAGCAATGAGCGACAAGCGTAACATACGCATCGAAACCGATGCCGAATTCGAAAGCACGATACGCCCGCGTGAACTGGACGCGTTTTCGGGACAGGACAAGATCGTCGACAACCTGCGCATCTTCATCAAGGCCGCGCTGATGCGCGACGAGGCGCTCGACCACGTGCTGCTGCACGGCCCCCCGGGGCTGGGCAAGACCACCCTGGCCAATATCATCAGCAATGAGATGGGCGGTTCCTTGAAGCTCTCATCAGGCCCCGTTCTGGACAAACCGGGCGACCTGGCCGGGCTGCTGACCAACCTGCAGGAGGGCGACGTGCTGTTCATCGACGAGATACACCGCCTCTCGCCCATCGTCGAGGAGTACCTATACTCGGCGATGGAGGACTACAAGATCGACATCATGCTTGACAAGGGGCCCAGCGCCCGGTCGATCCAGATCGAATTGAACCCCTTCACGCTCATCGGCGCGACCACGCGTTCGGGGCTGCTGACCAGCCCGTTGCGCGCACGCTTCGGCATACAGTGCCACCTGGAATATTACGACTCCGCGACCCTGACGGGTATCGTGCGCCGCTCGGCGGGTATCCTGCAGATCACCATCGACGACCAGGCGGCACGCGAGATCGCCATGCGCAGCCGCGGCACGCCGCGTATCGCCAACGCCCTGCTGCGCCGCGTGAGGGACTTCGCGCAGGTCGAGGGCAACGGACACATAGACCTCGCGATCACCCGTATAGCCCTCTCGGCGCTCAATATCGACGCGCGCGGGCTCGACCAGATGGACAACAAGATACTGCACACGATAATCAAAAAATTCGGCGGCGGACCCGTCGGCCTGAACACCATAGCCACCGCCGTGGGCGAGGAGAGCGGCACGATTGAGGAAGTCTACGAGCCGTTCCTGATAAAGGAGGGGTTTTTGAAGCGCACCCCGCGGGGCCGCGAAGCCACGGCGCTGGCTTACGAACATATCGGGGCTATGCCCCCGTCAGTCGAAAATTCTTTATTTTAAATAATGGCAACAATTCTCATAACCGGCGCCAACGGACAGTTGGGCAGCGAGATAAGGAGCTGGGCCGAGGCCAACCCCGGCGTGCACAAACTCATCGCCACCGATGTGGCGGAGTTGGACATCACCTCTTCTGAGGCCGTGGCCGCCGCATTGGCCGGGCACAAAGTAAAGGCGATAGTCAACTGCGCCGCCTACACGGCGGTCGACAAGGCGGAGAGCGACCCCACGACCGCGCGCCTTATCAACGCCCGGGGTCCCGAGGTGCTTGCCCGCGCGGCACGCGACGCCGGGGCGACGCTCATACACATTTCGACCGACTACGTTTTCGACGGCGAGGGCTCGGAATTTTACCGCGAGGGCGACTCCACGGCGCCGCTCGGCGTCTACGGACAGACCAAACTGGAGGGCGAACAGGCGGTCAAAGCCTCCGGATGCCGCAGTATAATTATCCGCACCGCATGGCTTTACAGCAGCTATGGCAACAATTTTGTAAAGACCATGATGCGCCTGGGGCGCGAACGCGGCGAAGTGCGCGTGGTCGACGACCAATGGGGCACACCCACCTACGCCGGCGATCTGGCGGACTTCATCATGCGCACGGCCATCCCGCAGTTGCAGGGCAAGCCGCGTTACGGCGAGGTTTACCACTACACCGACCTGGGATGCGCCTCGTGGTTCCTGTTCGCCGAGCAGATCATGGGCACAGCGGCCATTGAGGCGAAAGTGCTGCCGGTGCCGACCGCCGAATACCCCACTCCAGCGCGCCGTCCCAAGTTCTCGCTGCTGGATAAATCAAAGGTAATGAGCGATTTCAACATAAAGATCCCCGAGTGGGAAGAGTCGCTGGAGCATTGCATAAACATATTGTTAAACGCTGAAAAACAGTAGACATGTTTAAAGCCGACCCCTCAAAACCCGTCTTCATCGCCGGTCCGTGCGTTATCGAGAGCGCCGAATTGCTCGACCGCGTGGCCGCCGAGCTGGCAGCCATACGCGAACGCCTGGGCGTGCAGATCATCTTCAAAGCCTCCTTCGACAAGGCCAACCGCACCTCGATCACTTCATTCCGGGGCCCGGGGCTCGAAAAGGGCCTTCGCATGTTGGCCGATGTGGGTGCTAAATACTCCCTGCCGCTTCTGACCGACATTCACGAGTCGTACCAGGCAGCGCCGGTGGGCGAGGTGGTCGACGTGATCCAGATCCCGGCCTTCCTCTGCCGCCAGACCGACCTGCTGGTCGCGGCGGCACGCACCGGGAAGACGGTGAATGTCAAAAAGGCGCAATTCCTCTCAGGGCAGGATATGTTCTACCCCGTACAGAAGGTGCACGAGGCCGGAAATGACGAGGTATGGCTCACCGAGCGCGGCAACGTCTACGGCTACAATAACCTGGTGGTCGATTTTCGCAACATTCCCGACATGCTCTCCATCACCCCGCGCGTTATCATGGACTGCACCCACAGCGTGCAGCGTCCCGGCGCGGCAGGAGGCTCTACGGGCGGCAACCGCGAGTTCATACCCAATATGGCTCTGGCTGCCAAGGCGTTCGGGGCAAACGGCTACTTCTTCGAAGTGCACCCCTCGCCCGACACGGCCAAAAGCGACGGCCCCAACTCACTGCAGCTGGAGACGTTGGCCCCGCTGATCGGGAAATTAATGTAAAAGTCTTACAACGTTATCAACGAATTCTTTATAGCGAACACCACCAGGTTTGCGGTGTTGTTCGTGCCGGTTTTTTCCAGGATATTCGCCCGGTGCTTATCCACCGTGCGCTTGGAGATGAAGAGTTTTTCGGCGATCTCATGATTGGACAGCCCCCGGCAGATCAGTTGCAGTATCTCCGTTTCGCGCTCCGAGAGCGTGGCGGCGCCCTCCGCCGCCGGGGCGTGGAGCGAACGGACCAGCATGGTAAGCAATTCCTGCGAGAAATATGTGCCTCCCGCGGCGACGGTCTCTATGGCCGCCAGGACCTCGCCGATCTGTGAATTCTTAAGCAGGAAACCCTTCGCCCCGAGCGATACCATGCGGAAATAGTACTCTTCCTGGCTGTGCATCGACAGGGTTATCATCCTGATTGCGGGATACTCGGCGCCCAGGCGGCGCGCCACTTCGAAACCTCCCATTACCGGCATGTCTATATCCAGCAGCACCACGTCGATCCCCTCACCCGCGGCAAGCTGCTCCATCAACTCGCTTCCGTTCCCGGCTTCGAGCACGACCTGGCAGCGCCCGCTGGCTTGCAGCAGACCGCGCAACCCACCCCTAAACAGGGCGTGGTCGTCTACAAGGGCTACTTTTGTGAGCGGCGGCGTTTCCATTCGGTGGTTTTGCGCAGGTCTATTTCGATGAGCGCCTCCATCCCGCGGCCTTCGGTCGACTCGATCTGCGAACGGCCCTTCAGGGAGTTGATGCGCGAGGTTATGTTTTGCAGCCCCAGGCCGATATCCATCACGGCGCGCGGGTTGAAACCGCGCCCGTTATCGGCATAGCTCAGGCGAAGGGTCTGGCCGTCATAGCGCAGCCCGAGGTCGATGGCGCTGCATCCCGAGTGCTTGAGCGAGTTGTTTATCAACTCGCACACCACGCGGTAGAGGATCACCTCGACGTCCGTATCGAAGCGTTCGCCCTGCAGGTCGGTCGAGAAGTTTATTTTGACCTCATTGAGCGCCAATGACTTATTGATGAAATTCTCGATGCCGCGGCGAAGGCCAAAATCCTTGAGTATGTGGGGGCTGAGGTTGTTGGATATTTCGCGCAGCGAACGCATCGCCTCCTGGATCACGTAGTTGACGTTACCGATTATCTCCATGTTGGCCTGGCTCTGGCCTTCGGTCTGCAGCGCCGAGAGCGACATGCGCGCAGAGGAGAGCAGCGGCCCCAGTCCGTCGTGCAGGTCTTTCGAGAAACGCATGCGCTCCTTCTCCTCTGTACGCACCACGGTATTCAGGATGCGCTTTTCGGTCAGGCGCCGTTCGACGTCCAGGCGCCGTATGAGGTTGAAGATCTTTTTGACGAAGAACACGCCCACGGCGAAGCATAGCGAGGTAAGCACCCCGATCCATACGAAGAAGTCGCTGGGCAGCCTCCACTCCTTACCCATCACCACATGGCAATACTCACCCACGCGCAGAAAGCACATCGCCGTGAAGGCGACCGTGAAAAGGATCCACGAAAAGTTATACCGCGTCATGCGCATCAGGCTGATTGCGACCACCGCCGCGAACAGCTGCAACACGATAGAGATGATAAGCAGGATTTGCAGTACCATAGCGAATGATGTTTAAGGCAAAGGTAGCAAAAAGAAGGCATCCCGGAAAAGGATGCCTTCTTTTTTATATGCCCGAGATTACTTCTTGGCGCTGTAGTGTTTTTCTTTGATGCGTGCCTTCTTACCGGTCAGATCGCGCAGGTAGTAGATGCGTGCGCGGCGTACGACACCTTCCTTGTTTACTTCGATCGAGTCGATGTGGGGCGAGTAGAGGGGGAAGATACGCTCCACGCCTATGCCGTTCGATACTTTGCGGATGGTGAACATCTTGGTGATGCCGTGTCCTTTGATCTGGATAACCACGCCGCGGAAAGACTGCAGACGCTCTTTGTTACCCTCGATGATTTTGTAGGTTACGGTGATAGTGTCGCCGCTCTTGAATGCGGGAACTTCTTTCTCAGGCCACATCGACGCCTGGGCGATTTTAATCAGGTTATCCATTTTCTTTGTTGTGTTTCATTAAGCGGGCGAACGTTACGGGCTCCTGTGTCCTTGTTCGATAAGAGGTTCACCTGCGGGTCGGCAAAGATATAACCTAATTTTTATTTTACCAAATCTTTTTAACTTTGCACTTTTGTCCGGCAGAGATAAATCTCGAAACGACAAAAAACTTCGCTGTGCACAGCCAACCGGTAACGAGATACGATATTATGGAAAAACCACTCATATTCATCACCAACGACGACGGGGTTAACGCCCTCGGGCTCCGCCACCTGGTGCGCGTGGCGCGCCGCTTCGGCCGCGTGCTGGTCGTAGCTCCCGAGCACCACCAGTCGGGAATGTCGCATGCCGTGACGATGTTCACGCCCCTTTTCCTGCGCAAGGTGCGCGACGAGGAGGACCTTACGGTCTACTCCTGCTCGGGCACGCCGGTCGATTGCGTGAAGATGGCTTTCGACCACCTTATGGCCGACGAGCGTCCCGTGCTGGCCCTCTCGGGCATCAACCACGGTTCGAACGCCGCGATCAACGTGCTCTACTCGGGCACGATGGGCGCAGCCATCGAGGCGAGTTTCTACGGGTGCTATTCGTTGGGCATCTCGCTCACCGACCACGACCCGCGGGCGGATTTCACCCAGGCCGAGCAGATCGCCGAGCGGGTGATCGGCCAGGTGCTCTCACAGCGTCCGCCCACGCCCATGTGCTGGAACGTGAATATCCCGGTCATGCCCGATGGCGAAAAGGTCCGCGGGATACGCGTATGCCGCCAGAACAACGGCTACTGGCGCGAGGAATTCGAATGCCGCAAGGACCCGCATGGCCGCGACTATTTCTGGCTGCACGGGGGATTTTTCGACCTTGAGCCGGGAGCTACCGACACTGATAATTACGCGCTGTCCGAAGGATACGCGTCTGTGGTGCCCATACAGGTCGACCTGACCGATTACAGGCAGTTGGACCTGGCCAAGGGCTGGTTCGGGGAGTAAACCTACTCCAGCCTCAGGCTGACCACACGTCCACGGGTCGCCGCCGCGCCGGGGGGGACGGATTGCGAGGCGACCTTGCCGCGTCCCGAGAAGGCCACCCTGAGCCCCTGTTTTTCCAGCAGGTACACGGCGTCGCCGAGCGTCATGCCGACCACGTCGGGCACTTTACCCTCCTGGGGTGCGGCTGGCTGCAGGTACACGCCGGTCGAGTCGGCGACGGTCCTCGCCCAGCCTTTCACGCTGCGGGGTGATTCGAGCGGCAGGTCCAGGCGCGAGGCCACGCGGCGGATGTCTTCGGCCTTGCCCCCTTTTATGTCCACCGGCCCGGTAATGGGTTCGCGTCCCTCGGACAGGCCCTCGTGCCACGAGAGTTGCGTGGCGAACACCAAGTCGGAAACGGCCTTGAACACGGGCCCTGCCAGCCCCGCCCCGTAATAATTATGGAAGTTACCCCGTCCGTAGTAGGTCTGCATCACCACAATACACGAATATTTGGGCTTGTCGGCGGGGAAATACCCCACCATGGTGGCCAGGTAGCGGCGTCCGCCGTGCACGTCCACGTAACCGCCGCGTCCGCCGGGGGTCTGCTTGCGGGGGAATGCGACCTGCGCCGTGCCGGTCTTGGCCGCCACCGTGTAGTTTTTGTTGCGCAGCCCCGTTCCGGTGCCGCTTTCGACGACCTTTTCGAGCGATTCGCGCACGGCGGCCAGCGTGGGTGCGGTGCAGACCTTCTCCACGATGGTCTGGCTCTGGAAGGTGCGCGTGGGTTGTCCGTATTGTCTTAACTCTTTGACCAGCAAGGGGCTTATCATCCTGCCGCCGTTCGCCACGGCGTTGTAGAGGCAGAGCGTGCGCATTGGCGTGATCTCGAACGAGTAGCCGTAGGCCATCTTTTCGAGCGTCAGGTTCCTGGTCCAGTAAGTGTCGCCCGGATGGCGGATCACGGGGGCGAGGCTGCCCGGGATCTGTATGTGCAGCGGTTTGTCGAGCCCGATGCGGTCGCACACGTGGTCGACGAAACGCGCCGGATCGGCGGCGTAGCGCTCATGCACGGTTTTCGAAAAACCTATGTTGCTCGACAGCTCGAACACGCGGCGCAGCGACACCGGCTCGGTTATCTCGTGGTCGTCGACAACGATGGCCCTGCCTATGGTTTCCCGCTTGCCGCGTATGTCGACCATATCGGTGAGCGCCATCCCCGCGTCGTCCAAAAGGGTCATCAGCGTGGCGAGTTTGAAGGTCGAGCCGGGTTCCATGTTGCGGCCTATGGCGTAGTTCATGTCGTCCACGATGCGCCCCGAGGGGTGGCGCGTGAGGTTGCTCAGGGCGTGTATCTCGCCTGTGGCCACCTCCATCAGCACGACCGTGCCCCACTCGGCGCACTCTTTTTCCAGCTGGTTGCGCAGCGCCCTTTCGGCGATGTCCTGCAATTCGACGTCGAGCGTGGTCACCACGTCCTGCCCGTCGACCGGCTCACGGTTGTCGGGGTGCTGCACCGGCACGGTGGCTATGCCCGAGATGATCTGCAGCAGGGTGTTACCGTCCTCACCGCGCAGGTATTTGTCGAAAGCCCCCTCGACGCCCAGTTTGGGCGCGGGCATGCGGCGCGCCACCCCGTCGATGATCTGCGTTATGCTGTCCTCGCGCGCCACCCCGAGCGTACGCAGCGCCAGCGTGCCGAGCGGATGGGTCCTAAGGCGGGTTTCCTCGATCTTCGAGCAGCCGCGCACGGGAATGTGCAGGATCAGCGTGCGCCCCCTGTTATCCACGCGTTTGATGTTGAGCAGCGGCAGGGCGATCACGCGCTTAAGCTCCGAGAAGTCCATGCGGCGGGGGTTGACCTTCAGGTTGCGGTTGCGGCGGCGCTGTTTGAAAGCCTCGCCCAACATCCTGCGGTAGGACGAGGCCGGGCGGTCGTCGAACACGGCGGCCAGGCCGCGGGCGAGGGTGTCCAGTTTCAGGGAGAGTATCTCGCCCCCGCGGCGCGAGAGTGCGGCGTGGTCGCGCAGTTTGAGGCGCATCCGCTCGGCGATCTCCTGTTTGAATATCTTATTTTCGGTCGCGTCGGACTCTTTTTTGGCTGCCGCGCGTATCTCGGCCCTCGCGAGGTTTTTCATCGTCGTGTCGATGATCTCGGCGGCCAGGTCGATGCGCACGTCGAACATTGGGATGGTCGTTGCCAGCGTGCGCAGGTCGCGCGCAACGATGTCGCCCCTCTGGGCGGGGATGTCGACCCGGCGCGTACTCACCTCGACGGCGCGGCGGCGCAGGTCGGCCCCGTCGGGACCGTACTGCGTGTAGAGTATCTTGCAGAATATGGCCACCGCCATGCAGATGAACAGCACGTAGAGCCACCGTACGCGGACCAGTATGTCGCGTTTTATGGGCGAGGGGGGTTGCTGCGGCATCAGTGCTCGATTATTTTGGGCGGTTCGACCGGCTCGATGAGCGGTATGCCGCGGCGTTCGAGGTCTTCCATTATCTTACTGCGGCGTGTGGAGTCCATGCGCTTGGCCGCCAGTTCGAGCGACAGGGCGCGCAGCTCCTTGACCTGCCGTTGCAGGTTGTTCTCGGTGCGGTGAAGCTGCTGCATGCGGAATTGCCCCGAAATGTAGAGCAGCATCAGAAAGGCAATCAGCAGCAGGAAAGGATAGGCGCGGCGCACCTCCTTGCGCGATAGGAAACCTCCCGAGATCAGGTCGGCAAGCCACTTTTCGGCGGAGGATGGCTCCGCGGGCCTCTCCACGGTAAAGGGGTCGGGCGGCGGCGGGGCGACTGGCTCCTGCACGGGGGGCAGGGGGTCGATGTCCGTCGGTGCGGGGTCGGGGTCGAAAGGCACGGGGTCATCAGCCGCCGGGGCGGGTTGCGCCACGGGCGGGGTATCCCATTCGGGGTCTATGATAACCTGCCTTCCCATCGTTTATAGTTTGGCTGCCGCGCGCAGACGTGCGCTGCGTGAACGCGGGTTTCTTTGCAATTCCTCTTCGCCGGGCGCCACCGCCTTACGGGTTATCACCTCGAAAGGGGTCTGCACGCGACCGAAGAAATCCTTCTCCACCTGCCCGTCGAAACGCCCCGAGCGCATGAAATTCTTGGTCATGCGGTCCTCCAGTGAGTGGTATGATATGACCACCAGGCGTCCGCCGGGCTTGAGTATGCGAAGGCTCTGTTCGAGGGCCATTTTCAGGGCCTCCATTTCGCCATTGACCTCGATGCGCAGGGCCTGGAAGAGCTTGGAGAGGTATTTGTTGGCGTCGGCGGCGGGGGTGCACGGTTTGACCGCCTCGATCAACTCGCCGACGGTGTGCAACGGCCTTGCGCGCTCGATGCAATTAGCTGATTTATACGGCGTTTCCACCTCACCCCACTCACCTAACAGGCGTTGCAGCTCGGCGTTGGTGTAGGTGTTTACGACCTTTTCCGCGGTGAGTGCGGCGGACTGGTTCATGCGCATGTCAAGCGGGGCGTCGAAACGGAATGAAAATCCCCTCTCGGGGGTGTCGAAGTGGTGGGAGGATACGCCAAGGTCGGCAAGCACCCCGTCCAATTGCCTAAAACCGTTGGCACGCAGGGCGCCGCGCATGAAGCGGAAGTTGCTGCGGATGAAGGTGAAGCGCGGGTCGTTGGGTATGTTGTCCATCGCGTCGGCGTCCTGGTCGAAACCCGCCAGGCGCCCCTTGGGACCGAGCCTCTCCAGTATGGCGCGCGAGTGTCCGCCCCCGCCGAAAGTCAGGTCGGCGTAGGCTCCGTCCGGCTTTATATCGAGCAGGTCGAGCGAAGAGTGCAGCAAAACGGGTATGTGGTAGGTTTCCATAGGGCAATCAGGTCGTAAAGATACATAATTTATTATCTTTGCCTTTCGATGGCTGCTGAAAATTTACAGATCGACCTGAGGGCGGTGCTGCGCGACAAGAAAGTGCGGCTGCCGGGCTTCGCCGTGCGCTACCTGGAGCGTATCGTGCATGTCGACGAAATAAACCTTTACCTGCGCGAGGCGGGCCACCTGCCCACGCTCGAATTCGTGCGCGAAGTGCTGCGCCGCATGGAGATCTCCCACCATGCGGTCGGCATGGATAGGCTCGACCCCGCGGGGCGCTACATCTTCGCCTCGAACCACCCTTTCGGCGGTATGGACGGCCTGATGCTCGCCGAGGAAATTGCAAAGAAATTCGGTGACGTGAGGGTGGTGGTCAACGACATACTGATGAACCTGCCGCCCCTCGCCCCCATTTTCGTGCCGGTCAACAAGCACGGACGCCAGAATCCCGAGTACGCACGCATGTTCAGCGAGGCGTTCGCCTCCGACCTGCCGCTGGTGACTTTCCCGGCGGGGCTGTGTTCGCGCCGTATACGCGGTGAGGTGACCGACCTGCCCTGGAAGCCCAACTTCATACGTCGCGCGGTGGCAGACCGCCGCGACGTGGTGCCGGTGCATTTCGAGGGTGAGCTTTCGAACTTCTTTTACCGCCTCTCCAATATACGCAAAGCCCTGGGTATCAAGGCTAATATCGAAATGCTCTACCTGGTCGACGAGATGTTCAGACAGCGTGGCCGCTCGTTCGAGATCCACATAGGTGAGCCAGTCCCCTGGCAGAGTTTCACCGACGGGCAGCGCCCCCAGGCGTGGTGCGATGCAATACGTTCGCGCGCCTATGCGTTAAAATGATGCGTGAGTGGTAGGACATTCCGATAAATTTTATCTATTTTTGTGCACTTATGACCATCGAGCCCATCATAGATCCGATAGCCAGGGAGCTGATCGAAAGTGAACTAACGCCGCAGCGCCTTATGCGCTACACCAATAACGCCGGCAACGAAATTTACGTTGTCACGGCCTCAGACAGTCCGCACACCATGCAGGAGATAGGCCGTCTGCGCGAACTCTCTTTCCGCGAGGCGGGCGGGGGCACCGGCCAAGCCATGGACATAGACGAGAACGACACCGCCCCTGACGGGTACAACCAATTGATAGTGTGGGACCCCGCGGCGAAGCAGATCGTGGGCGGCTACCGTTTCATCATTTCGTGCTCCGGGAATACACCCCACCTCTCGACCGAGCATTATTTCCGTTTCAGCGACCGTTTCCGCACCGATTTCCTGCCCTGGACCATCGAATTGGGGCGCTCTTTCGTGCAACCTCTCTACCAGGGCACGCGCAAGAACCCCAAAGGGATATACTCGCTGGACAACCTCTGGGACGGGCTGGGCGCGCTGATGGTGCACAACCCCGACATGCGCTACTTCCTGGGCAAGGTCACCATGTACGGCGACTACAACAAGGCTGCCCGCAACATACTGATATACTTCCTGGAACGCTATTTCCCCGACCGCGACGGGCTGCTTGACCCGATTTACCCCATCGAGCTGGACATGGACCGCGAAGGGCTCGCAAGGCTGTTCTGCGGGCAGACATACGAGGAAAACTACCGCATACTGGTCCGCGAGATCCGTTCGCGCAACGAGAATATCCCGCCGCTGATAAACTCATACATGAGCCTCTCGCCCACTATGCGCACATTCGGCACGGTGTGCAACCCCGATTTCGGCCAGGTCGAAGAGACCGGCATACTTATCACCATAGAAGACCTCTACCCAAAAAAGGTAGAACGACACATGCGCAACGCCTCGAAGAATCAAGATGAATAAGGAAAAATACAGGGACTTTTCACATAAGTACGTAACGCCCAAAACAATAAAGTGGTTCTGGATCATCGTGGCGGCGCCGTTCGCCCTGGTGATCTTCCTGCTGCTTCTGACCTCGACCGGAATGTTCGGCCGTCTGCCTTCGTTCGAGGAGCTGGAGAACCCCAAGAGCAACATAGCCACCGAGATATACTCCTCGGACGGGCAGATGCTCGGGCAGTTCTTCGTGCAGAACCGCTCTTACGTCGACTACGAAGACCTTTCGCCCTGGCTGGTTGGGGCGCTGGTGTCGACCGAAGACGCGCGCTTCTACTCGCATTCGGGCATCGACTTCATATCGCTGGCCCGCGTGGCTACGAAGACCGTCGTGCTCGGCAACCGCGACCAGGGGGGCGGCTCGACCATCACGCAGCAGCTGGCCAAGAACCTTTTCCCGCGCGACACGGTTTCGCGCAGCGCCGTCTCCCGCAACGTGCGCACCGTCTTCTCGAAGCTCAAGGAGTGGATCACGGCGGTGAAGCTGGAGTACAACTACACCAAGCAGGAGATCATCGCCATGTACCTCAACACGGTGCTCTTCGGGTCTAACGCCTACGGCATCAAGTCGGCGGCGCACACCTTCTTCGGCAAGACCCCCGCCGAGATAAACCCACAGGAGGCGGCCATGCTCATCGGCATGGTGAACGCGCCGACGCGCTATAACCCCAAGATCAACTACGACAAGGCGTTGGGGCGGCGAAACCTGGTGCTCTCGCGCATGCGCACCGAAGGCTATATCTCCTCGCGAGAGCAACTCGACTCGTTACAGACCACCGAGATAGACCTGAGCAAATACAAACCCATATCGCACAACGAGGGCAGCGCCACATATTTCCGCGAGATGCTGCGCCAGGCGATGACGGCCAGCAAGCCCTCGCGCTCGGATTTCGGCAGCCAGTGGGACTACGAATACGCGCTCGACCAATGGAACAAGGACGCACTCTACGGTTGGTGCGAGAAGAACCGCAAGAGCGACGGTTCGCGCTATAACATCTACCGCGACGGGCTGAAGATATACACCACCATCAACGCCGCGATGCAACTCTACGCCGAAAACGCGCTCGTGGAGCAACTGCGGGTGGAAGTGCAGCCGGCGATGGACGCCCAGTACAAGCGCACCAAAGTGCTGTTCAACGACATAGGCAAGGACAAGCAGGAGCGCATCATCCGCAATGCGATCCGCTATTCGGACCGTTACCGCGAGATGAAAAACGACGGAGCCTCTTCCGAGCAGATCGATAAGGCCTTCAACACCCCCGTCCAGATGCGCGTGTTCACATATCGCGGCGACCGCGACACGCTGATGACCCCGCGCGACTCGATCCTGCACCACAAGCGCATCATGCGCGCGGCTTTCATGGCCATGGACCCCGCGACGGGGCAAGTGAAAGCCTACGTGGGCGGGCCCAACTACCGCTACTTCAAGTACGACATGGTACGCCAGGGCAAGCGCCAGGTAGGGTCGACCATCAAGCCCTTCATCTACACCTTCGCCATCGACCACCTGGGTTACACGCCCTGCACTATGGTGCCAAACCTGCAAACCGCCATCGAGACCGATAACGGCGACATATGGAGCCCCAAGGAGGCGGGGCTGGTCACCTACGACGGGGTGCTGCACCCCCTGCGCTGGGGTCTGGCCCTGAGCCGCAACAACTACTCGGCATGGATCATGAAACAGGCCAAGCAGCCCGCCGCCGTGGCCGACTTCATACATAAACTGGGTATACACAGCTATATAGACCCCGTTTACGCGCTCTGTCTGGGTACGCCCGACGTGTCGCTGTGCGAAATGGTGTCGACTTATTGCATCTACGCCAACCGCGGCGTCTACACCGAGCCCACCTTCGTCACCCGAATCGAGGACAAGCAGGGCAACCTGATCTCCTCTTTCACCTCGACCACCAAGGACGCGATCAGCGAACAGACCGCCTACACGATGCTCAGCATGCTGCGTTTCGTGGTGAGTAACGGCACGGCCAGCAAGCTCAACTGGGCCTTCGGGCCTATGGGCGAAACGGGCGGCAAGACCGGCACGACGCAGAAGAACGCCGACGCATGGTTCATGGCCGTGTCGCCCAACCTCGTGGCCGGGGCATGGGTGGGCGCCGAGGACCCCAGCGTGCACCTCTACTCGCGCGCCGAAGGCTCTGTAATGGCGTTGCCGATCTACGGCAAGTTTATAAAACAGGTCTACCAGGATGCACGCCTGGGCATCACGGTGAATGACAAATTCCCCGTACCGGTGGGCGCGGTGAGCTACGACTGCTCCTCGGAGGAGGGGTACGACCCCGCTATGGCCGCACCGGACGAATTTTTCGACTAAAGGTATTCTAAATTATATAAAGATGAATGTTGCTATTGTCGGCGCAAGCGGCGCCGTGGGTCAGGAGCTTATCAAAGTGCTCGAAGAGCGCAATTTTCCCCTGGACGAGCTATTGCTCTTCGGGTCGGAGCGCAGCGCGGGGCGTAAATATATGTTTCGCGGTAAGGAGTTGACCGTCAAACTGCTTGCACATAACGACGACTTCAAAGGGGTCGACATAGCTTTCACCTCGGCTGGAGCGGGCACTTCGAAGGAGTTCGAAAAGACCATAACCAAACACGGGGCGCTGATGATCGACAACTCCTCGGCATTCCGCATGGATGCCGACGTGCCCCTTGTCGTGCCCGAGGTCAACGCCGCGGACGCCGTCAACCCCTCGCGCCGCGTGATCGCCAACCCCAACTGCACCACGATACAGATGGTCGTGGCGCTGAAAGCCATAGAAAGGCTCTCGCACATCCGCCGCGTGCACGTGGCCACCTACCAGGCCGCTTCGGGGGCCGGGGCTTCGGCGATGGACGAGCTCGAAGAGCAGCACCGCGAGATAGTCGAAGGCCGTCCGGTGACCGTGGAGAAATTTGCCTACCAGCTGGCCTATAACGTGATCCCACAGGTCGACGTGTTCACCGACAACGGCTACACCAAGGAGGAGATGAAGATGTACCACGAAACGCGCAAGATAATGCACTCGGACATCGAGGTAAGCGCCATGTGCGTGCGTGTGCCGGTGATGCGTTCGCACTCCGAGAGCATCTGGGTGGAAACCGAAAAACCCGTGTCGGTCGAGCAGGCGCGCGAAGCGTTCGCCTCGGCTGAAGGCGTGCGCCTTATGGACGAGCCCGCCGACAGGAAATATCCCATGCCGCTTTTCCTGGCCGGGGAGGACCCCGTGTGGGTGGGCCGCATCCGCAAGGATATCTCAAACCCCAACGGACTGACTTTCTGGTGCGTGAGCGACCAGATCAAGAAGGGGGCGGCGCTAAACGCCGTGCAGATCGCAGAGTGGCTGGTGGCCAATGGGCATATCTAAACGAAAAGGGAGTCGGCTGGCTCCCTTTTTTGGCATCATTACCCTTTTTATGGCACTGGGTCATGCCCATGCCCGCCCCAGGGGTGGCATTTGGACAGCCGGACTATGGTAAGCCACGACCCTTTAAACACCCCGTGCTTGCGCAGCGCCTCAAGCGCATACTGTGAGCAGGTGGGTGTAAACCTGCATGCCGCAGGGGTGTAAGGCGATATGGCCAACTGGTAGAAGCGCACCAGCGCGACCAGAGGGAATATTGCCGCGGCCCTGGCGGCACGCCTAAATTTCGGCTGCGATCTTCGAGAGGATTCCCCTGACTGCATTTTCGATCGTTTTATAATCCTCGATCTTCTTTGAACTGTATATCAACGCGATATGAAGCCCCGCGGGTGCGGCCAATCCCTTGTTGAGCCGGTAAGCCTCGCGGGCGCGCCGTTTCAATAAATTACGGTCTGAGGCGTGCTTGTGGTTGCGCTTGGGCGCGACGACAAGCACGGCGTTAGGGACGCTCTCTCCCGTGGCGCTCCACACGAAACGAAAAGGGTGTACGAATCCGCTGCGCCCACCTGCGAAAAGGGCGTCTATGGCACGTTTCCCGCGCAGACGTTCCGCGCGCGGGAGTGTGCTGCGGGCTGCTGCGGGTTCCATAACGGGGTTACTTGGAGGCAGCCTTAGCCGCGGCAGGTTTGGCGGACGCACTTTTGGCCGCGGACGTGGCCTTGGCGGGGGCGGGTTTGGCTGCCGGAACGGGTTTAGTCGGAGTGGCCTTGGCGGGAGCGGGTTTGACCGGAGCGGGCTTGGCCGGAGCGGGCTTGCCCTCCTGGTCGTCGGGACGCTTGGCGCGGCTCTTGCGCGAAGGCTTGGCTTCCTGCGCCTTGACGAAATCCTCGACCTTGCTGGTGCGTGCGAATTCCACGGGGGCGACCTGTTCGCCGGCGTTGACCCTGGCGATGAAAAGTTCGAGCGCCCTGGCCATCGAAGGGACCTGCGGGGTGGGTGCCATGGCGCGCAGCGTGATCCCGGCGTCCACGGCGGCCTGTGCGGTGCCGTTGCCGAAGGTGGCGATCATGGGCAACTTATCCAGTGGGAAGGCCCCGGTCAGGGCGGCGATCTCGGCAGGGGTGTAGAAGACCATCAGATCGTAGGCCGAAGGGTCGATCCCCGACAGGTCGCGGGGCACGGTGCGCGAGAGCACCACGCGGTTGAAACGTATCTTGAGCTTCTCCATCGCAGACGAGAGGTCGGCGTTGTAAGGCTCCGAGAGGGTGAGCAGCACACGTTCGTCGCGGTGTTTGAGTATCAACTCCATAAGGCTCTGGAACGATCCGTCGGCAAAGAATATCTTGCGTTTGCGGTAGACTATGTACTTTTGCAGATAGAGCGCAACGGCCTCTGTCTGGCAGAGGTATTTCATCGACTCGGGGATCGTGATGCGCGCCTCCTCGCAGATGCGGAAGAAGTGGTCGATGGTGGTGCGCGAAGTGAATACGACCACAGAATGGTCGAGCACTTCGATGCGTTGGCTGCGGAATTCGCGTAGTGAAACGCCCTCCACTTTGATGAAAGGGTAGAATTCCACCTTCAGGCCGTGCTTTTGCATAAGCTCCCAGAAGGGCGACTTCTCTATCACGGCCGGGGCAGGTTGCGACACCAGCAAGTTTTTAACCTTCAAAACTTTAGCTTTTAATTTAACCGAAAGTTCGCCAAAGGACGGCCAGGGGTAGGCTCAATGGGAAAATTTCGACGGTGCAAAGGTACAAAAACCAATGCAAAATTGAAATATCTTCACTAATAAACAAAACGTACACCTTGTGCTGTATGAACACGCCTTTGGCCAGCCACAGCAATCCGACCAGCGCAGCCATAACGTAGAACATGGTCCCCTCGCCCAGGGGCAGCAACACCAGGGGCGGGATTATCACCAGCGTGCAGAGCGCGGCGGCCATCCTGCGCAGCGCCCACAGCCGTCCGGTCAGATCGCCGCACAGCGTGAGCCATCCCACCGCGCGCAGGGCGACGTAGCGGTAAAGCATTATCAGCGCCAGCAGCCCCACGATCATCGGCACGGCTGTCGCGCCGATCCACCAGGGCAGCGTCTGCGCCTGGTCCGCGGGTAGCACCAGGCTGATAAGCCGCGCGATGGAGACGCCCCCCGTGACCAGCCCCAGGACCGTGGTAAAGTTCATAAAGAGCATGAAGGTGTGGTTGGCCTGTTCCAGGAGCATGGTCGTGTAGAGTTTACCGCGCAACATCCTGCCCAGCGCCACCACCGCGCCCCGGAAGTAGTACAACAGGCAGCAATAGGCGATGCCCATGCCCAGCACCGAGAGCTGGTAGAGCGCAGCGCCGCTGAAAGGGTCGCGCGGCGCGATCTGCGGCGGCGCCGTCGAAGTGCACAGCTCGGACACCGGGCCGAATACGTCCCCTGGCGTCACCACCGGCAGGGGCGGGGGCAGCGTGTCGGGCAGTATCGCGACCGGGCCGCCGGAGGGGAGCGAGTCGCACCCCGTCACCCCCGTCACCCCCGTCACCCCCGTCACCCCCGTCACCCCCGTCACCCCCGTCACCCCCGGCGCGCCCGTCACCCCCGGCGCGCCGTGCACCGCGGTTTTAACCGGGTGCAGCGCCCGTTCGAAGATAACCTGCGGGAAAAACTCCGCGTGGGGGCTGAAACAATCCGGCATGTCGGTCGCCATGCGGTCAATCATAATATTTGTTGAGGGTTATGCGCATGGTGGTCCCCTTGCCCGGTTCGCTTTCGAGCACCCCTATCCGGCCTTTGTGGTACTCTTCTATTATGCGGCGCGAGAGCGACAGCCCCAACCCCCAACCGCGCGTCTTGGTGGTGTAGCCGGGGTCGAAAACGCGTTTTATGTTAGATTTGGAGATGCCTTTTCCCGTATCGGAGACATCTATGAAGATATTGTCGTCGTTGTCCGAAATGCGTACATCCACCGCCCCGCGCCCCTGCAATGCGTCCAGGGCGTTCTTGAGCAGGTTCTCGACCACCCACTCGAACAGCGCCTCGTTGATCTGCGCCCGAAGGGGGGCGATGGCCAGCCCGTTGTACGAGAGGGTCACGTTGCGCGGGATGCGCGTGCGGAAGTAGAGCACGCTTTCGCCCACCACTTCGTTCACGTTGGCCGGGGCGAGGGAGGTTTCCGAGCCGATCTTCGAGAAACGGTCGGCGACCTTCATGAGCCGTTGCAGGTCTTTTCCCATCTCCTCGACCGCCGACTGGTCTATGGGCTGCGTGCGCAGGTACTCTACCCAGCCCAGCAGCGACGATGTGGGCGTGCCCAATTGGTGCGCGGTCTCTTTGGCCAGGCCGATCCACACGCGGTTCTGCTCGTCGTGCTTCGTGGTGCGGAAGGTGATAAAACCGAAGGCCACGAAAAAGGCGATCACCAGCAGCTGCGCCACCGGGAAATACATCATCAGGGTCAGCAGCTGCGAGTTGCCGTAGAACAGGTAGTAGACCTGCCCGTCCCAGCACAGTATCTCCAGGGGCGTGTTCTGCTCCGAGAGTTTTTCTATCTTCTCGCGCAGCATGTCCGGGTGGTTTATTATCCGCTCGGGGATCAGGTGCGAGTATTGGACCCTCAGGTTGGCGTCGGTTAGTATAAATGGTATCGAGTTGTTGTTGGTCTTGATGCGCCCCACCAATTGGTCGAGGTTGCCGATCTCACCCAGGCGCCCCATGGCGTACGTCCACACCGACACCTCATTTTTCTCTTTGATGCGCAGCATGTGCACCATGCGGTTGGCGAACAGCAGCGAAACCACGCCTATCACAAGCCCCACGGCGATGATGAACACCCGGCTGCGGAATGTGAAGTTGCGCGTTATGCCCAGGAGCCGTTTCATCTCTTACCGTTTCGCCGTGAGCAGGGCTTTATACCGGGGTTGGTCCCCGAGCAGTTCCACGGCGGCCTTCACTTCACGATCGCGGTGCAGCGAATGGGCTATCACCCCGTGCGAGTAGTGGCGGCGCAGGACGATGTTGTCCTCTATCAACTCCGAGAGGTCGTCGCGGTACAGCGAGAGGTTTTCTTCCAGCTCGTCGGGCATCGCCGCCTGGAGCGCCGCCAGGGCGGGCGCCAGTTTTTCGCTGTACTTATCCCTTTCGGCGCTTTCGCGCAGCTGGCGGAGCGCGGCGTGGCTCTCCGATTCGAAGTCCAGGTGCTTGTCCTTCATGAACGCGCCGAATGCCGCGTAACACGTCGCGGGGAGTTTAAAACCATCCAAGGACACCTCCAGGTCGGGGTTGGCGCGCATAAAACCGTCCACGAAATCGTCGATGTAGCCCATCGCGTAGAGAGTCATCACGAATCGGCTGGTATATTCCGCTGTGGTCGCCACATCGGGCATTATCCCCCCGCCGTCATAGACCACCCGTCCCCCTGCCGTGGCGAACTCTTTGCGCAGCGAGTCGGGGATATATCCCGCGCTGCCGTCTTCGCGGCGGTTGGTGTAGTCGATGGCCTGTATGCAGCGTCCGCTTGGGATATAGTATTTTGCCGTGGTGATCTTCAGGAATGAGTTGTATCCCAAAGGACGGGTGGATTGCACCAGTCCCTTGCCGAAGGTGCGCTGCCCCATAAGCACCGCGCGGTCGAGGTCCTGCAACGACCCCGCGACGATCTCTGAGGCTGAAGCCGAGCCTCCGTTGACCAGCACCACGATCGGAATTTGCGCGTCGAGGGGTTCGCCCTCGGTGTAGAAGGTCTGGTCGAGTTGCTTCACCTTGCCGCGCATCGACACCACTTCGGTGCCTTTGGGGGTGAACAGCGAGAGTATCTTGACCGCCTGTTGCAAAATGCCCCCGCCGTTGCCGCGCAGGTCTATGATAAGGCCTTTCATCCGCCCGTCCTTACGCAACGCCACGAATGCCTTGCGCAGGTCGTTGGCGCAATCTTCCGAGAAATCGTCGTGGCGGATGTAACCCACCCTCTCCGACACCATGCCGTAATAAGGGATGCCCGAAATGACGATGCGTTCGCGGCGCAGCGTGAGCGCCACCGTGTCGCCCGAGTAGAGTTTCTCGACCTTTATTTTGACGCTCGTGCCGGGATCGCCACGCAGCAGCGAACTCACCTTTTGAGTGGTCATTCCTTTGGCGTCCTTGCCGGCGATCTCGACGATCTTATCGCCGGCCACCAGCCCCGCCTTGTCTGCCGGGAAACCCTTATACGGCTCCGAGAATGCCACCCAGTCGCCTTTTTTGCGTATCAGCGAACCCACGCCGGCATATTTACCCGTCGTGATCACCTCGAAGTCGGCCACATCCTCTTCGGACATGTATTCGGTATATGGGTCGAGGTTCGACACCAGTCCCCGGGCTGCGTCCGTGAGCAGTTTGTCTGCGGCCACCGGGTCTACGTACAGCAGGTTGACCTCACGCATCATGTTGGCCATGATCTCCATGCTGCGCCCCAGGCGGAAATCGCCCTTCCCGGCGGAAATAAGCACGGCAGCCGTTGCGACCAATGCCGCAACGGCGACCAATATCTTCACTCTCCTCTTGAAAATCATATCGTTGCCCCCAGGCGATAGTACGCATTTATGACCTCTTTACGAAGTCCGGTTATCATTACTCCCCCATCCACCGGGGTTACGGTCAGCGTATCCTCGCCCATCCGCCACAGCCTTTTAAGCGCGTTGCGCGTGTGGAAGGCCATCACCCCGTCCTTCGTTTCTCCGGGTACGTAGCCGCCCATATCCATCGCCCGGACGATCTTCTCGCGGTCGGCGGTGAAATCTGCGGCCACCCTTCGCGAGGTGAAGCCGTAGGAGGGATAGGCCGCGGCCACGGCCAGCAGCAGGGCTGCCATCAGCGCTCCCTTAGTGGAAAAAAGCATCTCCGCGGGCGAATCACCCGCAGCCGTGCCGGTCAGCAGCATGACCGTGAACAGCACCGTAAGCAACAACACTAATTGTACCAGGTATTTGGCGGAACGCAACAGGTAGCGCGACATATATCTTTGCTTTAAATAAACAGCGGCAAAGATACGAATATTTAACCGATTGTTAATAAAAAGCCGATAACTTCATGGCCTTTCCTAAGCGTCAGACGCGGCAAATGGGTACTTTTGTTCGTTACAAAACAGATTTTCATGGAAAAGGAGATGAACGTAGAACTGCCCGAGCAGATCGCCCAGGGCGAATATTCGAACCTTGTAGTCATATCGCACTCGACATCCGAATTTGTCCTGGACTTCGCCGCCCTGATGCCCGGCGTCCCCAAGGCGAAGGTCAAAAGCCGCATCATACTCACCCCAGAGCACGCCAAGCGCCTGTTGATGACCCTGCAGGACAATATCACCCGCTATGAGAGCAACGTCGGCAGGATAGATATCCCCGTCAGCCGGATGGACGACGACAGCGACCGCCCGACCCTTAACCTCAACATGGGCGAGGCTTAGCAGCAAGAAAGGGGGCCAATGGCCCCCTTTCTTGCTGCACATCCTTTCTATTTCCGCTTAAAGAGCGAAATGATATAAAGGAGCAACACGGCACCTACCACCGCGGCGATAAGACTGCCGACGATGTTGTTCGGGCCCAAGCCTATGATTCCGAAGAGCCAGCCGCCGAGCCAACCGCCGACAAGACCGACTATCAGATTCACTATCAGGCCGAAGCCTTTGCCTTTCATGAGCACGCCTGCCGCGTAACCCGCCAGCATACCGATAAGTATCGTCCAAAGCCAACTCATACAGATTATTTTTTAAGTTCGATATAAAAGTATATAAAATTTCCGGTTTCGGAGCTACACCGGGCGAAGTATCGCGCTGGTTTTTTATATAATTGATCTAAAATCACTACTTTCGTATATTATATACGCCCCCGACCCTAACAAATGAAGATCGTCGTCAATCCCGAATACGCCCACCTGGGCGATTTTATCTCCTCGCTGCCCACACGCCCTTTTCCCCGCGGGGAGGTGATCTACCACGGGCGCAACACCATCGAAAAGGTCACGGCTCCCGACGGTACGGTGCTGGTTATCAAATGCTATAAACGTCCCACAAGGGTGAACCAACTGGTCTACTCGGGTCTGCGCTGGAGCAAGGCCCGCCGCTCGTACGAGTATGCCGGCAGGTTCAAGCGGATGGGAATAGCCACCGCCGAGGCGGTGGCTTATATAGAAGTGGCTGTGTGCGGCGTGTTCCACACCGGCTATTTCATCTCGCGCCATATCGACCTGCCCCTGTTGGCGGATATCGACTCGTACACCCCCGAGCAGCGCTCCGCCATATTGAGCGACCTGGCGGCATTCACGGCCAAAATGCACTCGGCGGGTATCATGCACGGCGACTATAATCACGGTAACATATTCGTCCGCCACACGGACCTGGGTTACAGCTTCGCGCTGATCGACATCAACCGCGTGGTGTTCCGCCGAATGGATATGCGCCTCTCGGCACGCGAAATGCGCTGGACGCTGCCGCGGATGCAACTGGTCGAAATGGCCGGCCAATATGCGCAGATCAGGGGTTTCAATCCCGACCTCTTCTGTGGGGCGGTGCTGATGCACCGCTCGTTAAGCCCACGTGACAAGCTCAAAAAAATGATGCACGCCATCATCGACCCCATACTCGGCAAGCCCGGGCGCGCCTAACATATCTAAATAATGGAGAATAAAGGGATAAAACGGCGCAGGGGCGACCGCAGGGACGGGTGGCGGGTGCGCAGCCTCGACCCCATATTTACGATCATGCCCCACCTTATGCGGGGACGCAATGCCTCGCAGGTGCTCTATAAGGACCGAGTGGCGCTGGAGCCTATCGAAAAACTGGTCAGGCAGTACCGCGAACAGATCCCCGGGTTGTCGATCATGCACGTCATCGTGGCGGCTTTCGTGAGGCTGTACAGCCAGCGCCCTCTGCTGAATCGTTTCGTGGTCGACCGCAAGGTCTACGCCCGCAACCACATAAGCATCTGCCTTACGGTCAAAAAGGAGATGAGGGACCTGGCCGAGGAGACGGTGATAAAAATGATATTTTCACCCGAAGACACCATCGCCGACGTGGTGCGCAAGGTCGAGCGCGAGTACCGCACCGCGGTGTCCGAACAGGCTGGCGAGATGGATAAAACGGCGCGGCTGCTGAGCCTCGTGCCGTCGTTCATGCTGCGGTGGATCTCCTCGCTGTTCCTGCGTATGGATGACAAAGGCGTGTTCCCCGCAAGCCTTTTGAAGGTAAGTCCCTGGCACTGCTCGCTGTTTTTGTCAAACCTTGGGTCGCTCGGCTCCGAGGCGGCCTACCACCACCTCTACGAATTCGGCACGTGCGGATGTTTCGCCACCCTGGGGCGCAAGAGTTTCGACTATGTGCCCGACGGGCAGGGCAACCTCGTGCGCCAGAAGGGCGTGTGGCTCAAATACACCATAGACGAGAGGATGTGCGACGGGTTTTACCTGGTATCCTCGCTGCGCCTGTTGGGGCAGCTGCTCTCCAACCCCTCTGTGCTGCTCACACCCCCCGCGGCGGTCGTCGACGATCCGGGCGTCAGGCGCAGTTAGTCCTCCCGAAGTAGAAATACTCGGTCGGACCGTTTTTTTAATCGCCTGATATTGCATATCTTCGCTGCTCATTAAATTTATTGAGACGATGAGCGATATCTCTAATTGCCCCATGTGCGAAATGGGCAACACCTATTTTGACGGATCATTGAACGTTTGTCCCGACTGCGGACACGAATGGGCGGAGGGCGAAACGCAGCAGGAAGACGCCGGGCAGTTGCCGAAAGATTGCAACGGCAATCCCCTGGCAGACGGCGACTCGGTGACGGTCATTAAAGACCTCGACGTCAAAGGCTCGTCGATGGTCATCAAGCAGGGTACGAAAGTCAAGAATATTCGCCTGACGGAAAATCCCGAACAGGTCGACTGCAGGATAGACGGCAGCGGCATAGTTCTGAAAACCTGCTTTTTGAAGAAATCATAGTATGCATGGAAAACCGCTTGTAGACAGGGAATACCTGCTGGAAAGGTCCCCGGGCAAAGGGGGCTGGACGTATGCGGTCATCCACGAGATACTGCCCGACAAAAACGCCTCGTTCAGTTGGGTGAGGGTGAGCGGCACTATCGACGGCTTGCAGATAGCCGACCACCACCTGATGCCCTCGGGCAAGGGGACGCTGATACTCTCGGTAAAGGCCGATATAAGGAAGAAAATAAAAAAACAGGCGGGCGATTACGTCCACGTCGTCCTCTATGCGGTCAATGGACCGCTGGAAGTCCCCGAAGAGCTGCTATCGTGCCTGGGGGACGAGCCCGATGCGCTGAAATTCTTTCAATCGCTCAGCGAGAGCCAGCGGCACAACTACGTCAAGTGGATATATTCCGCGAAGGGCGAGCAGACCAAGGCGGACAGGATCGCAAAAGCCATCGACAGGCTCCTACTGCACCTGAAATTCACCGACCAGGATTAGTTTGAGGCTATTTGGAGAGCTCGCGGCGGCACAACGCCTGTAACTCGCCGAAGAACGGGAGGAATACCTCCCACAGCTCATCCTCGTGCCTGGCGAGGTATTCGACCGCCGCCTGGACATGGATGTCGAGGTGGCGGTAGCGCACCATTATCGAGAGCGATTCACCGATACCCCCCGCGGTGGCGTAGCGACCGAGCCGGTCGGTGAGTATGAAGTGCCACATGAAATTCTTAATGCGCTGCGGCAGCCGGTGGCGGCGCAAGGCCAGGTCGAGGTAAAACCGTCGCGTGAAACGGCGCAGCGGCACGTCGGAGAACTCACCGAAGCGCGAGGCCAGCAGGTGGTCGAAATATATATCCAGCACCACGCCCGAGTACCGCCCGAAATGTGGCGAGAGCGTGCGGACGGCCTCGCGGATCGCCGGGTGGGAGTCGGTGTAGGCGTCTATGGTGCGGTGCAGCTTCACCCCGCGGCAGATGGCTTGCGGATAATCCTTATAGGCGTTGCCTTTTACCGCATCGCCGATGAAGTTGCCGACCCTGACCCCGCCGTCGCTGCCGGAGAGTAATATGTGGGCGAGGTAATTCATCGCCCCTTACAGCTTGTGGCGCGATTTGGTCGCGGGACGCGGGGCTGCGGGACGCGACGTGGAGCGCGATTTCGTGCCCGGGGTCTTTTTGCCCTCCTCGCGTTGGGCGCCGGACCGTCCCTTCTCGCGATAGGACGAGTACGAGCCCGTTTTGCGGGGGCGCGGCGCGGGTCGCGGTTCCGCCGACGCCTCCTCGGTGCCGGACGAGGCGGCCAGCAGCTCGTGCATGCGGGTGGTTTCTTCCGCCGTGAAGTAGCGCCAGCGTCCCGCTTCGAGGTCGCCCAGGGCAATGTTCATCACTTTGGTGCGCTTCAGGCGCACGACCTTATAGCCCAACGCCTGGCACATACGCCTGATCTGGCGGTTGAGGCCCTGGGTCAGGTATATTATGAATGTGGTGTCGTTCTTGCGCACTATGCGGCACGGCTTGGTCTTCGTGCCCAGAATGTGCACGCCCTCGGACATGCGGCGCAGGAAATCGCCCGTGGCCGGTTTGTCCACCGTCACCACATACTCTTTGGGGTTGTTGTTGCCCGCGCGCAGTATCTTGTTTACGATATCCCCGTCGTTGGTCAGGATGATAAGCCCCTCGGAGTCCTTGTCGAGGCGGCCTACGGGGAAGATTCGCTCCTTATAGCCCAAAAAGTCGATGATGTTGGTCTTGTCGCTGCGCTCACTGGTGCAGGTCACCCCCACCGGTTTGTGACAGGCGATATAGACCGCCTTTTTGGCCTTCGCGCCGACCTTTTCGCCGTCGACCTCCACCGTATCGCCTTCGCCGACCACATCGCCCAGCGCGGCCTCGCGCCCGTTGATCGTCACGCGTCCCTGCGCGATATAGGCGTCTGCCTCGCGCCGTGAGCAGTAGCCGGCGTCGGTGATGAATTTATTGACTCTTCGCATGGGGCAAAGATAGGAAATAATTACAGGTCGACGATACGTTTGAGGGCCGCCTTGTCCGTTACGGTTATCAGTTTACCCTCAATGCTCAAAAGTCCCTCTTCGGCCATCTTTTTCATTTCGCGCTCCAGCGCCTGGCGCGACACCCCGAAATATTCGGCCAGGGCGAGGTGCGTGCGATCGGGTCGGACGTTCTGCGCGCCGCTTTTGGCCGCCAGGTCGAGCAGGTAGACGGCCAGTTTTTGGCGTATGGTGCGGAAGGACATGAAGTGCAGCTTGCGGCTCAGGCGCGAGGCGAACGTTGCCGATATATTAAGGTAATTCTCCAGCAGATGCTCGTTGCGCGAGAGCATCTGCAGCACCACCCCACGCGGGATGACGATGGCCTGTCCGTCGTCGCTTGCCACGGCGTCGACCGGAAAGCGGTTGTCGGGCCCGAAGAGGAAAAGTATAGCCAGCGGGTTGGGCGCCGCGATATCGTCGACCTTGACCACCTTGCCCGACGAATCGCCCATCTCGCCCCGCGCGGCGCCTGTGAGCAGCACGATAAGGCGGTTGCACACCTCGCCCTGGCGCGCGAGTATGTCGCCGCGGCGGAACGTGACCGGACTGATGCCGAATTGTTCCAGCAGACCTTCGATTTCATCTGTGCGCATCCCGGCGAAGAGCGCAGTTTTGGCCAGTGACGAGTAATCCATGACGGTGTTTTTTGCAAATGTATACAAAATGCAACAAAAGTGTCAGACTGCGGCGGCCTTTCGGGCATATCTTTGCGGTATGAAACGAAGGAATTCGCCAACGAAGCTGCTCATATAATTGAGACCGAATATGAAACGTACTGTTATAAAGATCGACGACGCCCTGTGCAACGGATGCGGAGCCTGCGTAAGCGGCTGCCACGAGGGCGCGCTGCAACTTATCGACGGCAAGGCCGTGATGGTCAGCGAACTCTATTGCGACGGGCTGGGCGCGTGCATCGGCGAGTGTCCCGTAGGCGCCATAACGCTCGAAGAGCGCGAGGCCGAGCCGTATGACGAGCGCGCCGTGATGGAGCGCATCGTACCCAGGGGCCGGGCCGTAGTGGATGCACACCTGCGCCACCTGCGCGACCACGGGCAGGGCGAATTATTGAACCAGGGCTTGCGCTACCTCGAAGAGCATGGCCTGAAAACCGATATCGACGCTCCCCTACAGGAGGAAAAACCGCTTGCTTGCGGGTGTCCGGGATCGATGATGCGCGAGGTCAACCGCGGCGGTGCGCCGGGATTCGCCGCAGCCGGGATGCGCATGTCGCAGCCCTCCGAACTGAGGCAGTTCCCTGTGCAGCTGCATCTGCTCAACCCTGCCGCACCTTTCCTTCAGGGGGCAGACCTGTTGCTTGCCGCCGACTGCACAGCCTTTGCGATGGGCGATTTCCACAACCGCCTGTTGCGCGGGCGCATGCTGGCCGTGGCTTGCCCCAAGCTGGACCAGGGACAGGAAGCATATATCGAGAAACTGGTGTCCATGATCGACCAGGCGCGGATCAACACCCTGACGGTGGCCATCATGGAGGTCCCCTGCTGCGGAGGGTTGCTCCGCATAGCCCAGGCCGCCACGCAAAGGGCGGCGCGCAAAGTGCCGGTGAAGGTTATCGTCGTCTCCGTCGAGGGCGGGGTGGTCAGCGAAGAGTGGCTTTAGAGCAAAGAGGCCTGTCTGTGAAAGACAGGCCTCTTTGCTACTACCAGCTGACTGTGCCATCGAGGATGTGCCCGTCCGCCACGCCAAGCTCGGGGAGCGAACATTCGCGGCTTTGGATGCACATCACGACCAGGGGGGCATCGCCAGTGTTGCGCCAACTGCGGCGACCGGCGGGCGAGACCCTAACCAAACTGCCTTCGGCTATGTCGAAAATATTGCCGTCGACCTGGAACTGCCCACTGCCGCGCACTACGACGTAAATCTCCTCGTTGTCGCCGTGCGTGTGCAAGAAATCAATTCCTGCCCCGATAGGCAACTCGCCGAACGACACTTCTACACCGGTCGAACCGAGGTCTGTCCCCACGAATACCTTGCCTGGGATCTCTACGCCAGGCGCGAGTGTCAGCACGTGGCCACCCAATCCATCCCAACTTCCCACGCTCACGGCGGTGTAGTTATCCCCGCGGGCAATGACTTGCGTTGTTTTCATCTCCATCCTTTTTTGGTTGATAAAATAAAGTTAATTACTTTTGTAGAGGCAAAGCTAAAAAGAGAGTTTTTGAAAAACAAGTAGTTACGTAACAGAAAGATACTTACCGTGTGGTAAGCAATATTGAAAATCAGCGTCAAAGTGGTATGAAAAAAATTGAGGATTTTTGCCCCGTTCGCGACGTGATGTCGCGGTTCGGCGACAAATGGTCCGTGCTGGTGCTGCTGGCCCTGGACTGCGGTGCGCCGGCGCGGTTCGGCGAGTTATCGCGTACGATCCCTGATATTTCGCAGAAGATGCTCACAGTGACCCTGCGCACACTCGAATCCGACAATCTGATAAGCCGTAAGGTTTTTCCCGAGATACCCCCGCGGGTGGAATATACAATAACGCCCCTGGGCACGACCCTTACGCCGCTGTTGCGTTCGCTGGCTCAATGGGCGATAGACAACCGCGTGGAGTGCACTGCGGGCAGACCTCGTGGCGATGCGCGGTAAACCGGACTGCGATGCAATCCGTACAATTCGCCACTGCGCAAAACAAAGTGCGTCCTACCTTGGGGTAGGACGCACTTTATTAAAGTCCGGTCACTTGAAGATATTGAACCGCGCCAGCAGCCTGTTCTTGCGCGGCAGTACGAAACATTCCAGGATCAGCAGCGCCAGCGCTATGGCGGCCAGGTATTGGAACTGCTCGTTATACTCCTCGAAGACCATCGAGGAGAGGCTTTGCTTCTCGGTCTTGTTGACCTGGGCGATTATCTCCTGCAGTCCCACGCTGCGGTTGTCGGCGCGGATATAGGCGCCGCCGGTCGTCAGGGCGGTCTCCTTGAGGGTCTGCTCGTCGAGGTGCGTGACCACAATCTCCCCCTTTTCGTCGCGGATAAAGTCATCGCCCAGGGGTATGGGCGCACCTTCGGGCGTGCCGATACCTATGGTGTAGATCTTGATCCCCTTGTCCATCGCCCGTACCGCGGCGGCGATGGGGTCGTCTTCGTGGTTCTCGCCGTCGGAGATCACGATTATCACGCGGCTGCCCTCGCTATTCTCCGAGAAACTCGATGCGGCCAGGTCGATGGCCTTGCCGATGGCCGTGCCCTGGCGCGATACCATGTCGGTGGATACCTGGTCGACGAACGAGCGGGCGGTGAGGTAGTCCGAGGTTATCGGCAGCTGCATGTATGCGTCGCCGGCGAAGACCACCAACCCGACCTGGTCGTTTTGCAGCCCCTCCAGAAGACGGCCTATGGCGTGCTTGGTGCGCTCCAGGCGGTTGGGCTCGAAATCTTTGGCAAGCATGCTGTTGGACACGTCCACGCAGAGCATTATCTCTATGCCGGTGCGTTTTACCTCGCGCAGCTTGGACCCGAATTGCGGGCGCGCCAAAGCAAGCACGGCAAACGAAAGGGCAAGCAGCAGCAGGATGAATTTATGGCGTGAGCGGCGCGGCGAGAGTTCGGGCATCAGCGCGCGCAGGGTCGAAGCCTCGCCGAAACGGGCGAGGTTGGCGCGGCGGCGGCCGATGGCGTAGATATACACACCTGCCAGCGCAGGAATGAGCAGCAGCAGGTAAAGGTACTCGGGTGAGGCAAATCTGAACATACTATTATGGTATTTGCCTGATGAATAAATATTTGAAAAGGGCTTCGGCAACGAGCAGCAGCACGGCCCCCAAAAGGAATGCCGCGAAAAGCTCGTTATAGCGCGTGTAGTCCGTAACGTCGACCTCGGTTTTCTCCATGTCGTTGATCCGCTCGTAGATGGCCTGGAGGCTGCCCTTGTCCGTCGCGCGGAAATATTCACCGCCGGTTAGCGAGGCTATCTCGGTGAGCATCTTCTCGTCGATCTCGACCTCCATCATCTGGTAACCCGCCGGGCGACCGAACATATCCACCACCGGGTAGGGGGCCTGTCCGCGCGTGCCGACGCCTATGGTGTAGACCTTTATGCCGAATGCGGCGGCAGCTTCGGCGGCGGTCACGGGGGTGATCTGGCCGCGGTTGTTCACACCGTCGGTCAGCAGGATCACCACCTTGCTCTTGGCGGGGGTCTGCTTCAGGCGGTTGACCGAGGTGGCCAGGCCGTTGCCGATGGCCGTGCCGTCCTCGATGATGCCGGTGCGCACCTGCGAAAGCAGGTTCAAAAGGGAGCGCTTATCGGTCGTGAGGGGGCACTGCGTAAAACTCTCGCCGGCGAAGGTCACAAGGCCTATGCGGTCGTTGGGGCGGGCGTTGATGAAACTGGCGGCCACCTCGCGGGCGGCGGTCAGGCGATCGGGTTCGAAGTCGCGGGCGAGCATGCTGCTCGATATGTCCAATGCCAGGACTATGTCGATGCCCTCGGCTTTGGAGTTACTGCCGCTCTCGACGCTCTGCGGGCGGGCTACCGCCACGATGATAAGAGCCACGGCGGCGCACCGCAGCACGAAGGGCGCATGGCGCAGGTAGTAACGCACCGTGCGGGGGGCTTTGAGCACCCCGTCGGTCGACGAGACCTGTATCGCCGCGCCGCCCCTGAGCCATTGCCAGATATACCACGCCGCCATGGGCAGCAGCAACAGCAGCAGCCAAAGTAACGCGGGATTTGCAAATCTTGTGATCTCCATTTCTCTCTCAGGTAAACTCTTCTACCAATTCTTGCCGCCCCGGGCGTTCACGGGCTTGCCTTTCTCTTTTTCGACCTTTTCGCGGGTCTTGTCTTCGCCCACCTGCACGGCCTGGAGCATCTGTTCGGCCTCCTGCTGGCTCATCTGTCCCTGCCTGGGCTCTGCGGGCTGGGGCTTTCCGTCGCCCTGCTGCGGCTGGGGTTGTTGTTGTTGCTGTTGTTGGTCGTTCTTGTCTTTATCCTTGTCGTTGCCGCCACCGCCGCCCTGCTGGTCCTTGAGCATCTTCTGGGCGTAGGCCAAATTGAACTTGGCCTGTTGGTCGGTCGGATCGAGGCGCAGCGAACTCTTGTAGGCCTCTACCGCCTCGGCGAACTTGCGTTGTTTGAACAGGGCGTTGCCAAGGTCGAAGTTGGCCGCCGGGGCATGGGCCCGGTTAAGGCTGTCAGCGGCCAGGGGAGAAAACGCCTGTGCGGCTTCGTCCCAGCGTTGCTGCTTGTAGAGCGATTTGGCGAGGTTGTCCGCAGCCTCGTAGCTGGCCGCGTTCTTCTCCAGCGCACGGCGGTAGGTGATCTCGGCCTCGACGTACTTCTCCTTTTCATAGGAGCGGTTGCCGGAGCGGACCACGCGGCGCTCGGGGTATTTCTGCGCCGCAGCGCCGAGCGTCGTAAAAAGGGCCAGCGAAAATATCAAAACCCGTTTCATGACTTCTCCTGTGTTGGTTGCTCCTCTTCGGCGGGCTTGGTGTCCTCGACGAAGTAGTATGCGTCGTTATAGCAGCTCTCGTTATCCTCCGCCGGGGGCGTGTACTTGGCGAATTTCGCCAGGTCGGCCACCGAGAAGAGCGTGGTGAGCTGACGGCGGTTGCGCTCGGGCAGGTCGAGCCCGCGCATGGCGCCCAGAAGCTCGTCCGAGGTCATCTCCATCGCCGCCACGCCGTAGCGCCCTTCGATATATGTGCGCACGATGTCGGCCAGAAGCGTGTAGTACTGCTTGTGTTTGTTGTTCTGCCACAATTTCTGGTGGCTGAGCGCTTCGAGGGCGCGTATGGCGGCCAGGTGGGGCGGTTCTTTCTCGCGTGGGGCCCAGAAGGGACGACCGTTGCGCTTCCAGTCGATATATATCAGTATCCCCACGATGATAAGAGCGACCAGCGCCCAGGCCATCAGCAGCCATCCCGAAAACTCGCCGAAACGCAGCGGGGCGCCCAACACGGGCTTGATGTCGTAGATCTGCTGGGTGAGGGTGTCTATCTCGAACGTACCCACGAAGATCATGATCGAATCGGGGCGCGCGTAGACCGAGTCGACGATATTCTTGTCGGAAAACAGCACCGGGATATGTTTCAGCCCGTGCCACCCGTCCTTGAAGCAGGTCAACTCCCACTCCTTGGAGAGCGTAACGCGGCGGCCCTCGACGCGCACGGTGTCCTGCGGCAGGTCGGCCACCTGCTCGATGTGGTCGGTGAACATGGTCGGCTGACCGTTCTCTCCCGGTTTGCCTTCCGGCCAGCCTATCTGCTGCATTATGTCTTTGGTCACTTCGAGCCTCAGACGAAAACGGTCGCCCAGGCCCACGCTGTCGGGCACGAAACGCGCCGTGACTATCGGGGCGTTGGCCCTGCGCACGGAGTCGGGCACGGCGGGGCTTTGGCCCAGAACGGTGAGGGCGGTGCAAAGCGCAACAAACGAAAATGCAAAAAAAGTTTTCATGCGCGTTGTTTGAATAGTTTTATCAGCGAAGATACGTAATCCTCGCCCGTGGCAACGTCGGTGTAGTCGACCCGGGCGCGTTTGAGGGTGCGGTCGATAGCCGCGCTGCGTCTGCGCCAACTCCCGGCCCACGCCTCGCGGACGCTACGCGAGGAGCTGTCGACCATGACCTTACGTCCGGACTCGGCATCGCACAACTCTAAAAATCCCACGTCGGGAAGCTCGGCCTCGCGGCGGTCCCAGATGCGGATGCCCACCAGGTCGTGTTTGCCTGTGGCGATATTCAGGGCGTGCTCGTAACGCGGGGCGTCGCCCTCGAAATCCAGGAAGTCCGAGAGGATAAAGGCCGTCGAGCGCTTTTTGATCGCGTTGGTCAGCTGGCGCAGCGGTTCGGACAGGTCGGTGGCCGTGTGCTCGGGCGTGAATTCTATCAACTCGCGGATTATCATCAGCACGTGGGCGCGGCCTTTCTTGGGGGGGATATATTTCTCCACGCGGTCCGAGAAGAACATGCAGCCCACCTTGTCGTTATTCTGTGCGGCGGAAAAGGCCAGCACGGCGGCGATCTCGGTTATCATGTTCTTTTTGATCTTGTCCGTGGTGCCGAACATACGCGAGGAGCTCACGTCGACCATGAGCATCACCGTCAACTCGCGCTCCTCCTCATATACCTTGATATGGGGTGAGCGGCTGCGGGCGGTGACGTTCCAGTCGATGTCGCGCACGTCGTCCCCGGGGCGGTATTCGCGCACCTCGCTGAAGGACATGCCGCGCCCCTTGAACGCCGTGTGGTACTTGCCGGCAAAGATCTCGCGCGAGAGCCCCCGCGTCTTGATCTCTATCTTGCGTACCTGCTTTAATATGTCGGTCTGAGACTCCATATAAATTATGAGTTATGAGTTATGAATTATTAATTACGGAATCAGGCCGGGCCCAATTCATAATTCATAATTCTAAATTCATAATTGATCTAAGGCACTTCGACGTTGTTGAGTATCTCGGTGATGATCTCTTCGGATGTAATATTTTCGGCCTCGGCTTCGTACGATAGGCCGATGCGGTGGCGCAGCGCGTCGTGGCACACGGCCCTCACGTCCTCGGGGATCACATAGCCGCGGCGTTTGATGAAGGCGTAGGCCTTGGCGGCCTTGGCCAGCGAGATGCTCGCGCGAGGCGATCCGCCGTAGGTGATAAGGGGTTGCAGCTTGGAGAGGTTGTACTCGCCAGGTTCGCGGGTGGCGAAGATGATGTCGATGATATATTTCTCGATCTTCTCGTCCATATACACGTCGCTGACCACCCCGCGCGCCTTGATGATGTCCTCGGGCGAGATGATGCGGTTGGGGTGCGGCATGCCGTCGCCGGAGAGGTTCATGCGCACGATGTCCCTCTCCTCGGCCTTCTTGGGGTAGGTGATGCGCGCCTTGAGCATGAAACGGTCGACCTGCGCCTCGGGAAGGGGGTAGGTACCCTCCTGTTCGAGCGGGTTTTGCGTGGCCAGCACCAGGAACGGCGCGGGAAGGGGGTAGGTCTGATCACCGATGGTCACCTGGCGCTCCTGCATGGCTTCGAGCAACGCGCTCTGCACCTTGGCCGGGGAGCGGTTGATCTCGTCCGCCAGCACGAAGTTGGCGAAAACGGGGCCTTTGCGCACGGCGAACTCCTCGTTCTTCTGCGAGTAGATCAGCGTGCCGAGCAGGTCGGCGGGCAGAAGGTCGGGGGTGAACTGTATGCGGCTGAACTTGGCGTCCATGCACTGCGCCAGCGTGGTGATGGCCAGCGTCTTGGCCAGTCCGGGCACGCCCTCCAGCAGGATGTGCCCGTTGGACAGAAGGCCGATCATAAGGGTGTCGACCAGGTGGCGCTGGCCTACGATCACTTTGCCCATCTCCATGTTCAGGGCGTCGACGAACTGGCTTTCGCGCTCGATGCGTTCGTTGAGCTCCTTGATGTTGATCACTTCACTCATAACTATGTTTTAATTTATTGATGTTATCTTCTGGTCGCCCCGCTCGAAATATTTTACGAATTTCACGGCGGGCATGCCCAGGGCCATACCTGCTTTTATGCGGCCCTCGATGCCGAGCATCTTTTCGAGTTTGCCGGGGTACATTTTTATCGCGGTAATCAGAAATCCGGTGTAGAACTGGCTCACGCCCAGGCTCTCGGCCATCAGCGACCCGTTCTGGTAAGCCAGCGAGGCATCGATCTCCCCGAAACGGCTTTTTTCCGGGGTGGTGATAAGCATCAGCGCGGTCGCCGTGCGCAGGATCGGGTCACCCCCTTCGGCATGACGCTTTATGATGCGCTCGAAAACGGGGACGTAGCGCACCACGTCTGGCATCGTGCGCTTCAATATCGGTTTGAGAAGCGGGTTTTTGAGCAGTTTATAGTTGTGCCTGATGGCCAGCATGCCCAGGTCTATGACCTTTTGCAGCGCGGCGGGGTCGGTGACCAGCGTAAATTCCAGATTGCGGGAATTGCTGGCGGTGGGGGCTGCCGATGCGGCGCGGGCGATCATTTCAAGCGACGCGGCAGGTACGGCGCCACGGGCGAAGGCGCGGTTCGAGCGGCGCGCGAGGGAGAGCAGCATCACCTGGTCCGGGGTGGGCATCTGCGAATGGTCGATCCGGTGCATCTTTCCTTCGGGGAAGAGGGGGTGTATCACCGCGTCCTCGGGGCACACGCCCACGCAATGGCCACAGCCGATGCACGTTGCGGGGTCGTGCAGCACTACGCCATCCGCCTCGATCGCAAAGATCTCAGAGGGGCAAACCCTTACGCATTTGCCGCATTTGATACATTTGGCGCGGTCGACGCCACTCACAGTTTCCATAATCAACAACCGCTAAATATGTCGTTTAATATCTACAACGGACGGAATGCAAAGATATTATAAAAAACCGGAATTTTTTAAAGGTTTCTGTCTTAACTTTGCCTCTCGTTATGTCAGAAATCCTAAAAAACCTCAATCCGGCGCAGCATGCCGCAGTGGTCAATTTCCAGCACCCCTCGCTGATCGTCGCCGGGGCGGGGTCGGGCAAGACCCGCGTTCTGACCTGCCGCATCGCGTGGATGCTCGAGCAGGGAGTGGACCCCGCGTCTGTGCTCGCCCTCACCTTTACCAATAAGGCCGCCCGCGAAATGCGCGAACGTATCATGCGCATGGTCGACCCCGCCAAGGCGCGCCGGTTGTGGATGGGCACTTTCCACTCGGTCTTTTCGCGAATACTGCGCGCCGAGGCCGCCTCGCTGGGTTATCCGGCCACATTCACGATATACGACACGGCGGACAGCCGCAACCTGGTCAAGCGCATTATCAAAGACCTCAACCTTTCGGACGAGATATATAAGCCCGCCGACGTGCTCTCGCGCATCTCGCTGGCCAAGAACAACCTGGTCACGGCGGCGGCCTACGAGGCCAACACCAACCTGATCGCCGAGGACCGCCAGAACCGCAAGCCCGAGATCGTCAATATATATAAGGAGTACACGCGCCGTTGCCGCGAATTCGGGGCGATGGATTTCGACGATTTGCTGCTCAACATAAACATACTTTTCCGCGACCACCCAGCCGTGACCGCCAAATACCAACAGGCGTTCCAGTATATCCTGGTCGACGAGTACCAGGACACCAACTACGCCCAGTATATAATCATCCGCCGCCTGGCGCAACTCCATTCGCGCGTGTGCGTGGTGGGTGACGACGCGCAGAGCATCTACTCCTTCCGCGGGGCGAAGGTCGAGAACATACTGCGTTTCCGCAACGATTTCCCCGCGGCGCAGATATTCAAACTTGAGCAGAATTACCGCTCGACGCGCACCATCGTGTCGGCGGCCAACAGCGTGATCGAAAAGAACGCCAACCGCATCAAAAAAGAGTCTTTCTCTGAAGGGCCGGTCGGCGAAAAGATAAAGGTGCTGGCAGCCTACACCGACCAGGAGGAGGCCGCCATGCTCTCGGACGAGCTGCGTCGCATGGTGCGCGACGGGAGCGCCGAATGGAGCGACGCGGCGGTCCTCTACCGCACCAACGCCCAGTCGCGCACGATAGAGGAGGCGCTGCGGCGGCGTGGCGTGCCTTATAAAATATACGGCGGCACATCGTTCTACCAGCGCAAGGAGGTCAAGGACCTGGTGGCATACATCCGCCTGACGGTCAACCCCCGCGACGAGGAGGCGCTGCGCAGGGTTATAAATTTCCCCGCGCGCGGCATCGGCGACGTAACGGTCGAGCGCATCGCGACGGCAGCCGGCAACGGCACCGGAATGATGGAGGCAATGCGTACCATAGACCCCGCCGCAATGGGCCTCAACGCCGGGGCGGCGCGCAAAGTGCACGAATTCGCCGCGATGATCGAAGAGCTTTCACTCGCACGCGAGCACGCCACGCTCTACGAATTCGGTATGCAGGTCGCCACGCGCTCGGGGCTGCTGGCGATGTACAAGGCCGACCAGAACCCCGAGGCGATGAGCGCCCTGGAGAATATCGAGGAGCTGATAAACTCGCTGCACACCTTCGCCGAGGAGTACGCCGCAGAAAACGAAGGCGCGCTGCCCACGATCGAGGAGTGGCTGGCCAACGTCGCACTGATAACCGACGCCGACAACGAGCAGGAGGGCGAACGCAACAAAGTGACCCTGATGACCGTACATGCCGCCAAGGGACTGGAATTCAAATATGTGCTGATAGCCGGTATGGAGGAAAACCTATTTCCCAACCAGATGGGAATGGGTACGCCGGAAGGGTTGGAGGAGGAGCGCCGCCTGTTCTACGTCGCGCTGACCCGCGCCGGGGTCGAAGCCGCCGTGTCGTTCGCGCGCCAGCGTTTCAAGTGGGGACAGATGACCTTTTCGCGTCCCAGCCGCTTTCTGACCGAGATCGATCCTAAATATATCGACGCCGAGGGGCTACTGGACGAGGCGGGGCCCGATCCGCGCCCTGCGGAAGCCATCGACCAGATGCGCCAGCGCTTCGACGTGCGCAACCGCCGCATCGCCGAGCAGCACGATCAGGCCAACCCGCGCGGTAATGCCCCACACGGCTACCCCCGCCGTGACGACCAACCCCGCACCCCGAAAGTCGATGTGAGCACCCCGCGCCCCTCGACCGAAGGGATGCGCAGCATGGGTGTGCGTGCCGTGTCTACGACCGAGAACACCCCCGCCGTGGCAGGGGCGCTGACCGCCGGCACGCGCGTGCGGCACACCAAATTCGGCGAGGGGATCATCTCCTCGACCGAGCAGATCGCCGGCGACGTGAAACTGACCATCGACTTCGGTCCGCAAACCGGCAAGCGCACGCTGCTGCAGAAATTCGCCAAACTCGAAGTGTTATGACCTTAAAGGAGAGATACGACGGCGTCATCGCGTGGTTCACGGCCAATATGCCCGAGGCCGGATCGGAATTGCAATACAAAACCCCCTACGAGCTGATCGTGGCGGTGATCCTCTCTGCGCAATGCACGGACAAGAGGGTCAACATGACCACCCCGGCGCTGCTGGAGCGTTTCCCGACGCCGCAGTCCATGGCCGACGCCTCCCCCGAAGAGATTTACCCATATATCAAAAGCATTTCGTACCCGAATAACAAAGCCAAAAACCTGCACGGCATGGCGGCGGCGCTGGTGCGCGACTTCGGTGGGGTGGTGCCGGGCGAGGTGGACGAGTTGCAAAAATTGCCCGGCGTGGGACGCAAGACCGCCAACGTGGTCGCGGCGGTGGCCTTCGGGGGCGAAGTGATGCCCGTGGACACGCACGTATTTCGGGTCGCCAACCGCATAGGGCTGGCAAAGGGGAAAACCCCGCGCCAGGTCGAGGACCAGCTCACCGCGCATATCCCCCACCGGCTGCTGCCCGTGGCGCACCACTGGCTGATACTTCACGGGCGCTACGTCTGCCAGGCGCGAAAACCCAGGTGCTTCGAATGCGGAATTAAGCCCTGGTGCGCATACAAGTCAAAAAATGAGGGAAAATAGTGGGTGGCCGCCCACTATTTTTGTATCTTTGTCGTTTATGAGGTTAAACGACCGTATGAAAAAAAGCCTTTTATATATAATAGCCCTTCTGGCGCTGGCATCGTGCGTCAAGGAGCCCGCTACCGGTCCCGACTCCGGAGACGACTCCGAATCGACCGTCGCCGCCAATGAGTGGATAGACAAATACCTCAGCGACTGGTACCTGTGGCGGGAAGACATGACGGGTAAAACACGCGACTACGACCTTGGCTACAATGAGTTCTTCGAGAGTCTGCTTTCCCGCTCCCCGGCGCGTAACGACGGCTACCCGACCGGCGACACGTACCATTACTATTCACGGGTTTTCCGTGACGAGGTGATAAAGGTGAAAAGCGGTGCGATCAGCGTCAACGCCTCGGAGACGCCCGAAAAAGATTTCGGTTTCGATTTTTCTTTCCCGGTACCCTGGTTCATCAACAAGGGGACGATGACCGCCTCCCGGCGGGTATACTGTATGGTGCTTTACGTAGTACCCGGGTCGACCGCAGACGGAAAACTCAAAAGGGGCGATATGATCTTTACCATAAACGGCCAGGACATTACATACGAGAACATTTTTTCGCTCTACCCCCTGCTGCTGCCCGAATCGCAAACCGGACAACAGGCGGGGCAGGTCACCGTGCGCGTCATACGTCCGACCCTGATAGGCAGGATCAACGACACGAACGAGCCTGTCTATGACTACGAATCGATATCCCCGACGATAACCCTGGCCCCGCAGAGCAAAGACCCCAATCCGGTGTTGCTGAGCAAGGTCTTAACTGCCGCCAATGGCGATAAGATCGGGTATCTGGCCTATCAGCGCTTCGTGTCCGGTTTCCCTGAGTTCACCGACAAAACATACAGCAACGAGCTCAAAGCGATCATCGCCGGCTGGAAGGGACAGAACGTCAAAGAGGTGATCCTCGATCTGCGATATAACGGCGGCGGGGACACCAACGTGGCGTGGCTGCTGACCAGCATGCTGGCCCCGGCGGCGGAATCGGGAAGACTGATGATGACCGAAAAGCGCAACTCCCTGGTAAAGAGCCGGTACTATGGCGGGAGCGACTATGTATTGAATTTCCTGCCCGTGAACCAGATGAACGCATCGGTGTTCGGCACAACCGCCGGGGCCAACCTCGACCTGGAGAGGCTTTACGTGCTCTCTTCGGAACGTACCGCCTCGTCATCCGAGTTGGTTATGGGCTGCCTGAAAGGGGTCGGCGTGCAGGTGATAAACATAGGCGCCCGAACAACCGGCAAGAATGTCGGCGCGGATTACCTGAGCAACGAGTACCGCCCTTCGGTGGTCACCGACAAGGGCATATTCAAATTCGGCGGTAAGAGCTACCAGTTCACCCTGGCGCCGATTACGTTCATCTGCTATAACGCCAGGGGCGATCTCTACGTCCCCGACGAAGGATTTTCCCCCGATTACGAAATATATGAAGAGGACCGCGTAGACCTGATGCCTGACCTGGGCGAAGAGGACGAGCCGATGCTTTCGCTGGCGCTCCACCATATAGACAACGGGGTTTTCTCCGCTCCACAAAGGGTAGCCACCGCACCGAAACCCACCAGGATCGTGTCGCGCTCGTCGGGGAATTTCTCCGCACCTGCGATCCGTCGTCCATCGGGGATGGTACAGTTCCCCGACATATATAAAGATTTCCCACCGATCAAATAACGCCGAATGACCCAGCAAACCGCATCCGCCCTCAAAGATATATTTTCCGGCCCGCCGCGCCGCATAGCGGTGCTCTCGCACAATAACCCGGACGGCGACGCCGTAGGTTCGTCGCTCGCCCTGGCGCGGTTGCTCGACGGCCTCGGCCACTCGGTGACGTGCGCCGTGCCCAACCGTTTCCCGGCGTTCCTCTCCTGGATGAGCGACGCCCCGCGCATGATGGTCTACAAAACGGCCACAGAGCAGGTCGCCGCGCGCATAGCAGAAGCCGAGGTGATCGTGTGCGTCGACTTCAACCACCCCTCGCGCCTGGAGGCGCTCGCTCCCGTACTGGAGGCCAACACCACCGCGCAAAGGGTGCTCATTGACCACCACCTGCAACCCGACGAAAATTTCGACGTGGTGCTCTCCGACACAGCTGCCAGCTCGACCTGCTACCTGATATACGAAATGATCGCCGCGCTCTACGGCACCGGGGCCATCGACGCCGCGATGGGCGAGTCGCTATACGTGGGCATGATGACCGACACGGGCAACTTCTCGTTCTCGAATCTCTCCCCCGACCTGTTCCGCGCCGTGGCCGTGCTGGTCGAAAAGGGGATCGACATCCCGCGCATCAACTCGTCGGTATACAACAGCTACTCCGAGGGGCGCATGCGCCTGGTCGGGTATTCGCTCTTCCGCAAAATGGAGATCGTCGAGCCCTATAACGCCGCATATATCTCGCTCACGGAGGCCGAGTTGCGAAAATTCAACTTCCAGATGGGCGACACCGAGGGGATCGTCAACCTGCCCCTTGCGATAGGCAGCGTCGGTATGTCGGCTATGTTCGTTAGCACGCGGCAGTTCATCCGCGTTTCGCTGCGCTCGAAGGGCGACGTGGACGTGAATGATTTCGCACGCCGCTTCTTCAACGGCGGCGGGCACCGCAACGCCTCGGGAGGCAAGTCGTTTATGACCATGCCCCAGACCATAGAGCATTACAGGAAATCCCTGGCCGAGTTCTTCGGGGAGTAAAGAGAAAGGAGGCTTGCGCCTCCTTTTCTATTTCCTTCCGACCACCTTTGCCACCTGCGCGGCGATGGTGGCGGGCGGTATGCGCTCCATGCAGCGGTAATCGCCGAATTGGCAGGGGCGGTTGCCGTAGACCGAGCAAGGACGGCAATCCATATCCAGCTGCACGGCGTTGGCCTGGTCCTGCCCGAAGCCGTAGAACCCGGCGAAAGGGTGCGTGGCGCCCCACACCGACACTACGGGGGTGGCGACCAGCGAGGCCATGTGCATCGAGGCAGAATCCATGGTGACCATGCAGTCTATGTTGGATATAAGGTCCAGCTCGTCTTCCAGCGGCAGCTTTCCCACGACCGAGGTCACGTTATCGTAGCGTCCCTGCATGCACTCGCCGAAGTCGAGTTCGTGGCGGCCCCCGCCAAAGACGAACACGCGCTGGTAGCGCTCGGCCAGAAGCCCTATGAGCGCATCTGAGAGGATGGTCGGATAGACCTTGCCGCGGTGCTGCGCAAACGGGGCCACACCCACCCATACGCCGGTCTTAGCGCCGGCCAGGGCTACGGCCTTTTCAGACAGGGGCGCCGGGTTGCGCACCGGGGCGCTGAGTTCGCCCAGGGGCATGCACAGCCGGGCGAAGACCTCGCGATAACGCTCCACGGAGGGCGTGAGCTGCTGGCGCATCTTGCGGAAACGGCGGGTGAGCATCCTCTTTTCAAAACGTCCCTTGTCGATCACCGCCACGCGTACGCCCATAAGGCCGAGCAGCGTGCGCACCACCTGCGTGCGCAGCACGTCGTGCAGGTCGGCCACCGCGTCCACGCCCAATTTGTACAGGTCGCGCGCAAGGCGCAGCAATCCAGGCAGACTGCCGTGGTGGCCGTCCAGGTCCGGGGTGAAAAACTCGATGCGGGGTATGTCGCGGAAAAACACGGCGAAACGGCCTCGCGTGAGCACCGTGATGCGCACCTCGGGGTAATCTTTCCTAAGGCGGGCGACCACCGGCACGGTCATCGCCACGTCACCCATCGCCGAGAGCCGTATTACGAGTATGTGTCGGGGTTTGCGCAATTACTGCTTTTTATAGAGCACCGGGTTCAGGGCCGGGTCGTTATACATCTTCATCTGCTTGTAGACCTTCATCCACTTGCGTCCCTGCGCCAGGTCTTCCAGGAGCTCCTCGATGGCGGTCGAAAGGTCTACGCGCTGGGTGAGCAGCACCTCGAGTTTCTTTTGGCATGCGGCGCGGTGCTCCTCGCTCACGTCGGTGCGCTCGGCCTCGGCCCTCATGTGCCATATCTTCAGGGCGAGGATCGACAGGCGGTCGAAAGCCCACGCCGGGGTTTCGGTGTTGATCTTCGCCCCGGGATGCATCTGCACGTCCTTGAATTTTTCGAGGAAGTAGCTGTCGATATACTCGACCATGTCGGTGCGCTCCTGGTTGGAAGCGTCGATGCGGCGCTTGAGTTTCAGCGCCTCGACGGGGTCGATGTTGGGGTCGCGGATGATGTCCTCGAAGTGCCACTGCACGGTGTCGATCCAGCATTTGTGGTAGAGCAGCGCATCGAACGAGCCCGCGGGATAGGGGTTGGCAATGGGTTGGTCGACGTTGTCGTGTCGGTGGTAATCGGCTATCGCGCGGCCGAATATTTCGTTGGCTTTTCCGGTGAACATAATTTACGGTTTGCTATGGAGTAATGCAAAGCTAAGTTTTTTTGTTTGAATTGCAATAAATCTTTATCTTTGCTGTCTATGCGAATGTTATATAATTGTCGGAAAACCTGCCTGGCCGCACTTCTCGCCCTTGTGGCGTGGGGTAATGCGCAGGGGCAGGATAAAATAACCCGCCAGCAATACATCGACCGCTACCGCGCGATGGCCATCGCCGAGCGCGACCTGTATGGCATCCCGGCGAGCATCACCATGGCGCAGGGCCTGTTCGAATCGGACAACGGCAACAGCCGCCTGGCGCGCGAGGCCAACAACCACTTCGGCATCAAGTGCCGCAACGACTGGCAGGGGCAGACGATCACCCACGACGACGACGCCAAGGGGGAGTGCTTTCGCTCGTACCCTTCGGCGGAGGAGTCCTACCGCGACCACTCGCTGTTTTTGCTCAATTCGCCGCGCTACGCCGGGCTGTTCAAACTCGCCGTGACCGACTACCAGGGCTGGGCCTACGGGCTGAAAGCCGCCGGATACGCCACCAACCCCGCTTACGCCCTGGCGCTGATAAAGGTGATCGAGGACAATAAGCTCTTCCTGCTCGACGACGTCGAGTCGTCGCCCGCGACCGTCGCCGAGGAGCGCAAACAGGCCGCCGAGCCCATACACTGGGGCGAATGGAAACCTGCCGGTGCAAGCGTCGACGTGGACAACTACACCGTTTCGATGCAGACTCTGGGCGGCTACCAGGTCTACCTGAACAACGGCAGCGAATTCATCGTGGCCGCCCGGGGCGACACTTTCGAACAGCTGGCCAAACAGGTGGGAACCTCCGCCGCACGCCTGCGCCGGTGCAACGACCTGACAGGCGACCAGGAACCCCGACCGGGAGAGATGGTCTACATAAAGCCTAAAGCCCGCCGCGCCAACAACGGCAAATTGATACACGTGGTGCAGACGGGCGACACGATGCACTCGCTTTCACAACAGTACGGCATACGCCTACGCTCCCTGGCCTCGATGAACCACCGTCCCGCGGACGGGGTCCTGGTGGCCGGGCAGCAAATACGTCTAATGTAAAAAACCCTTTATGGAAAACGAAGAAGGGGGCCGAAGTCCCCTCGCAGCCAGGCTGACGCAAAAAGCCAACATGCAGCAATTAGTGTGGGACAACACCTTCGGGGCGTTCAACCTGCTCAAGGAACTGCTGCACGAATTCTCCGCAGAACTCGACGAGCAACTCGACGAAAAACTCGACAAGCGCATACGCATCGAGTACCGCGACCGGGGAAAATTCGAAGCCCAACTGCAAGTGGCCGGCGACGTGCTCATCTTCACGATGCACACCAACGTTTTCTGTTTCGACCGCGGCAACCAGGTCTGGAACACGCCCTACGTTGCCGAAGACCCCGACAACGCCTACTGCGGGGTTATCAATATCTATAACTTCCTTGCCGACTCGTTCAAGTACAACCGCGGCGGCGACGAGGGCTACCTTATAGGGCGCGTGTTCGTGAACCGCCGCATGCACTACTTCGTCGAGGGCAAACGCCAGAGCGGGGTGCACCTCGACGGTTTCGGCAGCGAAATACTCGACCGTGGCGCGATACTTGAAATAATCGGCAGCGCAGTAAGTTACGCCCTGGACTTCGACCTGCTGGTGCCTCCATACGACATGGTGAAAAAAGTGCAGGTCGAAGACCTGAACACCAAATTCGAAGGCTCAAAGCTGGAGACGGGCAAGCGCCTGGGCTATGATTTCTGCATAGACGATATATAGGTCGTCGCTCTTGGGATGGCTGCGCATAGCGCACGCCATCTTTAGCCCATCCTCTTGCGCTCAAATCCTCACAGCCGCAAGGCTGCTCCGGTTTGATGCTCAGACGATAGACTAAATCTGACACACGCGATGCACAGCGGCGTTGTCGGGTGTTATTGATTTCAAAAATTTACGACTATGAAAAAAGTTTTGAAAATCAGTGCGATCGTCCTTGCGGCGATCCTTGTACTTCTTATCGTGTTGCCCTTCGCTTTCAAAGGCAAGATCAAAGAGGCCATCGTGCGCCAGGGCAACCAGATGATCGACGCACGCTTCGATTTCGGGGGGCTTTCGCTCTCGCTGCTGCGCCATTTCCCCTCGGCGTCGGCCTCGCTGCGCGATTTCTATATCGTGGGCAACGGACGCTTCGAAAAAGACACGCTCGTGCGCGTGGGACGGCTGACCGTGGCTTTCGACCTCAGTTCGCTCTGGGGCGACGACGGGTACGACATCTCGAAGATCGCCCTCGACGACGCACACCTCAACGCCATAGTGCTTGAGGACAGCACCGCGAACTGGGATATAATGAAACCATCGGAAGAGGAAGGATCCCCCGATGCGGAGAGCCCGGGCGACTTCCGCATCAAGCTGCGCAACCTGACCGTCAATAACCTCTCGCTCAGCTATGACGACCGGGTGGGCAAGGTCTTCGCCTCGGTGGCCGGCCTCGACGCCACGCTTTCGGGCGATCTGAGCGCCGCACACAGCACCCTGCGCCTGACGGCTGACGCCTCGGGTATCGTGGCCCGGGCAGCAGGTGTCGCATGGCTAAACGGCGCCGATTTCTCCGTCCGCACCGACGTAGACGCCGACCTGGAGAACAACCGCTACACGCTGCGCGGCAACACGCTGCGCCTGAACGCCATTGAAGCCTCGATAGAGGGATGGGTGGCGCTGCTCGACGACGACGCGACGGATATGGACCTCACGTTCTCGACCCCTAAAATCGAGTTCAAGGATATCCTCTCTCTGGTGCCGGCGATCTACGCCAAGGATTTCGCCTCGGTCAAAGCATCCGGCCAGGTTTCGCTGCAAGGTGCGGCCAAAGGGGTGATGAAGGGTGACGATCTGCCTTCGTTCGAAGTGGGAATGAAGGTGGTCGACGGCACATTCCGTTACCCCGACCTGCCCAAAGGTGTGGACGGCATAAACATAACCGCCTCGGCAGTCAATCCCGGCGGCAGCGCCGACCTGACCAAAGTGGAGGTCAACCCCCTGAGCTTCACCATAGCCGGCAACCCCTTCAGCATGAAGGCCTCCGTAAGTTCGCCACTGAGCGACCCGGCATTCCAGGCCTCGGCGCACGGGGTGATCGACCTGGGAATGATCGGCGAGGTCTATCCCCTGGACAGCGTTTCCCTTAAAGGCGTGGTCAAAGCCGACGCCTCGGTGGAGGGGCGCATGTCCTACATCGAGAAGGAGCAGTACGACCTTATCGCGACCTCGGGCAGCGTGACCCTTACCGGGATGCTGCTCAAAACCGCCGGCAACCCCGACGTGGACATCAAGCGCAGTACGCTCACATTCTCTCCCCGCTACCTCTCCCTGAGCGAAACCAGCGTGCTCATAGGCCGCAACGATATGACCCTGGACTGCCGTGTGGAAAACTACATGGGCTACGCGCTCAAGGACCAGACCCTGCGCGGGGTGATGAACCTGAGTTCTTCCTACCTGAACCTCAGCGATCTGATGGGCCCGGAAACCGCCACAGCCGAAGAGGGCGAAAGCGCCCCTATGAGCGTGATCGAAGTGCCGCGCAACCTCGACCTGAGCGTGAATGCCGCCCTGAAAAAGGTGGTCTTCGACGGGCTGGAGATCGACGATATGAGCGGCAGGATAACCGTTAAGGACGCTCGTGCCGACCTTTCCAACCTAAGCATGAACACCCTGGGCGGAGCGGTAAAAATGAACGGCTACTACTCCACCGCCAAGAGCGTCGAGAATCCCGACCTGAGCGCCGACCTGGCGATGAGCGGCCTCTCCTTCTCCAGGACGTTCAAGGAGTTCGTGACCATACAGAAGATCGCACCCCTGTTCGAAAAGCTCAACGGCAACTACTCCGGGACGATGAAACTGACCACACAGTTAGACAAGGAGCTCTCGCCCGTGCTGGCCACCATGAACGGCGCGGGAAGCATCTCGACAAAAGACGTCAGCCTCTCCGAGATAGGGGTGGTATCCCAGATCCTCGACCTTGCCAAAATAGGCGGCATAACCGACAAAAAAGTCAAGGATATGAAGGTCGATTTCACAATAGAGGAAGGCAAGGTCAAAACCAAACCGTTCGACATAAAATTGGGTCAGGCCGCAATAAACCTCTCCGGGGTGACTTCCCTGGACCAAAGCATCGACTACGTCGGTAAAGTGCAGCTGCCCCCCGCCGCGGCAGCCCTTTTAGGCGGCGCCGTGCAGAGCGTAAACCTGAAGATCGGCGGCACGTTCACCTCCCCGAAGGTGAGCCTGGATATGAAAAACATAGCCTCACAGGCCACCCAGACCGCCGTGAACACCGCCCTCGACCAGGTCGGCAAGAAACTGGGCATAGACCTCTCCGACGCCCAGAAACAAAGGGACGAGCTGATAGCCGCCGCACAAAAGGCCGCACAGAACATGATGTCGGAAGTCCAGAAACAAAACGACGCCCTGGTCGCCAAGGCCAACAACCCCCTGGCAAAGATCGCGGCGCAAACCGCCGCCACGGCAGCCTTCAACGCCGCCCAGAAACAAGCCGACGCCCTGGTCGCCAAAGCGACGGCCAAAGGCGACTCGATAGTGGCTCGGGCGAAGCAGTGATTGCGACTTTTTTCAAAAAGTCGCAATCACTCCGCGATCCCCTTGCGGGCGACGATCCACGCCAGGCGGCGCCAGGCGTCCATGACCGGACGGCGCATTCTGACGGGCAGACGGTTAAGTATGTAGAGTTTGTACCAGCCGCGGCGGTAACGGCGGTTATAGGCCGTGTCGCGTTCGGTCTGCCGGGCGAGGTCCGTGTAGCCACACTCTGATTGCAGCAGACCGATGCCTATCTGCACGCGGGCGATATATTCATTCAGGTCGTCCTGTCCGGGGGCGAAGAAATCGAGCATCGAGCGTCCGCTCTGGTCTGGGCGGAAGCGCGTGCGCGAGTTGTCGGCTATGGTCAGGTCGTAATTAGACAGCCTCAATGGCGAGTAACAGACGCGGTGGCGGATCGCGATCTGCGTCCATGTGTAGAGATCCTGTCCGCGTCGCATCCCGACGGGGAAACCTCCCGAGCCGAGCAGAACCTCGCGCGGGATGACGCACGCCGAGGTCCAGCAGAGGGTCGTACCCTGCGAAGCACGGAAATAATTTTCGACGATCCCGTCCCGCTTGATGAAATGTTCGTTTATGATCTCTCCTTCGGGGCGGTGTATGCGGTAGCCGGTGCAGTATATTCCGCACCCGGGATGGCGCACTATCATCGCCGCTATGTGGCGTAAAAATCCCTCGTCCCACCAGTCGTCGGCGTCCAGCAGGGCTATGAATTCGCCTTGCGCCAGCTGCGCCCCGAGGTTGCGGGCCGCCGACACCCCGGCGTTAGGCTGCCTGACCACGCGCACCAGGGACGAGGCCATAGCCTCCACCTCTGCGGCACCGCCGTCCGTCGAGCCGTCGTCAACGACGATAACCTCCAAAGGAAGAAGGCTCTGCGCGAAGACCGACTTCAGGGCGCGACCTATGCGGCCCGCCTTGTTATACAGTGGGATAACCACCGATATGCTTGGATATGTGCTCATTGTACCAACAGGTTACATCCGCGTACGTCGCTGCGCGAGATACGCCCCATTATTTCAAAACTGCCGTCCGCGCCCAGCCGCCCCAGGTCGTCGGTCTGGATAAACGCGCACGAGGAGAGGTTGGCCAGGTCGGTTACGTTGACCGCGCCCGTCGCACCCGCGGGCAGCAGGGCGAAGGGGTCGTTCAGATCGCGCACCGTGACGCGCATCCATGTGGGGGAGTGGAATATTCCCCCGCCTGTGGAGTACGCCTGTGAGGAGAGCTCGGCCATGCCGTATTCCGAATGGATCGCCTCCACGCCGAATGCCTTTTTTAGAATTTCGTGGAACTGCGCTTTGGGCAACTCCTCGCGGTTGCCTTTCATGCCGCCCGTCTCCATGACTATGGTGCCTTCTGGCAGCGGCCCGCGATTTTCGTCGGCCAGCTCCCACAGGGCGTAGCTGACGCCCAAAAGTATCTTTTTGCCGGGGCAACGCGACATTTCCTCAAGCAACAGGTCATGGTCGCGCAGGAAGAATCCTCCGTGGGCCGAGGCGGCGATAAGGCGGTCGGCCATATAGACCAGCGACGAGCCTTCCCGGTCGAGGTACCCGGGCAGCAGCGCGAAAATGGACCATCCGGACGCAGAGCCATAGAATCTCTCGAAGATTGCGGTGAAGACGCGCTCGTAATCCCCCAGGCTTTGCATATGGTGGCGCGCCGGGGTCGTCCCGCCCGTGGTGCTGCTCGTGAAGGTAGCCTCGGGGGGCTGTGTGCCGCAATATACGTCGTGGGTCTTGAAAAACCCTATCGGCATGTGCGGGATCGCCTCCGGGGTGTCGACCTGCGCGGGATCGCAGCCTACCAGGCCGAGATAGCGGTAATATGGCGCACAATGCACCGCCTGGAAGCGGAAAAGCTCCAGCGCGGCGCGTGCGAAACCGTCCGCTGTGCCGATAGACAATATGTCGTCGATAGCGGGCAAGGGGCTCGGGTTAAATATCCAACGGCTGTGGTGCGGGATCCTCGCCGTGCTCCATAAGGAAACGTTCGCAGTCTATCGCCGCGCGGCATCCGGACCCTGCGGCGGTGATCGCCTGGCGGTAATCGGGGTCCTGCACGTCGCCCGCCGCGAAAACACCCTCCACGGAGGTGAAAGAGCGCCCCGGGACGGTCTTTATATATCCCGTTTCGTCCAGGTCGAGTTGCCCGGCGAAAATTTCGGTATTGGGATGGTGGCCGATGGCCAGGAAGAAACCGTGGATGTCGATCTGGCGCTGCACGCCCGACTTGCTCATGAGCCTTACGCCCGTCACGCCGCCCTCGTCGCCCAGCACCTCCTCGGTGGAGTGTTCCCACAGCACTTCGATATTTGGGGTGCCCAGCACGCGGTGCTGCATGGCCTTCGAGGCGCGCAGCACGTCTCGGCGCACGATCAGGTAGACCTTGTTGCATATCGAGGCGAGGTAGGTTGCCTCTTCGCACGCCGTGTCGCCGCCGCCCACCACCGCGACGTCCTTTTTGCGGTAGAAGAAGCCGTCGCACGTGGCGCATGCCGAAACTCCCATGCCACGGTATTTCTGCTCGGAGGGCAGCCCGAGGTATTTCGCCGTCGCGCCGGTCGAGACGATCAGCGTTTCGGCTTCGATAATCTTGCTGCCGTTGACCGTCACACGGAACGGGCGGCGCGAAAGGTCGACCGCCGTGACAGCGCCCGAGCGTATGTCCGCACCGAAGCGCGCGGCCTGGCGTTTGAAATCTTCCATCATCTCGGTGCCGCCGATGCCCTCGGGGTAACCCGGAAAATTCTCTATTTCGGGGGTCGGGGTGAGCTGGCCGCCGGGAGCCATGCCTTCGTAGAGCACGGGAGAGAGGTTGGCGCGGCCTGTATATATCGCCGCCGTGAAACCTGCGGGACCGCTGCCGACGATCAGGCAGCGCACTTTTTCTGAGGGTTGGTTCATTAGGAAGTCCTGTGTTATTTTATGCAAAGATAGCAAATAATCGTAAAAAGCCTACCGCCTGTTTTTGACGCCCGGAGGGTTGATTATTGCCGTGAAAATTTTAAATTTGCAACAAAAATCACCGGATGAAGCAACTGCTGACCCTTGCCGGCCTCGCCATTATCCTTGCCGGATGCTCCACGCAGCGCAACGCACAGGCCACACGCCAGAGCGCGGCGATATGGCAACTCCAATCGCCCCCCGACGCTCCCGCCAAACGCAACGACCCGCTCTACCTGCTGCCTGAAGGCGGCACGGTATCTTCCGCCGCCGTGCCGGTGGCCGTGCCAATCGCCGAATGTCCCGGCCCCGAGCCGATCACCGCTACCGTAGCCCTGACCCCGCCCACGCCGGTGTGCGAATTTTTCACCGGCATGGAAACGCAGCACGTCAAATGCTCGGCCACCAATAACGCTCCCCGCCCCGGCCAGACGCTGGCCGTGCCGCTCTCTTCTCTGGCCGCCGGGTTCGTATACCCCCTCCAGGGCAAAATGATCTCGAAATACGGCATGCGCTCCGGGCGCATGCACACCGGGGTGGACATAAAGGCCGCACTGGGCGACACGATCCGCGCCTGCATGGCCGGAGTGGTGCGCATGAGCAAACCCTATTCGGGCTACGGCAACCTGGTCGTCGTAAGGCACGAATGCGGCCTGGAAACGGTCTATGCCCACAATTCGCGCAACCTTGTGTCGGTCAACGACCGGGTAAGGGCCGGACAGGCCATCGCTCTCGCCGGACGCACCGGACGCGCCACCACCGAGCACCTGCACTTCGAGGTGCGCGCCGGCGGACTTACCTTCAACCCCGACAGGCTGCTGGATTATGACAACCGCTGCATCCGCACCGAAACGCTTTATATCGCCAATAACGGGGGATCGCTCTCGGTGCGAACCGACGCCCCGGCGTCGACGGTGGTAGCCCCCGAGGCGCTCACCGCCCGCACAGAAACCCCGGCGGCCCGTCCCGCGCAGGAGTACCCCGCCACCGCCTCGACGACCGACCGCCCCGCCACCCACACCATAGCCCGGGGGGAATACCTCTACATGATCGCGCGCCGCTACGGCATGACCGTCGACGAGCTGTGCGAGGCCAACGGCATAACCAAAGACGCCAGACTGTCCATAGGGCAGGTGTTGAGCCTGGGTGGAAACGCCACGGTTACGGCGCAACAGGCCAAAGCCCCCGCCGCCCGACCCGCTGTCTACACCGTGAAAAAAGGCGATTCGCTCTACTCGATAGCCCGCGCCCATTCGACCACGGTGGAGGTATTGTGCGAGATAAACGGCCTTAGCAGGACATCTACCCTGAGCATCGGCCAAAAGATAAAGCTGGCATAAAAAAAGATCGCCGTATCTTAAAAAGTACGGCGATCTTTTACCTTCTTTTCTCTATGCGTATGCTCCGCGCATAGACTATCTCGGTATGCGGATTCGAGCAGACGATGCTCTGCCTGAGTTCGCGCGTGCCGTATCGTATGAACAAAAACCGCCGCGGCACACGCCACACGACCTGCGTAAGCGTATCGCGAGAGATCAACCTGCCATAGAACCGATCCTGTCCGACAACCCCCTCCAAAGAGACGTGCCCGTTGTCAAAGCTGACCACCGTATCGCGCAGCGGGGCGGAAAACTCCACTCTGGTCACGGCGGCGGTCTGCGAAAGGGCCTCCAGCCGCCGGAGTTTCACCCCCATATCGCGCGTGAGCGACGCCAACTGCCGCTCCAACTGCCCTGCACGCACGGTCAGCACCCCGAGCGAGGCGGCATGCAGCGAATCGCGCACCGTATAATGCACGATCCGCTGGGTCAGCACCCGGCAATTTGCCCGCTGCACCTCGCATTCCCCCCTGAGGCGCGCACTCCGCCCGAGAGAGGCGGCCAGGGCAGCCGCAAGCAAAACTATCAACGCCCACCGCCTCATTTGCGGTACTTTATAAAAAGTTCCCACCCGGCGGCCACCTCTTCCGGCACGGCTTCGCGCCCGTTCTCGACGTAGCTTATCGCCGCCACTACCCTCTGCATGAGCTCCGGATCGGCGAAATCGGCCTGTGTAGCCCCCGCCATGTGCTCGACTATGGCGATATATGCTTCCGTATTATTCTCCGAAGGGGGAGCCCAACGGTCGATCATCCCCCGCAGGGAAGTAAGCCCGTAACGGCGGCGGTAGGTATCCAAAACGGTGAAAACGGCGCGGTACCCCCACGCCATGGAGGCGAACCGGCGGAACGAAGGATCCCCCGAAGGGCTCACCTCACCACGCCACAGGTCCGCCCCGAGGCGTATGTTGCCCGGATTATTGTTCCTCAATCCACGGCTCATCGCTGCCTGTTTTAGCTGTTATCCGCTGCGCCATGAACTTCTTGAGCCACCTGAAAACCGGGTGCCCGGAGATCTCCGCGGCATTTTCGAGGTACGACCAGAACTCGACCCCGCACACGAAACCCGTAAAGAGCCGCGCCAGGTTAAGTTCCAGGAACCCCAGTATACAGGCGTCGATGATCCACGAAAGCACGATGCCCCCCATTACGAACGCCAGTTTTACGACCGTCGCCCAGGCGCGGCGGCTCTCGAAACCCCACGGCTCTCCGGCCCTCAGGGCCCTCTTGCGGCCCGCGGCGACCCCGGTAACGAAATCCACCGCCACGAAGATCACCGCACATATTACCAGCCCCTTGACCGGGGCCAGCAGGGCAAGCAGCGACGCCGCCCCGCCGGCCAGGTATTTTATGAGATTCTCCATACCTTATAAAACTATGCCCATGTCGGGTTTCAGTCCGACTTGCGGTGAGAATGAGGGGTAAAGCCCCGGATTGGCCGCTATATGCTCCACGGCGACCTGCATCAGCGCCCTCGCGTCGGCCTTTACGCGCCGGCGGGCGAGCGATATGTCACGCGCTCCGGCGGGGGTGAGGTTGTCGGTGGTGTGCCGCGCCACGCCCATCGGCCCCACGCGCAGCGCAAGCGAAGGCAGCAACAACCACTTGACGTATAGCGCCAACGGCGCTTTTATATAAAGGTCGGCCAACTGGGCGTGCCCGCCGGCAAGCAGCTCGTCATAGAGCTCCCCGAGCGCGGGACGTATAAACTTACGCTCGGCGGAAGCTATCGAAGCCTCGTTAATGTCCGCCCCCGAGATGCCGTCCGCCTGTGAGAAGGCAAGCGAGGATACCTCGCCGGGAGTTATGAGTGTTTTCATGCGCTTTGTGCTTGTTTGATCTGTGAAAGGAAGAGTTGTTGTGCGGGGTCCGAGGGGTCGAATTCCATGCCGTCGGCCTTGCGCGCCTCCCACACCCTCATGTGGTCGGGACGCGTGCGCGCGGGGGGCGTGTTGACAACCTGCAACGACGAGGGGTCGACGGCCAGCACCCGGGCGATCACGGCGCGGATAGGCTCCATAAGTTCGGCCTGTTCGTGCAGGATTATCGTATTGAGGGCTATTTCGTATTCGTGCAGTATGCGCTCCGAGCTGAACCCGCCCGAATAGTCGAGCCCGCTGAGCGACCGGAACCACGAATGGGCGACCACGATATCGGTCATCGACTGCTCGTGCAGCCCACGCCAATCGCCATCGCTCGATGAGCTGATGGGGATGAAGCGCGAATTGTCCTGCTCCTCGCCCTCTCGCACCACGAACATCACCTGCCCGGGTTTACCGGCGAATTTATTCTGCGCCGTGCGCACCAGTTCGGCAGCCTCGGCTTCGTTATCGAGCGACGCGTCGAGCATCATCACTCCCGAGGGCTGGAACGCGTTGTCCAGGCGCGAGATGTTCCAATTGTCGGTCTTATAGGCTATCGAGGTCACGTTAAGCCCCGCGATATATGCCGGCACGCCGTAATGGCTGAATGCCGGCTCGTAGTCCTTGTAGTGGATCACAGAACGCAGACACCCGTCGCCGGAAGCCTCGAAAGCGGGGTAGAGCGGCAGCCGCGCGGCCTGATCGGGACGGTAACGGCTCCAGTCGTGGTGCAGGATCACGTGCGAACCCTCGCGGGAGAGGCGGCACCGCGTGGCGTCCTGGTGGTAGAGCGAGAGGAACGACCCAGAAGGATCGGTGACCACCTCCAGGAACGCGTTGCCGAAAAGCATCTTGTCGTGCGAGAGCTTCGAGATCACCCTGCGCAGGCTCTCGCCATCGCCGTTGGCCACGGCGGCGAAATCGGTGAGCGCAGGTATGGCGCTGTCCGCCGAAAAGCCATTACCCGAGATATAATCGGCCTTATCGTTCAGTATGCGGCGGTGCGTGACCGAGGTGCGCGAGATGGCCGACAGCGCGGCGGGGAAAAGGTTGTCGTCGCCCCACCGCCAGAACTCTTTTGCCGCACCCGCAGGGCTGGCGGCGGAGATAAGGGGTTGCGCCGTGTTGCGTGCGACGAACACCCGTTGAGTTATTTTTTTCATAAAGGATAAATTAAAGAAAGGGGGCGCCCCGCTCAAAGGGACGCCCCCGGGGTCGGTTAAAGCAAACTTCCGGTAAAGGGCAGCGCGTGGTCGCCGTCGAATGCCTGCAGGATGATCCTGCGGCGGGGTGTGTCGGGGCGTAAGGTGCCCGTATCGCTCAGTGCTTCTGTGAGCCTGAGCGCACATTCTGTCCCCATTCGCCGCGAGTATCCTGCAAGCAGACGCTCGCCCGCCAAGGTTTCGACTATCGCCACCACTCCCCCCGGGCACTGTGCCAGATCGTCTGCGCAGCGTGCTCCGGCGGCGTCCATCCCCGAAAGGAAAAGCACAAGGGAGTGGCTCACGAGCGTTCCCCCCGGCTCACGCACGGCTTTTTCCTCAAAGCGCGAGAGCTGCTCACCGCACGGAACGGTCAGAAAAAGGCAGCCGGGACGGAGCGTTATCGCGCTCCATGAGTGCGTCGAGGGGTCGAATTCCACATTTTGAATATCCATAGCCCTGGCGAGGCTGACCGACCTCACTCCGCCGCACCTCCCGGCGCCGCATCGGTGGTTGACTGTCTGTGCCATTGTGCGCCTGGTGTTTATCGGATCACGGCCTGGGAAGTGCCGTCACCGTATTTTACCGTAAAGCGTACTTTGGCGATCGACGAACCTGCGACCGCGCCGCCCCATATTCCGTCCGTGAGCGTGAGCGACACCTCCGCGCCCGCAGCCTGCTCCGAAGCGTTCAGGCCACAGGCCTTCACGCTCTCCACCGCGGCGGCGCCGGAAAGGAATTTCACGCTGACCGGGCCGCCCGAAGCGGTCACGCCGGTCTTGGTGAACTCGCCCTCCGCGCCCTGGAACGCTATCGAGACCATCTCGGGCAGCAGGTAGTCGCAACCGGCCATAAAAATGGCCCTCTGGCGGTTCTCCATAAGGTCGGGGTTGTACCACATCTTGACCTCCGTGCCGGGGAAATCCGAGGTGTTGACAGCCATCGCCAGGTTGCGGCGGTCGGTCAGAAGGACGAACGACGAGGGCAGGTCGGCGGGCTTGAAGCCATCCAGCTGCAGGTCGATCACCGGGATCCCGTAGTAGAACAGCCCCTCGCGGCCACTCTGGCGTGCGAGGTAAGCCGCCTCGGTCGACGACTCGCCCAGCGCCTCCTCGTAGAGGTTATACACGTCCGAGGTTACGAAGAATGCCAACTGTCCCTGGCTCTTGGCGGCGCGCAACTGCTGGGGCGCTTTTTTCCACACCTGGGCGAGGATCTGCTCTGCGGCGGCGCCGTCCGCGGGCTTTTCGTAAACCTTGGCGCACATCCCCTTTTCGGCGGGAATGTCCTCTACCAGACGCTTGACAAAGCCGTCGAAGGTAGAATATTCACCGCCACGGGCGGCGTTGCCCAGCCACATGGTCATGCGTATGCCCTCGGCTATCGCGTCGCGGAACAGGGTGGTTTCGGCCGTTTCGAGCTCCGTGCCCGACAGGTCGTCCAGGTTGACGTCCGCGCGGCCTGTGATAAGCTCGAACACATGCGAAAAATAATCTTCCGCCGAGTAGCCCACTTCGGCCTTGACCTTGCTCAGGGAGATCGTTTTCTGGTACTTCTCCGACTTGTTGCCGCCCGTCCAGCCGGCGGCGTAGTTTTGCAGCACGTCGCCAGAACGTTTCCAGAAGTTGATCGTGGTGGGCACGGGCATGTTATACATCATCCTGATACCTAGTGCCGTAGCGTCGGGGCCGGTCATGATGGGACGGAAGAAGATCTCTTCCAGTTGTCGGCCCGAGTAGGCCTTTGCTAATTCGATTCTGCTCATGTTTTTTGTTGGTTTTTATTGATTTTACGCGCCCTGGCGCATGCTGAGTGCATCCTGCCGGTAGGCGCTTTGGTTTTCGGTAAGTCCCTGGGAAGAGAGCGAAGGGTCGTCGATGGGCGTTGTCTGCGTGGCGCGCGCCGCCGACCGGGCCTCCGATAGGGGCTGCACGGTACGCGCCTCGACTTCGGCAGGGGGGGCCGGCACGCCGTCGCGAACCGAAGGCGCCGGGGGAAGCTGCTGTCCTGCCAGCCGTTCGAGCAACCCGAACAGTCTGTCTGCCAACGCCCTGATCCCCGCGGGCTGCTGCACCGCACCCTCGGGCAGGGGCGGCAACCCCATGGCGGCCACCTGCCTGGCCGTGCGGTTCGAGATCGGCGCGGCGCTTATTATCCGGTCGGCCAACCCTGCATCGAGGACCTGCTGCGGCGAGAGCCACCGCCCGTTACCCGAGTTTTCACCCATAAGGGCCGCGAACTGCTCCGCATCGCGCCCCGACCGTCCGGCATAGATCGCGGCTATCCTCTGGTCGGTCTGCCGCAGCAACTCCACGGTCTGCCCCAGCGCCCCGGCGTTGCCCTCGATGCGCGAAGTGGAATTATGCACCAGGTAGAGCGCATTGGCCGAGATCTCGCGCCTTCCCTCCGATGCTGCCTGTGCGATAATGGTCGCCGCCGAAGCGACGTAACCGTAACATCGCGTGGTGACGCTTCCCGAGAGAGCGCGCAGCGAGTCGTGGATCAGCAGCGCGTCGTTAACATCGCCCCCGCACGAGCGTATATTGACCACCACATGCTGTTTTTTTATGTTTTTGATATTTTCGAGCGCCTCCCTGAAGCGCTCATAAGTGGCGACGCGCTCACCGGGCTGTTCGAACTGGGCGCTTTCATCCGCCCCGATGATCCCCTCGATGTCTATGGTCGCGGTCTGCGCCGAAATGTTTGATATTCTGATCTTGTGCTGCATGGCAAATTTATAGTAAGGTTTATGCTGTTTTTTTCTACTGTTTCAGACGGCGTTCACATCCGTGTAGTAGTACATGCACTTTCGCACGTACTCGTAAGAACATGCGAAGTGTTCCGAGGCTATCCACATGGCGTCGGTCTTTTTCCTGCCCTGCTTTACGAGCGCATCCACGAACTGCCTGGTGGCCAAAATTTTGCAACGCGTAAAATCGACCACGCCCATATCGAACAGCAGCTCCAAAAGCTCTCCGCCCGACAGTGTTCCGTACTTCTCTTCCACGATGTGTTGCAGGTGTTTCTGATATGTCGTTGCTGGTGTCATAATTTAGTTCAAATGGTTATAAACGTACATTTTGCGCTCTGCGTGCCCCCCGCTGTCCACTCCTCGACCGCTTCCAGGCGGCATACCACCGGTTCGCCCGCCACGACGATCTTCACGGGCCGGAAGAACCCGCCCACGGCTCCGGGCTTTATCAACTCCTCGACGTGCGTCGGGGTGAGGTTCATGCGCATGACGATCCTGCGCTGGCGGTTGAGCTGCTCATATTTCCCTTCGTGCATCACGTGCAACCCCTGCGCCCCGTCGCGGTCCTCGAAACAGAGGGTGAAAGGCTCTCCGCCCGGATAGTGGAACGCCGCAAGCGGATATTGCGTCGAGTACGCCGGCCAGCCCCACACCTCCCCGCGCGGCAGGTCGACCAGCCCCTTATAACTCACTATTTTGGGGATGAAGTTGAGCGAGTCGTCCGGCAGGGAGAAATCGCCCTCCCGCTTGCCGGCCTGCATGATCCAGGCGCCGGGGGCGTCGGGATAGCTCCCTTTGATGCTCAGCGTAGGTGCGAATAACGGATTTTCGACCACACTTTGCCCCGAGGCCAGCGCACTTTCGACCCCGAAGGAACAATAGCCCGTCCTGATCCGGTTATCGCTGTCATACTGCATCTGGGCCTGGTCTCCCGACCGGTAACAGAGCGTGGTCGTGCGCTTCATCCCCGCTCCGGGTTCGCTGATCTCCACCGCCGCGGTGCCATCGGCCAGGGCCGACCAATCGGCAGGTTCGTCGCCGAAGGCCAGGGAAGCGTATGGCTCCATGAAAACCTCCCTGGCCTGCTCGTCGGTAATAAAGCGCAAATCGAACATATGCACCAGCGCATCTATCAGCGCGCTCTGCCGCACCGGGTGCGCGGCAATGTCCGCAAAGCCGATCTTCTCCTCGATGGCCGGACTCGACGAGAGCACCGGACGTATCCATGTCGTACCGAGCATGGTGAAAGAGGAGCCCGCGATACCCCCGTCGAAATATATCGCATCGAAATATGCCGGCGAGGCGGGCGACGCGTTCACGGCTGCCGTGCGCAGGGTGATCTCGACCTCCGTCGTCCCCGTTTCGGTGACCCACCCCTCATAGAGCGCCCAGTCCCCGGGGTATTCCGTATATGCCGCCGCCCCCGATGCCTTGGCCCAAAGGGTCATATTGGCCACGCGGTAGCCCGCCGGCACGGTCACGGCGGCACTCCGCGCCGAGAATGTCGCCAGGGTCATATTCACCACGTCCGCCGGCTTCAGGTTGTCCATATCGGCGCTTTGGTTCACCACCCTATCATACCTCAACTGGTATGAGGTCCCGGGCGTGTAATCGAACACCAGGCAGCGGTAAGCCATCGCCGCGGCGGGGTTCATGCGCATGTCCCTGAACCTGTTGACCAGTTTCCAGTCATATGCGGTGCTGTCGCAGAGCGTCACCCGGTTCACCCCCCGCAGTTCCCCGCGCGAGAGTATCGAATACTCCGTCCTGTAGTTCAGGTAGACCTCGAAGCAGACCTGCACCGGGGCCGGGGGCACGAAGGCCGCCCTTGACGAAATGATCCGAAAGGCGTTATTCGTGTTATAGGCCCCCGCCACGACCGCCGGGTCCGCGGTGTCCACCAGGTTGCCAACCGACGAAGCCGAGATGAGCGGATTGGCCATCACCTTACCGTTGCTGTTCACCGTTGTGGTGCGGTCGGCGGCACGCCCGGCCAGGAAGTCGATCTGCCTTTTGATCTTCGAGAGGTCCTGTCCGGGATAGTTGCCGCTCATGTACAGCGAACGGAACAACTCCCCGTCGGCGAACTGCGAAGTGAGTTTATACCCAGCGCCCTCGATTATCGCCCTTAACGCCGAAGCCACATGTATGAACGGATGGTAGTTATCCTGGTTAAGCACCACGGCGGGAGGGATGAGCGTCCCCGAGGCGTTCTTCACCAGCGTTTGCTCCCGTTGCACCGGCAGGAACCGCACAGGGCGATCCCACGTCCAGCTCTCATATACCGAACTCGCCAGCACGCGGCACTCGAAATCTATCGGTATTTCGTTGAACATCTGCGAGCGCGCCGCCTGGATCCATCCCGGGACCTTCTCCCGCAGCTCCATATTATAGACCGCCCGCTGCCGTCCGCTGCGCACCACCTTTTCGAGCACGGCCTGTCCACGGAATACCTCGCACCCCGCCGCCTCGATCACCGCCAGGTGCTCCGCTCCGTTATACCGCGCCGTCGAGAGCACCTGCGCCACATCGCCCAGCGCCGCGTCATTGGCCGGGCACGACTCCAGCGCCAGCTTATGCACGGCATACCTGCCTTCCCAATTCCCGGGCGCCGAGAAAGAGAGCGCCGGCACCAGCCCCGCCTTTACGGCCACCCCGTCCAACGTAACCCTCACCATGGCAAAAAAGGTATTTCCTCGCTCACAGCGGGGCTGAAGGTCACCTCGACCCGGCAAGGCCTATCACCCTTAACCGCAACCGCTCCGGACGATACCACGACAGGATTGTAGCGCACCCCGTCCCAGGCCCAAACCCGCGGCGCAGAGAGTATCTCCCCGAGCCACACCCGGACCGCCAACGGCTCGATGGCAGAAGCCACCGTCGTAAGCTGTTTTTTCAGAAACCCCTCGGTCGAGGTCGACTGCGACACCATATTGAACGTATACGCATCTATCGCCCCGAAGCGGTTGAGCCACGCCAGGCGCACCCCGTCGGGGTTCTTATCCCCCATCATATACTCGCGCACGGCAATCGGCAGCCCGCCGCACTCCACGACCAGCGAGGCCCGCTCAGATCCGTCGAAGTCGCCGTAAGAGACCGCCAGGGCGGCGATCCCTCCCGCAACCTCCACGCACCCCAACTCCTTGTCCCCGCCCGAAGGGAAAACGATCCTCCCGCTGAGCGACACCCCGCGCGCCGCCACTGCCATTTCATCCCGCTCCCCGGGACGCAACACGCGCACCGCGGGACCGCCCGACAAAATCTCCATGGCGGACAGCTCTTCCCGCGAGGCGCAAGCCACGAAAGGCTGCGAAACGGCCACGCCCGCCTTGACGTAGACCCGCGTCGCCGCCTTCTGTTTTTCCACCATTCCGGTCGAGCCCTCGGGCGCAGGGTCGAGCATCGCGGGCAGGTAGGCCGCCACATCTACCTGGTACCCCTGCTGCCCGTGCACCCTCTTGCTCCCCGAGGGCTGCGCGGCACCCTGCCTGAACACCTCGACGGGAATATATTGCGCGGGGTCGCATCCCGCCAACACGCAAAACTGCGTGTTGAAGGCCGAAACGAATCCGGCCGGTGTCTTTATCATCTCCATAGACAATCTATTTACAGGTTACAGAACGGCACCACCACATCCATTTTAAGAGTCACGGCCACTTCCGCATGGGGGGTGATGGCAAATTGCGACGGGGCGCATTCGATGAGCGTCGCGGAAGAAATCCCCTCCGCCTGGTCGAGCCCCCTGCACAACCCGAGCGCATCCGCTTCGAGCTCTTCCCAGACCTGCTCGGGCTCGGTTTCCTTGTGTTTCTTCGCCGCGAGCGACATCAGGTGCAGCGACACCCTGTAGGTGACCCGCCCTTCGAGCCACCCGCTCGACGCGATGACTTTGGGCGGCGACAGCCACACGGCGGGATAGGCGATTATCCGCTGTCCGATCACGGCGTCCGGGCCGGAGTGGAAGCAATACCCGAGCGGCAGCGAAGCGTCCCGGATAGCGTTTAAGAGTGTTTTTCGTGTCATATTAAAGATATTAAGTCGTTTCGCAAAAGGGCGTACTTCTCCCCGCCCGCCCCCAATGGCAGGTCTGTCCACCGCCCCGAAAGGGCGGCTGTCGATAAAATGTTCAGAAGGTGTTTATATCATGTCGGCAGATTGTCGACAACCCCGTTCGCGCATAAACGCGCCGAGTTGTTTAAGTTCCCTTGCGAGGGCCGACGCCCGGCAGGAAGACATTTTACGTTTCGCCCTTTCGCGGGCGAGATTCTCTGCGGCCATCTGTGCGTTGGCCATAATTTCAATGACTTGCGCCGTAAGCGCGTCGATCTGGTCGCATTGCTGCAAAGCAGGGTCAGGGCTGTTCATAATATTAAATTGTAATTTGGGATAAAGCGGAGTTTCCCCGACAGGTTATACACATAGGTGCAACCTGCAAACGATGTTGATAAGATTTCTGAAAACTCCGGCGCCCCGGCCGGGGCAAAAGAGCGCGGCAACTTAGCCGATTGTGCAGACAAATATAATACGTGAAAAAGGCGAAGTCAATAGCTTCGCCTTAAAAATGCAGAAATATATAAAGAATCGGTCCGAAGACCCTATCAAACCGCTCTAAAACCGTTATTTAGGAAACACCCGGCCCGCCGAAGCCGCGCCGCCAACCCCAATATCTCCCTATTTCGGCGCCTTGCGATACAGGTAAATCGCAATTACCATATATATAATATTCGGTATCCACACCGCGATCCCCGCCGGTATCACCCCGCTTTTGGCAAACTCCTCGGCGAAGCGGCTGAACAGAATGAACGAGAAACACAACCCGATCCCGATCCCTATATGCAGCCCCGTGCCGCCCCTAACCTTCCGCGAGGATAGCGACACCCCGATCAGGGTAAGTATGAACGTCGAGAAGGGATATGCGAACCGGCGGTGCCTCTCCACCTCGAATGTGGCGATCATATCCGACCCCTTCGCCCTCTGGTTATCTATAAAATCGACCAACTCGCCGATATTCATCGTCTGCACGATCTGCTCCACGTGCCCCAACTCAATGGGGCTCAGCCCCAGCACGGTATCGAGCTTTGTGCGGCGCATGAACTTTTCGCCCTCGCCGTCATATACCCTCTCGATATATTTCGGGGCGGTCCACCGTCCGGTCTGCTCGTCGAATTTCACGTCCGCCGCCTCGACGCTCGACACTATCTCGCGCCCTTCGTATTTCTCTATCGCCAGGTACGACGCCCGGTTGTTGGCCTCCGAGAAGTCACGTATATAGGCGAACACCTCAGGGGCTATCTGCCTGTAAATGTGTCTGTCATAGCGCACCGAACTCGCCTTCTTAAAATACTTTATCTCGAAAGCGACCCGTTTCTCATTCGCCTTGGGGATCACGTACAGGTTGAGCGACATCGACAGCAGGGCTATTATCATCGCCGATAGGAAATACGGCCACATAAGCCGCTTGAAACTCGCGCCACCGGAAAGTATGGCCACGATCTCGGTGTTATATGCCAGCTTCGAGGTGAAAAATATAACGGCAATGAACGTGAATAGCCCGCTGAACTGATTGATAAAGAACGGTATAAAGTTCAGATAGTAATCGAATATTATCGCATTGAGCGACGCTTTCCTCTCGGTAAAGTCGTCGATTTTCTCCGCCGCGTCGAATATCACCACCACCACGATTATCAGCGCAATGGCGAACAGGTAAGTCCCCAGGAACTTACGCATTATATAGCGGTCGATTATCTTTACGCCCGGATACAGCCTGTCGAACCTCATAGTTTTGTGAGCAGTTTAGCGACCATTTCCTTTTTCCACTCGGCAAACGAGCCGTCGATTATTTTTTCTCGCGCCTGAGCCATCAGCCTGGTATAGAACGCGATGTTGTGCATGCTTGCGATCTGCGCCGCCATCATCTCACCCGAAATGGCCAGGTGGCGCAGGTATGCCTTCGTGTAAACCTTATCGACAAAGGCCGTACCCTGGGGGTCGATGGGCGAAAAATCGTTTTCCCACTTCTTGTTGCGTATATTTATGACCCCTTCCGAGGTGAACAGCATTCCGTTGCGCCCGTTGCGCGTAGGCATCACGCAGTCGAACATATCCACCCCGCGTTCGATGGCCTCCAGCAGGTTGACGGGCGTACCCACCCCCATCAGGTAGCGGGGTTTTCCTGTCGGCAGTATGGCGTTGACCACCTCGATCATCCGGTACATCACCTCGGCGGGCTCACCCACGGCCAACCCCCCGATAGCGTAACCGTCCGCGTCGAACTGCTGCACGAATTGCGCGGACCGCTCCCGCAGCTCCTCATACGCACACCCCTGCACTATGGGGAAAAGGGATTGCCTGTGCCCCCACATGGGCGAGGTTTTCGCAAACTGCTCGAAACAGCGTCCGAGCCAGCGATGCGTCAGCCCGAGCGACTTCGCGGCATAGTCGTATGGCGCGTCCCCGGGCGGGCACTCATCGAAAGCCATCATTATATCCGCCCCGATCACGCGCTGCGTATCTATCACGTTCTCCGGGGTGAACAGGTGTTTCGACCCGTCGATATGCGAACTGAATTTACAGCCTTCTTCCGAGAGTTTGCGCACCCCCGAGAGCGAAAAGACCTGGAATCCGCCGCTGTCCGTAAGCATAGGCCGGTCCCACCCGCAGAAACGGTGCACCCCGCCCGCCCTGGTGAGCGTATCCATTCCGGGCCGCAGGTAAAGGTGGTATGTGTTCGCGAGTATTATCTGCGCGTTCACCTCGGATACCAGGTCGCGGTGAAACACCCCCTTGACCGTCGCCGCGGTACCCACCGGCATGAACACGGGCGTAAGGATCTGCCCGTGATCGGTAGATATAACCCCCGCGCGCGCGTCGCATCCCGGCGCCGTATGTTGCAGATCAAAAGTCACGAGCGCAAAGGTAGCATTTTTTTGCTCAATCCCTGCGCCCCGCGCTTACCCTGACCACGAAAGGATTATGCGGATCGGCAGTTGCCGCGAGCCCCGCACCCTTTTGCGTCCGGTCGATAACGATGATCCGGTCCGGCATATTCCCATCTCCGCCGTCGAACCACGCTATCTCGATGTTGTTGCCCCTCATTTTATTCCCCTGCCCGGTCAACAGCCACACGATACTGACCAGTGGAAATGCACCGCATATCCTGCACGCGAGGGTATAACTTATCTCCTCCTTGCCGTCATGTATGTCACGGAGCTCGTATAACCCCTCACGCCATATCGCCAGCAAAAATTTTCTCCGGTTTTTAGCGGAAAAGAGGTTGACCACGTCGTTTATTCTTTCCCATGCCTGATTTTGTGTGTTTTCCATCTCTTCGATTTATCGACAAAGATATGCCACACCCGCCACAACTACAAGTGTGTAGTGAATAAAAACTACAATATTGTAGTCTTTTGTAGAATGAGGAATCAACGGCGCAACGACATACTTCTTAGCCAGGTCATCAACAGGCTAAAGCAACTCCGCAAGGCCAAAGGGTTGACCCAGGAAAATGTCTTGTTTGATACAGAGCTGAATATTGGCCGTATCGAGATCGGGCGCCACAGCATTACGCTGACCACACTGGCCGATCTTTGCGACTATTACGGGGTGACGCTCGAAGAATTCTTTCGCGGAATAACCACGAAATAAGAGATTTCCCGACCCGCTCAACACTCCACCTGGAAGGTATCGATCCCGACCTTTTTGAGCAACTCGAGCCCATCTTCCGAGTGGTACGAATCGCAGTACACCACCCGGCGTATCCCGGCCTGGATTATCAGCTTCGCACACTCGATGCAGGGCGAGGCGGTGATATATAGCGTCGCCCCCTCGCTGCTGTTGGCGCTTTTGGCCACCTTGGTGATGGCATTCGCCTCGGCATGCAGCACATATGGCTTGGTCTTGCCCGCGTCGTCCTCGCAGACGTTCTCGAATCCCGACGGGGTGCCGTTGTAGCCGTCCGAGATTATCATTTTATCCTTTACGATCAGCGCCCCCACTTTGCGGCGCACGCAGTATGAATTCTCAGCCCATATACGCGCCATTTTTATGTAGCGCATATCCAACTGACGCTGT
>JAVBOL010000002.1:0-13386 GCA_031550615.1 Rikenellaceae bacterium | reverse complement strand
GGCCAGGGCGTTCATGTCGCGGCCCGACATGCCCCCGTAGGTCAGAAAACCCTCGTTCATGATGCCGTACATCTGGCTGCGCCGCCAGTCCACCTCGTGGCGGAAGGCTACGAAACCGCCCATGTTGACGATAGCGTCCTTCTTCGAGGACATGGTCATGTAGTCGGCGTGCGAAAATATCTCGAACACTATCTCGCGGATCGTGCGGTCGGCGTAGCCCTCCTCGCGCGTTCTGATGAAATAGGCATTTTCGGCGAAACGCGCCGAGTCGATCAGCAGCTTAACGCCGTATTTCTTAGCCAGGGCGCTAACTCCCTTTATGTTGGCCATCGACACTGGCTGTCCGCCCGCGGTGTTGTTGGTGATGGTCAGCACGATGCACGGGATCTTCTCGGCAGGGTGGGCGCGCAGCACCTCTTCGAGCTTTTTCAGATCGACGTTACCCTTGAAAGGCACCTCGAGATTGGTGTCGGCGGCCTCGTCCACGGTGCAGTCTATGGCGTGAGCGCGGCGGAATTCGATATGGCCTTTAGTGGTGTCGAAGTGCGAGTTGCCGGGCAGGATGTCGCCCTGCTTTATTATTGCGGAAAACAGGACGTTCTCGGCGGCGCGTCCCTGGTGGGTAGGCAGGAAGAACGGAAGTCCGGTCAGGCTCTGGATCGCCTCCTTGAGGCGGTAGTAAGAGCTTGCGCCGGCGTAGCTCTCGTCGCCTTCCATCATGGCCGCCCACTGCTTATCGCTCATCGCCCCGGTGCCGCTGTCGGTCAGCAGGTCGACGAAAACAGAGTGGCTGGGCAGGTTGAAAAGGTTATAACGCGCCTCGCGCAGGAATTGTTCGCGCTCTTGCCGGGTCGTGCGGCGGATCGTTTCGACCATTTTGGTCTTGAATGATTCTGCAAATGGGAGCTCCATATATTCATTTTTGAGTTTTCGCAATGCGAATATAATCAAAAAACATCAGATGGTTGAATAATTTATAACTTTACGAGGCTGAAATATTAAAAATTTAAGGACGTCGCATGGGGTGCAACCCGGGGCGATTATACGGTGGGCTTGAATTGCATCCCGCTTTTGCTATCTTTGCACAAAATTCACGACATGCAACTCTTTTACGCCCCGGGGATCACCCTGCCGCGATATACTTTGCCCGCCGAGGAGTCGGCGCACGCCGTGCGCGTGCTGCGACTGGCCACCGGCGATCAGATCTTCCTGACCGACGGGAGGGGGACGCTCCATCGCGCCGTGATAATCGAGGCAGACCATAAAGCGTGCGTGATCGAGGCTGTCGAGAGCACCCTGCAGTCCCCGCCGGGGTGGTCGCTCACGGTGGGCGTAGCCCCCACCAAGAACATCGACCGTTTCGAATGGTTCCTGGAAAAGGCGACCGAAATAGGTATTTCGCGCGTGATACCGCTGGAGTGCGCACGCTCTGAGCGCAGGGTGTTCAAACGCGACCACTCGCTGCGTGTGATAACCTCGGCGGTCAAGCAGTCGCTCACCGCGTGGCATCCCGCGCTGGACGAGATGACCCCGTTCGCGAAAGCCGTGGCTGCGCCTTTCGATGGCGTTAAACTGATCGCGCATTGTATCGATGGGACGGCGCGCCGTCCCATCGGAGAGTGTCTGCAACCCGGCGTGCCTACGATGGTGCTGATCGGGCCGGAGGGCGATTTCTCGCCGCAGGAAGTCGAGGCGGCCCTCGGGGCCGGGTTCATCCCGGTCACCCTGGGAGAGCAACGCATGCGCACCGAAACCGCCGCCCTGGCCTCGGTATTCGCGATGCATTACCTTGCACGGGGATGAGTTTCGAGCAAAAGATAGGATTCGCCCGCGTCCGCGCCCAGGTGGCCGCGCTCTGTACCACGGGTGCGGGACGCGAAAAACTCGACGCGCAGCAATTCAGCGTTTCGAGCGTCGAGATCGGTGAGCGCCTCGGCGCATGCGACGAGCTGCGCGCCCTGATAATGATGGGCGAGGGTTTCCCCACGGGCGACTACGTAGACATATCCCCCATGGTGGCCAAAGCCGCCGTCGAGGGGGCGTTCCTGGACGAAGGCGAATTGCAACTGCTACGGGCTGGGATCGACCTTTCGGGGCAGATCGTGCGCTTTATCGCCGCGCGTGGGGAGACGGAATGCGCCCACTTGCGCCGCTTGACCGCCGGGGTAGTCGAATTCCCCCATATCATCCAGGATATCGACCGCATCATAGACCGTCACGGCGAGGTGCGCGACGGCGCGTCGCCAGTCCTTTCGGAGATACGCCGCGAGATACGCGCAAGCGAGGGACAGGCCGACAAACGCCTGCGCGCCGTGCTGGCGCGCGCCCAGGCGGAGGGGCTGGTAGATTCCGACGCCACGCTTTCAGTGCGCGACGGACGCACGGTGATACCTGTCACGGCGGCCAACAAGCGCAAAGTGCAGGGCTTCGTGCACGACGAGTCGGCCACCGGGCGCACGGTCTACATCGAGCCGGTCGAGGTGGTCGAGATCAATAACCGTCTGCGTGAGCTGGAGTACGCCCAGAGGCGCGAGGTGGTACGCATACTGACCGAATTCACCGCCTCGTTAGCCCCCGACCTGGAGGGCATGGCCGCGGCGGGCAACATGCTGACCACGATGGACATGGTGCGCGCCAAAGCGCTCTGGGCGCTCGAAAACGGCTGCGTCCGACCTATCATATCCGACGAGGGCCGCCTCGAATTGCGCCAGGCGCGCCACCCTCTGCTTGCGCAAACCCTGCGCCGCGAGGGCAAACAGATAGTGCCGTTGGACCTGCGGCTGACGCGCGAGAAACGCATACTTGTCATTTCGGGCCCCAACGCAGGGGGTAAGTCCGTGTGCCTGAAAACGGTAGGGATGCTGCAATGGATGTTCCAGTGCGGATTCCCCATACCGGCGCTCGAAAACAGCGAAATGCCGGTATACGAAAGCCTTTTCATAGATATAGGCGACGACCAGTCCATCGACAACGACCTTAGCACCTACTCCTCGCACCTGCTCAATATGCGCGGGATGCTCGCCGGGGCTGGGGCGCGGTCGCTGATCCTGATCGACGAATTCGGCACCGGCACCGAGCCCAACATAGGCGGGGCGATAGCCGAGGCGATGCTCGAACGCTTCGAAGCGTCGGGCTGCCAGGGGGTTATAACCACCCACTACGCAAACCTGAAATTCTACGCCGCCAACGCCCAGGGGGTTGAAAATGCCGCAATGCGTTTCGACGTGGCAAACATACAGCCTCTTTTCAGCCTCGAGCAGGGCACGCCGGGCAGCTCTTTCGCCGTGGAGATAGCCCGCAAGACCGGTCTTCCCGAGGAGCTGATCGCCCGCGCAGCAGAGAAAGCCGGCAGCGACCAGATGAAGGTAGAAAACCTGCTGCGCCAGTCCTCGCGCGACAAGCATTACTGGGAGCAGAAGCGCGAACGCATCCGCATCGCCGAGCGCCGCATCGAAGACCTTGAGAAGAAATACGCCGCCGAGCTCCTGCGCACAAGGGAGGAGCGCCAGCGCATAATAACGGGCGCCAGGGAAAAGGCCGAGCAGATCACCTCCGAAGCCAACAAACAGATAGAGAACACCATACGCGAGATACGCGAAAGCCAGGCCGACAAAGAGCGCGTGCGCAAGGTGCGCCGTGGGCTGGACGAATTCCGCGAAAAGGTGTCAGCCGACCAACCGGCCACCGACACCCTCGACGAGCAGATGGAGCGCATCAAAGAGCGCCAGCGCCGCCGCGCCGAGCGTCGCGGTGAAGCTGCCTCCGCACCGAAAGCCGCCCCCGAGCCCATCAAGCCTGTCATCGCGCCGGGCAGCAAGGTGCGCATAGACGGCCAGCAGACCGTAGGCGAGGTCATATCCGTAAAAGGCAAAAAGGCCGAGGTCGGCTTCGGCCAGCTTCGCACCACGGTCGCCGTCGAGCGCCTCGAATGGATCTCCAACGCAGAGTTCAAACAGGCGGTGCGCCCCGTGCGTTCGACGATCCGCCTGAGCGAGGATATTTCGCAGCGCCGCCTGAATTTCCGCACGCAGATAGACATGCGCGGAATGCGTGCCGCCGAGGCCCTCGAAGCCCTCGAAACGTTCATGGACGACGCGGTCATGGTCGGCGTGTCCGAGGTGCGTATACTGCACGGCAAGGGCACCGGGGCGTTAAAAGAGGAGGTGAGGCGCTACCTGCGCTCGCTGCCTGACGTGGACAGCGCCGCCGACGAGCACGTCGAATTGGGCGGGGCGGGGATCACGGTCGTAAAACTCAAACAGTAAGTCGTACCGCTCTCAATATCTCTTCGCGCTGCGCGCGGGGCAGACCTGCGACCACGCGATCATACGAATGTCGGACCAATTCGCGCATAAATTCAGCCGGCAGGTCCGACAGCGCGTCGGCCATATTCCAATGCTTCTTATTGAAGTGCCAGGCGGGGCATATCTTGCCGGCGTAGCGTTCGCGCAGCTCCACGGCGCGGTCTGGGTCGCATTTAAGGCTGACCCATCGGTAGTCGTCCATGCTGCACAGGGCGAACATCTTTCCGCACACGCGAAAAACCAGATGCTCATCGTCAAACGGCGTAACCTCGTCGGTCAGCGGCAACGAAAGGCAAAAATCCCTCAACTCAATAATATCCATAACGCAAAGTTAAAAAAATTATCGCGCAGCCAACTGTCAGAAAAGAGAAAGGGGAGGCAAGTGCCTCCCCTTTCGTACTCAAAAAGTCAATGTTATCCTATAACAGTAACGTTGGTAGCTTGTTCGCCCTTCTTGCCTTCAGAGATTTCGAACTCTACGTTCTGACCCTCTTCGAGCCCACGGAAACCTTCTTTGTTAATACCGGTGTAGTGAACAAAGACGTCATTTCCGGTTTCGGTTGTGATGAAGCCATAACCTTTGGCCGAATCAAACCATTTTACAGAACCTTTCATAAAAGAATCAATTAAAAAAATGTAACAGCAAAGAAAGATAAAAAGTTTTAAAAAACAATGATCTGAAAGCGAAAATTTAAAAAAATTAGCCAAAATGACCTTTTTGGCACATTATTCAGCCGAAAAACGTCTTACCGCCGCACCTCTACGCCCGTCAGGGCGGCCACGGCACGGCGTCCCTCTTCGCCCAGCGACAGCGAATAGTCGTTGACGAACATATCGATATGTCGGTCGATTATCCCGTCATCCATTTCGCGGGCGTACGAGCGTATGAATTCGCGCGAGGCCCCGCGGTCGGCCATGCCGTATTCGATGCTGCGGCGCACCAGGGCTTCGAGGAGTGCGCGCACTTCAGGCGCGAGGCGGCGCGAGGCCACGATGCCTCCCAGGGGCAGGGGCAGTCCGGTCTGCCGCTCCCAGCGTTCGCCCAGGTCGCAGAGCAGGTGCAGCCCGAGCGAGGCGTACGTGAAACGCCCCTCATGGATCAGCACCCCGGCATCGGCCTTACCCGAGGCTATGGCCGTGGCGACGTCGGAAAACAGATACCCTTCGCGGCGGGTGATCTGCGGGAAAAGCCTTTGCAACAACATATTGGCCGTCGTAAGTTCGCCAGGCGTGGCGACACTCAGCGCGGCGAAATCCTCTTCCCCGACCGGATGCGTACTAACGAAAACCGGGCCGTTGCCCCGCCCCAGGGCGCTGCCGCTGTCCAGCAGGGCGTAATCCTTTACGATCCCCGGCAGCACGGCATAGCTCATCTTGCTCACGTCGGCCTGTAGGGGGTCGGCCAGAAGGCGCGCGTTGAGTTGTTCGATATCCTCCAGGCACACCTCGAAATCCAGGCCCATGGTATCTATACGTTTGTTTATCAGCGCATCGAACGAGAATGTGTCGTTCGGGCAGGTCGATATGAAGAGTTTGAGGGTCATCGTGCGTTATCTGTAAGCCGAGATCAGGCGTTCGAGTTCCGAGGCGAGGTTGGCGGTCGCCAGGGGGATATCCCAGTCCAGGCGGCTGTCGCTGACGGTGTTGGACACGGCGCGCAGTTCGAGGAACTCCACGCCGCACCGCAGACAGAGGGCGAAGAACGCAGCCCCCTCCATATTTTCGAGGTCGGCGCCCGTGTTCACTTCCGGCAGGGCCGCCGTGCTGACCGTAAACGAGGTCGCATGGACGAAATCCGCGAAACTCTCAGCCAGGGTGCACTGGTAGTCGGTCTGGGCGTAGGGGCGGAATCCCGTGCGGTGCATCGAGCCCAGGTCGGCCACCCTCTCGCGGGTGACGAGCGCCACATCGCCCACTTCGAGCGGCGAGGAGGGGTAACGCCCCGCGATGCCGGCCAGTATGACCAGCGAGGGCTGCCATGCGGTCAATACGGACGCTGTGGTGGCGGCGGTTTCCGCCATGCCCACCCCGCCGACGACCACTTCCATCTCTATTCCCGGGACGCTGAAACCGCTACGCATAAAAGGGGCGATCTCCTCGCATGTGGGCGAAATTACAACTATCCTCCGTTGCATGGTGTGTTGTTTTTTACGTGTTCGCAGCCTGACCACGTGCACCGTGACCGCCGTTGCGATCCCCAGCAACAGCGCCCTTAGCCACCACGTACCGGCTATCCATATTATGGCGTAAAGCATCGTTCCCCAAAGCAGGGTCAAAACCGCAGCCTTGGCCTTCAGAGGTATGCCCCGCCCCGAGCGGTAGTCGTCCAGGTAGCGTCCGAAAAGGCGGTTGGTCAGCAGCCAATGCCTCATACGGGGCGAGCAGCGCGTGAAAAACCACAGCGCCAGAAGCAGGAAGGGCGTGGTCGGCAACATGGGAAGAAAAGCGCCCAGCGCGGCCAGACCGACGCAGAGCAACCCCAGCACCATATATACCCCCTTCAACAAACTATTTATTCAATCTGAATGCCTTTTGCACTCCTTTGATACGCATAATACTGTGGATCAGCGTGTCGACGCCCGAGGTATTGGACACCTCGACGTTTATCACACCCTGCAGCGTCCCTTTCGAGGAAGATATGTTCATCGAACGGATACCCAGGCGCAACTCGCCGCTTATGACCTCCGTGATGCGGTTTATCATACCTGTCACGTCGTCCGCCGTAACGTTTATCGACACCAGGAATCCCCCCGCCGCCGTAGCGCTGCGCCAGCGGGCGTCCAGTACCCGGTAGGGGAATTGTTCGCGCAACCGCCGGGCGTTGGGACAGTCCACGCGGTGGATCGTAATGCCCGCCGTGACGGTCACGAAAGCGAATACCTCGTCGCCGAAGATCGGGTTGCAGCAGCGCGCCAGCTTATACTCCAGCCCGCTCAGCCCTTCGTCTATTATCAGCGCCTCGCCGCGCACCTCGGCCTCCTTGGGCGCCACGGTGCGCGGGGGCGGGATGATCGGGCCCGGCTCCTCGGCCAGAAGCACCTGTTTGATCTGCGCGAGGTCTATCGCGCCAGAGGCTATGCGGCTGTAAAGCTCGGTGCCGGTCTTGCATTTGTAGTGCTTGCACAGCATGGGCACGGCCTCGTCTATCGACGCGTCGATCTTCCAGTTGCGTATCTTGCGTTCGAGCTCCTCGCGCCCCAGGCTCGACTCGCGCGCCGATTGCTCCCTCAGGTAGGCGCGAATCTTGCTGCGCGCCTTGCCCGTGGCCACGAAAGCCAGCCAGTCGGCCTTGGGGTGCTGGTTCTTCGAGGTGAGTATCTCCACTATGTCGCCGTTGCGCAGCTGCTCCTTTATCGGCACGTTGCGCCCGCCGATGCGCCCACCTGTGCATTGTCCGCCCAGAGAGGTGTGTATGTCGAATGCGAAATCGAGCACCGTTGCCCCCTCGGGCAGCTTGCGCAGATCGCCGCTGGGCGTGAAGACGAATATCTCTTTCGAGGAGAGTTTGCCCTCGAAGTTCTCGGCGATCTTACTCGCGTCGGTGGTCTCCATCAACTCGCGCAGACGTCCCAGCCACTCCTCGCTGCCCATGCCGCCCTGGTTGACCCCCTTATAGCGCCAGTGGGCGGCTATACCGCGCTCGGCGACGGCGTCCATGCGCTCTGAGCGTATCTGTATCTCGACCCAGCGCCCCTCTTTGGTCACCACGGTGGCGTGCAGCGACTCGTAGCCGTTGCTCTTGGGGATCGAGATCCAGTCGCGCATGCGCTCGGGGTTGGGCGTGTAGAAGTCGGTCACAAAAGAGTAGGCTGACCAGCACGCCGTCTTTTCCTGTTCGCGCGGGGTGTCTATTATGATGCGCAGGGCGAAAATATCGTACACCTCCTCGAAAGGTATGCGCTGGCGGCGCATCTTGCTCCATATCGAGAAGATCGACTTGGTGCGGCTCTTGATCGTGTATTTCATTCCCGCCGCGCGCATCTTCTCCTCTATGGGAGCCAGGAAACGGGCGATGAACTGTTCGCGTTCGCCGGCCGTGTCTTCGAGCTTATGCTTTATCAGCGAGTAATCTGCCGGCTCGAGCGTGCCCAGGGCGATGTCCTCAAGTTCGCTTTTGATCGAATAGAGCCCCAGCTTGTGGGCGATCTGGGCGTAGAGGTGCAGACTCTCCCACGCCTTCTTGCGCCGTTTGGCCTCGGGGAAGATCGACAGAGAGCGCATAACTTCGAGCCTGTCAGCCAGCTTTATGAGTATAACGCGCGGATCGGTCGAGTAGCTGACTATCAGGTCGCGGAAATTGTCGGCCTGGGCCTCGGATTGCTTGGTGTTAACGCCCGAGATATTGAAAAGTCCACGCAATATGTCGACCGTCTGCGCACCGAAACGCTCACCGGCCTGTTCGGGGGTTATCATTCCCATGCGCACAGGGTCGTGCAGCAGGGTCGAAATGGTCGAGTTGCGCCCCAGGCCGATCTCCGAGATGACGATCATCGCCGCGCCCACCGAATGCGAGAACATATCGCTGCCGTCGTAACGCGTCATGCCCTGCAACGCCCCGCGCGCATAATCGAACGCTTCGAAGATAGCCTGGCGGCTCTCGGGGGCGAAGTATTCCTCTGCCAGGGCATGGAAATCGGCGTAAATATCGCGGACGGGGGTGTCGGGCTTATCTGTCATGGTGGGGGCGTATATAGATAACAAAGGTACGGTTTTTTCAGCAATCATCTTTCAATAATCGTGCAAAGATGTGTACGGTACGTTTTTTGCGCCATGGCAGAAAAATCCCATTCCATGTTTCGTAGCGATCTAAACGGGAAGGTCTATCCCGACAGCCAGAAAATACACGCCGAGTCCATAAGGCCGGGCATATTGGAGATGATGCGCCTTAACCACCAGGGCGATATAACGCTCATCTCGCGCGAAGAGCTCGACGACTACCGCCAGCGCTATATCGAGGAGGCGCTGCGCTCGGAGCTCGACCGGGTAAGTTCGCTCGAAGAGCAGGTGATCGAAAAGATACGCCACCACGAACTGATCTCCGACAACATCGAAGACGACTGGGCGCTCAAGTACACCTTAGGCCAGCGCGTGGCCGACCGCGTGGCCGCATTCGGGGGAAGCTGGCGCTTTATCATCCTGTTTTGCGGCTTTATCGCCGTATGGATCGCAGTCAACGTCACAGCCCTTTTTTCCAGGAATTTCGACCCCTACCCCTTTATACTCCTAAACCTGATGCTTTCGTGCCTGGCGGCCCTTCAGGCGCCCGTAATCATGATGAGCCAGAACCGCTCCGAAGAGAAAGACCGCCAGCGCGCCCGCGAGGATTATAAGGTCAACCTGAAAAGCGAGATAGAGATACAGGCCCTGCACGAGAAGATGGACCACCTGATAATCAACCAGCAGGGGCGGCTGTTCGAAATACAGAACATCCAGGTCGAAATGCTGCGCGAGGTGCTCGCTGAGCTCAAATCGGTAAGTCCCTCGCGCTGCCCGGACAAGTAGCGGGTTTTAAGCAAAGGCGATCCCGAAAAGATATTGATCTGCACCCCGAGAGTTGGACACTTTTGGGGATTCATTATATTTCACTACTTTTATATCAAACCCGACAATCTAATTATGATCGCGGAGTTGCAACCAGAAACTTCACAAGCGACATTATTTAAGTGAACGCAAGCATAAGGTTTGTATTGTGCGTCTGCCTGTGCCTGGCATCCGTCCGGGCGCAGACTGCCGTTGCAAATAATATGCAAGCCGACGTTGCGGTATTAGGGAAAGTGCGGGGTGTCGTATGCGATTCCATTTACGGCCCCCTGCCCGGAGTCCTGGTAACACTGCATTCGAAATACAATTTAAACGCGGAACAATTGCCCGAACACACGAAAACCGACGGGGAGGGCAAGTTCCTGCTGACGTTCGTATTGGCTGAAGGCAATGTGGCGCACATCGAGATCGCCTGCGCGGGGTACCGTATATATAAAAAAATACTGCCCGGTAAAGAGCACATAGACCTGGGCAAAATATACCTGCAGACCGATGCGCTGCAACTGGATTCCATCGTAGTGAAAGGCCGGCTGCAACTCTTTAAGGTAAAGGGCAACACCATACAGTACAACACAGCGCTGCTGACCGTTCGCGAGGGAGATACGGCGGGCGAGCTGATCAAGCAACTGCCCGGCATGAAGGTGGCCGGAGGCGTCGTTACGGAGCATGACCGCACCATCGAGCGCACCTACGTCAACGGCAGGGAACTTTTCGGCAAGGATCCTTCGAACGCCGTCGAACACCTCGAAGCCAGGCACATTGCGTCGATAGTGACTTATGACGAAACGGACGAGCAATCGGCGGTCGAGCTCGGCGAGGAGAACGCCCGCAAGCGCCGCGTGATGAACCTGCTGACGTTCGATCTGTTCGAGCAAAGCCTAAACCTCGATGCCGTTGCAGGGTACGGTTCGGATTTCGACCGTATGGCTTCGGGCCGGCGCCAGGAGCGCTACCTGGGCGGTGCCGGCGTGAAATTCTTCTCCGAGCGGCGACAGTTCAAGGTCGACTACCTGCTCAACAACATCAACAACCAGGGAAGCATCTTCAGACCCGAAGAGGACAGAGCCATTGCACAGGGCTACAACCGCTCCAACGCCCTGGACGTGGAGTACGGGGATAAGGTGGGAAAGTGGGACGTGTCGGGCAAATACGGCTTCAGGGACACCTACGCCAGGCGCGAGTCGGGCCGTACGGACACCTACTTCCCCGATGAGAGTAATACGCCGCGCCATTATGCCGACACTTCGGCGGCCATAAGCCGTGAGCGCACGCATTCGGCGACCCTGAGCGCCAGAAATAAAGGTAAGACACTTATGATATTCGCCGCCTCTGGCAGTCTGCAAGAGGTGGAAAGCAGCGACCGCAATTCGTCGGCGACCGCAGTCGACGGCGATGCCCTGAACAGATACATAAACAGGAATAGCGCCGCCGGGAATGGCTATGCCGCAAATTTATTGGCCATGGTCATGCACCGGGTAAAAAAGCATTCGGTGCGTTTTATCGGCCAGGCCGACTTTGCGGGAAGCGACGGCGACGGCTGGCGCCGCGACTCGTCGCTGGTCGAGCAATACGGCCAGATTATCGCCAACCGCAACAACGGCAACTCGACAGAGATCAGTGGCAACATACAATACGCCTACAACATAGAAAAGCTCGGCACCATTTCCGCCATGTACATTGCCCGCAATAAAAGTGAGTATTTGCAGCGCATGGCCATCGACACACGCACGGGCGACGCAGACCCGACGCTCACGCGCAACTACACGAACAATTACTTCGGCAACGAGGCGACGGTAAAGCTGCAAAAAAAATTGACGAAGCACTCGGACATAGCGTTGCAAGCCGCTTTCACGAACAAGACCTTCACAAAATCCGATCGTTTCCCCGAAAACCAAAACACCCGTAACACATTCAACGCATTGCTGCCCGGGATAACCTATTCCTACCAGAATATGGAGGTCTGCCTTTTTAACGCGAGTTACAGCACATCAGTCCAGGCCCCACCGTCGGATATGCTTATGGATAAACTCGATAACGCCAACCCGCTGTACCTGGCCGCCGGCAACCCCGGCCTGAAACAGTCATATACGCATACGATCGGGCTGTCCCTTACGAAAAATCTCAGCGGTAGCGGCACTTTAGACGCAGAAATAGTCGGCAAACTATCCAGGAACAGCATCGTGGCGCGACGCGACTTCTTTGCCGACAGCACCTTCCTGACGCATTACGAATATTGGGCGCAACCGGGCTCGACGCTCACTACCTACCGGAACGCGGCGGGGCATAAATCGCTGACCGCCACGGCAGGATTCTCGCAATACATAACATCGCTGAAAAGTACGCTGAATGCCGGGCTGAATTACAATTACCTCACCTCGCCTATGTATGTCGCAAGCCTCCTGTCAGACTCATACACCCACCGCGCGGGGTACGACATATCGCTGGAGGGCAACCTGTCCGAGAAAATAAGCATGGGCGTATCTTCGCACGGGGCGTACAACCACACCAAAACCGAAGCCGGCGACATCGACCGCGCAATACAGCAATACGCCACTACAAAGATCGGATGGGACTTTTTGAAAAACTTCGTTTTCAACACCATGTACACCCTTGAGCTGTACCGCAGCGTCGACTACGCAGCTTCGCGTCGCACGAGCCACATCCTGAATGCGTCGCTGGGCTACAAACTGTTCAGGGACCGCAGCGGCGAGTTGACGTTCATGGCATGGGACATCCTGAACCGCAACAACGGCTTCGAATCTACCGTAATGGCAGACCATATTTCAGATCGATGGCAGGTCCGGTCGAGCCGCTTTTTCACCATTAATTTTTCATGGAAACTCCGCAGATTGAAATAACAGTTCAATAGGACAGGATTAAACATGGCGGGCTCGCCGTCAAGATGAGCGTTATTTCAAAAGGAAATGCCGGATAGCAGCGTTTGTGTTCCATTTGTGTTCCACCGCCATCAAAACAGCAGTAAACAAAAGAAAAACACCCAATAATCATCAGATTATCAAGCGCTTAACTTAGTCGGTGTGATACGATTCGAACGTACGACCACACGCCCCCCAGACTATAGCAATAAATAAATATTGATAAATAGTTATATTTCATTCATTTATGTTTTAATTATTAATTGATTACAAAACGATAAAATGGCCTATTTTTACCGTTTTTATGAAAATGTTTCATTTTTGTTTTATTATTTTATTGCTATATTTGCAGAAAAATCAGCGATATGGCATCATGCAAATTCATTATTACCGAATGGAATGAGCGAACGGACGGATGCCGATCAGTTTCATTGCGGGTTACCAAAGACCGGAAGAACAAATATATCCGTACAGGATTGACTGCAACGGCAGAACAATGGTCAGCCGAGCAAGGACGGTATGTGTGCAGTTCAAAGGTTAATAAGAATTATAAGTCGCAGAACCTAACGCTTACCCAGTTGGAATTAAGGGCAGAGCAGGTCATCAAAGAGTTCGAAGATAAACGCATTGACTGGACGCTCAATCAATTTGAGAGTGCGTTCCTG
>JAVBOL010000007.1:0-69866 GCA_031550615.1 Rikenellaceae bacterium | reverse complement strand
TTGTTTCTATTTGGTGCGCTTTTTTCCTTTTTGCAGCTGGGGTTCTAGCCTTTCGTTATGCTGGCCCGATGCCAGCTTACCGAAGGCTGCGAATAGGGAGAGTAACGCTATTTTTTTGATCATTGCACGGGTACGCTTACGTTGTTGTTGGGCTTGACGGTCTTGTACCACTCGCCGAGCACGGTAAGCTCCGTACCTGCGTTGTTGGTCAGCTGCGAGGTTATAAGGCCGAGCATGGATACGGGAGGCGTTGCCGACGCCGTACCGGGGCTGAACCATGCGTAGCGGTATACCTCGGGCATATCTTCATATTTGGTCACCACGTCCTTCATGAAGTTGAGTACGGTGGGGTCCATCAATATGCTGTTATAGCCGTTTGTCTTGGCGTTGTCGTCGCGCGGGGCGAATTCGGTGATCCACACCTTGCGGTTGCCGCACGCGGTGTAGGCCTCGCGGATGGCGTTCTCGTAGACCGTGCGGCCAGTCCCGGCGTAGATATGCACGGCGATGTGGTCGACCCTCAGCTTGCGGCTGTCGCACCCTGCGATGAAGTCCTTGAGCCACTGGCGGGTGGGGTAGGAGGGTGCGGGGCTGACCAGCTTGATGCCAGGCATCAACGTTTCGCACATTATAGCCCACTTGTCAAGGGCCGAGCTGACGCTCATGTTGGCCTCTTCGGCCAGGTCGGGCTCGTTGAATCCCAACACGTAGAAGCACTTTCCGGCCAGGTAGAGCTGGTTGATCCTCACGCATGCCGTGCGTATGGACTCGTCCGAGGCGTTCTTGCCGTGTATCATAGGCACGAATTCAGCCCCGGCCACCGCCGAGGTCACGTCGTCGCTGCCCCAGGTGTAGTACCAGTGCGATTTGAGGTCGGCCACGCGGTTGGCCCAGCGTGCGGTACCGGTGTTGAAGCCTATGCCGCGCTTGCCGGTGGCCATCGAGCCTATGCCGCTGTTGGACCCTGCGTTGACGTCTGCAGGGATGTCGGTTATCATTTCTGCCTTTGTGCACGATATGCCCACGAGCACGGCGGCAGCTATCAAAATATGTTTTTTCATTTCGGTCGTTGTTTAGTCGGTTAGATGGCGGGGATGACGCTTGCTGCACAGCCAGCGTTTCTCAGCGCCGGACGGCTGTTGGCCGCATCCCACTGCCAGATTTCGGTGAAATTATAGCCCAGGGTGGTGTACCATGCCTGGTCCATCAATGCGGGGCCTTCGGCCCCATCCCTTACGTCGCCGCCGATGGGTTGGAATGCGCTTCCGTCGGCATAGGTCAGCCCCTTGTAGTAGTTGTTGGCCGAGGTGAGATTCAGGTTGGTCGCAAGGCCCGCGATCGCGCGTCCGCCGGTGGTGTTGTCGCCCGCCGTAGCCATGTTGTTGACAGCAGAGTTGATCACCACGCAGCCCACGATGGCCGGAGTGCCGTTGTTCTGGCACGATGCTATACCTGCGGCGTATTTGGTGGTCGATGCCGGGCCGGTGATGCGTGAGTTGGCCACGATGCACCATTTCAGGTCGCCCTTTGCGCCCGAGGCGATGCCGCCCGACGAGGCGACAGAACCGCCCACATTGGCCCCTACGGTCGATTGAGTTGCCGAGGCTCCTGCGCCCACGACGATACAGTTGGTCGTCTGCGGACATACGCCGCCAATGCCGCCTATATTGTTGTTGCCGGTCACGCGTCCGGTGAACATGCACTGGTCGATCGATATGGCCGGAGGATTGGTCATGTTGGCCTGTAAAGCGCCGAAGATGCCGCCGACCATGTTAGATCCGGTGTCGCCCGTGCCCGATGCGATGACCATCGAAGAGAGGCAGTTGCGCACGACATCGCCGGTAACCAGTCCGGTCTGCTTGCGTCCCAGGATGCCGCCTATTTTGGTCAGGTTACCGTTCATGGTGATAGAGCCGGCAGAGGTGCAATTCGAGATGGTGGTTGCCACCCCGCCTGCGGGAGCGTTGATTCGGCCCATTATGCCGCCCACTGCGCTCACCGAAGAGGCTATCGTCACGTTGGCGTAGCAGTTATCTATCGTTCCGCCGAAGCTGTCGCCCACGATGCCGCCCAGTGGTTTGTCGCCCGATGCCGCCGTGCTGGTCAGAGTACCCATGACGGCCACGTTGCGGATGGTCCCGCCGCGCAGGTTGTCGGCTACGGCGCCGAGAACGGAGGCGCTCGAAGTGCTGATAGACACGCCGGTCAGTTTGAGGTCGTGGATCACGCCGGGGCTGCTCAGGTTGGTGGTCAGCGAGGCATTAAGGCCGCTGGCTGTGTATCCGGCCCCGTCGAGGTCGCCTGTGAATGTAGCGATCGGGGTCCATGAGGGCAGCGTTACGTTGCCCATCAATTCGATGCAGGCAGCCGGATAGGTGCTCATGGTGGCATAGAGCTGGTCGCCTGTGTTGACCATATAGGGGTCGCCCGAGGTGCCTGTGCCGCTCTCGTACATTTTCTCGGATTTAACATCTATGGTGCGCGCGCTCGACGATACGTTCGCCGCGCTCGGCAGTTTGGCCGTGAATGATATGTTGCCCGGAACGAAATTGCCGGCCACGTCGGGCATGGTCAGGGTCAGTTTGCCGTCCGAGGTGTTATAAACGCCCGATTTGAGCCCGGTGGTTTTAAGGTCTACGGTTACGGTGGCGCCCACAGGTGTGATGCCGAGTGCGGAGGCGGCGGATGTGGTGCCCTGGGTGATGTTTATCGAGGTGGGCGTAGAGGCGAAACTCAGCACCGCGGCGTCTGCGCCCGTGCCGGTGGCGCAGAGCAGGGCCACGTTGTTGCGTCCGGTGATGGTAACGCCGCTTGCAGTAACCGTGGTGACCGTCGCGCCGTTGTTGGCCGCGGCGAGGGCCGCCACGTTATCCTGTCCCGTCACGCTGCCCGTAAGGGTCAGGCTGCTTACGCTTGCGCCGCTGCCCAGCGAGGCGAACAGGGCGGCGTTATCCGCCGTGGGGGTGTTTACGGTGTAGCTTACGCTCTTGCTGTTTCCGTTAAGCGAACCGGTGAAAGCGCCGGCGATGGGCGAAACGGCGCCAAGCGCGAGGTCTGCACTGAGTTTATAGTGTTTGCCGAGCCCGTTGGCGATCTTCGAGAACTGCTCTTTTTTGGCGATCACGTAGGGGGTTGATGAGGAAAGGCCGTCGCCGCTCTCGAAGCCGTTGACCTTGAAGCTGGCCGACTGGGTGGGACGTACGCCGAACGTTGCCGTCAGGCCGATCTGCCCGTCGAAGAACAGGGCCGAGGGGGTGAGTATGACCTTGCCTGTGCCGGCTGTCATATCCTGCTCGACCTTTACGGCCAGTCCGGGGATCGTCGCGGACGAAAGCACCACCGCCGCCATGGACGGGTTGACCGTGAATTCGATCTCTGTGACCCCGGTCAGGGAGAGGATGTCGTTCTGGTCGATATTGAAGGTGATCACGCCCGTGGGGTCGGGATCCATCATTACCGGTATTTCGACGCTCGATATGTAATTCACCCCGCCGTAGGCGATGTTAAGCTGCAGGAATGTGTTTTTGAGCTCGATAGGCATACCGCTCACCGCCACCGTGAACTCTCCGTCGCCGGAGGTCATCTGCACGTTTTGCTGTGCGATGGACATGCCGTTGCTCTCGGGCGCCGATACGGTGGCGGAGCCGCCCTTGGCGTTGTTGTAGGGGACGGTCACGGTCGAGTACTGGTTGAGCTCCGTGCCCTGCACGTAGCTGCCCAGGGCTTCGACGTGTTCGCTGTCGATGAACAGCGCGTCGCGGAAGTTGCCTGAGGTGTTTTCGTCCTTCGAACAGGCCGAGAGCACCATTGCTGCCGAAAGTATATATAATATCCTTTTCATTTTCAGGGTCTATTTTACGTATGAGTCTGCTTCGGGTATAGAGGCCAGGGGCAGTCCCGATTCTGTGCCTTTGGCGATCATCACCAGGCGGCGGATCGATTTAGTGCCGAAATTGGTGCCCGACATCGTGGTTTTCTGCACGACCATGCGGTCTTCGGTGATCGAGAGTATCTGGTATGGAGACAACCAGTCGAGGGCGAAGAACAGAAAGCCTCCGGGGCCGTTGGCTACCGGGGGGAAGTTGATCCAGTAGTGGCCGTCGGACTTGGTTATCAGCCAGTTCATGCCGGCGGGAGGTGTGCAGTCAATTTTCCAGTCGCTGTTATACCCGCCGGTGTAACCTGCTGGCAGGGCCAGGCCGCTGCACGCCACGGCGGTGGTGGGCGCCCATGACGCCGCCCTCATGAAGGTCTGGTCTTTGAATACGTTGCTGCCGGTGTTGGTGACCAGCGACGAACCGTGGTTCACATAGCGGAAGCCCTGTCCCGACTCGGGTGAGAGCACGAAGGTGGCCTCGTCGTCATAGAGGGTCTTGCCCAGGCGCAATTCGCCGCTGCGCAGTCCGGGGAAAACCGCCGCGTTGACCGGCACTGCCGTATTGTTGGGTGCATTGTTCAGATCGCCCGTGTTCATATTCAGCATGTGGCCGTACAGGAGCGAGTCCACGACCCAGGTTTTACCCTCGTCGGAACCTATATCCCCGGCTATCATGCCGTAGATGGGGTCGTCCAGCAGGTCGAAGTTGTTGTCGATCACTGGAATGATCACAGAGACGCTGTTGGTGCGTCCGCCGTCGCCATACCCGGTCAGGGTCACCGTATAGTTCCCGGCGAAGGGATATTCAGCCCACACCTCATTTGCTGAGCTCTTCTTCACGCCGTTGCCCAGGTCCCAGAAGCCGATGATGTCCTTGCGGCTTGCCGAGAGGTGGTAGATGTTGGGCGTTTGCGTCGCCGTGGCGATGATCTTCACGTCGGTTATGCGGTCTCCCAAGCCGCCTCCCCAATCGGGCGAGCAGCTTCCCGTCCAGATGGCCGTTGCGGCCAGCAGGGTTATATATATAAGTTTTTTCATGCTTTCAATTAATTGGAATAACCGGGGTTCTGTTTGAGGTTGTATTTGCTCTGCATGATCTCATAGAGCGGAATGGGCAGCAAACCGGCCTTCGTTCGGTCGTAGGTCACGCTCATGTACTGCTCGTCGGAGGTTTTGGAGAGGGTTTGCGCCGCATAGTCCTGGCCGCGGCGCAGGATATCCCAATAACGGTGGCCTTCGAGGGCGAGTTCGAACAGGCGCTCGTCGTAGATCTTGTCCAGATCCAGCTGCGCCGCGGTGATGCCCACGTTGCCCGCGCCCAGCGCCCTTTCGCGCACGCGCCTGTAATATTCGAAAGCCGTGTCGCGCGAGCCGCCGTGCAGCAACTCCATCTCGGAAGCCATCAGCAGCACGTCAGAGAAGCGTATCGCGTAGTAGTCGTTGGGCCAGTTCAGGTTGGGATCTCCCCCGATGGTCGACTTGTTGGCGGTCAGGGTGGTGTACTTGCGCCCGAAGTAGCCGGTATGCTGGAATCCATGCTCCGATACGCTGATCCCTTCGCCGTCCACGTCTATGATCGACGCTTTGCGGCGAGGGTCGGTAGTGCGGAATTTATCGAATAATTTCTTGTCCACCGGGGCGTATGACCATCCGCGCATGTATGGGCTGGCGTCCGTGCGCATTCCCCACAGCAGCACGGCCTGGTTGCCGCGCGAGTCGATGCGGTTGCCGTAACCGGCCTTGCCGAGCCCGGAGAATTGTATCTCGAACACCGATTCGATGTTGTTGTTATTGGTAACCAGGAACATCGGCGTAACGCCAGTAGCGTCGACAGAGGTCAGGTCATAGGCGTTGGCCACCAGGTTGTGCCCGGTGCCGGTTATCACTTCGGTGAGGTAGCCGCGCACCATTTCGGCTGTAACGCCAGGGATCTCGCTCTTGCCGTAATATCCGGTGTAGTAGAGCCATACGCGGGCCAGCAGCGATTTGGCCGCAGCCTGTGACGCGCGTCCCTTCATGTCGGCGGGAATGCTCACCGCGTCGAGGTACATCGCCGGGTTGCCCTGGTCGTCGACGGCGTCGATGGCCGCCAGCAGGTCTGTGGCGATCTGGGTGTAGGTCTGCTCTGGAGTAGCCTGGGGCCATGCGTAATCGGCCGGTGAGAGCTCCCTGAGCACCAGGGGCACGTTGCCGAACAGGCGCACCAGGTCGAAATAATAATAGGCCCTCAGGAAGTGCGCCTCGGCGATGAACCTCTTGCGGGTATTTTCATCCTCGAAGGGTGCGCGGTCGACGTTGGCGAAGAACACGTTGCAGCGGTAGATGCCGATATAGTATTTGCGCCACAGCGCTTCGGCGGCGTTGTCGTCCGAGCGTGCCGTGAAAGTCGAGCGGCGGTAGGTCTGCTGGTCGTAACCCGCGCCGCCCTCGCCGCCGGCGAAGCAGCAGTCGCCCAGTATCTCGCTGGTCACCTCGAAGGCGCAGTTCACATACGAGCCCGAGGCGGTCTGGGGTGCGCTGAAATTGAGTGCGCTGTATGCCGAGGTAAGTCCCTGGAAGGCTTGGCTCTCGGTCAGGTAGAAGTTATTCAACGTTTCACTCATGCGCGGTTGCGTGTCCAGCAGCCCCTCGCAGGCGGTGGCGCTTAAAGCGAAAAGCACCACTGGAATCATTCTTGTGAATTTTATCGATTTCATATAGTTTTTTCCTTTAAGCGTTAGAAAGTCAGGTTAAGGCCGAAGGATACGGTGCGCGGGCGGGGGTAGTTGCCCAGGTCCGTACCCACGTTAAGGGCGCTGCTCGATCCCACCTCGGGGTCGTAGCCGCGGTTATATTTCGTGAATGTCATCAGGTTGGTCACCGAAGTGAAGACATTGACCTTCTGCACATAGTATTTTGGCGAGAAGTGGAAGGTGTAGCCCAGCGCCACCTCGCGGATGCGGAAGTAGTCCGCGTCCTGGATGAACAGCTCTGAGGAGTTGGACCAGTTGCCGTTATTGTCGGCGTCCGTCAGGCGGGGTATCGAATTCGACGTGCCTTCGCCAGTCCAGCGGTCGAGCGCCCAGCGGCCCCAGTTGTTGGTGGTGATGTTACGCCTTACGGCGCTGAATACCTGGTGTCCGGCTGCGCCCGAGGTGGTTATGGTAAGGTCGAAGTTCTTCCACGAAGCGTTTATGTTTACGCCGTAGATCGTCTTCGGGTAGGGGTTGCCTATCATAGTGCAGTCGTGGGTGTCGATCACCCCGTCATTGTTTATATCCTTGTAGATCAAATCGCCGGGCATGGCCGAGGGCTGTATGAGCCTGGTGTCGCCCGTTTCGGGGTTGGTCCATGTGTAGCCGTTCACCTGGTCCCAGTTCTGGAACACGCCATTGACCTTCAGGCCGCGGAAATAGGCCATCGGGTAGCCCTCTTCCATGCGGGTGATATTACCCACGCCGGTTATGCCGCTTACGGACATGCCTTCGACAAATTTGGATTCCGTACCCACGTAGGTGACCTCGTTCTTATTGAAGGCCACGTTGCCGCTGAGGTTGAGCACCAGGTCGTTGGCGAACCTTTTACGCCATCCGAGCATGAATTCGAAACCGCGGTTGCGCACGTTGCCGGCATTGACCGTCGGGAAGCCGTTGCCCAGGAACAGGGGGATTGGCGAGGTTACGAGCTGGTCTTTGGTCGTCTTGGAATAGTAGTCCGCTGTAATGGTCCAGTCCTTGAGGATCGTGGCGTCGAAACCCACATTGAACTGTTCGCTCGCTTCCCACCTGATGCCGGGATTGGCCAGCGCGAGGGGCGCCCCGCCGGTGGCGATCACGGTGGCTGCGTTGCTGCCGAATACGTAACCCAATTGCGAGGATGTCCTAACGGTGGGTATATAGAGGAACTGTGCGATATTGTCATTACCGTTCTGCCCCCACGAACCGCGCACTTTGAGGTTGTCTATGGCCTCGACGTTCTGCATGAACTTTTCGTTGGAAACGTTCCATCCGAGCGAGAAAGAGTAGAAGTTGGCGAATTTATTGTCGGGGCCGAAGTTCGACGACCCGTCGCGGCGGTAAGTCCCGGTCAGCACGTAGCGGTTGTCGTAGGCGTAGTTAGCGCGGGCGAAGTACGAGAGAAGGATGTATGAGTCGTACGGACCGCCCGACGCGCCCTGGTTGGGGCCTTTTGCCAGCGAAACGTAGGCTTTGTCAATGTCCGTTGTCAGCAATCCGTCGCGGCTGGCCGAGAGGCTGAGCCCGTCGGTCTGCAGGAGCTGCGAACCGGCCATCAGCGAGACGTCATGTTTTTTACAGAAGGTCTTGGCGTAAGTCGCATAGAAATCGGAGTTATACCGCTGCGATTCGGATGAAGATTGCGAAGTCCCGTTCTCGGTGTTGTAGACTGTCGAGGGGTTGAAGCGGCGCGGCTGGGTGTAGCTGTAAGTCTGCGTCCATGTCATGTCGGCGGAGAGCGAACCGCGCAGTTTGAGGTGCTTTAACAGGGTCAGCTCGGCGTATGCCGTGGCTTTGGCCGTCGTCCAGTAGGAATCCGGGTTCATGAAGTGGATAAGCGCCGCGGGGTTGGTGTAGTCGGGATTCACATAGCGCGAGTAGGCGTAACCGTGGTAGAGGTCGTAGTAGGCCTTATTTATGTTATAGTCAGAATATTTGGTGTAATCGTCATAGACCGGCGTGAGGGGGTCCATATTGAGTGCCATTGTGATCGGGCCGCCCGTCAGGCTGTTGCCCGTTATGCTGTTGTTCTCCACGCGGGCGAAAGATATGTTCTGTCCCACGCGCAACACGTCGCCGCGCAGGAACTTCTGGTCGCCCTTGAAGTTGACCGTATAGCGTTTGTATTCGGACTTGCCCTTGGCGAACGTGCCGTTCTGGTCGAGGTACGATGCCGACAGCGCGTATGTGGTGCGCTGTGAGCCGCCCAGCAGCGAAAGGTTGTGCTGCACGGTGGCGGCGTTGCGGTTCAGGATGGCCTCCTGCCAGTCGGTGCCGTGGTCGAAGGAGTTTATCTGCTCGTCGGTGAACTGGGGCGAGCTGCCGCCGTTCACGCTCATCTCGTTGCGTATGATGGCATACTCCTTGGCTGAGAGCATGGGCAGTTTGCGCACGATGTTGGAGATGCCGTACGTGAAACTGTAATTGATGGTAGACTGGCCCTCCTTGCCTTTCTTGGTGGTGATGATAACCACGCCGTTGGCTCCGCGCGCGCCGTAGATGGCCGACGAGGCGGCGTCTTTGAGTACTTCGACCGATTCGATATCGGCAGCGTTGAGGTACGAAATACCGGCCATGTCGACACCGTCCACTATATATAATGGGTTGAACTGGCCGTTGGTGCCCACGCCGCGCACCACCATCTGCACGCCAGAACCCGGTTGTCCGTTGTCGGAGATCACCTGCACGCCGGCGACCTTACCTGCCAGCGCACCCGCCGCGTTTATCACGCCTGTCTTTTCGAGCTGGTCGCCCTTGACCTGTGAGATGGCACCGGTGACGAGTGACTTTTTCTGTGTGCCGTAACCGATCACCACCACGTCTTCGATCTTCTGGCTGTCGGTTTCGAGTTTAATGCTCAGGGAGGTCTGTGTGCCCACGTTCACTTCGCGGGTCTTGTTGCCCATGCCGGTTATCACCAGCGTGCCGCCCTGCGGTACGGCGATCGTGAAGTTGCCGTCCTGGCCGGTGGCCGTGCCGAGGGTAGTTCCCTTTACGGTGACACTCGCACCGGCCACGGGGCCGTAGGCGTCGGTGACCGTGCCCGAAACCGTGCGAGGCGACTGCCCATGGGCAGTCGTAGGTGTCATGACACCTACGACTGCAAAGAACATTACCATACAAACGGTAATTGCCCTTATCCAGCCCGGTGCCTGCGATTTACGACCGGCTGAAAGTAAAGATTCTCTCATATTGACTTGTTTTAGGTTGGTTTCGCTGTTTTGCGTAATACAAATTAAGATAAAGTAATCTGAACGGCAATTCGCCCCCGCCCCTACAAAACCCCTACAAAACGATAAATGACAACACTACAAAAATACTACATAAGTAAGCTGTATAGCCCTCGAATAGGGCTTTAAATGGCGTTATGCCGATGTTTTTGCCGATAATCGCGTTTTTCTGGCCGCAGCGCCCAAACCCTACATCCTTTATACGGTGTGATAATATTTCCTATATTTGCATTAACGGTTAAATCGCCCTTGCCATGAAGAGATGCACATACATATTGCTGCTGGTCGTGTGGTGCGCCGGACCGCCCGTTTCCCGTGCCCAGTCCATCCTCGCGCTCGACCTTGGCGAACGTTACGTGGAGCGTTTCGCCGACAATGCCGTCGGGATGGAGAACAGCCAGGTGTGGGACATCGAGGAGGGCGTGTCGGGATTCGTCTTCGCCGCGACGAACGACGGGATAGCCATGTTCGACGGAGTGCGGTGGAGGCTCTACGCCACTCACAACGAGTCGGCGGTAAGGGCGCTGCACCACGATAAAATATCCGGTAAACTTTATAGCTGCGGGGTCAATACCTTCGGCTACTGGACGCTCTCGCCGCAGGGCGATATGGAATACACTCCCCTGTTCCGCAGTACGCGGGGCAGCAGCGAGGATTTCTGGAAGATATGCTGCCGGGCCAACGACACGGCGCTCTATTTCCAGACGCACGCGTCATTATACAGGTATATACCCTCCACCGGGCATGTCGAGCGTGTGCCGCTGCCCGAGGGCGAGGTGGGTTACGTCTTCGCCGTTGGCAACGACATGTACATACAGGTCGGCGAACGGCTCTGCATGCTGTATGACGACGGGAGGATCGAAAGCCTTTTGGGACTCTCAAGCCGCGTGGTGGCGATGTTCCCATCAGCCCAGGGCCTTGTGACGGCTGTGGAGCATCAAGGGTTGTTCCTGTTTGAGGAGGGCGCATTACGTCCGGTCGACGCCGGGCTCAACGCCAGGCTTGCGGCGGCCAAGACCAACTGCTGCGTGCCCTATATGGACGGCTGTTTACTCGGCACGACCAAGGGAGGGTTTATCGTGGTCGACCCGCAGTGGAGGATCGTCGAGGACGCCCTGTCCGACGGCGACCTCGCGTCGCAGACCGTGCTGAGCCTTGCCGTGGACAGCCGCTCCGATATATGGATGGGATTCAATTCGGGTATAGCCCGCGTGGACATAAGCAGTAACGAGCAATTCGTTTTCGACCGCCAGTTCGGGCAGGTCGAGTGCATGCTTTCACGTCCCGGGCTGACCCTGGTGGCTACCAACAGGGGGCTGTTCGAAGCCCGGGATCCCGACCGCCGTTTCACGTTGGTCGAGGGGTCGCTCGGCGCCACGTGGAAGGTGATGGAGGTGGGTGCGGCCATATATGTGCTGCATGACCGCGGACTTTTTCTGTATGAGGGCGGACGGCTCAGGCAGGTCTGTCCGGGCGGGGTGATCGATCTGTGCCCGATGCAGCAGAATGCGGGTTATTACGTGGCCGGCAATTACGGCGGGTTGACACTATGCCGTGTGCAGGATGACCGGCTGGTGGTCGAAGGACGCATCGAAGGCTTCAACAGCTATCCCTCGCGCCTGACCGTCGACCGTTATGACAACCTGTGGGTCGCGGTGCAGGGCCTCGGTTTCCAGCGCATGCGGCTCTCGGCAGACGGTCGCAAAATCGAGCAGACCAAAAATTTCGACATCACATTCGATCCCGGCAGCTCCAAAAAGGCGATGTGCATCACCCAGATAAACGGCGAATTCATACTCTATGCCAACAACCGCGCATATTGCTACGACCAGATCAGCGACACGATATTCGTAAATGAAGCGATCACGGGTCTGCTTGCGGCATGCGGGCCCGACCTGTTGTGCGTCGAGCAGCGCGACAACCGGCTGTGGTACCTGTCGTCCAACGACGCGGGTTACCTCGAACTGGTTTCGGGACGCAAGATCAAACACTCGGGTATCTTCGGGCAGAACCGCAAGGGACGCATCACGCCGCGCTTTTTCGCCGCCGGCGACCGTATGGCCGTAGGGCTCAACAACTGCATCGGCTTCGCGAAGCCTAACAACAACCCCGTGCGCGGGGTGGTCGTCGGCAAGGTCGAGGCCATAGGTACGAGCCGCTCACGCACTTTCGACCGCACCGAGCGCGTTTTCCAGATCCCGTTTTCGATGAATAACCTGCGCATATATCCGGTGTCGGTCCCGCGCGGTACGATGGTCGACTACCGTGTCAGCGGGGTAGGGACGGGATGGACGACCGTAAAGCTGGTCGACTGCATCTGGATCTCGGCGCTGCCGCCGGGCAGCCACACGGTCGAGATACGCCCCAGCGGCCTGGCCGAGCCGGACAAATACGCCACGATCAGGGTGGCGGTGGCGCGTCCGTGGTACGCCTCGACGGTGGCGATAATGCTCTACGCGGCGGTATTCATGGCGGCCCTGCTGCTGCTGCGGGCCTATTACCTGAGGATGAACCGCACACAGCAGCAACGCTTGCGCGCCCGGCAGAGCGAAACCCTCGAGCGCGAGAAACTGGTGCGCGACAAGCAGATCGCCGAGTTGCAGAAAGAGCAGATACAGATCGAATTGCGCGAGAAGGACAAGCGGTTGGCCAACATAACGATGGGCAACCTGCGGCGCAACAACATCCTTAACGAGCTCAAGAACGACATCATCGAGGTGCAGAACGCCGACAACGCGGCGGCCCTAAAGCACGGCGTGCAACGCATCGTGCGCAAGATCAACACCCAACTTTCCAGCGAGGAGGATTGGGAGAGGTCCGAGAACTACTTTAACACGATCTACGACGGGCTGCTGGACCGTCTGCGCCAGCAATATCCCGCCCTCACCAAGACCGACCTGAAACTGTGCGTGTATATCAAACTCAACCATTCGACCAAGGAGATGGCCGAGTTGATGAATATTTCGCCGCGCAGCATCGAGATGGCGCGCTACCGTCTGCGCAAGAAGCTCGGCCTGTCGCCAAATGACCCGATTGAAAATATTTTGAAATGATGAGAATAAAACCCCAACTGATTTTATTGGCAGCCGCGCTCACTCTGCATGCCGCGCATGCCGCATCGCCCTATGAGGCGCAGATCTCCTCGCTGCTCAAGGGCATGACCCTCGAAGAAAAGGTCGGCCAAACGGCCCAGTACACCCTCAACGTGATCGGCAAGGGGCGCACCGTATATGAGAGCGCCGACCCCTTCGAACTCGACCCGGAGCGCATGGCCGAGATGTTCGGCACTTTGAAGGCGGGCTCGATACTCAACACGACCAATAACCGTGCACTCACCCCCTCGCAGTGGCGCGCTATCGTCGAGGGCATTCAGTCCTGCAACGCGCGCTATTCGAAGATCCCCGTGCTCTATGGCGTCGACGCCGTGCATGGGGTGACATATACCGCCGGGGCGACGATCTTCCCCCAGCAGATAGCCCAGGGAGCGACCTTCAACCGCGACCTGGTGCGCCGCGGAGCGGAGATCACCGCGATGGAAATGCGCGCGTGCGGCATTCCGTGGAATTTTTCGCCCGTGCTCGATCTGGGGCGCGACGCGCGCTGGCCGCGCCAGTGGGAAACCTACGGCGAGGACGTATACCTGATCTCCCAGATGGGCGTGGCTTTCGTGTCGGGGCACCAGGGCGCCGACCGCGACCGCATCGCGCAGCACCGCGCGGCCACGTGCCTGAAGCACTTTACCGGTTACGGCGTGCCATTCTCTGGCAAGGACCGCACGCCGGCATACATCCCCTACGGCGAATTGATAGAGAAACATTTCGAACAATATAAACAGGCCATCGGTGCCGGCGCACTCTCCGTTATGGTCAATTCGGGCATTATAAACGGTGTTTCGGTCCACGCCGACCGCCACCTGTTGACCGAACTTCTCAAAGAGGGGCTCGATTACGACGGGCTGCTGGTTACCGACTGGCAGGACATAAACAACCTCTACCGCCGCGACCGCATCGCCGCATCGGATAAGGATGCCATACGCATAGCCTTCAACGCCGGCATCGACATGGCCATGGTGCCCTACGACAAGAATTATTGCGCGCAGCTGTGCGAACTCGTGCGCGAAGGGGGTGTGTCGATGGACAGGCTCGACGACGCCGTGCGCCGCGTGCTCAGGCTTAAATTCCGCCTGGGGCTTTTCGAAAAGTCCGCACCGGCGGACGTAACCGCCGCGGACCTGCGCAGCCATGAGCAGACCGCGCGCCGTGCCGCCCTCGAATGCGTCACGCTGCTCAAGAACAAGGATGGGTTGCTGCCTTTGAAAAAAAGTGTGAAAATACTCGTGACGGGACCTAACGCCGCCTCGATGCGCACGCTCAACGGCGGGTGGACCTACTCGTGGCAGGGAGAGAAGGTCGAACAGTTCGCCGGGGCGTATAAAAACATACTCAAGGCTATGCAGGAGCGTTTCGGCGCTGCCAACATCACCTACGCGCCCGGCGTGGAGTACAATATGAAAGGCAAATATTTCGAAGAGCTCACGCCCGATTTCGACGCCGCCGTGAAGGCCGCCGCCGGGGTCGACGTGGTAGTGGCTTGCCTGGGCGAGAACACCTATACCGAGAAGCCCGGCGACCTGGACGATCTGTCGCTTTCGGAGAACCAACAGGAGCTGGTACGCCGCCTGGCCGCGACCGGAAAACCGGTGGTGCTGCTGCTCAATGAGGGCCGTCCACGCGTCGTCTCGCGCATCGAGCCTTTGGTACAGGCGGTGGTGCAGCTCTACCTGCCGGGCAACTTCGGCGGCGAGGCTGCCGCGGCGGTGCTTTCGGGCGACGAAAACCCCTCGGGAAAACTGCCCTACACCTATCCCAAGTATGTCAACGCGCTGCTCAATTATGACTATAAACCGTCAGAGAACCAGGAGAAAATGGCCGGTGTGTATGACTACCAGTCGATAACCTCCGTGCAATGGGGCTTCGGCTACGGGTTGAGCTACACGACCTTCGAGTATTCCGCCCTGAAGGTCGACAAGGCCGAATTCACGGCGGAGGATACGCTCTCTTTCACGGTGGATGTGAAAAACACAGGCAAGGTGGCGGGCCGCGAGAGCGTGCTGCTTTTCTGCTCTGACCTGGTGGCCTCGATGACCCCCGACAACCGCCGCCTGAGGGCTTTCGAGAAGATCGAACTCGCCCCGGGGCAGAAAAAGACGGTTACGCTTAAAGTCGCCGCCCGCGACCTGGCTTTCGTGGATAACCAGGGCAACCGCAGACTCGAAAAGGGCGAATTCCGCATCCAGGCGGGCGACCAGACGCTTATGATAAACGCCCAAAACGACAGCGTATGGCGTTAAGGCTCATGGCTGTGATCGCCGCGCTGCTCTTCTCGGCACAACTGATGGGGCAGGACCGATTGGTCTGGAACGACGAATTCAATTATACAGGCGCACCCGACACCACGCGCTGGATGCGTGCGCAGATGCACGCCGGGCAGGTCAACAACGAGTTGCAGCGCTATGTGACCGATGCGGCCAATAGCTACGCGGATGGGGAGTTCCTGCATATCAGGGCTATAAACGCCGCCGAGGGCATAACCTCCGCACGCCTTACCTCACGCGGTAAGGGCGAATGGCTGCATGGCCGCATAGAGGCGCGCATCAAGGTGCCCGGCGGACGCGGTACGTGGCCGGCCTTCTGGATGATGCCCGCCAACCCTGCCTACGGGGGTTGGCCGCGTAGCGGCGAGATAGATATAATGGAGTATGTGGGTTACGCCGCCGACACGATCCACGGCACGATCCACACGATGGCCTACAACCACGTGCAAGGCACGCAGAAAGGCAAAAAACTATATGTGGAGGGTGCGCAGGACGATTTCCATATATATACCTGCCTGTGGGACGAGCAGCGGATAGAGATATTTGCAGACGGGGTAAAGTACTTCGAATTCGCCAACGACCGCGCCGCGAATCCCTGTACGTGGCCTTTCGATAGGCCCTTCTACGTCATCCTGAACCTTGCCATAGGGGGCGACTGGGGCGGCAAGCGCGGTGTGGACCCCGCGATACTGCCCTGCGAGATGCTCGTCGACTGGGTGCGGGTGTATCAGTAAAAGAAGAAGGAGCGCCGAGGCGCTCCTTCTTCTTTTATACCCAACGATCAGAACCAGCGCGGGTCGCCGATCTTCTGGCCGGCGAATTTGGCGTCTTTTATCTTGAAGGACACCCCTGCGGCTGTCGGGTTGTCGCCCGGTGCGGTGAACACCTCGTCGGCCTTGCCCGATGCCGTTTGCAGACCCAGCTCGCCCACCACGCGCTTCTGCTCGGCGGTGCGGAATGAATCGGTGACGGTGCCTTTGCCGCCGTCGACAGCGCCCACGACCAGGAATTTGGTCGCCTCGCCCGTGAATGAAAATACCGATTTGGTGATCTGTGCGTCGACCGAGCCCTTATCCACGCGGAACAGCCCGGCGGTGTTATCCGATGTGTTCATTTTGTAGAATGTGCAGTTGCCGACAGTGAGCTTGAAGCCGTCCATGGGTTTGGAGCAGATCACCACGCCGCGGTCGAAATTCGAGAAGGTGCTGTTGGTCAGGGTGAGCGATTTCATTTCCAGGGTGCTCTCCGAACCGACGTTCAGCACGCCGTGCGAGGGCAGGGTGGGGCCGAATACCACGCAGTTGTCTATCGTGAAATTGCCGATGACGTTTGTGGCTGCCGTGCTGCGGTTGCCTATAATGCTGGCTCCCACACCGTTGAAGTTGATCGTGCAGTTGCGCAGGGTGATATTCTCTATGCTGCACTGATCTTCGGCGCCGGTCAGGTAGAACAGGTATTTACGCTCGAAAACGATGTCGATATTCTCGATCACGAGCGACTTAGCCGCCGTGCCGACCAGAATATTGGTCAGGTTCACCGTGGGACGCGCTTTCGGGTCGGCGGTGATGACCAGGTCGCCAGCCAGGGGCAGCGCCGAGGTGAGCACGTAGCTGCCTTTTTCCACCTTTACGGTGTCGCCGGCGAGGGCTTTGCGGGCTTTGGCGCGCAGGTCTTCGCCGTCTGCCACTTTGATGGTCTTGGCTGCCGCCACCGAGCACACGAGGGCTGCGGCGGCGCAGATGATGATGGTTTTGAAGTTTTTCATTGTACGATAATATTTTAGAATTTGCTTGTATCCATTACCCCGCCCGGTTGGTTGGTGCGGCGCAGTGTGAGTTGCGCTTCGTAGAGCGAAGCGGGCGAAACGTTGCTCCCCTGCGATGCCCAAACCCCGTCGGGACGCGGAGGCGAGGTGAATTTCCCGGGGCTTTTGGTGCCTATCGTGCCGATGGAGTAGTTGCAACCCGACACCCAGGGGCTTTGCACGATAACGAGCGATCCGGTGCAGTTCCACAGCACGTTGGTCACGGCGGCCCAGCCATGCCCCGAGCCGTAGTTGCTGCGGTCCTGGATGCAGATCTCGCCGTTGGAGATAACGCGGTCGTAGAGCGTGCCGCTGTTCCAGCGCTGGTGCGGGCCTATGTCGGCGTAGGTGTTCGTGGCCGTGCAGCCGGTGAACACGTTGGGACCGCAGTTGAGCGAACCGGTCGCGTAGTCGTGGCGCGCCTTGTCGGACGAGCAGTTTTTGATAAGGCAAATCTGTCCGTCGGGGATGTGGTATGAGTAGCGACGGCTGCCCTCGATCTTGGATTTGGGGTCGAGGCAGGTGCAATTCTCGACCGTGATGTTCTTCGCGCCCTTTTCCAGCGAGGCGAGGCCCATGCCGAAGTAACGGCTGGTGATCCCGCGTATCCAGCAATGCTCGGCGACGTACACCTCGATGGCGTTCCAGCCGTGCTCCTCGTCCGTGTCGGAGACGTAGTCCGAGTGGATCGCCATATTCTCCACGCCGCATTCGCTGATGCGGTTGGGGTAGGTGTATTTCACCACCTGGCCGCCGCCGTAGTTCTTGTCGAGGGTTATCACGACCGGGTTGTCGAAATGCAGCGTGTCGCCGTCGATGAAGGTTATCACCCTTTCGGCCCAGGTGTCGTATTTACCCGCTTGCCATTGGGTGATGGGCAGCCCGTCCGTGCGTGGGGGGATCTGGTCCATCTTCAGGTCGGTTATCCAGTTCTGGGGCGAGGGGCGGTAGATGACCACGTTGTCGCCCACGCGGAATTCCGAGGCCTTGGGGCTGCGCACCCAGAATTGCCCGGCGGGCACGTAGTCGTCCTTAATGGCGTACGCGGAGTTCTTGGTGGCGCTGCGGGCGTTGCTGGCCGAGGTGCCGATCACAATCAGCGCACGCTGCGTAGTGCCCGTGGCGACCAGCAGCGTGCCGCCGTTAGCCGGATCGCGCCCCTGTCCGCGCAGCACGACGTTGCTTTTGGTTATTCTGATCTGGCCGGATACGTTCCACGTGCCGGCTTTGAGCACGATGGCGCCACCGGGGCAGTCGGTGATGGCCTGTTGTATTATGGCGGTGGCGTCGGCTCCCCCGGCGGGCGGGTCGAGCTCCCTCCATACGGCGACCGACGGGATCTGCGCATCGCCCCAACGGTAGCCCACGCGGCTGAAGTCGGGGATTATCTCGCCGCCCGGGCGCGCCGCGGGCATCGCGGGCGAGTTGACCGCAGGGTAACGCACGTCCGCCGGGGGTGGGGGCGGCGGCGGTGGAGGTGTCGGGTCGGGGGTCGACCCGCCGCCGCATGAGGCCATCGCCACGATAAATAAAAGCAGTAGATTCATTTTAAACATACCTCTTTAGTCTGCAAATATAGCACTGTTTCCCGTCCATTGGCGCGAGGCGGCGGAATGTTTTTTGTCGGCAGGGAATGCGCCGTTCACCACCGCGACGGTGAATTTCTTGCCGCCTTTCATCTCCACGCCCACCACGGTATAATCGTCGTTGTCAACCACGATCCGCACCGACTCCACCGCCGATGCGGCCTGGCGCGTGGTTTCACTCACGAGGTCGTAATTGCCGTGCGCCTCGATGAGCGAAACGAACGTCACGTTGCCGCCCTGTTCGCGGTTGCGGTATATGATCCCGTCGCGCGTCACCAGGTTGTAGTCGGGGTCGTTGGCCCCGGTGCGAACGAGGAAGGCGTCGCAGGGGACACTCGAGGCGGTGCTCAGGGTGTAGAAACGCTTGCCGCGCAGCCAGCAAAGTTGCATGGTCCGCTCTTCGGGGCTCGATTTGCTCTCCTGCCAGAGGTGCTGGTAGCCGTTGCCCGCACCCATGGGCTGAGGTGCGGCGGCGTTGCGTTTGAAGGGATAATTCACCGACATGAAGTGGCCGTTGTAGTACCATGCCAGGTCGTAGGTGTGCCGTGCGGCGGAGGTGAGGCGGAAAATATCGAGCGTGAGCGGGAATTCAGCCGCACCGTTGTCGATAAGGGCGATCGTGCGGCGCATGCCCACGCCTTTGTAGGCGTTGTTCTCGGATGCGGAAACGATCTGCATCGTGCGGGAGGAAAAGTCGCTGTAATTGACGGTGCATCCCAGCTTGTCCGCCGCCGAGGATTTGGCCTCGTAGTGGCAGCGCTGGTCCACCGTTACGGTGTTGTGGGCGATGGACATCTTGGCGAAGGTCAGGTTTTCGGGCGCGTAGCCACCCTTGGCCTTGACCTCCACGTTGATGAAGCGCGCCGAGCCGTAGTCGGGGATGATAGGTTCGTCGTTGGCCATATACTGCACCGAGAGGCGGTCGAAGTGGCCGTGCCCGCCCCCCTGCGTGGTCGCCTTGAGCGTCACGCAGGTGTTGGCCTTATCCACCCCGCCCCCATCGCCGCGTCCGCGCATGATGGCCAGTCCGCCGTCCTTGCCGTCCGGGCCCGTGCGTATTACCTGCGAGTAGAACCTGAAAGGTTGCGCCTTGCCCTCCTTGATGGCGCGCGAGGCCATGGCCCCGGCGTCGGTGAGTGTGACTATGCCCTGTTTGCGTATCATGCCGAGCATGCCGCGGTCCGCCGGGGAGGCCTTATATGCGATGTTGGTGCTGAAAAGTATTTCGAAAGTGTATATATCCTTGGCTATCGCATCGTTCAAAAGGAATATATTCCCCATGTAGGTGCATTGCAGCAGGGCGTTTACGGTCTTTGGGAGGATGCCCTCGCGCACCTTGAATATGCCCAGCCCGGGTTGGTTGTTATCGATGCACTCGGCGAAGGCTACGAAGGGGTAGAGTGCATAGCGCTGGTAGCCAGGGCCCTCGTCGTAGTATCCGTCGGGGGAGAAAAGCTTGTCCAACTGGAGCAGGAAGCCCGTTTTGCCATCCTTGTCCGACCCGCGCAGCGCCTTTTCGACCATATCCCCGTCGTCGATCACATAGCCGAGCATGCCCACCCCGGCGGCCATCCACGTGCCGAAGTTGTGCATCGAGTTGAAAGCCTTTTTATTCTCCGCGTGGCTGCTCTCCATAAAGTCGACCATGGGGCGGAACAGGTCGCGCTCTATGCGTGCGCGCTCCGCGGCGGGGATGTAGTCGTAGGCGCAGTCGTAGGCGTGGGCGGTGAAGGTCAGCCACACCGCCTCGTTGAGTATCTGGTAGAATATCTTGCCCGGGGTTTTGGTGAATGCGGCGGGATGGCTACCAAGGCCGGGGTACATGTCGGCGTATTTGAGCAGCATCGTGCGGATGAACTCGGCGTAACGCTTCTCGCCCGAGATCTGGTAGGCTATCCCGGCGTTGTACATATCCGTGTAGTTGGACTTGTGCTTTTCGTGCGAATACCCGCCGCCGACGTGCTCGGGGATGGGCACTTCGATGGGTTGGGCGAGGGCGTTGTCGGCTATGGCGCGGGCGTTGTTCCATGCGCTGTCCAGGATGTGGTTTTTACCCAGCTGCGCGCGGATATCCTTCACGCCCTTTTGCGTGAGCATAAGGCGGGGGCGTGGCGCTTCGGCACTTTTGGCCGCCTGTGCAATGGTCGCCGCACAGAGGGCCACCAGCAATATCGAAAGTTTTTTCATCATGGTCGGGTCAGTTGATTCCTACGCCTTTAAGGGGTGATGAGGCCGCCTGGCGCCAGTCGCCGTTGGCCGGGTCGGCGTAAACGGGCTGCAGGGCTGTGTTGTCGTCCTTCACGCCCGTACCCCAGAAAGTGAAGATGCGCCCGGCGTTGAAGAGATTGTTGCGCGATATGGTGATCTCGTCGCGGCGCATCTCATTCAGGCGGACGCTCGCCCCGCCCTGGCCGCTCAACTCGAACGAGCAGCCGGTGACCCTGACCTTCTGGACGCCCGATAGGTCGACCACGCTGCCCTGTTCGCGGTTGAAGACGTTGTAGAACGTGCAGCGGTCTATCACGGCATTGGGCCCTGCGGTGCTTTCGTCATAGCCGTAACGGGCCAGGTCGATGCCGCATCCGCAGATGTTGGCGAAAAGGCAGTCGCTAACTTCGAGGTTCTCGACGTTGTAGCGGCCATAGAAATCGGTTTCGCGGCTCAGCACTATGGCGTCCCAGGGCAGGTCCACGAAGCGGCAGCCCCTTATGCGCACCCACTGCGCAAAAGCGCCCTGCGTGCAACTTATTGCGAAAGTGCCCGAGCGGTTGAAGCGCGAGAATTCGCACCCTTCGGCCAACAGGGAGTAATCTTCCAGCATCCCTTCGTCGGTGTTGATAAAACCTTTCGGGTCGCGTAGTTCCTGTTCGGGTATGCCGTTGAAGGCGATACCTTTTATGTCGAGGTGACCGCCGCTGCGTATGACTATCAGCGATTCGCCGCCCTTGCCGTTGTAGCGCAGGGTCGGTGTGCCTTTCAGCCCCGCCGCGGCGCGGATAACGAGGTAGTGGGGGATAAAGACAGGTTTGTCATTCCAGTATTCGCCGTTTTCGGAGAGTTCGAGCACGTCGCCCGGCGCGGATGCAGAGGCGGCCTCTGCCAACGCATTCTGCCCGGCTGCCACTTTTATGACCTTACCTGAGAGCGTGCGTGGATCGGCCTCTGTGTATTTGAACCACAGCGCGCCGACGGCCTCTTTCTTAACCCCGAAACGGGCTTTGTCCGCGCGTGCGGGATCTATCGCCCCGGCGTAACCCTTGCTTTGCGTGCGTGCGTAGACGGCGGGGAACTCTTTGGACTTGACCCATGCGGCCTTGGCGGGAGCGAACCCTGCGGGAATGTCCGCACCCGGGGCCAACTCGACCAAATTGCCGCTGAATGCGATGCCAGACACGTCGTCCAGGGCGGTGTATGTGGCTGTGGCCGAGCGGTTGAAGATCAGGTTGTCGGTGAACGTCACGTCGATGGGCGTGGCCGTGCGTTCGAAATCCCGGCCCAGGCAGAGCACTATGTTGTCGCAATCCACCAGCGTGTTGTTGTGTATCTGCACGTCGCGCACCCTGTGATAGCGGTAGTCGGGCGAATCGGGCACGCCGTTCATTATGGAGAAAGCCGAGAATTGGCGCCCCCCGGCCAGCCCTTCGAGGTAGTTGCCGTAGATACGGTGGCCTGTGTTGATGACGCGTATGCCGCCCGTATTGGGCTTGTGGTTGCCGATCATAAGATTGCCCTCTACGGTGTTGCGGTCGCCGTGGCGCAGCGCGATGTCGCCCTCGCACTCATAGAAAGTGTTGCGGCGGATGATGTTGTCCGACGATTTGATCGAGAGGATCTCCACCTCGCCGCTGCAACGGTCGAAATAGTTATCCTCGATGGTTATCGCCGCGCGGGTGCGCCACGTGAATGAATTGCCCGTGCGAATGGTCTCGGCGCCGTTGCTGCCGTACACGGGGCGCGGGCCGAAGTAGTTGTTGTCTATGCGGTGGTGCTGGTCGTTTACACCGTCCAGAACGGCGGTGACCGTCACGCCCTCGTTGAGTTTGCCCACTATCGAGCAATGGTCCAGGCGGTTGCGCTGGCCGTACATTTGTATCCAGTTGCCTTTCTCGGCCCTGGCCGGCGGGTTGAAGCCCTCGATCACGCAATCCGTTACCCGGCAGTCGAAGGCGTGGCGGCTGCCGTTGCGGAACTCGATGATCGTGCCCGTGGGCGAGAAGCCGTTGCGGAAGTGCAGTCCGGCGACGGTCATCCATTTGCCCGTCAGGCGCAGCGAGGATTCGCCCTCGATGACCACCGCGCCGGGCGCTTCGGCCATAATGACTATGGGGTTGTTCTCTGCCCCGTTGCCGGCTAAAACCAGCGACTGGCGGTTATAGACGCCCTTTTCCACGACGATCGTGTCGCCCGGGGCGGCTTTTTTAAGCAGCGCGGCGACGCCCCCCAGTGGTGCGCGCTGCGTGGCTGCCGAGGCGGCTAAAGTGAGCAGCATGGCGGCTGCGAATATTGTCCTTTTCATGGCGTTACGTTACAGGTTGGGTGTCCAGCCGGCCCCCGTGCTCTCTCGCGTGGGTATCTGGCGCGGGGCGGCGCCTGTGGGCTCGGTCGCCCCCGGGGTTTTCGCCGCCGGGCGCGCCGCCCCGCGAAGGTCGACTGAGATATAGCTTAGATCGTTAAGTTTGGTGTAGCCGCCGGCTTTGGCTGCCGGCAGGATGTATAAACCACCGTCAAGCGCCAAATCGAACGCCGAGGCTGAAACGGTGCCCGAGGTTATGCCCGTGACGGTGGTTTTATACACGTAGTTGTTGTCCCATGCGATCTGGGGCGAGTAGGTGTCCACCTGTACGATCCCCTTGTCGGTACCCGTACCGGTGCTCACGATCAGGTTGGAGGTTATGCGCGTGCCGATCACGGGCATCGTCTCGTTGGTTTTTGTGTTTATGTTGGCCGCGAATCCCTGCTTGCAGTTTACGATGGTGTTGAGCGCCACCGTTGCGTCCTTGACCTGGAAGTAGCCCGAAAGGGGCGAATTCTCGATACCGCGCACGAGAGTGATCGCCGAGCGGTGGTCTGTCCCCATCAGAGCTTCGAAATAGTTGTTGTAGACCTTGTGGCGTTCGCCGATTATGCGCACCCCGCCCGTGTTGGCGACCCCGCGTCCGAAGAAATAGTTGCCGTCGACTATGCAGTCGTTGCCGTGTCGGAGGGTTAGGCAGCCCTGTGTTTCATCGAACAGGTTGCCGCGGTAGGTGTTGCCGCACGATTTGTTGGATATGCACTCTGCCTCGCCGTCGCAGCGGTAGAAATAGTTGCCCTCGACCGTACACGATGCGGTGGACATCGACACCTCGGAGGTGCCTATGCGTATCATCTCCTGGCCGTTGATGGCCGATCCGTTATCTTTGAGCGAAAGGGGGTGGGTGAAGAAGTTGTTCGCGATAGTGTGGCAGCCCTCGCGCGTGGTTTCGACCCACACGACCAGCAGCGACCCGATGATCTTCTTGTCGATGAACGAGCAGTGGTCCACGCGGTTGCGCACTCCGTAGACCGATACCCATTTGATGTCTTTCGTCTTGTTCTCATCCTGTCCCGAGCCGCTGAAAACGCAGTTGGTCAGGCGGCAATCTGTGGCGTGCGTCCTGGTCGAGTGGCGGAAATTGAACACCGCCTCTTTCTCTACCACGTCGCAGTCCTTGAAGTGGAATCCCGAAACGGTGACCCACGAGCCCCCGACCCAGAGCGTGGAGTTGCCCTTGATGACCACCCCGCCCGGAGTGGCTGCGCGGATCACGACCGGCCGGGCCTCGGTGGCGGCGATGTTGAGTTTCACGTAAACGTTGGTGTAAACCCCGTCGCGTATCACCACCTCGTCGCCGGGCTGGATATTCGCTGCGTCGAGGGCCGCCTGGCTCCACTCTATGCCCGTGGGCGGCGGAGGTGGCGGCGTAGGCCCCGGATTCTCCTTACCGCTCGTGCCTGAGCACGCAACGGTAAGGAGAAGGGCGAAAATGGCTGACGAAAGGAGTAGTTTCATCTGTGCAAGAGTTACGGTCTGGGAGTGCGCTGCCAGTAGGCATCGAACGTGGCCGTGTTGCGGCGACCGCTCTCGACCGAGGCATCCTGCTTGAGGTGCTTTACGTGCAGGAAACCGAACTTGCGAAGGTTGGTGGTGTTCGCAGCCAGCGCGTTGGACCAGTTTGCCGTATTGGGTTTGAAATACAGCACAAGGATCACGGTGCTCATGTCGGCATCGATGGTCTGTGTGGCGGTGGTCAGTGTAGGCGCCCATGGGCGATGGTCCGTTTTTGTCGTGGACACGCCGGCGGTGTTAGCCTTGAACGCTCCGAATTCGCCGTTGGGTATGTTCGACCATGTGTCGGCGGTAGTGTTGCCGTCGGTGGTGAGGTCGATGTCGGAGAGCATCGAAAAACTGAAATCGGCGCTGGCGAAAGTGCCGGCCACTATTTTGTTTATAATGGTCTGCTCTGCGGGTATGCTGGCGCTCAGGGTGCGGTACACGATGATCGGCGTACCGTATGAGTTGGCGGCGATAGCGTCGGCACCGGTTGCGTAGTTGTTGAAGTTGGTCAGGCGGTTGTTATTGTTCGCCGGACCGTAGAAATACATACCGCTACCCAGGTAAGCCATGTATATATATGGCTTAACGGCATAATATTGATCGTTCGTAACCGCCGCATCGAGTTTGTTCTTGCCGACACATACCAGGCCGTTCATGGCTTTGCTGAGCGGATCCACCTGGGTGTTGAACGCTTTGGCGTCATACGTCATGCCTGTGTCGAGGCAGAACAGGTGGTTCAGGTTGACGGTTGAGTGGGCGTTGAGGCCGACGTTGACCCATTTGTAGAAATTAGGTACGAAGAACGGGAATGCTGCATTCACCTCGAACTCCTCGCGTGAACTGAATGCGTAAGCGATGGCGGTCTTGGTGTTGTTTCCGTCGGCGAAGGTGGCGAAATTGTCTATGACCTTGAATTTGAGCGTCAGGCCGTTTTCGGGTTTGCTGGTGATCGGCATCTTGATCCCGCCGACAAGGATGCTGTCCACCAGGTGGAGGCTCGTCCCGCTTATGGTCACCTCGTCGCCGATCTTTATGCCGGTCGTGGGCGTATAGCTCACGATCACAGGCAGGTTGCGCTGGATCACCGCGCCCGTTTTCTGGAACGTGGAGGTCGAGGTGCCGTTGCTGTAAGAGAAGGTGATGTCCGCCGTCGCCTTTTGAAGGTCGGGCACGGTCAGCACCAATTCGGTGGGCGATTGCGAAACTATGGTCGCGCTCACCGTGCCGTCCGTGGTGGTGAAGCTCACGCCCGTAATGGCATGCAGGAACGTGCCGTTAAGCACGGCCATCTCGCCAACTGGGAATTTCGCCGGGTAGGCGGTCACAGCCGGGATGGGGTAGGTGTAGGTGAAACTGTCGTCGCTGACGGTCGTCCCCTGGGCGCTGGCAAGCGAGATAACGCCCGTGCTGCCGGCTGCCGTGGCGCGGATGACCACCTCGGTGTCGGAGATACGGCTTACCATGACCGCCGCCCCGCCGTTGATCGTGGCCGCGGTGATACTCTGCAGGTTTTCGCCCGTGACGGTTATCTCGGTGCCGACCGGGCCCTGTGCGGGATAGAACGAGGTCAGCACGGGAGCCTGTTGGGTGAAGGAGTCGAACTTCACCTGCTCGTTGCACGATAGCACCAGGGCAGCCGTGCAAACGCTGAGAAATGTCAAAAAGATATTTTTCATTTTCATTATGCTTTTATTATCCGATTAATAACCGACGTTCTGCGGCAATTCGGGATTTATGTTCATAACGTTGAACGGGATAGGCAATATTGTGCGCGACTGCTCGCCCGCGGTTATCGAGGGGCGGTCGGCGACAGAGGTGTAGCTCAGGTAAAGGTCCTCGGCAAGGAAATGACCGTGCAGGTCGGTCGTGGCTATGCCCCAGCGCAGCATATCGAACCAACGCTGGTTCTCGAAGGCCAGTTCGAGGCGGCGTTCGTTGCGGATATAGCCGCGCAGTACGTAAGAGTTGGCCTTTTGCTCGTTTTCGAGCGGCACCACACCGGCGCGCGCGCGGACCAGGTCGACGTATTTGGCTGCTGTCGCTATTTCGCCCTGCTCGTTGCACAGCTCGGCGTAGAGCAGTAGCGCGTCGGCAACGCGCAGGACAGGCCAGTCGCTTTCGCCGTCCTTGACGGTGGTCACCGGAGAGAGGTACTTTTTCACGTAGCGGCATGTGGTGGTTATGTCCTGGTCTTTCCACTGCCCGGTCGTCTTGTCGTAATATTTCTCGGCCAGCGACACATCTTTGCGCAGGTCTGTGCCCCCGTTCGCGTTGAAGGCTTGTATTATGCTGGTGGACGGGTAGTTGTATGAGCTGCCGCTGCCGTTGATGACGTTGGCGTCGCTCTGCGAGGGTGCGAATTCGTTGCCGAAAGGCGAACCGGTGCCGGTGTTGCCCGCCCGGTAGCGCACCGCGAAGATGATCTCGTCGTTCATTTCGTTGTTAACGTCGAAGATCTTGTCGAAGGGAACCAGGTCTGCTGCCGCCTGGGGGTCGCCGACTGCCGTTATCACACCTTCGAGCAGCGGTTTGGCCGCCGCCCACTGGGCCGATCCCTGCAAGTAGTGGGTCATGTATACCTTCGCCAGCAGCGCCTTGGCAGCGGTCATCGTCACGCGTCCCGCATTCTCCTTGGGATAGCTTTCGGGCAGCATATTACCCTCTATTATATCCTCCAGGTCGCCCTCGATCTGCGCGTATACGGCCTCGGGGTCGGTGCGCTGCATTACCCGCGCCTGTTGGGGGGTGATGGGCTCGGTAATAAGGAAGACCCCGCCCCACAGGCGCACGAGGTTGAAGTAGTGGTAGGCGCGGATGAACATCGCCTCGCCCGAGAAAACGGCGTTGGCCACCGGGTCGGTGACCACGTCCATATCGGCGAGCACCTGGTTGCAGCGGCCTATGTTGGCGTAGGTGGCCGTCCAGTATTCGTCGATAAAGGTGTTGGTGGTCGAAACGGCCAGGTAGTCCAACTCGTGGATATACTCGAAGATCAGGGTCGAGGATGCCCTGGCGTAGATGCGCGCGTTATCCGAGCGCAACTCCGTGAGCGCCCATTCGGCGTGCAGCGCGCCCTGCATCCCGTTATAGCAGCCGGCTATCGAGACGGCGATTTCCTCGGGGGTCGTGTTGTATCTTTTCTGGGAGGTGTCCGAAGGGGTCTTCATCTCCAGGAACTGATCGCATGAGCCGAGCGTTACCGATGCTGCGGCCAGTAAGAATATTTTTATGCAGTTTCTCATCGTCGCAGTTTTTAGAAGTTAATGTCCAGGCCGGCGGTTATCGTGGTCACGAGCGGGAATGAGCCTCGCTGGAATCCGCTAACCAGTTTCTGGTCGTATGGATATCCCGTCAGGTTGCGGTACTCGGGGTTGATGCCGCGGTAAGAGTCGCTCCAGAAGTAGAGCAGGTTGTTCCCCGTCACGTATACGCGCATCTTGCTCATGCCGATCTTTTTGCTGGTCTTCGCGGGCAGCGTGTAGCCGAATGTGACGTTGCGAAGGCAGACGTATGTGGCGTCCTCGACGTCGTAGTCGGTCAGTATCCAGGGGATACCGTTGCGCGTGGGCGTCTTTCCGTCGCCCGGGTGCGCTTCGCTGACCCAGCGGGTGCGGATGTTGAATTTCTCGTCGCGCAGCTGGAAGTCCTTGTAGGTGGCGTCGCCGTTGATGATCTGGCCGCCCTGCACGCCCTGGAACAGGAACGAGAGGTCGAAACCCTTATAAGAAAGCGTGTTGGTCATACCCCACGTGAAGTCGGGATAGGGACTGCCGATAACCACCAGGTCCTTGTCGTTAAGTTCGTTGTCGTGGTTGGTGTCCACCGCCCTCAGGCCGCCCAGGCGGTCGTAAGAGCTGCTGTTGCCGAATTTGACGCCGTTGGCGAGTTGTTCGGCGGAGGTCCACACGCCGTCTGTTTTGAAGCCGTAGAATTGGATCGTGGGCTGGCCTACTGAGTTGATGTAGCGCTCTTTATAGCCGCCTTCCCATTTTATGCTTTCCTCTCCGCCCAGGTCTAACAGGCGGTTGCGGTTGAGCGAAAGGTTGATCGCGGTGGTCCACCTGAAGTTCTTGTTGCTGATGTTATGCGTGTCCAGGGTGAATTCCAGACCTTTGTTGCGCACCTTGCCCTGGTTGACCCACTGTTTGGTGTATCCGGTGATGGGCGAGATGGGGCGCAGGAAAAGCATGCTCTTGGTTATAGCGTAGTACGCGTCCACGGTCAGGTTGACGCGGCCTTTGAACATCCCCAGGTCCAGGCCGAGGTCATACTCGTTGACCTGCTCCCATGTGACCGAGCTGTTGCCGTAGGTCTTGTCGGTGTTGCCCAGGCCCGAGTAGATGGTGCCGCGGTCGTCGCCGAAAGAGTAGAGCGCCCTGCTCAGCGCGGTGACGGTGGCCAGCGGGTCGATGCGGTTGTTACCCGTCACGCCGTAGCTTGCCCTTACCTTGAGCATGTTGACAACCCTCTGGTCTTTCATGAAATCCTCGTTGGACACTATCCAGCCGGCGGAAACCGAGGGGAAGTAACCCCAGCGGTTGTCTATGTCGAAGCATGAATAGCCGTCTGTGCGCATCATCGCGGACAGAAGGTATTTGTCCTTGTAGCTGTAATTTACGCGTCCGAAGAACGAGAGCATGTTCTGGGTCGGGGTCTTGTAGGTGCCGGTGAGCATTTTGCCGTTATCGTCGATGACCTTGAAGGCGGTGACGTTGTTGAGAGTGTGGATATTGTCACTCACGTAGTTTATGCCGTCGATCCCCGCCAGGGTGGCTTTGGTGCCCTCGGCGGAGATACCGCCCATCACGTTGATGTCGTGGCCCATGCATTTCCAGTTCCAGGTCAGGGTGTTGTCCGACACCCATTTGCTGTAGAATGTGCTGGTGAAGGTGCCTTCGCTCTCCTCACCGTCTTTGCGGGCGCTTTCCCCGCGATAGGTCTCTTTGGGCGAGTACCTCACCAACAGGCTGTTGGCCGTGCGGAACAGCAGCCTTTTGGATATCTGGACGTTCATGTAGATGTTCGAGGCGAGTTGGTACTGCTGCGCGTTGTTGTCTGTGCGGTACATCCTCGACGCGGGGGTCATGTTCTGCGTGTCGTAGGGGTTGGCGGTGGTCATCGCCCCGTCCACGCCGATAGGGTAGGCGTTGGCCAGGTTGAAGTGCGACGCCTGGGCGTATGAGCCTACGGGCTGGCCGGTCAGCTGCGAAGTGAATTCGTTATGGAAAACAGGGACCCACTGCGGGAAGCGCGCGAAGTCGATGTAGTTGTTGTCGGGACGCTGCGATTTGCTGTACGCCGCGGCCATATTGCCGCCGATGGTGACGAATTTGTTGAGCTGCGCGTCGATCTTAGTGCGGAAGTTGGCCTTGTTGTTATAGTTTTGTTTCATAAGGCCCTGGTCGTTGGTGAAACCTCCCGAGAGCAGGTACTTTACGTTGCTGCGCCCGCCCGAGATGCTGATCTGCAGGTTGTCCGTCGTGGCGTTGTCGCGTAGACCCTCCCTCTGCCAGTCGGTGGGGCCGAGTTGCTCTTCGAGCCATGCCGCCGCCAGGTCGTTTTTGGAGAGAGCGGCGCCGCCCCACTCGAATTCCTTGTTCATCACGTCCAGGTACTCATTGGAGGTCATCATGTCGTGGAGCTTGTAGGCCATCTTTACGCCGTGGTAGTAGTTGACCGTGTAGCGCGGTTTCATGTCCGATCCCGACTTGGTGGTTATCAGGATCACGCCCGAAGCCGCCTTCGAGCCGTAGATGGCGGCTGAGGAGGCGTCTTTGAGTATCTCTATGGATTGTATGTCGTTGGCGTTTACGAGCGACAGCGCGTCGGGCATTTCGAAGCCGTCGACGATCATCAGGGGTTGCTGGTCCGTGCTGATCGAGCCGCCGCCGCGGATGCGGATCTCGGGCATCGCGCCGACCTCGGAGGTCGTGTTCTGGATGGTAACCCCGGACAGGCGGCCTTGCAGGGCCGTCGCCACGTCCGAGGCTGGGATGTCGACTATCGCCGAAGCGTCGAATTTGGCTATCGCGCCTGTTAGGTGCGATTTTTTCTGCACGCCGTAACCGATAACGACCAGTTCGTCCATCATCAGGCTGGCTTTGGCCATCTGCACGTCGAGCACGGTCTTTGAGCCCGGGGCGACCTCTTTTTCCTCGTAGCCGAGCAGCGAGAAGACCAGGATATCGGTGGGTTTTTGCCGTTTCAGACGGTACGTACCGTCTGATGCTGTCGCTGTACCGACAGCACTACCCTTAATCACCACGGATACGCCGGAGACGGGACCCGACTCGTCGCTTACCTTACCCCTGATCTCCGAACCCTGCGCCGAGGCGGTCAGGCTCAGAAGGAGCGCAGATAAGGCGACCAATGTTGTCTTAAAGTTAATTTTTAGCATATGGTTAGTGTTAGTTTTTGGTTGTTTTTCCTCTTCTGTATTTTCCGTTAACGTTGACGGAAAATTATCCAATATTCAAGTGTGTTTTCCTGCGGTGGTGTTAATTGTTGATAATCAGATGTTAATGTTGCTGCTCGGCTGTTTTTGGGCAAATGGCCGTTTACAATGATAGTACTAATTTTTGAAATTGCAACACTGCCGGAAAGAAAAATATAGGGGTATTCAGCGCAAAACACATCGCATATACGGATAAAAATGTGTAAATACCGCAAAACAGACCCCTGAAACGGCATCCGGCGATAAAACGTTAACGGCAACGGACGCTCCGCAGCACATATATAGCCCCCTGCCTCAGGCTGCCTGGCGTTTTGCGCCGTTAGCGATAATATGTTGATAACTTCCCGGGGAGGGGTAGTCCCCGGACCAAAAGAATGGGTACTTTTGTCTTCGGATACGGTGTCCCGCCCCGCCGGGACCAATAGGGAATCCTGTGGAAACCAGGAGCTGTCCCCGCAGCTGTAAGTTCCATTCAACGAAGGCGCATCCTTTGCCACTGGCCATAAAGCCGGGAAGGCGCGCCCGAGGGAACGAGCCAGAAGACCTGCCGCATCCGCTGATTTATTCGGGCTTTCGGGAGAAAGGCGACGGGATAAGGCCGCAGGGATTACACCCCCACGGCCATTCCATATCGCCTCCACACAGGAAAAAAGTAATTTAAAGATACGATATGGAAACCTTCATCATCAAACGCGACGGCAAGCGCGAACCCTTTTCGATCGACAAGATCCAGAGCGCCATTTCCAAAGCCTTCCTGTCGGTGGGCAGTTTCGCCACCCAGGACGTTATCACCAACATCCTGAGCCGGGTGAGCATCAAGAACGAAACCACGGTCGAGGATATCCAAAACCAGGTCGAGGTGGCGCTCATGGCCGAGCGCTACTACACCGTGGCCAAGGCCTATATGCTCTACCGCCAGAAGCACACCGAGGACCGCGAGGTGCGCGACAAGCTCAGTTTTTTGATGGAGTATTGCGACGCGCAGAACGCCGCCACCGGAAGCCGCTACGACGCCAACGCCAACGTCGAGAACAAGAATATGGCCACCCTGATCGGCGAGTTGCCCAAGAGCAACTTTATCCGCCTGAACCGCCGCATGCTCACCGACCGCATCAAGGAGATGTACGGCAAGGAGGTGGCCGACAAGTATATCGACCTTCTCAATAACCACTTTATATATAAGAACGACGAAACCTCGCTCGCCAACTACTGCGCCAGCGTGACGATGTACCCCTGGCTGATCGGCGGCACGACCTCCATAGGCGGCAACTCGAAGGCGCCCACCAACCTCAAATCTTTCTGCGGCGGCTTCACCAACATGGTATTCATGGTGTCGAGCATGCTCTCTGGCGCGTGCGCAACGCCCGAATTTTTGATGTACATGAACTATTTCATCGGCATCGAATACGGCGGCGAATATTATAAGGAGGCGGACAGGGTTGTCGACCTGTCGCGAAAGCAGCGTACGCTGGACAAGGTGATAACCGACTGCTTCGAGCAGATCGTCTACACGATCAACCAGCCGACCGGCGCGCGCAACTTCCAGGCCGTGTTCTGGAACATCTCCTACTACGACCGCCACTATTTCGAGAGCCTTTTCGGAAATTTCGTCTTTCCGGACGGCAGCAAGCCCGATTGGGAATCGCTCAGCTGGCTGCAAAAGCGCTTCATGAGGTGGTTCAACGCCGAGCGCACGCGCACCGTTCTGACCTTCCCGGTCGAAACGATGGCGCTGCTGACCGAAAACGGAGCGCCCAAGGACAGCGAGTGGGGTGATTTCACGGCTGAGATGTATGCCGCCGGACACTCCTTTTTCACCTACCTGAGCGACAACGCCGACTCGCTGAGCAGTTGCTGCCGCCTTCGCAACGAGATCACCGACAATGAGTTCAGCTACACGCTGGGCGCCGGCGGCGTGTCGACCGGATCGAAAAGCGTGCTCACGATAAACCTTAACCGCTGCATCCAGTACGCTGCGCGCAAGGGCATGCATTACCAGTTTTTTCTGGAGGAGGTCGTCGACCTGGTGCACAAGGTGCAGACCGCCTACGACGAAAACCTCAAGTACATGTATAAAAAGGGGATGCTGCCCCTGTTCGACGCCGGGTATATCAACATCTCGCGCCAATACCTGACCATAGGGGTCAACGGACTGGTCGAGGCCGCCGAATTCCTGGGCATAGAGATCAGCGACAACCCCGAATACGAGGCTTTCACCCGCGAGGTGCTGAGTACCGTGGAGCGCTTCAATAAGAAGTACCGCACGAAGGACGCGATGTTCAACTGCGAGATGATCCCCGCCGAAAATGTGGGCGTCAAGCACGCCAAATGGGACCGTGAGGCTGGTTATAAGGTGCCTCGCGACTGCTACAACAGCTATTTCTATATCGTCGAGGACGAGAGGCTGAACGTGGTCGACAAATTCCGCATGCATGGCCGCCGCTACATCGAGCACCTGACCGGAGGCTCGGCGCTGCACATGAACCTCGATGAGCACCTGAGCCGCGAACAGTACGCCCACCTGATAAGGGTTGCCGCCAATGAGGGGTGCAACTACTTCACTTTCAATATCCCGAATACCGTCTGCAACGACTGCGGCCACATCGACAAGCGCAACCTCAGGGCGTGCCCCGAGTGCGGCGGCGAGAACCTCGACTACCTCACGCGCATCATCGGTTACATGAAACGTGTGAGCAACTTCTCACAGGCGCGCCAAAAAGAGGCCGCACAACGCCATTATGCTGCGCCTGGCCAGCTATGACGTGGTCTTCGCTGAGGTGCCGGGCGAGGTGACCCTCGCCCTTAACCTCTCGGAGTGCCCACACCGTTGCCCTGGCTGCCACAGCCCCCATTTGCAGGGTGTGCAGGGCGAAGAGCTTGACGGTGCGCTGCTGGACGGGCTGCTGTCGAGGTACGCCGGCGCCGTGACCTGCGTGTGTGTAATGGGCGGCGACAACGACCCCGGGGCCGTTGGTCGCGTTGCTAAGAGAGTGCGCGAACATAACCTGCGCACGGGATGGTACTCAGGCTGCGCGACGCTTCCCGCCGCCATAGACCCGCGCGATTTCGACTACATCAAGTTAGGCCCGTATAAAGAAGCGCTGGGCGGCCTGGGCGATCCCGCGACCAACCAGCGCTTCTATAGGGTGGAGAACGGCGCGCTGAAGGACTGCACCGCGCAATTCATTAAAACCGGTAACCCAGGCTGAGGAAATAGGCGAGGTTCCTGTCGTCGCCGTATCCGCTTACCTTCACCAGGCCGTATTCCACCTCGGGGCTGACCACCCAGGGGCCCATGATGAAGTCCAGTCCCGCAGCCACGCCGAAGTCGCCCTTTTTGAGCCCTTCGCCGCCGTCGGGAGAGTTAAGCCTGAGCGCGGCGTAAGGCCCGGCGTTAAATGCGATGCGAAAATCGTTGGCCACGCACCAGCGGAAACTCGCCAGCACGGGGATCTCCAGATAGGAGAGGTTGAGTGCGTCGCCGTTGCCGATGGCGAAAGAATTGTCCCGGGAGGAGCCCTTCATGGCGAAATAGAGCCCCGGCTTTACGGCGAACAGGTCGGAGAATCCGTACTCCATGCCCACGCCGGCCTTCATGCCGAGTTTCATCTTGGTGTCCATCTCCGTGAATTTGCTTACGGCCGCCCCCAGGCGGGCTTCCCAGGTGACCTGTGCGCCCGCCGCACCAGCCATGAATAGGGCGGAGAGAAGAATGATCGTTTTTTTCATAATTTTATTCAGGTTTTAAGTAACTTTGCAAAGGTCGGCAAAACAGCCGCGCCGGGCAATACTGATTAATCATTAGATGGATCCCGAGGTAACGATAGCGCGCCACATGGAACTGCTCACCGAACTTGCCCGGGTGAGCAACAGCGGCATATCGCTCTACGATAACATATCCCGCCGCCACGTATTCAACTCGTACAATTTCGAGACCCTTTTCGGTTACGACATGGCCAAAGCCGCCGAGCTCGACGCCGAATATATCAACACGCTGATACATCCCGACGACCTGCCCGCGCTGGAGCGCAACGGGGCCGCCGCCCGCGAATACCTCACCGCCCCCGAGCGCCGCGACGTCCTGATGCGCACCAAACTGATAAGCGAATACCGCATGCGCCGCGCCGACGGCCTCTACGTAAAGGTCATAGAGCAGTTCCAGGCGCTTGAAATCGCTCCCGACGGTGCGTTGTGGCTCTCGCTGAGCGTGCTGGACGTATCGCCCGACCAGTCGAGCGGCGGGGGAGTGCAGAGCAGGCTTATGGACTGCACAACGGGCGAGGTGTGGCGCCTGGCCGAATTCGACGGCGCACACACCGCAGCGCTCTCCGGACGGGAGAAACATATCCTGCGCATGGTGCGCGACGGGCTGTTGAGCAAGGAGATCGCCTCCCGGCTGGCGATCAGCGTCCATACCGTGAACACCCACCGCCAGCGCATACTCGACAAACTGGGCGTGGATAACTCTATGGAGGCCGTGCAATACGCCTCGCGCCACGGATTTCTGGACTGATGCTTTTACCCACCATACAGGACCTTTTGCCCGAAGCGGGCTGCGACGAAGCCGGGCGCGGATGCCTGGCGGGTCCCGTGTTCGCCGCTGCGGTGATCCTTCCCGCCGGTTTCGACCATCCGCTGCTCAACGACTCGAAGCAGATGACCGAGCGCGCGAGGCGCACCCTGCGCCCCATAATCGAGAGCGAAGCCATAGCATGGAAAGTGGTCGCCGTGCCGCCCGAGAGGATCGACAGGATAAATATCCTGAATGCCTCCTTCGAGGCCATGTCGCTGGCGGTCGGCGGTTTGGCGGTGCGCCCCGGCTTGCTGGCCATCGACGGCAACCGTTTCCGCACCACGCTCGACATACCTTACGAGTGCATAGTGGGCGGCGACGGCAAATACCGCCACATAGCCGCAGCGTCGGTGCTGGCTAAAACCCACCGGGATGAATATATGGAAGTCCTGGCGATGGAATACCCCGGTTACGGCTGGCTGAAAAACAAGGGCTATCCCACCAGGGAGCACCGCCTGGCGCTGAGGGAAAAAGGCCCCACGCCGCACCACCGCCTGACATTCGGCGGGGTCGCCGATCCAGAGTTGTTTTAGATCTCCGGCACCCCCTGGGTCAGCGCATAAAAAAAGCCGCATCCCCGGGGGTGCGGCTTTAAGGCATTGTAAACTATTGCTTAAACATATCTCTAAGGTAGGTGTCCAGGTAAAGCAACGCGTGGTCGTCCTGGATCACATGGTCATGGAGCAGCTGCTCGTCATCTTCGGGTAGCTGGCCATCGGCCAGATCAGCAATGTCAATTTCGTCCATAGGCCATGTCTTTTTAATTCACAAACGAATCGTATAACGGTTTATTGTATAAAACTTAATTCAAAATGATCTGTTTCTCGTCGATCAGCTTGCGCAGGTTGATAAGCGCATAGCGCATCCGGCCCAGGGCGGTGTTTATGCTTACCCCGGTCTGGTCGGCTATCTCTTTGAACGACAGGTTCATGTAGTAGCGCATCATGACCACTTCCTTCTGCTCTTCAGGCAGGAATTCGATCATGCGGCGCACGTCGTCCTCGATCTGCTGGCTTACGATCCTATCCTCCACGGTGGGGTCCGAGAAGCGCATCGAGTTGATTATGTCGAACCCGGCTTCGCTTTGGTTGATCTTGTTCTGTGATTTGACCTGGCGGAAATGGTCGATCACCTGGTTGTGCGCTATGCGCAGCACCCACGACACGAACTTGCCGCTCTCCACGTAACGTCCCTCGGAGATGAAGCGTATCACTTTTATAAGCGTGTCCTGCAGTATGTCGTCGGCCACGTCGCGGTCTTTGACGAGCATGTTGATATAGTCGAACACCCTTTTGCGATGGCGTTCGAGCAACGAGGATATAGCCTGTTGATTGCCTGACAGATAGTTATTAAGCAGCTGTTGGTCGCTTAATGCCGTTTGGTTCATACTCTTCCTTCCTTAGCGATGGTTTGAGTAGACGTTCTATCGAATAGGCTTGAGATTTAGTGGTTTCGGGAGGCAATATATACACTATTTTCCGAATTACCAAACTTGATGCCGGGGCAGGAGGTCAACTCGCCCCTCTAACCATCAATAAGCGTGCCGTTCTTGTCCGCTAACCGCGGCGGAAGGTCAGCATGTCGCCACGGACCGAAGGGTCGAATATGCCATCGGCGTAGGCCAACCTGCCGCCCAGTATCGTGTGGGTCACGCGGTGGCGCAGCGTAACGCCTTCCAGAGGGCTCCAGCCGCACTTGTAGAGGATATTACCCTTATCTACCGTCCACTGCGCGGCGGGGTCCACTATGGCTATATCTGCCGCCGCGCCCGGCTCAATGAATCCGCGTCCCTCGACCCCGAAAAGTATGGCCGGGGCGTGGCACATCCTCTCTACTACCACCTCGGGGGTGAACATTTCCAGCATCGCGCAGAGCGAATGCTGCACCATTGGGCCGCCCGAGGGCGCTTGCCAGTAGGGCTGCAGTTTCTCGGCCAGCAGGTGCGGAGCGTGGTCCGTCGCCACCACGTCCACACGTCCCGAGAGCACCCCCTCGCGCAGCGCGTCGCGGTCGGCGGAGCCCTTTATCGAGGGGTTCCATTTTATAAGGTTGCCCTTGGCGGAATAGTCGGCGTCGGTGAACCAGAGGTGGTGCACGCACACCTCGTTGGTGATCTTCTTATCTTTCAGGGGCGCAGTGGTGAACAGCGACAACTCGCGCGCAGTGCTCAGGTGCAGCACGTGCAGCCGCGTGCCGTATCGCACGGCCAGCTCGACGGCCTGGGCAGAGGAGCGGTAACACGCCTCGGCGTCGCGTACCAATGGGTGGATCGCCGCCGTCGCGTTGTCGCCGTATTGCGCCCTGAGGCGCTCCGTGGCCTGTCGTATGAGCGTTTCGCTCTCGCAGTGGGTGGCCACCAGCACGGGAGATTCGGCGAAAATGGCCGCCAGGGAGCGCGGATCGTCGACCAGCATGTTGCCTGTCGAAGAGCCCATAAAGAGCTTGACCCCGCAAGTCACGCGCGGGTCCAGTTTGGCTATATCCTTGATATTTTCGTTTGTAGCCCCGAAATAAAAGGCGTAATTGACAGCCGAGGTGCGCGAGGCGATCTCGTTTTTCTCCTCCCACGCCTGTACGGTCACGGTCGCCGGGCGCGTGTTTGGCATCTCCATGTAGGAGGTCACCCCGCCCGCCAGCGCTGCGCGCGATTCGCTCCCGATATCGGCTTTTTCGGTGAGTCCCGGCTCGCGGAAGTGCACCTGGTCGTCTATCACCCCGGGAATGACGAGTTTACCGCGCGCGTCGATGCGGTTGCCCGAATATTCGCCCGTGAATTCCCCTTCGCCCACGGCCTCGATGTGCCGGCCGCTTATGAGCACCCAGCCGTCGAAAGAGCGACCGCGGTTTATTATGCGTCCGGTTATCAGCATTTAGCCCTGATTTTGCGCATGCGCAGTTTAAGCACGCCCCAGAACGCTTCGCCGAAGATGCCGCCGCTCATTTTCGACGCGCCCAGGAGCCTTTCTGTGAATATGATGGACACCTCTTTGATCTTGAACCCGAGCGTCCACGCGGTATATTTCATTTCGACCTGGAATCCGTAGCCCTTCATCTGCACCCGGTCGAGGTCTATGCAGCGCAGCGCGCTTGCCGAGTAGCACATGAATCCGGCGGTGGCGTCCCTGACCGGCATCCCGGTGGCCAGGCGCACGAACACCGAGGCGTAATACGACATAAGCAGCCGTCCGATAGGCCAGTTGACCACATTCACCCCCGTCACATAGCGCGACCCGACCACCACGTCAGCTCCCTCGCGGGCGGCGGCGTAGAGGCGCACCAAGTCGTCGGGGTTGTGCGAGAAGTCGGCGTCCATCTCGAAAACGTAGTCGTAACCCGCCTCCATCGCCCATTTGAATCCGGCGATATAGGCCGTGCCGAGCCCCAGTTTGCCCTTGCGCTCGAGCATGTGCAGCCGTCCGGGATATTCCGCCTGTTTGAGGCGGACCAACTCGGCGGTGCCGTCCGGCGACCCGTCGTCGATGACCAGCAGGTCGAAAGGCTCGGGTAGCGAAAACACTTTGTCGATCATCGGGCGTATGTTGTCGCGCTCGTTGTATGTGGGTATGACGACGATTTTTCTCATAAACGTGGGGTTGTAAAAACAAATGTAGTACTTTTGTGCGAAATCCGAGCCGTGCCACTGCAAATATCACTCCAACTGACGCCTAAACAGGCCTCCGACAGCGCCTTTTACGTCCCCGTTGCCGCCCGCAAAGCTGGCGTGCCGCCGGACAGGGTGGCATTGGCGAGGGTCGTCAAACGCTCGGTGGACGCCCGCAGCGCGGCAGTCAAGGTCAACCTTACGATAGAACTTTTCGTCGACGGCGAGACTCCACCAGCACCGCTTCACTTCGACTATCCCGACGTGGGCAAGCGCACCCCCGTCATTATTATAGGTGCGGGCCCGGCGGGGCTTTTCGCCGCCCTGCGCCTTATCGAGCTTGGATTAAAGCCCGTGCTTCTGGAGCGTGGCCGCGACGTGGGCGCACGCAAACGCGACATCGCCCTGTTGAACCGCGGCGCGGCGCTCGACCCCGATTCCAACTATGCTTTCGGCGAGGGTGGGGCGGGGACCTTCTCTGACGGTAAACTCTTCACGCGCTCCAAAAAACGCGGCGATTACAACCGCGTGCTGCAGGTGCTCTGCTTCCACGGCGCGCAACCCGAAATACTCTACGACGCCCACCCCCATATCGGCACCGACCGGCTGCCCCGCGTTATCTCGGCGCTGCGCGAAACGATAACCTCTTCGGGCGGCGAGATATATTTCAACGCCCGCGCCACCGCGATAGAGGTGAAAGACGGACGCGCCACAGGGGTTAGATGCGGCGACGACCTGTATGAAGGTGCAGCGGTGATACTCGCCGCCGGGCACTCCGCGCGCGATGTATATAAGATGCTCCACGCGCAGGGCGTTGCACTGCAAGCCAAGCCTTTCGCCGTCGGCGTGAGGGTCGAGCACCCCCAGGCGCTGATCGACTCGATCCAATACCACATGCCCGAGCGCGGCGAATACCTGCCCGCAGCCTCATACAGCCTCGTTTCGCAGGTCGCCGGACGCGGCGTCTATTCATTCTGCATGTGCCCGGGCGGATTCATCGTCCCGGCGATGACCTCGCCCGACGAGGCTGTGGTCAACGGCATGTCGCCCTCGGGACGCAACTCCGTCTTCGCCAATTCGGGCATCGTGACCGAGGTGCGGCTGCAGGACGTGGCGCGATACGAACCCAAGCATGGCGCCCTGGCCGGCCTCGCCTTCCAGGAAGAGCTCGAAAGTGCGGCACGCCGCGCGGCTGGCGAAGGTTTCGCCGTCCCGGGGCAGCGCCTTACTGATTTCGTCGCCGGGCGAATCTCGAAAAGCCTCCCGCGCACCTCATACAACCCCGGCGCGGTAACCTCGGATATGCACCGCTGGATGCCCTCCTTCGTTGCCGGAGCGCTGCGCGGCGGATTCACCGATTTCGGTCGCAAAATGCGCGGATTCGTCACCGGTGAGGCAATGGTGCTTGGCGTCGAGTCGCGCACCTCGTCGCCCGTGCGCATCCCGCGCGACGAGGCGACTTTCATGCACCCCTCCATCGAAGGCCTTTTCCCCGCCGCCGAAGGCGCCGGTTACGCCGGAGGCATCGTCTCCGCCGCCCTCGACGGCGAACGCGTAGCTGAAAAGGTGGCCTGTTTCTGCCGCAAGGCGTGAGAAATTGACCTGAAAACAAAACGATTTATTATTCTACGCCACCCAGCGGACGTCATATTTACGGCGTGACCGCATGGCGCTCGTATGTAATCCCGGTGAAATTCTCTGCCGGCGGTCAGTTTATATCTTTAAAAAACTCCGAAAGCGTGATCTGGTGAATATCCAGTATCTGCATCAATGTTTTCAATGTAATATTATTTCCTTTTTCGATACGCCAGTATTGTACTCTGTTTATGCCGTTATCCCATGCGAATGCCTCATGGCTCGTATAGCCTGCGCTCGTGCGTAATTTTTTTATCTTTAGTGCAATAGTTGTAATTCGGAGGTCGTTGGCCTCTTCCCGGTTATTCATAAAATCAATTTTACCTCTAAGTAACAGCGCTTCTCCCTGAAACGTTACCCCATATATCACAACCTCATAAAATATCCCGCATATTTGTTGTTTTAAAAAAAATAATATATCTTCATCCCGACAGACACAGGGAAATTAGTCGTTCTATCCCTTGCGAAAATGAAAAAACAACAACTAAATAAGGCTGATCTATGGGATGATATCTACTAAACCACTACCTGTCCGGGCCACGGCAGACGACAATCCGACCAATCGAACTTTTAAGACGTTATTCACCCACCAGACCCCGGTCGGGAGGGTGAAGAGAATTGGCTTTTTGAAACCATAACCCGTAATAGAATATATATGAAGAAATTCTACGATTCAATGAATTTCCCAGGCGGCGTATCCACATTTATGGTGTGGTTCTTCGTTCTTGGGTTAGTGTTGGCATTCCCGCAAAGCACCTTTGCACAGGAAGCGGCACAAACAGGCAAACCCGATAAATATGTCATCATGGGTAATGTGACCGCGCGTTCGACAAAAGAGCCTCTTGTCGGGGTTAAAGTCAACGTAGAAGGCACTAAACTCGGGACGGCGACAAACGAAAAGGGTGAATATATCCTTATGGTCGACCGGAAACTCAACCAGACGCTGGTTTTTTCCTATGTCGGCATGGAGACGAAAAAAGTCGTTTTTAACGGACAGACCCATATCGACGTGGTGCTGTACGAAAAAGCTGAAAGCCTGGACGACGTCGTGGTGACCGGTTATGCGACCATCAATAAAGAGGGTTTCGCCGGCAGCTTTACCTCGATCTCGCGTGAGGAGATCACCAAAGTGTCACCCAATAACATCCTTACCGCCATCCAGGTCTACGACCCGTCGTTCCGCCTGATGGAGAATATCGCAGCCGGGTCGAACCCCAACGCGATGCCGGAATACTACCTGCGCGGACAGTCGGCCATCAACACCGAACTGAGCATGGGCGCCGAGAGTATCTCAAGGCAAAACCTCGCCAACAACCGCAACCTTCCAATATTCATCCTCGACGGCTTCGAGGTGTCGATGGAAAAGATCTATGACATGGACCCCAGCCGCATCCACAAGGTTTCCATCCTGAAAGATGCCGCAGCGACAGCCCTCTACGGTTCGCGTGCGGGTAACGGCGTGATAGTGATCGAAACCAGGGCCCCGCAACCCGGTAAACTCAACATAGAATATAAATTCACCGGCACGCTCGAAACGCCCGACCTGAGTGGCTATAACCTGATGAATGCACGGGAAAAGCTGCAGGCCGAGGTAGATGCGGGCTTCTACTCTTTCAACCCCGACCAGGATACTGACTTCGCCTATATAGACAAGGTCCGCCGGTATACGCGTAAACTGTCCGCCATCAACAATGGCGTCGACACGGACTGGTTGGCCCAGGGCGTGCGCAACTCCTTTGGACAGCGCCACAACCTGGTGATCGACGGCGGTGAGAATGACGTGCGTTGGGGCGTCGACCTGCGTTATGCCAACAACGCGGGGGTGATGGTCGACTCGAAGCGCGAAACTTACGGCGCGACGATAAAGATCGACTACCGTATCGGCAGCTTCCAGATCATGAATACGGTTGACTACAACGGTATGAAGTCAACCGACTCGCCTTTCGGGTCGTTCTCCAACTATTCGCACAAACAGCCTTACGACCCCGTGCGCGACCCTGTCACCGGCAAATATTTAAGGTTAATGCCAAGTTACGACGGTGCGACCGAGGCCGTGCTCATCAACCCACTTTACGAAAGCGCATACCTAAACTCTTTCGTCAATAACAACTATAACGATTTTACGGAGCAGTTGCAGGTGCGTTGGAACATCTCGCCTGACTTTTTCCTTCAGGGCCGGCTCATGTTCGAGAAAAAAGTCGATGAGGACAATGCCTTTGTCGATCCCTATTCCGTCGCTTTCGCCCGAATCAAGGTCGCCGACGAGATAGGCTCGCTCACTGTGGGTAACAGGGATAAATTCGTTTACGACGCCAATATCCAGGCGTCATATAACACACGCATTAAGCAGCACTACATCAACGCCACGCTCAATACGTCATTCCGCGAGGAGAACGGCTCGTACATCTCTTCGGAATATGTGGGCTTCCCGTCCAGCTCGACCCACTCGATCAGCGATGCTGCAAAACTGCTCACCAAACCCTCCAAGAGTACCGATAAGATCCGCTCCGCAAGGGTGAATGCCTATCTTAACTATACTTATAACAACATATACCTGCTCGACGCCAACTTCAGCATGGACGGCAGCTCTGAGTTCGCTACCGACAAAAAGATAGCCCCTTTCGGCTCGGTCGCCGCAGGTATCAACATCCACAACTACTCCTTTATGGAGAACAGCGTGTTCAGCCAGCTCAAAATAAGGGGCTCGTATGGCACGGTTGGCCGTATAAGCAACCTGCTCTCGGCTTCACGCAACCTGTACCATAACATCTCCCAGGAAGAGTGGTTTGTTACCGGACCCGGCTACATCCTATCCTCGATGGGCAACACTAACCTGGGTTGGGAAAAGACCAAGATCGCCGACGCGGCCATTGAAATCGGCCTTTTCAACGATCGCGTATACGCCAAGGCCGAGTTCTATAACAAGCTGACCGAAGGCATGATAACGACGGTTACGCTTCCCTCTTCATCTGGTTTCACCACATATTGGGACAATATCGGCCAGGTGCGTAACCGCGGTGTAGAGCTCGATCTGAGGTATGTCGCAATAGACAACAAGAACTGGCACCTCTCCTTCATGGGCAAGATGGCCGCCAACAGGAATAAGATACTCAAACTGTCCGATGCCATGAAGGCGTATAACGACATGGTGGACAAACAGTACGCAGACTACAACGACGATCCGACAGAGAGGATATTCGCCAAAACGTACACCAAATTCACCGAGGGCGGATCGACGCCCTCCATCTTTGCCGTGCGCTCGCTGGGTATCGACCCCGGTTGCGGTAAAGAACTTTACCTGAAAAACGACGGCACGGTAACCTATGAATGGATGCCTTCCGACATGGCTATCGTGGGTGACACCGAGCCGGATGCATCCGGTTCATTCGGTTTCAACGCGCGCTGGAAGAACTTCGACCTGTTTACCAGTTTCTACTACACCCTCGGGGGCGAAAAGTACAACCAGACGCTCGTGGACTATGTAGAGAACGTAAACATGTATGCGTCGAACGCAGACAAGAGGGTAGGTGCGCAGCGCTGGATGACCCCGGGCGACGTAACCTCCCTGAAGGACATTGCCGACCGTTATAACGTGACACGTCCCACCTCACGTTTCGTACAGAAAGACAATACCCTGCAGTTCCTTTCGCTCGACCTTGGGTATAACTTCAACCGCGAGTTGCTCAAAAAATGGAACATCAGCACATTGCGCATCTCCGCCACGTTGCAGGACCTGGGCTATTGGAGCTCTATCCAACGCGAGCGCGGCCTGGATTACCCCTATGCGAAGACGTATAACTTCTCTGTTAAATTAACATTCTAAACGGATAATAACATGAAACGTTTTATTATATTATGCGTGGTTACCGGCAGTGTGATGTTTGGCTCGTGCAACAGTTGGCTCGACGTCATGCCCGCAGAAACCACCTCTGAAAAACAGATCTTCGAGACGTACAGCGGTTACAGGGCCGCCGTGAACGGCATATACCAGTCTATGTCGGACGACAACATGTACGGGCTCGAACTCACCTGGGGATTCGCCAGCGCATTGTCGCAATATATCAACAACGCGACGACCGACAACGACACTCCCAAGTATACTTTCACCGAGCAGTATGATTTCAGCAAAGACGAGGTGCGCAACATCGGCGAAGCCGTATGGCAAAAGTCATACAACATCATCGCCAACTGCAATAACTTCATACAGCATATCGAAAAGGCGGACAAAACCATGTTCCCCAACCAGGCTGATAACCATGAAGTGGAAATGATGACCGGCGAGATATATGCCGTAAGGGCTTTGCTGCATTTCGAGTTGCTGCGCCTTTTCGCCCCTTCGCCTGCCGCCGGCATGGATGAGATGGCTATCCCTTACAACGACCACTATCCCACTAAGTTCGCTAAAAGGCAGACTATTCAACAGGTGATCGACAGGATCGTCGAAGACCTCGAATATGCCTACCCCCTGGTTGCGCTCCATGACACGCGCAACGGTGAGATACGCGACATCTTGGCCGCTACGGGAAGGTTTTCCGCCACCAACCCCCAGAACGCCTTCTTCAGTTCACGCGGCTACCGCATGAACTCGGTCGCCATACAGGCCTTGCTGGCCCGCGTGCACATGTATGCCGGTAACCTCAGTGAGGCTAACAGCTACGCCAGCGGCGTTTATGCCTTAATGGGAGCCAATTCGGCCAATAATTTCTATTACACGACGTACTCGGTCGGCGACCAGGAATCCACACGGTCGCACAAAATGATGAGCGAGGTTATCTTCGGAGCTTACCGTAAGCTGTTGACGAACTATTATGCCAATGCGATATTCTACTCGACTTCAGACACTTATAGAAGCCCCTATTTCCTGAAAAACGTGGAGTATATGTACCAGACGTACCGTCCGGATAACGACGACTACCGCGGCACTTCGAAGTTGATTAGCGCGTCCACGCCGGCCCAGAGCAACAAGAGGTACGTTTCGATCCGCTACAAGAACAAAGCCCAGGCCAACGACGATGAGAACTGCCTGATCCCGGTTATCAGGATGTCTGAAATGCGCTACATCATGGCCGAGTACCTTGCCAAAGAGGAAAATGACATTGCCGGTGCCGTGGCCATCCTTAACGACCACCGCGTCAAGCGCGGATGTTTGAGCAGGAGCCTCTCCGCCACTATGTCCCTTAACGATTTCATGGATGAACTACTTTACGACCAGTGGAAAGAGTTTACCATGGAAGGGCAGTATTTCTTCCAGTGCAAAAGGCTTAACCTGGCCAGCATAAAGGCCGGCCCGGTGCCGATCTCAATGAATGCCGGCAAGTACACCCTTGCCATCCCTTATTCTGAAACCTCCATAACAACAAACTAATGTCCATGAAGCGATTGATTTTCATATGCACAGCGCTGGCTGTTGCGCTCAGCGCCTGCAAATCGGAAGAGATACCGACCTATTCAGGGGATAGCTACATATATTTCGATAAACCGTCGGACAGGAGCACCTCGGTTTCGTTTGCCGTTATGCCCGGTGAGGATGAATATGAGCTGCGGATCCCAGTGACGGTGGTCGGAAAGATGCCCTCGGCTGACAAAGCCTTTGCGGTGAGGGTCGTTACTACGGGAGATAACAGCACAACCCTTTCTTCGGCGTCGTACGAGTTGCCCGACGCCCCCATTATCCATGCGGGGCTGTATAAAGACTACCTGAGCGTGATACTGCGCCGCACGACCGAGATAGACGGCCTGGAGAAAAAACTGGTCATAGCCATCGACAATAACGAGAACTACAAGGTCGGCATGACCGCCCATTCGACCGCGACTATCTTCGTGGGCGACCTGCTGATCAGGCCCGACTGGTGGACCACGCAGGTGTCGACAATCTTCCTGGGCCCGTACTCCGAAGAGAAGTACATGGCCTTCATCACCGCGACCGGCGAATGGGATATGAGTGAGGTCAACGCCGACGATTTCGTATCGTATGTGCGCACATTTATCTACTACCTGCGCCGCATGGACGACGAACATACGACTGTTTACGAAAGCGACGGCACGACCAAGGTACTGGACAGCATAACCTACACAAATGCTTAACACGATGAAAAGGATATTATATAAAGCGGTTTTACCGCTCTTTGCGGTGCTTTCGCTTTCGGGATGCATCGAGGACAAAGGCCATTACGACTATAAGAGCGATGGCGACGGCATCGAATTTAAAGTCACCTATCCGGATGCGCTATACGGGTTTGCATTTACACTTGGCGAAGATATTATAATAGACGGTATGGTAATCACCCACGATGGGAAGATCATGAGGGACGGGCAGGTTATCACTCCCGACGATGAAAACCCCATAAAAGGTGTGCAGATCATCATGAAGGACCCCTCCATGAAAGACACCGACCTGAGTTATGAGTGGATAAGGGGCGGATATGACCCCATATTCACCGACACCCCGGTGCTCACCTTAACGAATGTGCCTGTAGGTATGCATGCTCTGGTGGTGGTGGTTACCGACAACCGCTACGGGACTAAATACGCCTGTCAATTCATAGACTATACGATAACTTCTGAATACACAGACGGTTGGGTCGTGCTCTCTGAGGGCGCGGGGTCATCGGTGCTCAGCTATGTACGCTACCGCAACGACGATTTCACGATATCGGATGGCGACGTATACGCGCTCAATAACGAAGGCGAAGAGCTTGGCGGTGAGCCGATCAGCCTCTCCTACCACCTTGAGAACTGCGCCGATGGCTATGAGTATGCCCTTAGCGTCGTGCAAAAGGGAGGGATCGGCCCCGTCGACCTCAATGCAGGGTCGATGAAAAAGTATGTCAACGTCTTTAACGAATTCACCGGCACGCCCTCATTCAATATAAACAGCATATCGTACAAAAGAAATTCGGTCTTCGCCCTTACCGATCAGGGGGACGTTTACGTAAGGCCCGAAGTGTACTATACACCTCCAGGTGGATGGGCCGAGGGGTTGGTAAGGCACGCCACCCGTTTCACCGGCGCGCCCATCTATATAGAGAGAGGCATGAAGATCACCCATTGGATCAATTACAACGCCATGCTCTCGATGCTGTATAACCTTGACTATGCGCTGGCTTTCGATGACCTCAATAAGCGTATCGTGCAGATCGTGGGCAATGATGGCGTGGCCCGCCCGATCGATTACTACGACAGCGCGATCATGCCGGGCGACCCGGGCACAGACGGGGTAACACAGTTTCCGGCACTTTCATTCCCCGGACCGGATGACCTGAGCGGATACGACATGGTATTCATGAGCGGTTTCGGCGGCACATGGGATGACGCATTCGGTGACGAGGTGACTATGCGTGTAGCCTGTGTGTTGAAAAGCAAGAGCAACGGTAAATATTACCTCTTCACATTCGGCTATGTCGCAGAATTTATGGGCGGTTATCATATCGAACTCGATAAATTCTATGAACTGCCGGTGCAGAATATCGACCAGGACGTCGTTTACACGAGCTATTTCATCGGCGAATACTACCTGATGTTCACCACCAACAACAACCGTGATCTCTATATGATGGATCTCTACCGCGGTTATGGTAAGGTGTTGTATCATTCCGGGTCGCAGATAACCGCCCTCAAGGCCGGTGAAACGTCCGACCTGATGGTCGCATGGGATGCTGGTGACCCGGGGCCATACAATCAGATGTTCGCGGTCGGTACGGCTGACGGCAAATTCATCGTGCTCGATGTTTCGCCCTCGGTAATGGCCTTGGGCAATACCGCCGACGCTCCCGAATTGAAGAGATTCGAAACGGGAATGGGTAAGATCGCCTCGATCGAGTTTATGTCCAATACCGCGTTTACCTCATCCTCCATATCGAGGTCGAGGTCCGCGTCGCGTAAATAATATTCCTTAATCAGAATGTATGCCGGCTTACCCCAGCGGCATACATTCGATTTTTGACTGTACTAATTTTAACAAATAACTCGCCTGATGATTAAAAAAATTGCAACATTAGCGTTGTGCGTGACGGTCATAGCGGCCAACGGACAATCTAAACGTGGCCTGTTCGGCCCTAAGAAAGCCAAAGCCGACACCGCTGCGGTTAAAAAGGAAACCGACTATGACAAGCTGCTGAAGGATAAGCACGAAACGAAGAAGGGTATGATCACCCAGCACACGATGAAGGGCCAGCTCTATTTCGAATTTCCGGTTTCACTCTTTAACAAGGAGATGTTGCTCGGCTCGACCGTATCGGAGATCTCGGACAACGGCGACGCTGTGATAGGATCGAAACCCACCGATCCCCTGCATATCATGTTCACCAAAGTAGGCGAGAAGATCAACATCATAAACATCCAGAAAGACTACATCTCGGACAGCAAGAACCCCGACTTCGTCAAGGCTATCGACAAAAGTACGGCAGGGGCGGTGATAAAGTCATTCAAGATGAAAACCTACAACAACGACAGCACCGCTGTCGTATTCGAGGTGACCGATTTCTTCGTGGGTGACAACAAACTGATGAGCCCATTCGATAAATACGGTCTCAATACCGCAGGAGGACGTGTCAAACGTATGGAAATGTACCAGTCGGACAAATCTTTCCTGGGCGAGGTCAAATCTTTCGACAACAATATCTCGGTGCGCAGCCACCTGTCGTATAAATACACACTGACATATAACGGACGCGAATTAGCCAAAGACGTACCGTTTACAGCTGTGATGACGCGCTCGATAATGCTGCTCGACGATCAACCGTACCGTCCCAGGATAACAGACAGCCGCATGGCCATATTCCCCACAGGGAAATATCTTTTCAGCGACAACACGCAGCAGACCAAGATAATATACTATGCCAACCGTTGGCGCGTAGAGCCTTCCGACGAGGAGGCATACCGCAGCGGCAAGTTGGTCGAGCCTAAAAAACCTATCGTATTCTATATAGACAACTCATTCCCTGAAGATTGGAAGCCGTTTATATTCACCGCCGTCGAACAGTGGAACGAGCCTTTCGAGAAAATAGGCTTCAAAAATGCGGTGGTCGCCAGGGAATTCCCTACCGATGACCCTGAGTTCGATCCGGACAACATCAAATACTCCTGCATCCGCTATGCCCCCCTGCGCTTCCAGAACGCGATGGGTCCCTCTTGGGTCGACCCGCGCAGCGGCGAGATACTCAGCGCGTCGGTTTACGTTTACCATGATGTGGTAAAACTGATCAATAACTGGCGTTTTATACAAACCGCACAGGCCGATGCCGATGTGCGCAGCGGCAAACTGCCCCTGGAGATCCTCGGCGACGGCTTGCGCTATGTGATCGCCCACGAGGTAGGTCACTGCCTTGGCCTTATGCACAACATGAGCGCATCGTCGGTCATCCCGGTGGACTCGCTGCGCTCACCGGCTTTCACGGCCGAGCACGGCACTACCACCTCGATCATGGACTATGCCCGCTTCAATTATGTGGCCCAGCCGGGCGACAAGGAGAGGGGCGTAAAACTGACCCCCCCGCGCTTCGGCGATTACGACTACTTCACCATCAAATGGTCCTACACCCCGATCTTCGGGGGGCAGACGGCGCTAGATGATTATGCCACCACGTCGAAATGGCTGACCGAAGCCGCCGCCAATCCCGTTTACCGTTACGGTAAACAGCAATTCACCGGCGACATCGACCCCAAATCGCTCTCCGAGGACCTTGGCGACGATGCGATGAAAGCGTCGGCATACGGCATTAAAAACCTTAAATATATCCTCTCCAACCTTAACGGCTGGACCAAAGGGCTGGATAAGGATTTCGAATACCGCACCGATATATACACCGGCATCATTTACCAGTATGTAGGTTATATTTCTAACGTATTCGCCAATGTGGGCGGCCTGTACCTCAATGAGAAAATGGAAGGCGACCCTGTGGACGCGATCAGGCCTGTGTCGAGGGAGCGGCAGAAGGACGCCTTTAAGTTCATCTGCGACCAATACTATGACCTGGATTGGATGGATAATAAAGACCTGATGCAGAACATACAGCTGATGGGGTCGGCACGCAGAACCCTCCAGGCCATGCTGGCACAGGTTATCGTCTATTCGTCTGCCAAAATAGCCTCGACAGAACAACAGACCAGGGGCGCCCGGATATATACCCCCGCCGAATGTGCAGCTGATATATATAACCTCGTATGGGGCCCGACCATGAAAGGCAAGGCCCTCACCGAAGGGGAAATGATGCTCCAGCGCGAATACATGGTGGCGATAAACAGGATGTCGGGCCTGAAGTACACGGGCGGCGGTGCCGTGCCCTCGGGAATTACGGACAACGACGTGCAGATTATCGAAATGCCCGATTTCCTGCGCGATTACGATAACCAGCACCGCAACCTGTGCTATTGCTGCGAACACAGCCACTCGAAAGACCACCTGGCTAAAGCGGCAAACCCGACCGCAGGGTATGAACCCCCCTTCGCCATGCTGCAAGTGCCGAAGTCTTATGAGGCGGACAATTACGCATACCTTCTCAAAGTGCAGCAGTTGCTCCGTAGCCGCGTAGCGGGCGCCCCGGCGGCAACCCGCAGCCACTATACGCTCATACTGCGTAATATAGAGAAAGCACTCAAATAAAAACCAGGAAATGATGAATAGAAACAAAATAGCCGCTCTGGCACTGCTTCCGGTTTTTATGCTTTGCTCGGTCAGTTCTTTCGGCTTTGCGCCGTTCAAGAAAAAGCCGGCCAAAACAGAAGCCGAGGCCAAGAAGGACCCGACCACATACGAGAAACTCTTCAAAGACAAGCAGGTGAAAACCGTAAAAGGTTTCCTGACCCTGCATATGGTCGACAGCAAGTTGATCGTCGAAATGCCCAAGAACCTCGTGGGCAGAGATATGCTTATAGGCTCCACGATAGAGCAAACGAGCGACCCTGAATGGGGCTTCGCCGGCATGACGCCCGAAAAACCGTTGCATATACGCATCACGGCGACAGACTCCCTAATATTGGTGCACTGCGTGTCGCCCTCGATAATACCGGTCGACCAGCCCCAGGTGCAGAGCGCCATCGACAAGAGCGGTATCGACCCGATAATGATGGCCTTCCCGATCGAGTGCAACTCGCCCGACAGCACCGCCTACGTCTTTGACGCCACCGATCTTTTCGTCGGCGACAACGAGCATCTGCAGCCCAGGGACAGGGCCGGATCGGGAAGTTTCGGCGGACTGGTACAACTCAAACTTAACTATGTGTCGGACAAATCCATGCTTGCCGACGTAGCTTCATACGGTGATAATGTAGCCATAAGTAGTTTGTTGACATATAGTTATCAGTCGTTCATACCGGGCTTCGGTGCGGCGGAGGGGAACGAAACCGACGTGATAACCGCCCGTGCCAAACGTTCGCTGTTGCTTCTTCCCGAGCAGACCGCCAGGCCCCGCCTGGCCGACATGAGGGTCGGTACGGTCAATTCGCGCTTCACTGTACTTGCTCCCGGCGAGCAGGGGTCAAGGCATGTCTACTATGCCAACAGGTGGAACCTCGCCCCGGCTGATGCCAACGCCGCAAAAGGCGCGCCCGCGAAACAGATAACTTTTTATATCGACCCTATGTTTCCCGAGTACATGCGCCCTTACGTGGTGCGCGGTGTCGAGAAATGGAACGATGCGTTCGCCCAGGCCGGCTACGCCAATGCGATCCGCGTGTTGCCTTATCCGACTGACGACAAGGATTTCGACCCGGACAACATCAGGTATTCTTGCATACGTTACGCCCCCTCGACCGACAGCCAGGTAAGGGCCAACGTGTGGAGCGACCCCCGCAGCGGGGAGATAATCTCGGCGACTATTTACGTCCCGTTCAACGCCGCCGAAGATATTTATACGAATATGCTTATATATTTAGGGGCTACCGTACCCGCCATCAGGGAGAGGGATTACAGGCAGGAGCTGATCCTGCAGGGCCTCGAAGCCCTGGTGACGAAGGCTGCGGCCAGGTGCCTCGGACTGGCGAAAAACTATGCCGGTTCATATGCCTTCCCCACCGACTCGTTGCGCTCGGCCAAATTCACGGCAAAATACGGTATATCGGCCTCGATAACCGACGAGCTTCCGTATAACTTTGTCGCCCGAAAGGCCGACGTCGACAACGGTGCGGCGCTGATGCAGAGCGGCCCCGGCGTTTATGACCAGTTCGTAATAAAGTGGCTCTATACCGATATCGCGGGGGCCGAAACCCCCGAGCAGGAGGTTGACGCCCTGGCCAAAATGGTGAAAAGCAAGGAGGGCGATCCCTACTACCTCTATTGCCGGCAACAGACGCAAATGTCGCTCGATCCGCGAACCCGCAACAATGACCTGGGCCGCGATGCGATCAAAACGTTCAAGGCTTTTAAAGAAAATATCAGCTACAACATCGCCAATTACGACAAATGGGTCAATCCCCAGGATAAGGACTACACATTCAGGCTTCCCCTGAACGGGAACACCCTGATGAGCACCATCGAGCAGTTCTTTAACCTTATAGTAAACGTCGGCGGTATCTACATAAACGACAAGTATGAAGGTGACCCGCAACCGAGCTACCTCCCCGTGCCGAAAAAACTGCAGCAGGAGTGTATGCGTTTTATACTGGACGAGGGCAAGGACCTTTCGTGGCTCGACAACAAGGAATTCACCAAAGACCTGTTCTTTGTCGTTTCGAGCGGCGACTATATACAAAGCGTACTGATGGAAGACCCATACCGCAGGATTCCCTATATAGCCCTGAGCGCATCCAAATCCGATGATCCGTACACGGTCGAAGATGCGTTTGATGACCTGTTCGAATCGGTCACCAAAGATGTCCGCGCCGGCAAGGAGTCGGCTATATCGAAGGCCGCACTGAACAAGCAATTCCTGATGCTCAGTTTCCTGGCTTACTATGGCAATGTGATCGACCCGCCCAAAAAACTCACTGACGATAATATGGCCGCCCTGGCGTCGGCTGTGAGGTCGGGCCACATAAATGCCGCCCACATGCCTCTACTGGATGAGATATATGCGTCCGGCAAGGGTTTCGAACCGATGAGGGGCATTGATTTTAATACCGATTCGAACACGGACAACCTGCTCTACGGCTACTTTATGAACCTCAAGAAGCTGTATGAGGGGGCTATTGCGCGCACCTCGAATAAGCAGCTGATCGACCAGTATAAATATATGCTGCTGATTATCAATAAAGCACTTAAAATAGATTAAGTGTTTAAACAATAAAGGCTGCCCAAAGGCAGCCTTTATTGTTTTTAAGGGAGTGGGCCCAACAGGGCTTGAACCTGTGACCCCCTGATTATGAGTCAGGTGCTACTAACCAACTGAGCTATAGGCCCCCTTGTCCGCTCGGGATTTTCATCCCTTACGGAGTGCAAAAATAGACATTTGTGCGGCAATTGCAAAATTTGCGGCAGAATAATTTTTATAAACTGCGCATACGGTACCGTTGGTCGCGCAGCCGCGGGGTGAATCCGGCCTCGCGGATAGCCGCCTGTATGCCTTCGGCGTCGAAACTGTCGAATGCCCCGGCGGACGAAACGACGTTTTCCTCGATCATTATCGAGCCCATGTCGTTGGCCCCGGCGTGCAGGGCTACCTGCGCCGTGGCCTTGCCTACGGTTAGCCAAGAAGCCTGGATGTTGCGCACGTTGTGTAGCACGATTCGCGAAAGGGCGATCATGCGCACGTATTCCAACGGCGAAAAATGGCTCTGCACCCCTTCCGCTTCGAGTTGCGTGCCCGCGCTGCGGAATATCCAGGGGATGAAGGCTACGAACCCGGGGTTTCCGACCGGCACCTCGGCTTGCAGGTCGCGTATGGTCATCAGGTGCCAGATGCGCTGTTCGACGCTCTCCACGTGGCCGTACATCATCGTCGCCGACGTGGCCAGCCCCATGCGGTGGGCTATGCGCATCACTTCGCACCACTGGGCGACCGAAGGTTTGGCGGGCGAGATGCGGCGGCGCACGGTATCGCAGAGTATCTCGGCCCCGGCCCCGGGAAGCGAATCGAGCCCGGCGGCCACCAGCCTTTCCAGCACCTGTTGCACCCCTATGCCGCTGATGCGCGCGATGTGCGCCACCTCGGGGGCGCCCAGCGCATGGAGTTTAAGGGTGGGGTAGAGCGATTTCAGGTCACGGAAAAGGCCCTCGTAATAGTCTATGCCCAACGCGGGATGCAGTCCGCCCTGCAACAGCAGTTGGTCGCCACCCAGCGCAAGCGTCTGGTCGATCTTGGCGCGGTATTCGTCCAGCGAGGTTATATAGGACTTTTCGCGCTCGGCGGGCCGGCAATGGAAGTTACAGAATTTACACCCCGAGATGCAAACGTTGGTAATGTTGACGTTGCGGTCGATCTGCCAGGTCACCACCTCGGGGTCGTCGACCGCCGAGCGCCTGAGCGCATCGCCCAACGCAGCCAACTCCGCCGCCGGCACGTTGTGCCACAGCCAAAGCGCCTCATCGGGAGAAACCGCCCTGCGGTCGAGTATGCGGGAGAACAGCGAACTTTCCATAGGTCGCAAAGTTAAGAAAAAAGCCGTCCCCGTGAACGCGCATTATGCACCGCCACCACAAAAAAATAAGGCCGCCCATAGGCAGCCTTATTTCATTTGCGTTCCTAACGATTAGTTAGGTATGATTGCCTCAACGGGGCAAACGTCTGCGCAGGAACCGCAGTCGGTGCACGTCGAAGGATCGATCTTGTAAACATCGCCGGCAGAGATAGCCTCTACGGGGCACTCGTCGATGCACGTTCCGCAAGCCGTGCAAACGTCTTCTTGAATTTTGTAAGCCATTACGTTTATTAATTAAAGTTTAAAGTGAAATTTCATCGTTACCCCGGGGCGCATCCCGGATCGGTACCCGCAAAGATATTATACATTTTCAGAATGGCAAAATATTTTTGACACTAACGTCCATTGCCATACGATTTGTTGTCCAGAGGGATAAAATTCCGCTACTTAATGATACCGGTGCGCATATAGGGCTTTAGCACCTCGGGGATCGCGATACCCTCGGGAGTCTGGTTGTTCTCCAGGATGGCGGCAAGTATGCGCGGCAGGGCCAGCGACGAGCCGTTAAGGGTATGTGCCAGCTGCACCTTGCGGTTTTCGTCGCGGTAGCGCAGTTTGAGGCGGTTGGCCTGGAACGATTCGAAGTTGGACACGCTCGACACCTCCAGCCAGCGGCCCTGCGCCGCGGAGTAGACCTCGAAGTCGTAGGTCAGCGCCGAGGTGAAGCTCATATCGCCGCCGCACAGGCGCAGGATGCGGTAGGGCAGCCCGAGCGAACGGACCAGGGCCTCGACGTGCGCCACCATTTCGTCCAGCGCGGCATAGGAGTCCTCGGGGCGCTCGATGCGCACTATCTCCACCTTGTCGAACTGGTGCAGACGGTTGAGCCCCCTCACGTCCTTGCCGTACGATCCGGCCTCGCGGCGGAAGCAGGGCGTGTAGGCGGTCATCTTGACGGGCAGATCTTTGGCCTCGACGATCACGTCGCGGTAGATGTTGGTGACGGGCACCTCGGCAGTGGGTATCAGGTAGAAATTATCGACCGTGGCGTGGTACATCTGTCCCTCTTTGTCGGGCAGTTGGCCGGTGCCGAAGCCCGACGCCTCGTTGACCATCAGGGGGGGCATGTATTCGGTATATCCCGCCGAGATGTTGTGGTCCAGGAAATATGTTATCAGCGCGCGCTGTATCGCCGCGCCCGCGCCTTTGTATACCGGGAAACCGGCTCCGGTGAGCTTCACGCCCAACTCGAAGTCGATAATGTCGTATTTGCGCACCAATTCCCAGTGGGGCAGCGCGTCTGCGCCCAGGGAGGGCATCTGCCCGCCCTGCCTGACTACCACGTTATCCTCGGCCACGCGCCCCTCGGGGACGATCTCCGCCGGGACGTTGGGCAGGGTGACTATCACCGCGTCGAGGGCCGCCACGCCTTCGCGCAGTTTATCTTCCAGTTCGCGCGAGAGCTCTTTGAGCTCCGCCGAGCGCGCTTTGGCCGCTTCGGCCTCGTCGCGCTTGCCCTGGGCGAAAAGCGCGCCCACCTGCTTGGCTATCGCATTCTGCTCGGCCAGATTGGTGTCCAGGGCGTTTTGCAGGGCTTTGCGTGCGTCGTCCAGTTCTTCGATACGTGCAATGATGGGGGCTGCGTCGACCCCTTTTTTGGCCAGGCGCGCTATGGCGGTGGCTTTATCGTCGCGGATTTGTTTAAGCGTCAGCATGGTTTTTTCTATTACAGGTTACAAAGATAGGTTTTTTTGAGAATTATTCAGCAACATCCCTCGTCCATCGGGCAACTCTCGCCGCGCGATTCCAACTCTATGGTCGGGTGGTTGATGCCCGCCCCGGCGAGTTTTTTCTTGAGGTCGCATTTGAGCGCCGCCGGATCGGCTTTGCCGTCCGTCACCACGTGCGCGGTCATCACGTTATAATCGCCGTCCATGCTCCACAGGTGGATGTCGTGCACCGAGTCCACGCCGGGCGTGGCGACGATAAGTTTCTCGATCTGCCCGCGGTCGATGCCCTCGGGTGCGCCCTGGAGGATCACCCTCAGCGTGTCGCGCAGGTTACGGTATATATTGAAAAGTATATAACAGGAGATAAGCAGCGAAAGCACGGGGTCGAGCACCGGCACGTGGACGACCATCATCACCAGGCTTGCCACGAGCACCGCCGCCCAGCCCAGCACGTCTTCCATAAGGTGCAGCATCACCGCGCGCTCGTTGAGCGAGTTGCCTTTTTTGAGTTTCATCACCGCCACGCCATTGAACAGCACACCCATCACGGCCAGCGCCAGCATGCCGGCGGCGTTGGCCTGTTGGGGCGCCATGATGCGTCCCACGGCGGCGAGGATCACGAATCCCGAGCCGACGAGCAGCACCAGCGAGTTGATAAGCGCCCCTAACAGCGAAAATCGCCGGTAGCCGTAGGTGAAACGCGGATTGCCGCCCTTTTTCGATAATTTTTGAAAATACCACGCCATGGCGAGAGAGAAGCTGTCGCCCAGGTCGTGCAGCGCATCGGATATAATGGCTATGCTGTTGGTCAGCAGCCCGCCGAATATCTCGATGACGCTGAAGGAGAGGTTGAGCCAGAAGGCCATCTTTATGTTCTCTCCCGCGTGGTCGTGTGTGTGATCGTGCGCCATATTTATAAGGTATTATAAAGGCAAAAGCCGCCCGGCGTATCTGGGGCGGCTTTTGCGAACAGTCTCATGTTGCCGGTTATTCCACTTCGTCGGACACGAGGATACGGCCGCAGTATTCGCAGACGATGATCTTCTTGTTCTGGCGGATGTCGAATTGCCTCTGGGGCGGGATGCGGTTGAAGCAGCCGCCACACGCGTCGCGTTTGACGGTCACCACAGCCAGTCCGTTGTGCACGTTCTGGCGCAGACGCTTGTAGGCGCTCAACAGGCGGGCGTCGATCTTCACCTGCGCGATTTCGGATTGGGCGGCGAGGGTTTCGATCTCCCTGGCTGTCTCCTGCTCGATGCCTTCGAGCTCCTTCTTCTTGTTTTGCAGGTCGATCTGGCGCTCGGCCATTATGGCTTCGGCGTCTTCGGCCATTTTTTTCTTGATCTTGGTCTCTGCGCTGTACTCCTTCAGGCGTTTATCGCAAAGTTCGATCTCGAGTTTCTGGTATTCGATCTCTTTGGATAGCGAGTCGAATTCGCGGTTGTTGCGCACGTTATTCTGCTGCTCCTCGTATTTCGCGATAGCGGCTTTAGCGTTCTCGGACTCCTCTTTGCGCTGACGGGTCAGGGCGCCCAGGTTGTCTATTTCGGCGGTTATATTCTCGATTCGGGTGCGCAGACCGGCCACTTCGTCTTCGAGGTCCTGCACTTCGAGCGGGAGCTCACCTTTGATCTTGTTGATCTCGTCTATCTTGCTGTCGATCTTCTGCAACTCGTACAGTGCGAGGATCTTCTCCTGCATCGAGTAGTCGGTAGCTTCGGCTGCGCGTTTGGATGATGTTGCCATATCTATGTTTTTCAATTATTTAGCAGATAATGGACGGGATTGCTCCCTTCGCCGCATTTATGGAGTGCAAAAGTAGGAAATTTTTTCCGTATTATTTCAAATAAAACGTCCACGGCGCAAAATTCGCTCTCGAAATGCCCCGCGTCGGCGATGGTGATGCGACCCTGCACCTCGACGAAATGGTTGTACTTGAAGTCGGCCGCCACGAAAACGTCGGCCCCCGAGGCTGCAGCGGCATCTATCAGCGACGCCCCCGAGCCGCTACTCACCGCCACGCGCGATACCGTTTGCGATACCGGGAGCGAATGGCGCAATGCCCTCACGCCGAGTTTTTCAGCCACTGAACCGAGGAACTCCGCTATCGGGGTCGGCGCGGGCAGCGTACCCGTCACGCCGAACCCTGTGCACTCGTCGCACGTGGGGCTCAGCAGCCTGACGTTTTCAAGGCCGAGTATCTCGGCAAGCCTCCAGCTCAGCCCTCCGTGCGCCACGTCGAGGTTGGTGTGGCATGCGTAAAGTGCTATGCCGCGGCGTATTGCGCGTGCGACGATCCTTTCGGCGCCCGTCGCTCCGGTCAGGCGGCGCAGGGGGGTGAAGATCACCGGGTGGTGCGAGATGACCATATCCGCGCCCAACGCCTCGGCCAGATCCATGACCTGCTCGGTTATGTCCACACACAGCAGCGCGGCGTGCACTTCCGATCCCGTTTCGCCAACCAGCAGTCCCGAGTTGTCGAAACCCTCCTGGGTGCGTAGCGGCGCAAATTCCTCAATGGCGGCGGTTATGTCGCTTATTTTCATCTAAAACAAAGATTGCTGGAAATAGGGGAGCGGTTGGGGAGCGGGTTCCGGTTCGGGCTGGTGCTCCGGCTCGGATTCCTGTTCCGGCTCAGATTCCGGGTCCGCCAGGGGTTCCTGCTCCGGCTCGGATTCCGGGTCCGCCTGGGGTTCCATCTCGGACTCCGTTTCCGGCTCCGCCAGGGGCAGGGCCTCGTGAATTGCTTCCTGCGCCGGAACTGCTTCCAACTCAGGCTCCGTCCCGGCTTCCGGGATGATTTCCGGCTCCGATACGGTTTGCTGCCCTGAGGCCGTCTGCACGTCTTCCACGGCGAACTCCACCACGCGGGCCGGCTCTTCGTGATGCTCGATCACTATGGCGTTTTCGCCCGGCTCGGCCAGCTCCTGGCGTATCTCCTCGAGCATCGAGCGTATTTTGAGCAGACGCTCCGTAAGCTCCGCCTCGCGGGTGGTTTCATCGCCTCCCTTTCGCAGCGCCTTGCCCGCCCCGGCCAGGGTCATCCCCTTCTCTTTCACCAGGTGGTATATCAGCCTGAGGTTCTCCACGTCGGCGGCGGTGAACATGCGGTTGCCCTTTTTATTCTTGTGGGGTTTCAGTATGGGGAATTGCTTCTCCCAGAAACGGATCAGCGAAGGGTTCACGTCGAACATCTCGGTGACTTCGCCCATCGAGTAGAATATTTTTTTGCTCTTTTGCTCCATTGTTACCCTAAAGGATATATAGGGCGCAAGGTATGAAAAAAGCCCGGCTTTTACAAGAAAATTATTACCTTTGCCGACCATGCGACTTAGCGGAACGGTAATAGGCGGCAACAAGATCGGACGCACCCTGGGTTTCCCGACGGCCAACATCTCCCTGGCCGACGACGTCCCAGTGGCGGACGGGGTCTACGCCGCCGTGGCCGAGATCGACGGACGGCGCATGCCGGGCATGGCTTTCGTGGGGCGCAAACCCACGGTGTCGGGCGGCGGGCGGCGCGTGCTGGAGGTCAACGTCTTCGATTTCGAGGGCGACCTCTACGGCAGGACCATAGGCGTCGAGCTGTTGGATTATATCCGTCCCGAGCGCCGTTTCGACTCGTTCGAGCAACTTAAAGAGCAGATAATACAGGATAAAAACAGAATATTATGTACGTTGACCAAACCCTCCCCTACAAAGTAGCGGACATCTCCCTGGCCGAATGGGGCCGCAAGGAGATCGCCATATCCGAACACGAAATGCCCGGCCTTATGGCCCTGAGGGCCAAATACGGCAAGCAGAAGCCTCTCGCCGGGGCGCGTATCATGGGTTCGCTGCACATGACCATACAGACTGCCGTGCTGATCGAGACGCTGGTCGAACTGGGTGCTCAGGTGCGCTGGTGCTCGTGCAACATATTCTCCACGCAGGACCACGCCGCCGCCGCTATCGCCGCCGCCGGAGTGCCCGTCTTCGCATGGAAGGGCGAGTCGCTGCCCGAATATTGGTGGTGCACCGCCCAGGCGCTCTCCTTCCCCGGCGGCATGGGGCCCAACCTGATCGTGGACGACGGCGGCGACGCGACGCTGCTGGTGCACAAAGGTTTCCAGGCCGAGAACGACGCCAAAACGCTCGACTACACCCCTTCGAGCCTTGAAGAGGGCGTGATCCTCGACACCCTGAGCACACTCCTTAAAGAGGACAACGGCAAATGGCACCGCACCGTGAAAGAACTCTACGGCGTGTCGGAAGAGACCACCACCGGCGTACACCGCCTTTACCAGATGATGGAAGCGGGCGAATTGCTCTTCCCTGCGATCAACGTCAACGACTCGGTGACCAAATCGAAATTCGACAACCTCTCCGGCTGCCGCGAGTCGCTGGCCGACGGCATCAAGCGCGCCACGGACGTGATGATAGCCGGTAAGGTGGTGGTCGTGTGCGGCTATGGCGACGTTGGCAAGGGCTGCGCGATGAGCATGCGCTCGTACGGCGCCCGCGTGATCGTGACCGAGATCGACCCGATCTGCGCGCTCCAGGCCGCTATGGAGGGCTTCGAGGTGAAGACCATCGAGGATGCGCTCGCCGAAGGCAACATCTACGTCACCTGCACCGGCAACCGCGACATCATCACCCTGGAACACATGCTCTCGATGCGCGACCAGGCCATCGTGTGCAACATAGGCCACTTCGACAACGAGATACAGATGGACCGCCTCGAATCGCACCCCGGGGTGCAGAAGGTCAACATCAAACCCCAGGTGGACAAATACCTCCTCCCCTCGGGCAGCGCGATATTCGTGCTTGCCGAAGGCCGCCTGGTCAACCTGGGCTGCGCCACCGGCCATCCCTCTTTCGTGATGAGCAACTCCTTCACCAACCAGACCATAGCGCAGCTCGACCTGTGGCAGACGCGCGGCAAACGCCCCATAGACGTGACCCGCCTGCCCAAGGAGCTCGACGAGGAGGTGGCGCGGCTGCACCTCGACAACCTGGGCGTGAAACTGACCGTCCTGACCCCGAGCCAGGCCGAATACATCGGGGTGAAACCCGAAGGCCCCTACAAGGCGGACCACTACAGGTATTAAAAATGAAACAGCCCCTTAACCGGGGCTGTTCTCTTTTGGTACGTCGCATATTCCCATGAACTCCATGCGGTAGATATGCAGCAGCATCATCGACCCCGATATCAGAAGCGGCCCGAAGATAATGCCCCAGAACCCGAAAAGGTTGATGCCCAGTATGATGCCGAACAGGGTGACCAGGGGGTGCACGTCAGCATATTTTTTCAACAGAGCCATGCGCAGCACATTGTCGGTGTTGGCGACGATCAGCGCGCCGTATGCTATCAGCATGATCCCCTGCCAGATCTGCCCGTCGGCTATAAGGTTGACCGCCAGCGGTATCCACACCCCGGCGGTGCCGATCACGGGCAGCAGCCCCGCGATGCCGGTTATAAGCCCCCACGCCACGGGATCGCCCGCGCCGAGCCACCAGTAGGCCAGCCCCGAGATCACCGAGTGCCCGATAATGATGATCGGGATGCCTATCGCGTTGCTGACCACTATGTCGTGTGTGCCGCGTTGCAGGATCGCGATGCTCTCCGCACGCAGCGGCAGCCGCGAGGAGAAACTGTCTTCCATGCTGCGGTTGCCCTGCAACATGAAGAACAGTATCACGAACGACATGAACCCGTTGACCAGCACCCCGCCCGTGGCCGTGAAGATGTCGGGCAGGGCATTGCCCAGGCCCTCCATCGCCTTGTCGACGATATCTTTGGAGAAAATATTATATCCGGTTTTGCTCAGGACGTAGTCGTGTATCGAGTTTAAGTTGTCGATCACGATCTGCGGCGAGAAACCCTTTATCTTGGGCAGTATCACGCTCAGTATGCCGCCTCCCGCGCCGAGCAGCACCGCCACACTTGCCAGGATGAGGGTCATGGTAGCCAGCATCTTGGGCCATCCGCGCCCCATAAGCCACCGGTGCGGCATTCGCAGCAGCATATACAGGGTGAAAGCGCCCAGCGCCGCGCTGAAAAAGAATTTCAGCTCGTAGCCGATAAGCACCGTAAGGGTGATCATGAGTATCACGAACCCGACCTGGCGGATATTCTGGTTAAGGTCTTTACCTGAGATCATAGAGGCGTAATTTTCTGCGGTTAATACAAATTGTCTGCCGCAAAATAACAAAAAAATAGCTACTTTCGTTCTTCTGTTGCCTATGGATATCAGACTGACCATATCGACCCCGGTCGATCCCGACGACGCCCGACCTTCGCACGCCCCGCTCGCCCTGGGCGGCGTTTCAGCCGGCATACCATTCCAGGTCGACGACCACATCGAGGGCAGCCTCGACCTGGGGCGCGAACTGGTGCGCAATCCGGCCTCTACGTTCTTCGCCCGCGTATCTGGGGTGAGCATGACCGGCGCGGGCATCGACGACGGCGACCTGCTGGTGATAGACAAATCCGTCGAGCCTTACGACGGCTGCGTGGCGGTCTGTTTCCTGGACGGCGAATTTACCCTCAAAAGGGTCGCGCTGGCTGCCGGCCGCGTCCGCCTTATGCCGGCCAATGACAGGTATAAACCCATCGAGGTCGACCCGTCGAGCGATTTCTCGGTATGGGGCGTGGTCCGCTACTGCATCAAAAAATTCTAAAAATGTTTGTATTGTGCGACTGCAACAACTTTTTCGCCTCGTGCGAGAGGGTTTTCGACCCTTCGCTCGAAGGGCGTCCCGTGGTCGTGTTGAGCAACAACGACGGATGCATAGTGGCGCGCAGCAACGAGGCGAAGGCGCTGGGGCTGAAAATGGGGCAGCCCTATTTCCAGGCGCGCGAGATCATCCGCGCGCATAAAGTGGCTGTCTTTTCGGGCAACCACCGCCTCTACGGCGATATGTCGCGCCGCGTTATGGCGACCCTGCGCACGCTGATGCCCTCGGTCGAGGTCTACTCGGTCGACGAGGCTTTCATGGATTTTTCGGGATTGCCGACCGGGCAGATGATGCAGCGCGGACGCGAAATCGCCCTCACGGTGCGCCGCAACACCGGTATCCCGGTGAGCGTAGGCATCGCCCCGACAAAGACGCTGGCCAAGGTGGCCGGCAAACTCTGCAAGCAATACCCTAAATTACAGGGTTGCTGTATGATGCACCGCCAGCAGGATATAGATAAGGTGCTGCGCAAATTCCCCATCGAGGATGTCTGGGGGATAGGGTGGCGCTATTCGAAGATGCTCAAGGCGGCTGGCGTGTCCACGGCCTGGGACTTCCTGCAAGCCTCGCCCGAGTGGGTACAGGCGCGCATGGGAGTGCTCGGCATGCGGATCAGAAATGAACTGCTCGGTGAGCCGTGCATCGGTTTCGAACAGGCCTCCTCGATGCAGCAGAGCATCTGCGTCACCCGCTCCTTCTCGCGCAACGTCGGGGATATAGAGTCGTTGCACCGCTCGATAGCCTCTTTCGCCACGAGCGCTGCGGAGAAACTGCGCCGGCAGGGGGCGTGCGCCTCACGGATGCAGGTGTTCATCTGCACCAACCGCCACCGCAAGGACCTTCCGCAGAGCTACCAGAACCGCATGGTCGAGCTGCCGGTAGCCACCGATTCGACCCTCGAACTGGTCAGCAACGCCTCGGCGATGTTGCGCGAGATGTTCTCGCAGGGCTACGGCTATAAGCGCGCCGGGGTGATACTCTCGGGGATCATCCCGCGCCAGCAGGTGCAGGGGGCGCTGTTCGATCCGACGGACCGTCCGCGCCAAGCGCGCCTTATGCAAGCCATCGACTCGGTCAACGGGCGCCATGGCCGCAAAAAAGTCGTGGTCGCCTCAGAGGGGTTCAATCCGCTGGAGGTCAACCACGACCATAGATCACGATCCTATACCACCGAGTGGAATGAAATACTCTCCATTAAGGTTTGACGTATGTGTTTCAATTCTTAGATGGCTGCACATATCGCACGCCGCTTTTCACTTATCCTCTTCATTCCAAATCCTCACGTACACAAGTACGCTCCGGTTTGAAACTCAGACGATAAGCAAAAAATCGACGCACACTATGCACAGCGGCGTTCCCCAAAGTGATCCCGCTCTGGAAGAACACGCTCTTATGCGCTAACCTATTTTATCGGACAGCTCCGGTTTGACGGGGATCTTATCGACGCGCGTCTGGTGGCGTCCGCCCTCGAATTCGGTCGAGAGGAAGATGTCGAGGATCTCGACCGCCTGTGAATTTTCCAGGTAGCGGGCGGGCAGCGTGAGCACGTTGGCGTTGTTGTGCCGTCGCGCCAACTCCGCTATTTCGGGCATCCAGCAGAGCGCCCCGCGCACGGCGGCGTGTTTGTTTACGGTCATGTTGATGCCGTTGCCGCTGCCGCAGATGGCGATCCCGCGCACCAGTTCGCCGCTGTCTATCGCCGCCCCGAGAGGGTGGGCGTAGTCGGGGTAGTCGCAACTCTGCTCACTGTCGCAGCCGAAATCGAAAACATCGTAACCCATGCTGTCCAGGTAACCCACCAGGAACTCTTTGAGTTCATATCCGGCGTGGTCCGAGGCTATGCCTATCTTCTTATCCATAAAAGGTGTTTTAAAACCCAAATGTATGATAATTTGCGCGCCGATGCAACAAAACTGCCATAATTTGTATCTTTGAGGCAGAAAGAAGCCTAAGAAGAGTGAGAGTATCCGCAGCGTGACTGAAAGAGAAGTTATAGAGGGATGCCGCAGGGGGGAACCTGCAGCGCGTGCGGAGCTTTACCGGCTTTACGGCGGGCTGATGTACGGTATATGCCGCCGCTACGTCAGCGACGAGATGACAGCCCAGGACCTTCTTCACGACGGGTTTATCACCGTTTACGCGAAGATAGGCGATTTTCGGGGCGACGGTTCTTTCGAAGGCTGGTGCCGCAGGGTGTTCGTCACCACGGCGTTGGGGCACCTGCGGCGTGAGCGGCGGATGAACCATCCCGAGGATGTCACCTCGGTCGCGGGATTGAGCTCGCCAGAGGCCTCGGCGCTGGAGCGGATCTCGGCGGACGACCTGCTGGGGGCGATACGAGAACTGCCCGAGGGCTACGGCACGATACTGAACCTGTTCGCCGTCGAGGGGTATTCCCACCGCGAGGTGGCGGACATGATGGGCATCAGCGAGAACACCTCGCGTTCGCAGTATTCGCGGGCAAGGGTGCGGTTGATGGATATATTGAGGAGAAAAGGAATGTATGAGGGATAAAGCGGATAAGGTATTCAGGGATAAGCTCTACGGCCACACGGTCGAGCCGCCCGCCCCGGTCTGGGAGCGCATCGAGCGCGACCTGGCAGCCGTGGCGACCGACTCGCGCGTGCCCGCCGCTCCCGTAGCCCCTGCTGTCGCACCGTCCCGCCGCCTGTGGCCCGCCGTGGCGCGCTATGGCGCAGCCGCTTCGCTGCTGGCCGCGCTGGTCGTAACGGGCATCCTGTTGCGCCCGGGGGTGCGTCCCGACGACCGGACCGCCGATGCCGCGGCCACGCCGGCGACACCTGCCGGGAATGCACAGGAAATGATCCCAGCGCCCGGGCTGGCCATGTCAGTCGCCCCGACCGCTATAAGGTCGGTTGTCAGGAAGATATTGACGATAGAGCCCATAGAGGAGTTTACCGGCAAGCAGACGCTGTCCGTAATGGAAACCCTACCCGAAGCGGAATCCGAACCCGTTTCCGAGCCAACCGCAGGACCAGCGATAGGACCCGCGACCGAGTCCGCCGCAGTGCCGGACACCTCCTCGCACTCCACGCCAGACGACTCCTCTGACGCCGGGCAGCAAACCTACCGCCACACCCCGCAGCAATATTACGCCGCACCGACGCGCAACGTCTATAACCCTATACGAGCCAATTCACTGCGCCGCAGGAACCTGTCGGCCACACTCTACGCTGTCAACGTCCCCGGGAGCGGCAACTCGACCTCCCCGAGCCAGCCCATGAGCTACCACCAGCAGATCTACGCCGTTTCGCGCGCCGACCTCTTCGACCAGACCCCGGAGTTGACCTCGCACCGCCACGAGTTGCCGCTCTCTTTCGGCGCGGGCGTGTCTTTCGGCGTGTCGCGTTCGCTGAGCATCGAAACGGGGCTGAGTTACAGCATGCTGCGTTCGGAATTCGAATACGCCCCGAATACCACCATCCGCCAGGAGCTGCACTACATCGGCGTGCCGGTGGCGTTGCTGTGGGATTTCGCCGACGCGGGGCCGCTCTCCTTTTATGTGCGCGGCGGAGGGATGCTCGAAGTTGGCGTGGCGGGTAACATGGCCACCTCGCACAACGGCTCGGGCGAGGTCACCGACCGCGTGAAGATGCGCGGCGTTGTACCCTCGCTGAATGCCGCGGCGGGCGCGGAAGTGGCGCTTGGGCGCACGGTGGGGATATACGTCGAGCCGGGAGTGAACCTCTACCCCAGGCAGGGCGACGGCCAGCCCTCCAACTACCGCACAGAAAATCCGCTGACCTTCGGCCTGAAGGCCGGGTTGAGGTTTAATTTCGGACGCTAAAAGCCTTTAACGGAAACTGCAATCCGCCAGGTGGTCGTTTACATAGCCGACCGCCTGGAGATGCGCGTAGCATATCGTAGTGCCGAAGAATTTAAACCCGCGCCGTTTCATATCGCGGGCGATGGCGTCCGAGAGCGGCGTAGAGGCGGGGATCTCCGCAAGTGATTTGCGGTTATTGACCACGGGACGACCTTCCGGTAAAAAACCGCGCAGGTAATCGCAGAAGCTGCCGAATTCCCGCTGCACTTCGAGGAATAGCCTGGCGTTATCGATAGCCGCCTTTATTTTCAGGCGGTTGCGGATGATCCCCGGATCGCACATTAGCCTTTCGACGTCCGCGTCGGTCATCGCCGCCACCTTCACCGGGTCGAAGCCGTGGAACGCGCGTCGGTAGCCCTCGCGCTTGCGCAGGATGGTGATCCAGCTCAGTCCGGCCTGTGCGCTTTCGAGCGTCAGGAATTCGAACATGACCCCATCATCCCTCACCTCGCGCCCCCATTCACGGTCGTGGTAGTCGCAATATAGCGGATCGTCGCCGCACCAGGGGCAGCGCGCAGGTCGTTTTTCCATAAAATTAAGGTTTATGGCCGCAAGATAAAAAAATCCCGCAACAATCAAGTTGCGGGATAAATAAAGATCAGACAGGCCCACTCCGCTGTGCATAGCGTGCGTCAGATTTAAATTATCGTCTGAGCATCAAACCGGAGCATACTATAGTATGTGAGGATTTGAGCGGAAGAGGATGATTTAAATATGGCGTGCGATATGCGCAGCCAACCCCAGTGTCTAAATCTTCTCGAAAACCTCTTTGCCTTCCTGGCAGATAGGACATACCCAATCCTCGGGCAGAGATTCGAAAGAGGTGCCGGGTGCTATTCCGTTATCTGGATCGCCCTCGGCGGGATCGTAAATGTGTCCGCAGACTGTACATTTGTACTTGTTCATGATTTTTTCTGATTGATGATTAACATAAAATCAACTCTATCAAGAACTATACCATTAATATATGCCGGTGTAGCTCTGGGGTGAGAGTTTACGCAACTCGGCCTTGACCGGCGCGGCTACGTCCAGCGAGTCGATGAACATTTTGATCTCCTCGCGGGTTATGGGCTTGCCGGTGCGGGTCAGGGCTTTGAGCGCTTCGTAGGGGTTGGGGTAGCCCTCGCGGCGCAGGATGGTCTGGATGCCTTCGGCGACCACGGCCCAGTTCGATTCGAGGTCCGTTTCGAGGGCGTCGGTGTTGAGGATCAGTTTACCCAGGCCGCGGCTGATCGAGTTGAAGGCGATCAGCGTGTGCGCCATCGGCACGCCGGTGTTGCGCAGGGCGGTCGAGTCGGTCAAATCGCGCTGCAGACGCGATACGGGCAGTTTCGAGGAGAGGTGCTCGAACAGGGCGTTGGCTATGCCCAGGTTGCCCTCGGCGTTCTCGAAGTCGATGGGGTTGACTTTGTGGGGCATGGCCGACGAGCCTACCTCGCCCGCCTTGATGCGCTGCTTGAAGTAGTCCATCGACACGTAGCTCCACACGTCGCGGCACATGTCGAGCATAATGGTGTTGATGCGCTTGAAGTTGTCGAATATCGCCGCTATGTTGTCGTAGTGGTCGATCTGGGTGGTGATCTGCGAACGGTCCAGGCGCAGCACGTCATTCACGAAGTGGTTGGCGAATGCCGCCCAGTCCACCTCGGGGTATGCGGCCATGTGTGCGTTGAAGTTGCCGGTCGCGCCGCCGAACTTGGCGGGGCAGGGTATCTCGCGCAGCAGGGCCACCTGGCGTTCGAGGCGGTCGACGAATACCATCAGTTCCTTGCCCAGTTTGGTGGGTGAGGCGGGCTGGCCGTGCGTGCGCGCCAGCATCGGGATGTCCTTCCACTCGGTGGCCATATCGCGCAACTGCCCGATAACGCCTTCCAGGGCGGGGTAGTAGACCTCGTGCGACGCGTCGCGCAGACTGTAGGGCATGGCGGTGTTGTTGATGTCCTGCGAGGTGAGGCCGAAATGGACGAACTCGGTGTAATCCTGCAAGCCGAGCGCTTCGAAACGCTCTTTGAGGAAGTATTCGACCGCTTTCACGTCGTGGTTGGTGGTGCGTTCAATCTCTTTGACCCTCAGTGCGCTCTCGATCGAAAAATTGAGGTAAATGTCCCTCAGCGGCCCGAACATGGCCTTATCC
>JAVBOL010000018.1:0-110583 GCA_031550615.1 Rikenellaceae bacterium | reverse complement strand
GGATCATGCGCAGGGTATCCTCCAGTCCGTTATAAGTTACGGAGACGATAGATATATCGGGACGCTCAGTTTTCATCCCCCGCGGTTTGAGGGTTGGACCCTTCGGCCAGTTGCCTGTCCAGGTGCGGCCCCATGACGATAAAGGCCAGCAGCGTGTAGACTATGAACCCTGTCGGGAACTGTCCCAATATTTCGTTGCCCATCGAGGCGACCATAATGCCGAAAATACCCGACAGCATCGCCGCGAGTATGTTGCGCAGCGCACGGTCCTTAATTCGGAACATGATTATCACCGAGCACTTTATAAGCAGGTAAATAAGTATGGTCACATAGAGCGACAGGCCCACGATGCCCGTTTCGACCCACAACATAACGAACCACGAGTCGGTGGCGATCTGGGACATATAGCGGCTGGGGTCGTACTGCTGCGCCTTGGTGCCGCCCATGCCTATACCCACGCCGAAGGGGCGCGTTTTAAGGTACTGGCGCATCATGGCCTGGTTCTCCAGGCGCACCACCAGCGAGGGGTCGTCGGGGTTGAAGGCGCTTCGCATGCGCCTGACGTAGATGTTGCCATGCATCAGGTGGGTCTGGGTGAAGAATAGCCACGCCCCCACCAGGCCGACCGTCATGATAAGGATCACCTTCCAGTTGCGCGACAACAGCAAAAATAGCGCATAGCCGGCGAAAGGCACAGCCATCGCGCCGCGCGTGCCCGATATCAGCATGCCGTAACATGCCACAACGGCGACGAATCCGAAAAATATTCTCGCCCACAGTTTGCGTACGTACAGGGCGCAGATCGAGAAGGTCACCATGGCGAATCCCATGCCCGCCCCGAAGTTGGCCGCGTCGCTGTATATCGAAAAATAGCGCGCCCCGGAGGATATGAGGTGCGTCGAGCCTCCGCCGCGCAGGTAGAGCCAGCGCATCTCCCAGGGGTCGAAGCCGAAACGTTTCTGTATGTATGCCTTCAGCACCGCCGCCAGCGTAAACACGCCCCACAGCACCATGATCCGGTAGAGGTCCTTCACCCGGCCGAAAACCATGGGTACGAGCAGCGTTATAATGAAGAAATATATCGCCACGCCGCGCGCCGAGGTGAGCCACGCCTTGGGCGAAGCCCCCTCGATACTGAAAAGTTCGAGCACGCAATACAGCAGCCACACGCCAGCGGCTGCGGTAAGGCCGTTGAAAGCCCGCGAAACGTCCACACGCCCGACGCATGCCTGGAACATCAGCGAGATCACCGTCACGCCTATGATCCCGTCCATGACGACCCCCGGCATGATGTGCGTGTAACGGATCAGGCCCATAACGAAGTAGTTGGCCGTAAAGAGCAGCATCATCGCCCAGTATGGATTGGCCAGGAGGGAGAACAGGGCCAGCAAAACCAGCGGCGCGACCCCGAAAGCAATTCCCGCCGCGATGCCGTAGCGCACCGTAAGCAGCGCGACAATAACGCAACCGAACACCGCCGCAGCGTACATTACGATGCGAGGGCCATTATCGAGGAGCGCTTTGCGTCGCTGTTGGGTGTTGGCGTCCATCTTGCGTCTATGCCGTCCGGGCGGCGATTAACGTTTGGCGGTCAGGCCCAGCTGTATAAAGCGGTCGACAACCTTGCGCATAGTGGTGTAGGGGGGCATCATTCCGGTGAACACCTCGACGTTCTCGCGTGCCGCCTGGGTAAGGTATATCCAGGGTTTCACCTCTCCCGTCTGTTGCACCATGCGGTCGTAAAGCAGCTGGTCGGTATCTTTCCACACCCTGTCTGCCGAGGCTATGAAAATATTCGCGTCGGCCTGGCTGAGAAGCGCCGCGGGCACGCTGCTCTCGACAAGCGACGGATGCAACACCACGATCACCTGTTCGTCCTGCGCCGGGCAAAGCTCGTCCAGGCTGCGGGCGTGCAGGTAGGCGTTCACATCGGTCAGGGGCTCTTCACCCCATGCCGCCACCCGTGCCTTTATACCCTGTGTCTGCCAGTACTCCATCAGCTGGTCAGCTATAAATCGCTGTCCAAGCGCGTCTTCCGTGTGCAGCAGGTTGACCGTATTGCGCGGGCGCGAACTGTCCAGCAACTCCTGCACGGCGTTGCCCAGGAATGAGGCGGCCATACGTGAGCACTCCTTGTTGTAACCCCTGTGTTTGAGCTTAGAGAAAGCGGGGAATGCCCCCAGCACGCGCCCTCCCGTGATGCGTTCTGTACGCACCTTGTCGCGCATGGTGCGGTCGAGCAGTTCGAGTATGACGAAGAAACCAAGCACGAATATCAGCGACGCGAAGAAGGTGGCGGCCACGATCATCTTGCGGGCGTGCGGCATCGGGGCGATAGGGAATATCGGCGGGTTGATAACCTTCAGGGAGGCCGACGACATTTGCAGGTTTTTCTGGCGCAACAGCGCGTGGTGCAGTGCGTTGAGCACCTCAAGGTAGGACTGTTCGGTCAGCGATATATCCCTCTCCTTGCGCTTGAGGGTCGACCCTATGGGCGAATAGTATTCATACTGCGCGTCGAGCTGTTCGCGCCTTTGGCGCATCACGTCCAATTCGGCCTCGGCCTTGGTCTTGCGCAGCAGCTCGGCCAACCACTGATTGATGATGTCGGTGTTGGCCACGCCCTCTTTGGAGTAACGGCTCACGCTGTAAGGCACGTTGAATGACGTGAAATCATCCTCGGCGACACGCAGACGTTCGCGCAGAACGTTAAGGTCGCGGTTGAAACGTCCCGCCGTGTCGGGCTGGAATGCTTCGAGCCTCGTAATGGTGGTGGTCAGGTCGGATATGTTCTTCAGTTTGGCCGAGAATTGAGCGTTCTGCACCATGCGTTTGGTCGACTCTTCGATGCGCTCGTCCAGGGCTTCCACCAACGCCGTGGCGCCTTCGTATTCACGCAGCACGCCCTCGTAGCTGGTCTCGAAATCCTTCGACAGGGCGGCCACGTGTTTGGTCTGCTCGTCGTAATTTATCACCTTCTTGGCGATACTGTAGTCGGTCAGCGAATCCTCGGCCTCGCGTAGGCGATCGCCAGTTTCCTTGAGCTGCTGGCGGAAGTACTCGATCACGTCGTTGGTCTCGGCGAAACGCAGGTCCTTATACTGGTTGACGAACTCGTCGTTGAGTATCTCCATGGTGTTGTAGGCTATCCCCGGGTCGTCGGAAACATACGACAGGTCGAGCATATCCGAATCGGAGAGGCGCTTTACGACGATCTTGCTCAGCGCGGCGTAGCTGTAATGGGGATGCGTGTGGTTGAAAAGCTCATAGATGAAGTTGCCGTGCAGCGGCTTTTCGTAAGAGAGCAGCCTCTCCACCGTGCGATCTTCGGAACCCCTGTCGATCAGCGCCTTCACGTCGGGCGGGGTGATCTGCATCAGGGCGCGGTAATTAGCCGCCGTGATGTAGTTATTATCCTTCTCCGCGTCGCCGTAGATCATGCAACGGGCGTAAAGGCGCATCGAAACCTTCTTGAGCGTCGATTTGGCGTAGATGATGTTGATAATGTTGTCGATTGTGTTGTTGACCGTGTGCCAGTCTATCGCCACGCCCGTGCCCGACTCGATGCTGTAACCCGAGGCGATGCCGGTGTAGATCGTCGAGGATACCTGGTAGTTGCGCTGGAGGTTGCGGGTGAGGTATATGGCCAGCAGCGTTACCAGCAGGGGTATGCCGATCAGATAGAAACGTATGCGGTAAACGATGCGGAGAATGTAAATCAGGATCTTCATACCTGTATTTTATTTATTGAGTATCTTGTAATTCGAGAGTGTCTCCAGACGCAGGATCGACTTGTAGAGCAGTGCACGCGTCTGCTCATATTCGGTTGCCGCGTCGTTCTGGGTGCTCTTCGAGTAGGAGAGCTGCTGCACGCTGACGCGACCGTTGATAAAGTCGGCCTGGGCCATTATGTAGTCCTGTGCGCTGATGGTCGCCGTTTCGCTCTTAATACGTATCAGGGCGAGGTTCATACCGGCCTCGGCGTATGAGTCGATGATATCCAGTTTACGTTGCTCGTACCACGTTTCTGCCTCATAGGTGGCCTGTTCCATGCGCGTGCGCTGTTTGTTTACGCGGTTGCGGCGGTCGAAGATCTCGTCGAAGGGCAGCGTGAAGTTGACCCCGGCGCTCCACCAGCTCTGCTTCTGGTCGTAGTAGGACATCCACAGGTCGGGCGTGTTGCGGTTGGACTGGTCGGTGGAGGCGGCGATAAAGCCGTAGCGGTAGCTGGCGTTGACATTCAAAAAGCGCAGCCACTGGCGGCGCACGCTCTTCAGGTCCTGCTCGGCCTCGATGCGGCGCTGGTTGTAATAGTCGGTCTTGGAGTTGTTGCGGGCGTACTCGAACAGTATCTCGATGGGCGGCAGCTTTATGTAGCTGTAATCCTGGAATATCGAGGAACTATTATAGAAATTGCCCTCCATGAGTTGGCCCTGGATGTGGGAGTAGGTGTCCACATTGCCTTTCGGGGCGGTGATCTCCATTTGCTGGGTTTCGCTGTGGCGGTTGATCTCGAAAGCGCTCTCGGGTACCGACAGGTATGTAACCTTGAGCGGTTGGCCCGTAGCGCCCCTGGCTGCTGCGGCGCAGAGCACTGCGGCAAAGGCGGTAATCAAAACGGCTTTTTTCATCTTATCTTCTCTTCACTCTCCGCCCGGGGGCGGACATCTGCCGGAATCCGGCGTTATACGTTCTCTTTCTGCACGAAAGCGGTCAATGTCTTTAAAATTATCACACAATCCATCCACAGCGTGTAATGGCGGGCGTAGTAGATGTCGAGTTGCTTGCGCTCCTCGCTCGACAGCCGGCCACCCTCGCCCCTCTTTTCGACCTGCCACAGGCCGGTTAGCCCTGCGGGCGCCATGAAACGGTCGATGTAGTCGTCGCTGGTCAGCAACTCGGCCTCGTAGAGCGGCAACGGGCGGTTGCCGACGATGGACATGTCGCCTTTGAGCACGTTTATAAGCTGGGGCAGCTCGTCGATGCTGTACTTACGAATAAACCGGCCTACACGCGTGATGCGCGGGTCGTTGGCCAGCTTGACGAAGTTGTTTTCCTTCTTGTCCTGCTGTTGCATTATGAAATCGTCCTCCCCGATCACGAAATCGTCGGAGAAAAGCATATTCTCGCCGCCCCCGCCGGCCATGGCGCGGTAGAATGCGTCGTTTTCGAGTGGGAATACCTTGGCTTCCTCCCTGACCTGCTGGTATTGGTTGAGCGCCGCGAATTCCTTGAGGTGGGCGGCGGCGTCCGGATACATAGAGCGGAACTTCAGGAAGTTGAACACCCGGTAGTTACTGCCTACGCGTTTCGACGTGTAGATCGCCGGGCCCCGGCTCTCGATGCGGATAGCCAACCAAATGATCAGCAGGAAGGGCGCGAGGAAGACCAGGGCAGCAAGCGAGAACGCCACGTCGAAGATGCGCTTCCACAGCGGCAGGTGGTAGCGGGTGAGCACACGCTCCGAGATCCCTGTGCCGCCCGTCGACTTCTGCTGGTGCGTTTCCATGAATCGCACGGTGCGCTCCCATTGTTGGGGGCCGACCTCAGCAGTGAGTATGTCGTTAATGCCGCTGCGCGAATAGGGTGCGTTCTCCTCGGGCACTATCCGGTCTGCCACAAGCAGGAAATAGGCGTTGGGAAATGCCTTGCGCAGATGCCTGATCGTGGGCAGGTCGGTGCGGAAACTGCGCTGCTCGATCAATACCGACAGGGGCTCGTCCGGGCGTATACCGCTTGCGGCGACCGCGAGTGTCGCCGTGGTGGCAGTCCTGAGCGCACCGCCGGTAAGTTCCCTGAAGCGGGCGATATTACCGGGATCGATCCCTACGTACAGGTATTTGAGTGGCGTGTCCACGCGGGTTGTCTTTGGGCCGGAAGTAGCTACTGTATTATCTTCTTTATCCGCACTTTAAGCTCCAGTGGGTTGAATGGCTTGATAATGTAGTCATCCGCACCCTCGCGAAGGAGCCTGATGCGCTCTGTGGTGCTCTCCTCCGAGGAGAGCATTACTACGGGTATCGACTTGAAAAGCTCGTTGCTCTTTATATATTCAAGGAATTCGTCACCGCGCATCTCGGGCATCCGTATGTCGGAAATGATCAGGTCGGGAATGTTGCCGTCCTGCAGCCACACGATACCCTTGATCGGATTCTCAAACCACGTCAGGTCGTATTCCTCTGACAGATAGATAGAAATGATCTGGGCAATGGTTTGTTTATCGTCGAGTATGAGTATCTTCTTTTTCATACTGCATTTGCTTAGGTTATGTTAAAAACACGGGCTGGGCCCGTCACATGGCTTCGCCATTTGACACGGGGGGCACAAAAACCCCTACTAACTATCATGCAAATATAGCTATAACAGGTAAAATGACAAATTTTTTGTTAAATTACTGAAATATTTTAAACTTCTGCCTTTTACGTTTTACCTATTAGTCGGGTGCAATTCCTTAAATAATTCCACACAACCGGGGATCTCCTCGCGGTAGTGTGTGACATAGATCAACGTCTTGTCGGCACGGCGGCAAAAAAGTTCTATCGCCCGCGTGGCGCGACGCCGCGACCCCGCATCGAGCCCGTGCAGGGGCTCATCAAGGATCAACACCGCAGGGTCCTTGACCATTGCGCGGGCAAGCAGCACGAGGCGTTGCTCACCGAAGGAGAGCCGCACGAAAGAGCGTCCGGCGAGGTGCCCCCCGCCCAGCGCCGCAAGCCATGCGGCAGCTGCGGCCATCTGTTCGCCGGACGGCTGCCGGTAAAGCCCCACCGTATCGAAAAAACCGGACGCCACGACCCACGCGGCGGCGATGTCCTTCATATAGAAGGTGTGCATGTCGGGATTAAGGTGGCCTATGCGGCGCTTGATGTCCCAGATGCTCTCGCCCGTGCCGCGGCGGCGGTCGAAAAGCGTTATGCGGTTGGCGTAGGCCTGTGGGTTATCGCCCGTTACGAGGCTCAACAGGGTCGATTTGCCGCTGCCGTTAGGACCCAGCAGCGCCCATTTTTCACCTTTGCGTACCGTCCAGTCTATATCTTTGATTATTTGCGTATTGCCGTAACGCACACAGACCTGCTCCATCTGCAACACCGTGCGCCACCCCTCGGGCTGTGAAGGCTGCGCGGCGGGCAGGGTCACCGGCCCGTCGGGGAAAAGTTCGCCGATCAGCCCACGGTCTTTTTCAAACTCCGTGAGCGTACGCGGGGCAAGCAGCCCCATCCCCTTTACGGGCAACACATCTGTGATCCAGCGCGGCACGTCGCGCGGATCGGAGAGCAGCAAAACCACCTGCACGCCATGCGAGGTCAGGCGCCCGAGCACGGCGTCGAGGTCCGTGCGCGAGGAGGCGTCGAGCCCGACAAAGGGATTATCCAGCACGAGCACCCTGGGCGATGACGCCAAAGCCCGTATGATAAGCACTTTGCGCAACTCCCCGCTCGACAGCGCGACAATAGGTTTGCGGTGCAGGTTTTTAAGAGAGAAGAGCTTGCGCCAGCGTGCAGCCGTGCGCGGCGGAATATCCGCCAACAGGGTCGACGCGAGGGGCGAACGTTCGGCCTCGGTGGCGTTCCAGCGCTGTTGGCTGTATGCCTCGAAACCGTCTTCCAGGGAGTAAATATCGCGGAATTCCATCGAGCGGACCACCTCGTGCAAAGATGCCGCGCCCCGGGGGGTCGAGGCCGCGACCGATCCTTTCAGCAACGCCAACCGCCCCTGCAGCAGCGCCGCCAGGGTGCTTTTGCCCGCGCCGTTGGGGCCTATAACGGCCCATTGTTCGCCCGGGGAGAGGGTCCAGTCGACTGGTTCGGCAAAGCGGAATTGGCCGGCCAGGGGCACAGCCCCCTCGATACGGATAGTGGTCTTCACGGCGGCAAAGGTACGAATTCGACCTTAAAACGCCTCGTTTATATTGAAAATGAATCCCGATTGCCCCTTGCCGAATCCGTAGTCCAGCCGCACGTTGACCCGTTTTTTAAACTCCCAGCGATATCCCAACCCGTAGTTGGGCAGCGTGTGCGCCCCGTTGAAATCAGACACCGACGGGAAGACGTTGCCCGCCCCGACCCACACGGCCACGCCGTTGCGCCCGTGTATCTTCTGGCGCAACTCGGCCTGGATCTCCATTATGCCGTTGTCGCGGTATTGCCCCTGGTAGTAGCCCCTCATACGGTAAGGACTGCCCAACTCCGCGAGCATCGTCCAGGGGGCGTCGCCGCGGTTGAACTGCATATGCAGGTCGTAAGCCATCACCGCCCCGCGCCATGCATGGTGGTAGTAGTCGATGAAAAGCTCCGAGCGCGAGAAATAGGTCTTATTGGCCAGGAACTCCGGATAGAAACGCTGGTCGAGCTTAATATACAGACCACGGTAGGCGTTGTTTATCAGGTCGCGCGAATCGTAAACGAACAGCCCGCCCAAACCTATGTTGGTGTAGGTCGTACCCTCGCCGGGGGGAACGTAGTCGGGGTAGACGTCGCGTCCTATGATATAATTACAGTCGCTGCTGATGCCCACATAGGTGTTTTTGGCCACGCGCCACATAAAATTCACCTCGAGCGAGGTTTCCAGGCGGGTGTACTCGCTCCTGGGATTATAGGTCGCCGCATCCCAGCCCACACCCCAGAAATAGGTGGGCTTGTATGAAAAATAAAAAGTATAGTCAAGTCGGTGCTTCTGCTCTTTGAACAGGTTGTTGCCCCGTATGCCGATCATAAAGAACCCGGTGGTCGACACGTCGGCGAACAGTGAGGCGTTAGAGGGGGGCATCGTCAAATCGGTGCGGTCGATGCGGTAAAGTCCCGCCGCGACCAGCCCTATCCCGAAACCGGTGTTGGTCGAGTAGTTGGGCCCGCCGATAACGCTGAAATCGAATTTCTTCGTGAGCGTCTTATCGACGTTAGCCTGTTCGAAATAGTTGAGCACGCGCTTGACGAACGAACTGCGCTGCGCCGCTGGCACGCTGTCTTGGAGCGCGGCGGGGGCATCGGCCAGCGCGGCGAGCGGCATGACCGAAAGGAGCGATAAAAATATGGATACGGTACGGGCCATAGGGGTCAGTGTTTAATAGGTGCTACTTAACCACAACATTTTACGTACCAAACTGTATTTCCCCGGTGCTCTTTTCCGGCACATTTTTTGCTACTGGTACACAGTCTGTTATAAACAAGCCGAAATATATGGTCCGTTTTTCCCATTTTTCGCACCGGATGGGTAAAAAGCGTTATATTAGGTTTGATACAACTGAAAATATATTTAACTTTACCTCGTCTTAAACAGCTTTAGCACTTAAAGCACCCCGAATATTACGTGTGAATAAATTGCCGCAATGAACATTGTCAACTCTGCTTACAAGATCCTGATCGTAGACGATATCGTCTCCAATGTACTGCTTCTAAAGGTGTTACTCACCAAAGAAGGTTTCAATATCGTCACCGCGATGGGCGGTAAGGAGGCTCTCGAAAAAGTAGAGACCGAGGAACCCAACCTGATCCTGCTGGACGTAATGATGCCCGACATAGACGGTTTCGAAGTGGCCAGCAAACTCAAAGCCGATCCGCGCTATAACGAGATCCCCATTATTTTCCTGACCGCCCTTAACGGCGTGACCGACATCGTGAAGGGATTCCAAAACGGCGGTAACGACTTCATATCCAAGCCTTTCAACAAAGAAGAACTTATCATACGCGTTACGCACCAGCTCTCGATGGTGGCCGCCAAACGCATTATCGAGGAGAAGACCAATGAGTTGCGCCGCACCATAATGGGCCGCGACAAACTCTATTCAGTGATCGCGCACGATCTGCGCGGGCCCATGGGTTCCATAAAAATGGTGCTCAACATGCTGATCCTCAAATTATCGCCCAACCTCATAGAGGAAGAGATGCACGGCATGTTGCGCATGGCCAACCAAACCACCGAGGAGGTCTTCTCGCTGCTGGACAACCTTCTCAAATGGACCAAAAGCCAGATAGGGCGCCTGAACGTAGTATACCAGGACACTAACCTCACGGAAGTGGCCGAGGGGGTGATCGAGATATTCTCGATGATGGCCAAGATGAAAGAGATAACGATCAAGCTCGAGGCCCCCGAAAAGACGATGATCTACGCCGACATCGACATGATCAAGACCGTACTGCGCAACCTTCTGAGCAACGCCCTCAAATTCAGCCCCGTAAACAGCGAGATCGTCGTGCGCATCTACGAAAACGACAGAGATATAAGCATCGACGTGATAGACAACGGTTGCGGCATCGAGGAGAAGGACCAGCAGAAACTGCTCAACCTGGACACCCACTTCAGCACATTCGGCACCAACAACGAGGAAGGCAGCGGACTGGGTCTGCTGCTCTGCCAGGACTTTATCAACAAGAACCACGGCAAGTTCTGGTTTACCTCCAAGCCCGGCCAGGGATCGACATTCTCGTTCTCGGTACCCCGCAAAGAGTCGGCGCAGGACGGTCGGTAAGCGCTCCGCTCCGCAAGACAGAGCGGCTCCTGTTCACCGGGAGCCGCTTTTTTTGTAAAATTTAAATAACTTTGTCTTTCACATACCTTCATACGCCATGAGACATTTCACCTCGGTGCAGGACATAGGCGACCTGCAAGCCGCCGTTAAAGAAGCCAGGGAAGTAAAAGCCAACCGTTTCGCATACAAGCACCTGGGCGTGGATAAAACCCTGCTGATGGTCTTCTTCAATTCGAGCCTTCGCACCCGCCTGAGCACCCAGAAAGCCGCCATGAACCTGGGGATGAACGTAATGGTGCTCGACGTGAACAAGGATTCGTGGAAGCTCGAAACCGAGCGCGGGGTGATAATGGACGGCGACAAATCCGAGCACCTGCTCGAAGCGATCCCCGTAATGGGCTCATACTGCGACATTATCGGAGTAAGGGCCTTCGCGCAGTTCGAAGATAAGGCAGAGGATTACAACGAAACGATAATCAACCAGTTCATCGACCATGCCGGTCGCCCCATAGTGAGCATGGAGGCCGCCACGCGCCATCCCCTGCAATCCTTCGCCGATTTGATAACGATCGAGGAGCACAAGGAAAAGGCACGCCCGAAAGTGGTGCTAACCTGGGCGCCCCACCCCCGTGCGCTGCCACAAGCCGTGCCCAACTCATTCGCCGAATGGATGAACGCCACCGACTACGATTTCGTGATAACCCATCCCGAGGGCTATGAGCTCGACCCCCGCTTCGCCCAAAACGCGAAAATAGAGTACGACCAGAAAAAGGCTTTCGAAGGGGCGGATTTCATCTATGCCAAGAACTGGGCCGCGTGGAAAGACCCCAACTACGGGAAAATCCTCTCTAAAGACATGGGCTGGACGGTGGACGAACAGAAGATGAAGCTCACCAACGACGCCCGTTTCATGCACTGCCTACCTGTCAGAAGGGGTATGATCGTGACCGACGGGGTGATAGAGGGCCCGAGGTCGATAGTGATCCCCGAAGCGGCGAACCGCGAAATCTCGGCGCAGGTAGTCCTCAAGCGGATACTCGAATCGCTCTGACCGCCCTCCTTAGCTGCGATACAGACGGTCGATGTACTCCGTCGGGGTTTTATTTTCATGCTCCGAGAACAAACGATAGAACGTCGACCGGGAGTTGAATCCCGACTGGCTCATCAACTCCTTGATCGTTTTCCCGCGATCCTGTTGCGCACACGCCTTGAAGTGCTCGATCTTCAGGTGGTTCATATATTCGCGGAATCCGGTGAATCCGCCGCACCTTATGGCATTCGCGACCAGCGACGGTCGTGAGTTCATATCGCCGGCCATCCTCTCTATCGTGTAGTCGTGGGCAGTGTATGGGGAGTTACGGCTGAAATATTCTTCCATCGTGGCAAACAACAATCCCTCTATGGACTGCTCCTCTGGCGTATCCGTGGTTTTCGGCGTTATCCTGAGCGAGAAAGGGTTTTCGCTGAACAGGAAGAACGTCGAGAGCACTATGTAAAACGCCATCATCACGATGCCGTATACATAGAATATAGACAGGTTCGCGTCAAGGGAGAATATGGCATAGCATGCGATCTCGACGGTGAGCGCCGCTATGAAGAGCCACATCATAATCGAGGGTTTGCGAAGCGGATAGCGTATTATGAATGGCACGGTGATATAGCCTACGGGCACCGCCACCGAGAAGACGAACAATCCCAAACGGAATTTCACGTCGAGCGCAGATATGTTGGCCACTATGTCGCTGAAATCTCCCAGCGGGATCGTTGCGATGGCGAATATGTGGTAACACGCCACCGCCGTTGACATTACCATCATAGGTATCAGCAACACGGTCACCCTGAGCGGGGTGATATACCCAGGGCGCAGCGCGGCCATGGGGAAAAGGGATATAAGGAGCGCCATCGTCAGCCATTTGAGCATACGGAAGGGGATGAGCGTGTTTATGGCTATCGGCTCGGACGAGTATATCCTGACCAGCCATTTTAAGTCGTCAGCAAACAACATCAGTCCGGTAATCGTCGTGAGCGCCCCCCACCAGAACATAATCCGGTTATCGCGGGCCTTGAACATGAGTATGACGCCCAGGGCGGCGGCGGTGAGTTCGAAAAATTGGTTTACGTAGATCAGCAGAGCATTCATTTACATCTGTTTTGACGGTGCAAAAGTAAAAAATCCGGGCGAAAAAACCGCCCTTCGGATTATATCCCTATATTTGTATTGCCTAAAAAACGCCCATGCAGCCCCAGCCAGACAAAAATCCTATCGGAAAAATACGCGTTTCGAACGCGATCTACCCGGTTCTGATAGGGCTTGCGGTGGTCGGCTGGCTCATATATAAGGATTTCGACCCTGCGGTGTTTTCCGACGTGACGATCGGTTGGCGTACGGTGTTATGGCTCGTGCTGGCCCTGCTTTTCATGGTGGGACGCGACCTGGGTTATATTATCCGCATCCGCGTGCTTAGCGACAACCAGCTCCGCTGGCGCCAGGCTTTCCGGGTGATAATGCTTTGGGAATTCACCTCCGCCGTGACGCCTTCTGCCGTGGGCGGCACGAGTGTGGCTACTCTCTACGTACACAAAGAGGGTATCAGCGTGGGGCGGTCGACCGCCATCGTGATGCTTACCTCGATGCTGGACGAGCTCTATTTCATGGTCATGTTCCCGCTCGTGGTGCTGATCGCCGGGCCGGCGCAGCTTTTCGACGTGCACGGGCAGGACGTGCTGACCACCTCGCTGATGACCTTCGCCCTTATCGGGTTCGCGGCCAAGGCCGTATGGGTCGCCATACTCGTTTATGGGATATTTTTCAATCCCCGCGGGATAAAGTGGCTTATTATCAGGGTATTCCGCATACCGTTACTGCGGCGATGGTACTATGGCGCGGCACAGGCCGGCACGGACATCATCATCGCCTCACGCGAGATCCGTCGCCGTGACCACCGTTTCTGGGCCAGGGCGGGATGGTCTACGTTTCTCTCGTGGAGTTCGCGCTACCTGGTGGCAAACGCCCTGATAATGGCGTTCTTCTCGGTCAGCGACCAATTCCTGCTCTTCGCGCGCCAGCTGGTGATGTGGATCATGATGCTGGTGATGCCCACCCCGGGGGGAAGCGGCTTCGCGGAGATCATATTCTCGAACTATTGCAGCGACCTGATAACGGTGCCGACCGAATTGCAACTCGGGGCGGCGATGCTCATAGCCGTGCTTTGGCGCATGGTTACCTATTATCCCTACCTGGCCATCGGCGCGGTGATATTCCCGCGATGGCTCAAGCGGAATTTCGGCACTACCAAATTAGGTTAGTGACGCTTGACGTAGCTTGCGCCAGCTTCGTTGTCGAATTATTTACGCACGTAGTCCACGAATTCGAACGGATGTTCGAACTTTTCGCCGCGCGGGTGTCCCTCGCGCATGGCAACCTCCCATTGAGCGTGGTCCCACTCGGGGAAATATGTGTCGCCGGCATAGTCGGCATCCACATAGGTAAGGTACATGCGGTCGGCCAGCGGCAGCGACTGGCGGTAGATCTCGGCGCCCCCTATGATAAAGACCTCTTCGTCGGGGGTGAAGCGAGCCATGGCATCCTCCAATGACGCGGCCATTTCGCACCCTTCCGCCCTGTAATCCTTTTGGCGCGTTATGACCACGTTAAGCCGCCCGGGCAGCGCACGGCCCATCGACTCGAAGGTCTTGCGCCCCATGATCACGGGGTGGCCGGTGGTGATGCGTTTGAAACGCTGCAGGTCCTCGCGAATATGCCACAGCAGGGCGTTGCCGCCTCCTATGACACCTCCACGTGCTATGGCTGCGATGATCGATATCATACTGCGATGGGGGCTTTGATGCCGGGCGCGGGTTCGTAGCCTTCGAGGAGGAAATCCTCATAGGCGAAAGAGAATATATCCTTCACGGCGGGGTTTATCTTCATGGTCGGCAGCGCGCGGGGCGTGCGCGAGAGTTGCAGGTCAACCTGCTCCAGGTGGTTCAGGTAGAGGTGCGCATCGCCCAGCGTGTGGACGAATTCGCCCGGTTCGAGCCCCGTCACCCGGGCGACCATCATCGTCAGCAGGGCGTAAGAGGCGATATTGAAAGGCACGCCGAGGAAAACGTCGGCGCTGCGCTGGTAGAGCTGGCACGAGAGCCTCCCGCCGGCGACATAGAACTGGAACATGGTGTGGCAGGGGGGCAGCGCCATTTTATCGACCTCGGCGACGTTCCACGCGCTGACTATGTGGCGGCGCGAGTCGGGATTCGTCTTTATCGAGTGTATAAGGTTGGCGATCTGGTCGATATGGCCGCCGTCCGGCGTGGGCCAGCTGCGCCATTGGTAACCGTAGACGTGGCCGAGATCGCCCTGCGCGTCCGCCCACTCGTCCCAGATGGTCACTCCGTTGTCGTTCAGGTACTTAATGTTGGTGTCCCCGCGCAGGAACCACAGCAGTTCGTAGATTATCGAGCGCAGGTGCAGCTTTTTGGTAGTCAGCATGGGGAAGCCCTGCGAGAGGTCGAATCGCATCTGGTGGCCGAAGACGCTGAGCGTGCCGGTGCCGGTGCGGTCGCCTTTCTGCGCGCCCTCGCTTTTTATTCTCTCTAAAAGGTCTAAATATTGTTTCATTGCCAGGTCTTTAACTCCATTTGTCCGTCGGGCGAGAGGGCGGCGTAATCGCTGCCCGTGAGCCAGTCGCCCAGGAATATCGCCCTTCTCCCATCGCCCAGGTCGTAATCCGCCGGGCAGTGCAGGTGGCCGAAGACGAAATAATCGATATCCTCGCGCGCCATTATACTGCGGGCGTAGCGCACCAGATGCTCCCGCTCACCGGCGAAAACATGTCCGCCGTGCTTGCTGCGGCTGCTGCCCGACCACCAATGCCCGAAGGCCAGCGCGATATTGGGATGCACCAGGCGCGAGAAAAGAAAACGCAGCACGGACGAGCGCAGACACCAACTTATGAGGGATTGACGCAGTCCCTCGCGGTTATGTGGCACGTCGCCGTGCTCTATGAATACTTTTTTGCCGTACAGTTCGAGGCATTCGCCGTCGCGGTGCACCTTCACCCCGCATTCGCGCTCAAGGTAACCGGTCATCCACATATCATGGTTGCCCTGGAACAGGTGCACCTCCACGCCCCGGTCGGTCAGGGAGGCGATCTTACCCAGCGTGCGCGTAAAACCCTTGGGCACTACCCGGCGGTACTCGAACCAGAAATCGAACACGTCGCCCACAAGGAAAACGGCCTTCGCATCGCGCGACACCCAGTCGAGCCAGCGCCCGAAATCGCGTTCGCGGTCGAGCGTCGGGCCCCTGCCATGCGGCGAGCCGAAATGCATATCGGATGCGAAATAGAACATTACGACCGTTTGCGTAACCTTACAGCAGCGAGGCAACCTTGGCGGCGAGCTTGTCGCCGTAGAGGTCCTTGCCTACGATGTTACCCTGGCGGTCGAGCAGGAAATTCGTCGGCACGCCGCCCACGTTATACTGGCGCACACCTTGAGAAGATTGCCCTTTCAGGTCGTTGACGCTCGTCCAGGGCAGTTTCTGCCCCTGCACGGCATTGATCCAATCAGGTTTCGAAGAGTCCACCGAAACCTGGTAGACCTCGAAGCCCTGGCCGTTGTACCGGGCGTAAAGTTCCTTGAGTTCTGCGTTATTGAGGTTGCACTTGGGCAGTGACGCCGACCAGAAGTCGATCAGCACCACTTTGCCCTGCATATCCGAAAGCCTGTGACGCTTGCCGTACATATCGGGCATATCCAGGTCGGGATAGCTGATCTCCTGCACTTTGCCCGGATCGAGCCCCTCCATGCGGCTGATATCGGCCCTTAGGGAGGGCAGGTAGGGCGAGGAGGGCTGCGTCTGCGAGAGCGAATCGGCGACCACGCGGTAGTAAACCACGTCGGTCGGATTCCCGTTGAACAGCGTAGGATCGTTGGGAAGGCGCTGGTAAAGCCCGTAGAGCGCAGCCAGGCTCCCGGCGTTGGATACGATAAAGCGAATCTGCTCACGCTTGATGTCGAAGTAGCTGCGGGTATATTCCCGCGTCACGTGGCGGCGCATCGTGTCGGCCTCGGCAAGGCGCACATAGATATTGGTCAGCGAGTCGAGCCTCGCCGCGCCGTTATTGAGCACCATGGCCAGTTCGCGCATAAGCGCCGAGCCCTCGGACCCCTTGACGGTATAGTTGCGCGATACATTGCCGAAACCCTTCACGGTAACCCTCTCGCCCGGGGAGAGCAGCAGGGGGATCACGTGGCCTCCGCAGCGCAGGTTGTAAATGGCCTGTTGCCCGTCGCCGAGGGTAACCTTGAATTTAAATTTCCCGTCCGTTGTGGAGACAGAATCGGCTGTGGACATCCCCGTCGGAGAGAGCATGTCGAGGTAGATGGTCTCCGCCTGGCCGCTGCACACCAGATGCCCCTTGATCTTCACACCTTCGCCGCAACCAGCCAGCGTAAGCGCCGCAGCCACAGCCATTATGATTTTTCTCATCGTCAGATAAACGTGTTTCTAAAGCATTACAAAAATAGTATTTTTAAAACGTAAGGCAACCCCCGTGAAGGTTGCCTTGTCGTTTTTTCGCCGCGGGGGAGTTTATGCAGTCGCCGCCGCGAGGCACATAGCGTCCTGGTCCTGTTTGGCAGCGAGCCTCTTGCCGACCTCTATCTTGAAGTCGCTCAGCACGTTCATGTAGTTGATAAACGCGTCATAGGCCGAGTCGTAGGGGTTGAAGTGGCTGTGCGAATCGCCGTTGGAGAACCATTTGGTAGCCATGTAGTAGAAGTGGTCCGAGCACTGCATGAAGTTCCACACGCTGTCCATTTCGCCATCTGCCAGCTCCTTTATCTGGTCGCGCATGGCGCTCAGGGTCAAAAAGGCCTCTTTCTGCAACTCGTTGCCCTGCCAGAGGGTGATGTCGCGCTCCTCATCCGCCCACGACATGGGGTGCGGGCAGGATAGCACGGCCACAGGCTGGTGGTCTGCTGCGGCGCGGCTCACAGTATCGAAACGCAGCGCCCCGGTAGCCAGCGCAGCGGCGGGCAGGTGCGCCATAAAGTCGAAGATCCCCGTGTCGGCCCCCTGGTGCTCACCGAAGGTCTCGTAGTCCATGAAAAGGTTGACCACCTCGTCGTTTCCCTCGCCGGCGGTGAGCCACCCGGCGAACTTGTCGGCCGTCAGCGGCCATTCGCTCCAGGTGCGGTTGGCGAAGCGGAAAGCGATGTCGTCGGAGAGTTTATAGTTGCGCAGCATCAGCCTCACCTTCTGGTCTATGGCGTTGGCGTAGACAAAGTTGGGGCTTTTCCAGCCGAGCACATGCTTGGCCCCTTCGCCCAGCACGGTACGAAAACCCATCTCACCGGCCCACTCCCCGATCTGGTCAGAGTAGATCAATTCGGTGTTGCGGAAGGCGGTGGGTTTCACGCCGAATTCGCGCTCGATCATCTCGCTGTGGGCCGTGACCTGCTGCGTAAACTCATCCTTGCAACACAGGCAGGAGAGCGAATGGGCGTATGTTTCGGCGAGGAACTCCACGCATCCCGTGGCGGCCAGCTTACGGAAGCTCTCCAGCACCTCGGGGGTGTGCGCCTTCATCTGCTCGACGGCAAGGCCGGGCATCGAAAAGCTCACGCGGAATGCGCCTTCGTGTTTCTCGATGAGTTTGAGCAGCAACTCGTTCATGGGCAGGTAGCTGCGCGAGGCAACTTTCTGCATGATAGAGCGGTTGCCCACCTCGTCCAGATAGTGGTGGTCGCGTCCCATGTTGAAGAAACGGTAACGCTTGAGCCGCATCGGCTGGTGAACCTGGAAATAGAGGCAGATTGTCTTCATAGCCTATTTTTTATCTGATTTTTCATATCAAAGGCAACTCTGGTAGACGGCCTTGACCTCCTCGGCGGCGTCGTCCCATTTGAGGGCGGTGACCTCTTCGAGTCCCTTTTCAGAGAACATGTGCGCAAGGGCGGGGTACTGCACCAGCGCATAGATGGCGTCTGCCATCGCATCGACATCCCAGTAATCGACCTTAACGGCGTAGTCCAGCACCTCGGCCACCCCCGACTGTTTGGAGATGATAACAGGCACGTTGGACTTCATCGCCTCGAGGGGCGATATACCGAAAGGCTCGGATACCGAGGGCATTACATAAACGTCGCTCAGGGCGAACATCTTCTGCACGTCGTCACCCTTGAGGAATCCCGTGAAGTGGAAGCGGTCGGCGATGCCCAGGCGCGCCACGCGGCGGATAACGTGGTTGAGCATGTCGCCGCTGCCGGCCATCACGAAGCGCACGTTGGGGAGGCGCTTTAGCACCTTGGCCGCGGCCTCGACGAAATAGTCGGGGCCCTTCTGGTAGGTGATCCTCCCCAGGAAGGTGACGATCTTGTCGTCCACCCCTCTCTCGACGTCAGCCGAGGGGGCGGATGCGAAGCGCACGGCGTTGTGCACGGCGACCACCCTTTCGGGGGCCACGCCGTAGCGCTCTATCACGATGTTGCGTGTGAGGTTGCTCACGGCGATAACCTTGTCGGCGGCGTGCATCCCGGCGCGCTCTATGTCATAGACCGACTGGTTGACGCTCTCGCCGCTGCGGTCGAATTCCGTGGCGTGCATGTGCACCACCAGAGGTTTGCCCGACACCCTCTTGGCGGCGATGCCGGCGTAGTAGGTCAGCCAGTCGTGGGCGTGTATCACGTCGAACCGGCCTTCGAGGTCCTTGGCCACCTGGGCTGCGACCATAGCGTAGCGTGCGACCTCCTCCATCAGGTTGGCGCCGTATTTGCCCGAGAAAGTGTAGCGTTCGCGCCACACGTCGCCCGACACCGCGGGGTGCTCGATCTGGCCCTGCTTGTGCCACTGCTCGGTCTGGGAGGCGAACTCCTCTGGCGAGATATAGGGCACCATGTTCGAGTCTATATGAATGAAGGTGAGCTTGTTCCATAATTCGTCGATGCTCCCGTCGCGGCCCGCGCTGCCGTAGAGCGCATCCACGTCGCTGGCGTTGACCACCTTGACAAACCTCTGGTCCTCGTCGCCGTAGGCGTGGGGCACAACGAATATCACCTCGACGTCATGCTTGGCCAGGCCGCGGGTCAAACCGTAGCACGCCGTGCCCAAACCTCCTGCAATGTGGGGCGGAAACTCCCATCCGAACATCAATACTCTCATAGTTAATTATGAATTATGAGTTATGAATTATGAATTACCTTATATGAATTATAAGCCCGGGCCCAATTCATGATTAATAATTCATAATTCATAATTTTATTTGTACTGTTGAATCATTTCGTTGATACGCAGCAGCGCGCCCACGCTCCACGCCTGCGAGATCGTGCCTCGCTGCTCGTGGGGGGGATCGCCGTCATATATTTCACAGATCGACCCTATGCCGTAGCTGTTGAGATCCTCCTCGAATGCCGCGAGTATATCCTCGGCGTCCGCAAGGAAAGCCTTGCCCAGCAGGTCGAAATTAGCCCTTACGTAGAACTCCAGCAGCCACGGCCACACCGTGCCCTGATGGTAGGCGCGGTCGCGTGTGGGTTGGTCGCCCTCGCAGCGCCCCTCGTAGAGCGGGTTGCGCGGCGAGAGGGTGCGCAGCCCCTTCGGGGTGAGAAGGTGCTGGCGCACGTTGGATATAACGCCCTGTATCTGCTCAGGGGAGAGCATCACGTATGGCAACGCACAGGCGATGACCTGGTTGGGGCGGATATAGTGGTTGCGCACGCTCATATCGACATAGTCGGCCAGGCGGCGCTCGTCGGCCATCCAGAACTTTTCGAGGAATGACTCCTTTATCTTTTCGGGCATCGCGCCCCACTCGCCCACAAACGCGTCATCCGCGGCTTGGGCAGCCAATTCCAGCGTATATTTCACCGCGTTGTACCACAGCGCGTTGATCTCCACCTGGTAGCCGTCGCGCCCGGTCACGGGGCGTCCGTCGACGATGGCGTCCATCCACGTCATGGCGTGTGTGGGATTCGAAGCCCACACCAGGCCGTTGGCATGCAGGGCCACTACCTCGCCCACGCCGCGGCGGTAGCATGACAGCACGTCTTTCATCTTATCGCCCCAGCGCCTCCAAACCTCGGCGGCGCCGATATGTTTTTCAAGCTGTTGCAGCGCCCAGAAGAACCACAGGGGAGCGTCGACCGAGTTATACGCCACGCCCATGTTGGGGAACATGCCGTCTTTCATCTCGCGGGTCATGGTGTCGACCACGGCGATGCAGTCCTCGACGTTGCCCTGCGTGAGCGTGATCCCGGGCAGGGCGATAAAGGTGTCGCGCCCCCAGCGTCCGAACCACGGGTAACCGGCCACCACCTCCGTGCGGTCGGTGTGGCGGGCTATGAACTGGCGCGCGGAGTGGCGCAGACATGAGAGCAGGTCTTTCTTTTCGGTGCGCTTGGATTGCTCCGTTTCGAACGTTTCGGCCAGCCCTGCGGGGTCGGCCTCGGTGAGCGAACACGAGAAGACCACGCTCTGCCCCTTGGCTATTTCGCACTCGAAATATCCGGGTGTTAGCAGGTCCTCGCGGAAAGGATAGCCGCGCGCCTGTTCTTCGAGGTACTCGAAGTTCTTGTACCAATCGGGTGCCGGCACGAACTCCGAACCATTGCTGGTCTGCATGTTAAGCCACGGGAAATCGCCGTACATGCGGCATTTCACCCCGCCCTTTATGGGATAGGAGTGACCGTCGGCGAACATATTGGCCTGTGAGAGCGAATGCACGTCGCGGAAGGCCAGGAACGGGCGCAGCCTGAGCACGGTGCGCGAATGCGCCTCCTCGAGGGTATAGCGGATCAGCAGCTGCGTGCGCGAGTGTAGCCACAGCAGCTCCTTGCGCAGCACCACCCCGCCCACGCGGTAGATGATCGCCGGCGAGGGGGTATAGCGGAAATCGGTGATATATTTGTGCCCCCGGGGCTCATAGATGCCCGGGAAACGGTGGATCGCCAGATTGAAGGACTGGTCGTGCTGCACTACCGTCTCGTCGAGCGACGAGAGCATAACGTAGTTGTGCTCGTCCGCTTCGTCCTTCGGGCAGACCATCAGGCCGTGGTACTTGCGGGTGTTGCAGCAAACGATAGTCGTGGACATATAACCTCCGGCACGGTTAGTAGCCAGCATTTCGCGTTTGAGCGAATATTCGAGGTTACCGAGGCTGTTCTTGTCGAAATTCAGAACCGACATGGCTGTGTGGATTAACTTGGGTTTTCCGTAAATATATAAAAAATTTTACAGCCTTGCAACATTACCTGCCATAAAATATCTCAGGCGGCAAAGTTAGCCATTAATCGCCTGGAAGCCAAGGTAAAAGATGACGCTATGTTAAAAAATTGTTATGATTCGCGTATTTTAACTACATTTACGGCACGAATCTGCATAAAACATACCATAAATTATGGGCAAAAATATAATAGGGATCATCGTTTCGGTGGTTACGGTCCTACTCATCGTGCTCGTGAGCGCGGGCGAGGCGCGCAGGGAAAAGGCGCGCGCGGAGCACTCCGCCGATTCGCTGCGCGTACAGGCAGTCGACAGCATGGCGGCTGACAGCGCTTCCGTCGGGATGATCGCCGCGGACAGCCTCGGTGAAATCGCAGCCGATACCTTAAATAATATACCTGCCTATGTAAAGTAGTTTTTACACCCCCGGTCGCAACGGCGGCCAAAAACATAAAAAGCGTTTTGCTTTTCTTTTGTTTCTGAAACTTCGACAATTTCATAACGGACAAAAGATAAAGTGTAAGCGCCCACGCGCGTGGGCTTTACTCTTCTATCTTGTCCGTGGGTTGTCGAAGACCTCAGAAACGGGTAGAAAGTACTGTCCCACGTTTTTTATGCCCCCTATCTAAAAAACCGCACGGGACATGCGGGCGACGATAACCCATCAAAAAAATGTTCCTCAAATTCCAAAGATCCCGGCGCGGGGCGCTGTGCCGGAAAATGTTCCTGCGCTACGCTTTCGTGCATTGCGACGAGGACAAGAGCCTGACCCCGTTCACGAAGCAGATCGGCAGCCGGGGCAATTACAACTCGATATGGATCGACCACAACGGCTATCTGCTGGCTGATTCGCGCGGCAAGAACGGTAGGCTCACCTGCGCATGGACGACCGAGGGTACGCCCCGGGGTTGGTTGCGTCGGGCGCGCTACGCGGTCGGCGACGGACTCCCCCCGCAGATGGCCGAAGGTGGCCTTTACGCCGTGTTCTTCGGCGACGGCACAATAGCCCGCATAAAAGTGCTCTGCGAGACCGCCACCGGGTTCCGCATCGAATGCCGTTACCCCTGCAAGGCGACCGGAAAGGATAAATTCCCTGCCCAGAACTGCGGCGAAACCCCGCGCCCCGCCACACAGGAGATGGCCGACCTGCTCACGGGCATGAAACATTTCGTTTACAGCGATCCGCATATAATAGACTGAGCACATACCCCCCGCCAACGCGTCTGTGCATAGCCAGCAATGCAAAAGATGAAGGGCGGTCCCATACGGGACCGCCCTTCATCTTTTGCATTTATACCACTAACCCTTCTTGGTGGTGGTGCTTTTGGCAACGGCCTTCTTGGCGCCCGACACCTTGGGGGCAGCCGTTTTGGCGGCAGCCTTGGGAGCGGCGGGTTTCTTCGCTGCTGCGGGCTTTTTAGCTGCTGCGGGCTTCTTTGCGGGAGCCTCGGCTGCTGCCTCTGCGCCTTCGGCGGCCACTTCGCCTTCGACCTGTGCGGCGGCGGGCTTGGCGGCGCTGCGCGAACGGCGGGTCTTGGCTTTGGCGGGAACGGCGCCGGCTACGTAGGTTTCGTTGAAGTCCACCAGCTCGATGATACACATCTCGGCGGCGTCACCCAGACGGAAACCGGTGTGCAGCACGCGGGTGTAACCGCCCGGGCGAGTCGCGATCGCCGGAGCGACAACGCGGAACAGCTCGGTTACGGCCAGCTTGTCCTTAAGCATCGAGAAGGCGATACGGCGCTGGTGCGTGGTGTCCTCCTTCGATTTGGTTATGATAGGCTCGACGAAAATTTTAAGCGCCTTTGCCTTAGCCACGGTCGTTTCGATGCGCGTGTGCATGATCAGCGAGCAAGCCATGTTCGAGAGCATAGCCTTACGGTGCGAGCTGGTGCGACCGAGGTGGTTGAATTTTTTGTTATGTCTCATGATTAGTCTTTGTCAAGTTTGTAGGGTGATACGTCCATGCCGAAGTGCAGGTTGAGCGAGGTGAGCAGTTCGTCCAGCTCGGTGAGCGACTTCTTGCCGAAGTTGCGGAATTTGAGCAGGTCGTTGCGGTTGAAGCGAACCAGGTCGCCTACCGTGTCCACCTCGGCAGCCTTCAGGCAGTTGAGCGCACGCACCGAGAGATCCTGGTCCGAGAGCTTGGTCTTGAGCAGCTGGCGCATGTGCAGCACGTCCTCGTCGAACTCCTCGGCGGCGGCGTTCTCTTCCATGTTCAGGGTGATCTTCTCGTCCGAGAAGAGCATGAAGTGATGGATGAGTATCTTGGCAGCCTCTTTGAGCGCGTCCTTGGGATGGATCGAACCGTCGGTGGTGATCTCCAGGTTGAGCTTCTCGTAGTCGGTCTTCTGCTCCACGCGGTAGTTCTCGATCGAGTACTTCACGTTTTTGATCGGAGTGTGGATCGAGTCGATGGGAAGCAGACCGAATTCAGCCTCGGCGGGACGGTTTTCCTCTGCGGGAACGTAACCGCGGCCTTTGCCGATGGTGATCTCCATCTGGAACTTGGTGTCGGGCGACAGGCGGCAGATGACCAGCTCGGGATTCAGGACCTTGAAAGAGGTCAAAAAATTCGAGATGTAACCTGCCGTCAGTTCGCTCTGGCCGGCGACGTTGATGGTAACCTTGTCGGAATCAACGTTGTCTACCGTGCGCACGAAACGTACCTGCTTGAGATTAAGGATGATGTCTATCATCCCCTCCATGACCCCAGGTATGGCGGCAAACTCATGGTCTACACCGTTCACCTTCACCGTCGTTATTGCATACCCTTCCAGGGAAGAGAGCAATATGCGGCGCAGGGCATTTCCGATCGTCATCCCGAAACCGGGCTCCAACGGACGGAATTCGAATTTCCCGAAGTTGGACGTCGATTCGAGCATAATGACCTTCTCAGGCCTCTGGAATGCTAATATTGCCATAATTAATTATTTTTCCGGGTCACTTAATTACTACTTCGAGTAAAGCTCGACGATCAGCTGTTCTTTGATGTTCTCGGGAATGTCGGCGCGCTCGGGGCGGGCCATGAACTTGCCGCTCATGGTGGCGGGTTCCCATTCGAGCCATGCGTAACGGCTGCGGCCTCCCGAAAGCGATTCGGTGATAACCTCCAGCGACTTGCTCTTTTCGCGCACGCCCACCACGTCGCCGATCTTCAGGCTGTAGGAGGGAACGTTGACCACCTCACCGTTCACGGTGATGTGGCGGTGCGAAACCAGCTGGCGGGCAGCGGCGCGCGTCGGGGCGATGCCCAGGCGGTAAACCACGTTGTCCAGGCGGCATTCGAGCAGCTTGAGCAGGTTTTCACCAGTGATGCCGCCCACGCGGGCAGCCTCTTCGAACGTGCGGCGGAATTGCTTCTCCAGGATGCCGTAGGTTGCCTTGGCTTTCTGCTTTTCGCTCAGCTGTACGCCGTATTCCGAAACTTTTTTACGTTTGCGCGACAGGCCGTGCTGTCCGGGAGGGTAGTTCTTCTTTTCGAGAACTTTGTCCGCCCCGAAGATTGCCTCACCGAATTTGCGGGCGATCTTGCTCTTTGGTCCTATATATCTTGCCATTTTGTTTTTGTTTGTCACGCCGCCTTCGGTCCATAAAGACCCCGGCGGCAATTTTTTACATCGTTAACGTTAGCTTGTCCTCCTCCGGGCAGAAATTACACGCGGCGGCGGTTGGGCGGACGGCAGCCGTTGTGGGGCAGCGGCGTAACGTCGATAATCTCGAGCACCTCGATGCCGGCGCCATGCAGCGTGCGGATCGCGGACTCGCGACCTGCGCCGGGACCCTTGACGTAAACCTTCACCTTGCGAAGGCCCATGTCATAGGCAACCTTGGCACAATCCTGGGCCGCGGTCTGGGCGGCGTAGGGAGTGTTCTTTTTCGAACCACGGAATCCCATCTTACCCGCCGAGCTCCAGCTGATAACTTCGCCCGACTCGTTAGTGAGCGTAACGATAACGTTGTTGAAGGTCGAGTGTACGTGGGCAGTGCCCAGAGCGCCAACCTTAACGACTTTTTTCTTAACAGTTCCTGTTTTCTTTGCCATAACTCACTTCTTATTACTTGGTTGCCTTCTTCTTGTTAGCCACAGTCTTTTTGCGGCCCTTGCGGGTGCGGGCGTTGTTCTTGGTGCTCTGACCGCGAACGGGAAGTCCCAGACGGTGACGGATGCCGCGATAGCAACCGATGTCCATAAGACGTTTGATATTCAGCTGAACGATCGAGCGGCATTCGCCTTCGACCTTGATGCCGCTGTCGGCGATAGCCTGACGGATGGCGGCAATGTGTGCGTCGTTCCAATCCTGTACCTTGATGCTTTCGTCAACACCTGCGGCAGCGAGGATCTTCTGCGAGGTGCTGCGACCGATACCATAGATATAGGTAAGGGCTATAACACCGCGCTTGTTTTTGGGTAAATCTACACCAACTATACGTGCCATAAATCTTTTTTCTTTTTGCTTGCTTAATGTGGTTTACCCCTGGCGCATTTTGAGTTTGGGGTTCTTTTTGCAGATAACGTAAAGACGGCCTTTGCGCTTTACGATCTTGCAATCTTCCGACCTTTTCTTGATCGATGCTCTTACTTTCATTTCGGTAAGTTTTTTTACTTGTACCTGAACGAGATGCGTCCCTTCGAGAGATCGTAGGGCGACATTTCGACTTTCACTTTGTCACCGGGAAGGATCTTGATGTAGTGCATGCGCATCTTTCCCGATATGTGGGCGGTTATCACGTGTCCGTTGTCCAGCTCTACGCGGAACATCGCGTTGGAGAGGGCTTCGGTGATCGTGCCGTCCTTTTCAATAGCAGTTTGCTTTGCCATAAATAAGCCTAATTCAATAGTGCCTTTTCGATGATGTCAAAATCGGTCAGGACATCCGCCCCCTGCTCCGTCACAGCCACCGTCCATTCAAAATGGGCCGAGGGCTTGCGGTCGCGGGTGCGTACCGTCCAACCATCCTTTTCGAATACCACCGCCTTCGCTCCGGCGTTGATCATCGGCTCGACGCACAGCACCATCCCCTCGCGGAGGATCGTACCGCGGCCTTTCGACCCGAAATTGGGCACCTCCGGCGCTTCGTGCATGTTGCGCCCTATGCCGTGCCCCACCAACTCGCGGACTACGGAAAATCCGTTGCTCTCGGCATGTTGCTGCACAGCGGCCGATACGTCGCCAACCCTGGCTCCGGCCCTGATCTGTGCGACACCTTCGTAAAGGGCTTTTTTGGTCACATCGAGCAAACGCCTGGTCTGCTCGTCGATCTGCCCTACACCGAACGTGTAGGCAGAATCACCATAAAACCCCTTCATGATGGTGCCACAATCCACCGAGACTATGTCCCCGTCGCGAAGTGCGTAATCTGAAGGAATACCGTGTACAACCTGCTCGTTGACCGACACGCAGAGCGTGGCCGGGTAGCCGTTGTACCCAAGGAAACCTGGAACCGCTCCGTGAGAGCGTATAAAGCTTTCTGCGATAGCGTCCAGCTGCCTGGTCGTGATCCCCGCGCGGATGTTCTTTCCAACCTCCGCAAGGGTCAGCGACACGAGCTGTGCGTTCTCACGCAGCAGTTCCACCTGTTCCTTGGTTTTGATATCTATCATTCCTGCCTGTTACGCTTTTAGTTGCGTCCTTTGATGCGGCCTGTTTTCATCAGTCCGTCGTAGTGACGCAGCAGCAGGTAGCTTTCGATCTGCTTGAGAGTGTCGAGCACCACACCTACCAGGATCAGCAGCGAAGTACCCCCGAAGAACAGGGCGAACTGCGAGCTGATGCCCAACCTTGCGGCGAACGCGGGCAGAATAGCCACGATAGCCAGGAAGATCGAGCCCGGGAGGGTGATACGCGTCATGATGGTGTCGAGGTAGTTGACAGTTTGTTTGCCGGGTTTAACACCGGGTATGAAACCGCCGTTGCGTTTCATGTCCTCTGCCATCATGTTGGGGTTAATCGTGATCGCGGTGTAGAAATAGGTGAATGCGACCACCAGCAATCCGAAGATCAGGTTGTACCAGAACCCGCGGTAGTCGGCAAAGGCGCTTGCAACGCCCTGCGCCCACTCCCAGGGGGCGTTCTGAAGAAGCATCGGCAGGAACATCAGCGCCTGGGCGAAGATGATGGGCATAACGCCCGCTGCGTTGATCTTCAGGGGGATGTACTGGCGTACACCACCGTACTGTTTGTTACCTACGATCCTCTTGGCATACTGCACGGGCACTTTCCTTACGGCCTGTACCAGTGCGATGGTAGCTGCGAAGACGAAGAACAGCATCACGAATTCGACCACCAGCATCACGAAACCGCCGGTGGCTTCCGTAAAGCGCGAGTTGAGTTCACCGAGGATGGCGTGCGGCAGACGGGCGATGATGCCGACCATGATGATCAGCGAAACGCCGTTACCGATACCCTTGTCGGTGATCTTCTCACCCAGCCACATGGTGAACATCGTACCTGCGATAAGCACGATAGTGGCGCTGAGGTTGAACAGGAACGCGTGGCTCTGGCCAAGCACGAAAGCGGCCTGGGGCAGCGTGTGGTGCAGGTTGGCCAGGTAGGCCGGCGCCTGCAGCAGCAGCACCACGATGGTCAGGTAGCGCGTCCATTGGTTCATCTTGCGGCGACCGCTCTCCCCTTCCTTCTGCAATTTCTGGAAGTGGGGGATCATGATGCCCAGCAGCTGGATTACGATCGACGCCGAGATGTAGGGCATGATACCCAGAGCGAAGATCGAAGCGTTGTGGAAGGCTCCCCCCGAGAAGATGTTGAGCAACTGCAACAGGCCGTTGTTCTCCACCTGGCCCTGGAGGTTCGCCAGCGCCTCGGGGTTGATACCCGGGATCACAACGAAACTTCCCAGCCTATAGACAAGAACCAGGGCTGCGGTGAACAGTAACCTGTTACGCAGCTCCTCGATCTTGAATATATTCTTTATTGTTTCAATCAGTCTTTTCATAGCCCTTTCTTGGGGTTAGATTAGAGTTTTACGGCCTGGCCGCCAGCGGCTTCGATAGCTGCCACGGCGCTCTTAGAGAAGGCGTGGGCCTTAACTTCGAGTTTGGCCGAAAGGGTGCCGTTGCCGAGGATCTTGACCTTGTCGTTCTTCGAAAGGAAGCCCGCACCGATCAGCGTCTCGACGTCGATAGCCTTCAGCTTATTCTTGGTGGCCAGCTCCTCGAGGGTCGCCAGGTTGATGGCTTTGTACTCAACCCTGTTCAGGTTGGTAAAGCCATACTTGGGCAGACGGCGCTGCATAGGCATCTGGCCGCCCTCGAAGCCGCGCTTCGAAGAGTAGCCCGAACGCGACTGCGCACCCTTGTGACCGCGGGTCGACGTACCGCCATGACCCGAGCCCTGACCGCGACCGATGCGTTTTTCGCTGTGCGTAGCGCCTTTGGCTGGTTTTAAATTACTCAGATTCATTATCTTTTGCTTTTTTGATTACTATTTCGCCTCTTCCACTTTCACCATGTGGTTGACCTTTGCGATCATACCTTTGATGATGGCGGAATCTTCGTGCTGCACCGTCTGGTTCATCTTCTTCAGACCCAGGGCGTCGAGGTTCCTGCACTGCTGCGAGGTAGCGCCGATGCGGCTTTTAACCTGCGTGATATTGAGTTTTGCCATTGTCGTGGTGGGATTATCCGTTAAACACTTTGTTAAGGGAGATTCCACGCACCTGGGCAACGCTTGCGGCGTCGCGCAGCTCGGTAAGAGCGGCAACGGTGGCCTTCACGAGGTTGTGCGGGTTCGACGAGCCCTTGCTCTTTGCAAGCACGTTGTGGATACCCACGCTCTCGAGCACGGCACGCATGGCACCGCCGGCGATGATACCCGTACCAGCCGAAGCGGGGCGGATCATCACTTCGGAGCCGCTGTAACGGGCTTCCTGCTTGTGGGGGATCGTACCTTTGAGGATAGGAATCTTCACCAGGTTCTTCTTGGCGTCCTCGATGCCCTTGCTGATTGCAAGCTGCACCTCACTCGCCTTACCCAGGCCGTAGCCTACCACGCCGTTCTCGTTGCCGACAACGACAATGGCCGAGAAGGTGAACGTGCGGCCACCCTTGGTAACTTTGGTTACCCTCTGGATGCTTACCAGGCGGTCCTTGAGTTCCAGGTCGCTGGTGCGTACTTTCTTTATGTTCGCGTTTGTCATATTCTCTTAGAATTTAAGGCCAGCTTCGCGGGCGGCTTCGGCCAGTTGTTTAACGCGACCGTGGTAAAGGTAACCGTTGCGGTCGAAAGCCACTGCGGTGATACCCTTTTCGGCTGCACGCTCGGCGGTGAGTTTGCCTACGAGGGCCGCCACCTGGGTCTTGTTGAGTCCTTTGGACTGCTCTGCGATCGCTTTGTCGGTCGAAGAGGCAGCTGCGAGGGTAACGCCGTTAAGGTCGTCTATGAGCTGCGTGTAGATCTGCTTATTGCTGCGGTACACGCTCAGGCGGGGCATAGCTGCGGTTCCGCTAACGATCTTGCGGATACGCATCTTGATCCTTGCCCTGCGTTCTATCTTATTGAGTGACATAATCTAAGGTTATTTAGCATTAGCAGATTTACCAGCTTTGCGACGAAGCTGCTCACCCACGAACTTGATACCTTTACCTTTGTAAGGCTCGGGTTTGCGCAGTGAACGGATCTTCGCAGCCACCTGGCCTACGAGTTGTTTGTCGATGCTCTTCAGAGTGAGGATGGGGTTACCCTTCTTCTCGGTCACGGCCGTGGCCTGGATCTCGTTGGGCAGAAGCATCTGGATATCGTGCGAGTAGCCCAGGCTCATGAGAAGGAGCTGGCCCTGTGCCTCGACCTTGAAGCCGACGCCCACGAACTCCTGCTTGATCTCATAGCCGGTCGATACGCCGACCACCATGTTGTTGATAAGGGCACGGTACAGGCCGTGCATCGAGCGGTGGCGGGGCTGGTCGGTGGGACGCGATACGTTAAGTACGCCGTCTTTAACCTCCACGGTGATGTCCCGGTCCACTTTCTGGCTCAGGCTTCCGAGGGGCCCTTTCACGCTCACCACGTTGTCGTCCGATACCGAGATCGTAACGCCAGCGGGCAGGTTTACAGGTAATTTACCAATTCTTGACATTTTCTTTTTTTTGTTGTCCGGATCGATCGATCTGAAATCACAAAAGCGCCACCTTTTGAAGCAGCCCCCTTATGACCCAATCTCTCGGCCCCGGGTTAGTAAACGTAGCAGAGAACCTCGCCGCCGACGTTCTCGGTGCGGGCCTGCTTGTCTGTCATTACACCTTTGGAGGTCGAAACGATGGCGATGCCAAGGCCGTTGAGCACTCGGGGCATTTCGCCTACGCTGGCGTACTGGCGCAAACCGGGACGGCTTACACGCTTGAGGCCTTTGATGGCGTTTACCTTCGACTCTTTGTGATACTTGAGCGCGATTTTGATGATCGCGTGGCCGCGTTCGTCGGTGTCGAACTTGTAGGCCAGAATGTAACCTTGATCGAAAAGGATCTTGGTCATTTCCTGCTTGATCTTCGAGCCGGGAGCTTCGACCACTTTGTGGCCGGCTTTCACCGCGTTTCTAATTCGTGTCAGAAAATCCGAAATAGGATCAGTCATGGGAATTAATTGATTAATAATGAGAACTTTGTGAACTATACGTAAAAAAGTCAGGTCGTGGATCATTGATTATGTTCCATACCCTGAGCCCTTAAAGCGGCGCAAAGGTACGAAAACATAATCAATAATCCACTTCCTTTCTAAGGTTTTTACCAGCTTGCTTTCTTCACTCCGGGGATCAGGCCCTTGGAGGCCATCTCGCGGAACTGGATGCGGCTGATGCCGAAAAGGCGCATGTAACCCTTCGGGCGACCCGTGATCTGGCAACGGTTGTGCAGACGGATCGGGTTGGAGTTACGGGGCAGCTTCGAGAGGCCGACCTGGTCGCCAGCTTCTTTCAGCTCAGCGCGTTTGGCAGCATAGCGCTTAACCAGTTTGAGGCGTTTTACCTCACGTGCTTTCATTGATTCTTTAGCCATCGCTTATGCTTTTTTACCGTTTTTGAAAGGAAGGCCGAACTGCTGCAGAAGGGCGTAAGCCTCTTCGTCGGTACCGGCAGTGGTAACGAAGGTGATCTCCATACCGAAGAGTTTGGTGATCTTGTCGATCTCGATCTCGGGGAAGATGATCTGCTCCTTGATGCCGAGCGTGTAGTTGCCGCGACCGTCGAATTTCTCGTTGATGCCCTTGAAGTCGCGGATGCGGGGCAGTGCCACGGCGATCAGCCTTTCGAGGAATTCGTACATCTTGTCACCGCGCAGCGTCACGCGCACGCCGATGGGCATGCCTTTACGCAGCTTGAAGTTAGAGATGTCCTTGGTCGACTTGGTCTGCACGGCTTTCTGGCCGGTGATCGTGGTGAGCTCCTGCTGGGCCACTTCGATCAGTTTCTTGTCGGCGATAGCCTGGCCCATACCCTGGTTGATAACGATCTTCTCGAGTTTGGGGGCCTGCATTACGCTGGTGTAGCCGAATTGCTTGACGAGGGCGGCAACGATCTGCTCCCTGTACTGCGTTTTAAGTGTAGGTTGGTATGCCATTATTTGATCTCCTCCCCTGACTTTTTAGCGATTCGTACTAATTTACCTTTGGCATTCTCCTTGCGGCCCACACGGGTGGGTTTGCCGCTCTTCGGATCGAGGGGCTGCAAGTTCGAAATGTGGATCGAAGCCTCCTGCTTGACGATGCCACCCTGGGGGTTCTTGGCGTTGGGCTTGGTGTGCTTGCTGACCAGGTTGACGCCTTCAACGATGGCGCGCGACTTGTCCGTCTGCACTTCGAGCACCTTGCCCTGCTGACCGCGGCTGTTGCCGGCGTTCACGTAGACGTTGTCCCCTTTTTTGATATGCAATTTCATGTCTTTGTGCTTTGTATTAAAGTACTTCGGGGGCCAGCGAAATGATCTTCATGTATTGGTCGCGCAGCTCGCGGGCTACGGGGCCGAAGATACGGGTTCCGCGCATCTCACCCTGGTTATTGAGGAGCACTACGGCATTGTCGTCGAAACGGATGTACGATCCGTTCTGGCGCCTGATCTCCTTTTTGGTCCTCACTACTACGGCCTTGGATACCGTACCTTTCTTCATGTCGCCCGATGGGGTCGCGCTCTTGACCGTCACGACGATCTTGTCGCCGATCGAGGCGTAGCGCTTGCCTGTGCCGCCCAGTACACGGATGCAAAGAACTTCCTTCGCACCGCTGTTGTCGGCCACAACCATCCTGCTTTCCTGTTGTATCATGACTATTTAGCTCTTTCTATGATTTCTACTAACCTCCAGCGCTTGGTCTTGCTTAAAGGACGGGTTTCCATGATGCGTACGGTGTCGCCGATGTTGACCTCGTTCTTGTCGTCGGCCGCCATGAATTTGGTGGTCTTATTGACGAACTTGCCGTAGATCGGATGCTTCACTTTACGCTTTACGGCAACGGTCATGGATTTCTCCATTTTGTTGCTCACGACCACCCCGATACGTTCTTTTCTGAGATTTCTTTCCATGGTCATCTTATTTAGCGTTCTGTTTCTGACCGAGGATGGTCAACATGCGCGCGATGCTGCGGCGCGCCTTTTTAATCTCCGAAGCGTTCTCAACCGGCGAGGTCGCGTGGTTGATCTTCATCTTCTGCAGGTTTGCCTTTTCAGCGTCGATGCGTTCCTGCAGGTCGGCTACCGAATAGTCCCTTATTTCTGTCGTTTTCATGTTCTTAAACTATTAGATTTCGGTTTCGGTATAGTCCCTGCGGACGATGAATTTGGTGGCGATAGGCAGCTTCTGGGCTCCGAGGCGCAGCGCTTCCTGGGCTATTGCCAGGGGCACACCTTCGGCCTCGAACATTATGCGGCCCGGGGTAACCGGTGCAACGAACCCTTCGGGAGCACCCTTACCTTTACCCATACGCACTTCGGCGGGTTTCTTGGTAATGGGCTTATCGGGGAAGATACGGATCCATATCTGTCCTTCACGTTTCATGTGGCGGACGATGGCCTGACGCGCGGCTTCTATCTGGCGGCCTGTGATCCATGTGGATTCCATGGCCTTGATGCCGAAAGAGCCGAAGGCGAGCTGGTTGCCGCGACCTGCAAGGCCTTTCATGCGGCCTTTCTGCATCCTGCGGAACTTAGTCTTTTTTGGCTGTAACATCTCTTATTTTCTCTTTTTACCTGTTATTCCTTGGTTTGCGGTCGCCGCGCTGATCTCCGCCGCGTCCGCCACGGTCGCCGCCACGGCCACCACGGCCACGACGATCTCCGCGATCACCCCTCTCGCCGCGGTCGCCACGCTCGTAAGAGCCTGCCGATGCGCCGGCGCCGGCTACGCTTGCGCCCGAAATCTCGAACAGGTCGCGTTTGCCGTAAACCTCGCCGGTGCAGATCCATACCTTGATGCCGAGGATACCGATCTTGGTCAGTGCCTCGCTCAGGGCGTAGTCTACGTCTGCGCGGAAAGTGTGGAGGGGAATGCGTCCCTCTTTATAGGTTTCGCTGCGTGCGATCTCGGCGCCGCCGATACGTCCCGAAATCTGGACCTTGATGCCTTCGGCACCCATGCGCATCGTCGATGCGATGGTGGTCTTGACGGCACGGCGGTAAGAGATGCGGCCTTCGAGCTGGCGGGCGATGTTGCTTCCCACGATCACAGAGTCGATCTCGGGGCGTTTAACCTCGAAGATGTTGATCTGTACGTCTTTGCCGGTCAGCTTCTTGAGCTCTTCCTTGAGTTTGTCCACTTCCTGGCCGCCTTTGCCGATGATGATGCCGGGGCGGGCGGTCGAAATGGTCACTGTAACCAGTTTGAGCGTGCGCTCGATGATGATCTTGCTGATGCTTGCCTTGGCCAGGCGGGCACCCAGATACTGACGGATCTTGGCGTCTTCGACCAGTTTGGCCGAAAAATCCTTGCCGCCGTACCAATTCGAGTCCCAACCACGGATAATACCCAGGCGGTTAGCTATCGGATTAACTTTCTGTCCCATCTTACGCTTCTTTTTCTTTGGTTACAAGTTTGTCGACCACGATCGTAACGTGGTTCGAACGCTTGCGGATGCGGTGGGCGCGACCCTGGGGTGCGGGCTGCACACGCTTGAGCATACGGCCACCGTCCACGAAAATCTCTTTTACGCAGAGCGGAGTGTCTTCCAGACGCTCGTTTTCGTTCTTGCTCTCCCAGTTGGCGATAGCCGAACGCAGGAGTTTCTCCAGGCGGATCGATGCTTCCTTCTTAGAGTAGCGGAGCATACCGAGTGCCTTGTTGATCTCAACGCCGCGGATCATGTCGGCAACAAGCCTCATTTTGCGGGGCGAAGTGGGGCACTCACGCAGAGAAGCTACCGCTTTCTGCGCTTTTTCGGCCTTGAGTTTCTCGGCCATATCATGTTTTCTTACTCCCATCACTTACTATTTTTTCTTGTTACCTGCGTGACCGCGGAAGTTGCGGGTGGGCGAGAACTCACCGAGTTTGTGGCCTACCATGTTTTCCGTTACGTACACGGGGATGAACTTGTTACCGTTGTGCACGGCGATCGTCTGGCCCACGAAATCGGGAGAGATCATGCTGGCTCTCGACCATGTCTTGATCACGGTCTTCTTGCCCGACTCGCTCTGTGCGAGAACCCTGCCTTCGAGCTTAGGCTCGATATACGGTCCTTTTTTTAATGAACGACTCATTTGCTATTATTTTTTTCTACGTGACACAATGAATTTCTCCGAGGTCTTTTTCGGGTCGCGGGTCTTGTAACCCTTGGCCAGAAGACCCTTGCGCGAACGGGGGTGACCGCCCGAAGAACGGCCTTCACCACCACCCATCGGGTGGTCGACGGGGTTCATCGTCACACCACGGTTGTGGGGACGGCGGCCCAGCCAGCGGCGGCGACCTGCCTTACCGTGCTGCTCGAGGCTGTGGTCGGGATTCGACACAGCGCCGATCGTAGCGCGGCACGTAACGAGCACCATGCGGGTTTCACCCGAAGGGAGCTTTATAATAGCGAATTTGCCTTCACGCGCCAACAGTTGGGCGTAAGTGCCGGCCGAGCGTGCCATAACGGCGCCCTCACCGGGGTAGAGTTCGATGTTGTGGATCACCGTACCGAGCGGAATATCAGCCAGGAACAGCGTGTTGCCAACCTCGGGAGCCGCACCGGCGCCCGAGTTAACGGTCTGGCCAACCTTCAGCCCGTTGGGGGCGAGGATGTAGCTCTTCTGGCCGTCGGCGTACACCACCAGGGCGATACGTGCCGAACGGTTGGGGTCGTACTCGATGGTCTTGACCAGTGCGGGTACGCCGTCGCGGTTGCGCTGGAAGTCAACCAGGCGGTACATCTGCTTGTGGCCGCCGCCGATGTAGCGTACGGTCATTTTGCCGTCGTTGTTACGGCCGCCGCTGCTCTTCTTTGCGGTCAACAGGCTCTTCTCGGGAGTCGAACAGGTAATATCTTTGTTGTTGATGATCACCTTGTGTCGTGTGCCCGGTGTTACGGGCTTGAACTTTTTAACTGCCATCTTCGGTAGATATTACTGTAAAAATCGATCTTGTCACCGTCTTTCAGGGTTACGATCGCCTTCTTGGTGTTGTTCGCACGGCCTTCGAGAAGCCCGGCTTTGGTGTAACGGCTCTTGGCCTTACCCATGTAGTTCATCGTGTTCACGTCAGTAACGGTAACTCCGTACATCTGCTCCACGGCTGCGCGGACCTGCAGCTTGTTGGCTTTAGTGTCCACCAGAAAACCGTAGCGGTTCAGCTTATCGCCCTGAACCGTCATTTTCTCGGTCAGTATCGGCTTAATCAATGTTTCCATTTGTCGTCTATGCTAACATTTCGTTAATCACACCCGCTGCGCCTTCGGTCATCAGGATGATGCCGGTGTTCATCACATCGTAGGTGTTCACATCGCTGGCAACCACAACTTTAACGTTGGGAAGATTGCGCGTCGAGAGGATAACGTTGTGGTCCGAAGCGGCCGTTACGACCAGTATCTTCTTACCGTCCATTTTGAGGTTCGCGGCGATCTCGATGAAGGTCTTGGTCTTGGGGGTTTCAATGGTGAAATCCTCGACCATGGTGATCAGTTCGTTCTTCGCCTTGTACGAAAGCGCGCCGCGGCGGGCAAGCTGCTTGAGCTTTTTGTTGAGCTTGAAGCTGTAGTCGCGGGGTACGGGACCGAAGATACGGCCACCACCCGGGAACAGGGGGCTCTTGATGCTGCCGGCACGTGCGCCGCCGGTGCCCTTCTGCTTTTTGAGCTTCTTGGTCGAGCCGGCAACCTCGTTGCGCTGCTTTGATTTGTGCGTGCCTTGGCGCTGGTTGGCCAGGTACTGCTTTACGTCGAGCCAGATGGCGTGGTCATTGGGCTCGATGCCGAAAACCTCATCCTTCAGGGTGACTTTCTTTCCGGTTTCCTTACCGGAGATGTTGTATACTGCTAATTCCATCTGTTTAGTCCTCCATGATAACGTAAGAACCCTTTGCTCCGGGGAGCGAACCTTTCACGAGGATAAGGTTGTTCTCGGGCAACTTCTTGAGTATGCGCAGGTTGAGCACTTTCACCTGATCCCCGCCGGTCTGGCCCGGAAGACGCTTGCCCTTGAACACGCGTGAGGGATACGAAGATGCACCCAGCGAACCGGGTTTGCGCTGGCGGTTGTGCTGGCCGTGGGTCTGGCCGCCTACACCGCCGAAACCGTGGCGTTTCACAACGCCCTGGAATCCTTTACCCTTCGAAATTCCTGTGATGTCGAGCCAGTCGTCATTCATGAATACGTCGAGGGTGATTACGTCTCCGACCTTCAGAGTGGGATCGAAATCCCTGAACTCTACGATCTTACGCTTAGGAGTCGTGCCGGCCTTCTTGAAGTGGCCTAACAGACTGCTGCTGGTGTGCTTTTCAGGTTTTTCGTCATAGGCAATCTGGATTGCGGAGTAACCGTCGGTCTCCACAGTCTTGATTTGCGTAACTACGCACGGACCAGCCTCGATAACAGTGCAGGGGATGTTTTTCCCGTCAGCACCGAAAACGGAAGTCATTCCGATTTTCTTACCAATTAATCCTGACATTTTTTGTCTTTTGTTGCTTCTTTGAAACTATGTTATAGCTTACCTCCTACGGGCAGCGGCTATTTGTGTTTAAATGCCCCCTATTATATATAAGGTATAACCTTGGGGAGCGGGGGTTTGTGCTCAGAGTGGGTCAGATTTTGGCTATCGCCCGGGGATTTTACCGGAGCAGGCTTAGCGCCTGTGAGGATAAAATCCTCGGGGGGATAGTCGAAATATGGCCCGCCATGGGCGCAAACATTATCACACCTTGATCTCAACCTCTACGCCCGAGGGAAGCTCCAGCTTCATCAGCGCGTCGATGGTTTTGGGGGTCGACGAGTAGATGTCGAGGATCCTCTTGAAGGTGCAAAGCTGGAACTGCTCACGGCTCTTCTTGTTGACGAACGTCGAGCGGTTTACGGTGAATATCTTCTTCTGGGTGGGCAGCGGAATGGGTCCGCTAACCACTGCGCCCGAAGCCTTCACGGTCTTAACGATCTTCTCGGCAGACTTGTCCACCAGGTTGTGATCGTAAGATTTGAGTTTGATTCTGATTTTCTGGCTCATATTTTACTTTTTTACTATTCCAATTCCTGGTGTTTGCTGCCGCCCGATTTCTCGATGATCTCTTTGGCGAGGCTCTGCGAAACGGGCTCGAAGTGCGAGAATTCCATCGACGAGGTGGCGCGGCCCGACGAAAGGGTACGCAGCACCGTCACATAACCGAACATCTCGGACAGGGGCACCTTGGCCTTCACCACACGGGCCACGCCGCGCGATTCCATGCCGGCGATCTGGCCGCGACGTTTGTTCAAATCACCGATGATATCACCCATCGACTCTTCGGGAGTAACAACCTCCACGCTCATGATGGGCTCCATGATCACCGCGCCGGCGTTCTTGGCCGACTGGCGGAAACCGTTGCGGGCGCAGATTTCGAACGAGAGCGAGTCAGAGTCCACCGCGTGGAACGAACCGTCGACCAGGGTAACCTTCATCGAGTCGATCATGTAACCTGCCAGCGGGCCGTTGGCCATCGCCGACTTGAAACCTTTCTCGACCGAGGGGATATATTCGCGGGGGATGTTACCGCCCTTCACCTCGTCGATGAACTGCAGTCCGGTCACACCTTCGTCGGCGGGGCCGATCTTGAAGATGATATCTGCGAACTTACCGCGACCGCCGGTCTGTTTCTTGAACACCTCGCGGTGCTGCACCTCCTTGGTGAGGGCCTCCTTATAGTTGACCTGGGGTGCGCCCTGGTTGATCTCCACGCCGAATTCGCGCTTGAGGCGGTCGACGATGATCTCGAGGTGCAGCTCACCCATGCCGCTGATAACGGTCTGGCCGCTGTCGGGGTCGGTCTTCACGGTGAAAGTGGGGTCTTCCTCGGCCAGTTTACCCAGGGCGATACCCAGCTTGTCGAGGTCCTTCTGCGTTTTGGGCTCGACGGCAAGGCCGATAACGGGCTCCGGGAAGGTCATCGATTCGAGAACGATAGGGTTCTTCTCATCGCACAGCGTGTCGCCGGTGCGGATGTCCTTGAAACCTACGCCCGCGCAGATGTCGCCGGCAGTGACCACTTCGATGGGGTTCTGCTTGTTGGAGTGCATCTGGTAGAGGCGCGAGATACGCTCTTTCTTGTCCGAGCGGCTGTTGTAAACATACGAACCTGCATCGAGCTTACCCGAGTATGCGCGCATGAAAGCCAGGCGGCCTACGAAGGGGTCGGTGGCGATCTTGAAGGCCAGGCCGCAGAAGGGCTCGTCCTCGTCGGGCTTGCGGGTTACTTCCTGCTCGTTGCGGGGGTCGGTGCCGATGATGGCGTCGATGTCCAGCGGCGAGGGGAGGAAGGCCATGATGTAGTCCAGCAGCAACTGAACGCCCTTGTTCTTGAAGGACGATCCGCAGAGCATCGGCACGACAACCATTTCGATGGTGGCGTGGCGGATGGCGGCGATCAGTTCTTCGGGGGTGATCGAATCGGGATCTTCGAAGAATTTCTCCATCAGGGCGTCGTCCAGGGCGGCAACCTCCTCGATGAGTTTGTTGCGCCATTCGGCGGCCTCTTCCTTCATATCTGCGGGGATCTCCTCGTAGTGGAAGTTGTCGCGAACCACCTGGTCGTCGTTGTAAATGATAGCCCTATTATATATAAGGTCTACCAGGCCGTAGAAGTTGGCCTCTTTACCCATGGGCAGGACCACCGGAAGGGCGGTCGCGCCGAGGCGCTCTTTCACCTGGGCGCAGACGTTCAGAAAGTCGCCGCCGATACGGTCCATCTTGTTGACGTAACCGATGCGGGGAACTTTGTACTTGTCGGCCTGGCGCCAAACGGTTTCGCTCTGGGGCTCCACGCCGCCAACGGCGCAGAAGGTAGCCACGGCGCCGTCCAGAACGCGCAGCGAACGCTCCACCTCGACGGTGAAGTCGACGTGTCCCGGGGTGTCGATGATGTTGATCTGGTACTGGTGGTCTTTATATTGCCAGAAGGCGGTGGTAGCCGCCGAGGTGATGGTGATACCGCGTTCCTGCTCCTGGGCCATCCAGTCCATGGTGGCGGTACCCTCGTGGGTTTCGCCGACCTTGTGGGTCTTTCCGGTGTAGAACAGAATACGCTCGGAGGTAGTGGTCTTACCGGCGTCGATGTGGGCCATGATGCCGATGTTGCGTGTGTAATTAAGATCTCTCTTTGCCATTGTGACCTCCTAGAATCTGAAGTGGGCGAATGCCTTGTTGGCTTCTGCCATACGGTGCATTTCCTCTTTACGTTTGTACGCTGCGCCTTCCTGGTTGAAGGCCGCAAGGATCTCGCCGGCGAGTTTTTCCGCCATGCTGCGACCCGGACGCTTGCGGGAATAAAGAACCATGTTCTTCATGGATAATGAAATCTTGCGTTCGGGGCGTACTTCCATAGGAACCTGGAACGTGGCACCGCCTACGCGGCGTGACTTCACCTCCACCTGGGGGGTGATGTTTTCGAGTGCCTGTTTCCAAACTTCCAGAGGAGCCTTTTCTGCATCTTTCATCTTCTCACCTACCATGTCGAGTGCATCGTAAAAAATGGCGTAGGCGATACTCTTCTTACCATCCAGCATAAGGTTGTTTACGAACCTTGTCACAAGAACGTCTGCGAACTTGGGATCCGGAAGTAGAATGCGCTTTTTAGGCTTTGACTTTCTCATTGTTTTGTTTTGTTGTCGGGCCGTGCGGCCCGGTTTGTCTCTTAAGGTGTCAGTTTACTTTTTCTTCTTAGTGGGGGCAACTGCACCTGGTTTGGGCCTCTTGGCTCCGTACTTCGAGCGGCGCTGACGGCGACCGTCCACACCTGCTGCGTCGAGGGCGCCGCGGACAAGGTGGTAACGTACGCCCGGAAGGTCCTTTACGCGGCCTCCGCGAACCAGCACGATCGAGTGCTCCTGAAGGTTGTGGCCTTCTCCGGGGATATAGGCGTTAACCTCTTTGTTGTTGGTAAGGCGCACACGGGCCACCTTACGCATCGCCGAGTTAGGCTTCTTCGGCGTGGTCGTGTACACGCGCACGCATACACCGCGGCGCTGGGGACACGAGTCCAGCGCAGGCGATTTGCTCTTGTCTACCAGAGCGACGCGGCCTTTACGGACTAACTGTTGAATAGTTGGCATTTCTTCGTTTTTAGTTAATTATTCCCTTTCCATTATCCAAAATGGACTGCAAAGATACAGCTTTTTTCCACACCACCATATATAATGCGAGTTTTTTTATGCTGAAATCGCGGTTTTTTCACGGTTTTTGACCGTTTTCGGGGGTTTTGGGACGGGGTTGATATTATTAATTTTTATATCGTTTGGGATTTGATAAATTTAATTTATAAATATAAGTTGTCTTGATTTTTATTTTGCTCATTTTCCGGTAATTACAATTAAGGGATGGCGCCTGACCGGGCAATCTCGCGGGTGCGTTTCGTTTTGCGCTTAAAAACAGTTAAATTTGCGGTTCGCAAAACACACGTACAATGGAATATAATTTTCGCGACATAGAGCCCAAGTGGCAGAAACAGTGGGCCGAGCGCGGCACATACAAGGTGAGCGTCGATCCCTCGCGCCCCAAATTCTACGTGCTCGACATGTTCCCCTACCCCTCGGGGGCGGGGCTGCACGTCGGCCACCCGCTGGGCTACATAGCATCTGACATATACACGCGCTACAAGCGCCTGAAGGGCTTTAACGTGCTGCACCCGATGGGCTACGACGCATTCGGCCTACCCGCCGAGCAGTACGCCATACAGACCGGTCAGCACCCGGCGGTGACCACCGAGCGCAACATCGCCCGCTACCGCGAGCAGATGGACAAGATCGGATTCTCGTACGACTGGTCGCGCGAGGTGCGCACCTGCGAGCCCGAATATTACCATTGGACGCAATGGGCGTTCGTGAAGATGTTCGAGTCGTATTACGACAACGCCGCCGGCAAAGCGCTGCCCATCGCCTCTCTGGAAGAGCGTTTCGCGGCGCGGGGCACGGAAGGACTGGACGCCGCATGCACGCGGCAACTCGACTTCACCGCCGCCGAATGGAACACGATGGACGAGAAGCAGCGCGAAGAGGTGCTGCTCAACTACCGTCTGGCCTACCGTGCCGATACCCTGGTCAACTGGTGCGCCGGCCTTGGGACCGTGCTGGCCAACGACGAGGTGAAGGACGGGCTGTCGGTACGCGGCGGATTTCCGGTCGAGCAAAAGCGCATGAAGCAATGGCTGCTGCGCATAACCGCCTACGCCGAGCGCATGCTCGACGGAATGATCCATCTCGAATGGAGTGAGTCGCTCAAGGAGATCCAGCGTAACTGGATCGGACGCAGCGAAGGCGCGCAGATGTTCTTCGAGATCGAGTCCTCGCAGGACAACACCATAGAAAAAGGGTCGCAGTTGGAGGTGTTCACCACTCGTCCCGACACGGTGTTCGGGGTGACCTTCATGGTACTCGCGCCCGAGCACGCCCTCGTGGGCGCGATGACCACGCCGGGGCAGAAAGCCATCGTCGACGAGTATATCGTCGAAACAAAAAAACGCTCTGAGCGTGAGCGCATTGCCGACACAAAACGGGTCAGCGGGGCGTTCACCGGCAGCTATGCGCTCAACCCTTTCAACGGCGTTCGCATACCCGTTTACATATCGGATTACGTGCTTGCCGGGTACGGCACGGGCGCCATCATGGCCGTCCCTGCGCACGACTCGCGCGACTGGGCTTTCGCCCGCCATTTCTCCATTCCGATCATTCCCGTGGTCGAGGGCGGCGACGTCGAACAGGCCTCTTACGACGCAAAATCGGGCAAACTGATCAACTCGGATCTGATAAACGGGCTCGATGTAGCCGAGGCGATACAAAAGATGTTCGCGGAGATCGAAAAGCGCGGGATAGGCAAAAAACAGGTCAACTACCGTCTGCGCGACGCCATATTCAGCCGCCAACGGTACTGGGGCGAACCGTTCCCGATCTACTACAAGGACGATGTGGCCTACCCGCTTGCCGACGACAAATTGCCTCTTGAGTTACCTGCCATAAAAGATTTCGGCCCTACCGAGCAAGGCGAACCGCCCCTGGCCCGCGTCGAGGGGTGGCACACCGCCGAGGGGTATCCCTACGAGCTGAGCACCATGCCCGGATTCGCCGGTTCGTCGGCCTACTTCCTGCGCTATATGGATCCGCGCAACGACAAGGCGCTGGTAAGCAGGGAGGCCAACGAATATTGGCGCAACGTAGACCTCTACGTGGGCGGCATAGAACACGCCACGGGCCATTTGATGTACTCGCGTTTCTGGAATATGTTCCTCTACGACCTGGGTGTGATCTGCGAGAGCGAACCATTCAAAAAGCTCGTAAACCAGGGCATGATCCAGGGGCGCTCGAACTTCGTCTACCGCGTCAAGGGGACGAATAAGTATGTGTCGCTGGGGCTTAAAGACCAATATGATACGCAGGAGATACACGTCGATGTGAACATCGTGCGCAACGACATACTCGACACCGATGCGTTCAGGAAGTGGATGCCCGATTTCGCCGACGCCGAATTTATACTCGAAGAGGGCAAATACGTCTGCGGTTGGGCAGTCGAGAAGATGAGCAAGTCGATGTTCAACGTGGTGAATCCCGACATGATCGTCGAGAATTACGGCGCTGACACGCTGCGCATGTATGAGATGTTCCTCGGTCCGCTGGAACAGGCCAAGCCCTGGGACACCAACGGCATCGACGGGGTGCACAAATTTCTGCGCCGTTTCTGGCGCTTGTTCTTCGATAAGGACGGCAACGCGGCGGTCACGGACGAGCAGCCCACGCCGGCGGAGTACAAGGCGCTGCACAGGACGATCCGCAAGATCGGCGAGGACATCGAGAATTTCTCCTTCAACACCTCCATCAGCGCCTTTATGATCTGCCTGGGCGATCTGGGCGAATGCCGCAAGCGCGCGATCCTCGAACCGCTCTCGGTGCTGCTTGCGCCTTTCGCGCCGCATATCACCGAGGAATTGTGGCAAACGGTTCTGGGACACACAGATACGATCTTCGACGCCAAATTCCCCGAGTTCGACGCCAAGCACCTGGTGGAGAGCTCATTCGAGTATCCGGTGTCGATAAACGGCAAGCTGCGTTTCAAGAAGGAACTGCCGCTGGGGATCACCCCCGCCGAGATCGAGAAAGCGGTGCTGGAAGACGAGCAAACGGCGCGCTACACCGAGGGCAAAGCGCCCAAAAAGGTGATCGTCGTGCCGGGTAAGATCATTAACATCGTTATATAGGCATGGCGACGGCACTCTATGGCGACGTGATATTCGGCCCGGTCAAAAGTCGGCGACTGGGGCTGTCCCTCGGGGTCAACCTGTTGCCGCTGTCCAGCAAGCTGTGCTCTTTCGAGTGCATCTACTGCGAGTGCGGCTGGAGCGGGTCGAAGGGTGAAAAGCAGCGTTTCAACGCCCGTGAGGACGTGCGCGAACTGTTAGCGGCCAAATTAAACGAGATGGTCGCCGCGGGCACGCCGCCAGACGTGATCACCTTCGCCGGCAACGGCGAACCGACGATGCACCCCGATTTCGAGGCCATAATAGACGACACGCTTAACCTGCGCGACGCGCTGTGCCCCTCCGCCAAAGTTTCGGTTCTGAGCAACGCCACGATGATCGGCAGAGAGGGCGTGCGACGCGCGCTGCTGCGCGTGGACAACAACATACTCAAGCTGGATTCGGCCTTCGACGACACGGTGCGCCTGGTAGACAACCCGCGGGGCGACTATTCGGTCGCCCGCACGGTCGAGTCGATGAAACTCTTCGACGGCCACCTTATCGTCCAGACGATGTTCCTTCGCGGCGAATACTGCGGCCAGAGGGTCGACAACACCACCGAACGCGAGATCGGGGCGTGGCTGGCGCTGCTGCCGCAGATAAATCCGAGCAGCGTGATGATCTACACCATCGACCGCGACACCCCGGCACAGGGTTTGCAGAAGGTAACGCTCGACGAGTTGCGCGGGATCGCCGCGCAGGTCGAAAAACTCGGCATCCCGTGCAGCGTCGCGGGTTGACGGGACATCTATCATAAAAAACCTTCTATTATGAAAAAGATCATCTTCGCAATCGCCGCCACGCTATGCACCCTGGGCGCAAACGCACAATTCGGCATCCAGGCCGGGGCCAACTTCACCGACCTGAAGCTCTCGGATGTGAGCATGTCCGAGGACTTCATCTCCTCGGCCACCGGATACAGCGTCGGGGTTACCTATGACTTCGACCTGATCCTCGGGTTGGGTATCAACACCGGACTGGTGTTCATCCAGCGCAATGTAAAGGCAGATTACGACGGGAATAAATCGCTGGACCGCTTTTCGTCGCTCGAACTGCCCCTGAACGCGAAATACACGTTCGAACTGTTCCCGCTCGTAAAACCTTTCGCCATCGCGGGCCCTTACGTGGACTGCGGACTGTGGAGTAATAACGGGGCCTCGTACGGCGATGAGCTGCACCGCTTCACCTGGGGCATGACCCTGGGCGCCGGGGTGGACCTGCTTAAACACCTTAGGGTGATGTACCAATACGACTGGGGATTATCGAGCCTCACGGCTGACAATGTGGCCAACGCCGTGAAATCGAAGGCGCGCAGTAACCGCATTACGCTGGGCGTGTTATTTTAGCGAAAAATATTACCTTTGCGGCTATGAGCGCCGCACACAAGCCCCGGATGCGTTCGGGGCTTTTTTTGTGCTTCGCAGCCAAATACGCAAAAAATGACAACCACCGACCAGATTAAAGAGCTTGTAAGGCGCCAGGATGCGCTGGGGAGGCATCTTTGACATCGCCGACAAGCGAATCAAATTAGAGGAGGAGCAGGACCGCACCACCGCCCCGGATTTCTGGGACGACCCTGCCGCAGCTGAGGCGCAACTCAAGAAAGTCGCCTCCATACGCGTGTGGATCACCGACTACGACCGCATCGCGGCGCTGGTGGGCGACCTGGAGTTGATGCCCGATTTTATAAAGGAGGGCGCAGCCACCGCCGAGGAGCTCGACGAGCAGTACAGAAAGACGCTGGAAGCCGTCGAAGCGCTCGAAATGAAGAACATGCTGCGCACACCCGAGGACCGCATGGGCGCGATCATGGAGATCAACTCGGGCGCGGGCGGCACCGAGAGCCTCGACTGGACGGCCATGCTTTTAAGGATGTACACGCGCTGGGGCGAGCTGAACGGCTACAAGGTGCGCATTGCCGACATGCAGGACGGCGACGAGGTGGGCGTGAAGTCCGCCACCATCGAATTCGAGGGCGAGATGGCCTACGGTTACCTCAAGAGCGAGAACGGCGTGCACCGCCTGGTGCGCCTCTCGCCCTTCAACGCCAACAACAAACGCCAGACCACCTTCGCCTCGGTATTCGTGTCGCCCGCCGTGGACGACACCATAGAGATCGTCGTCAACCCGGCAGACATCGAGTGGGACACCTACCGCAGCGGCGGGGCTGGCGGCCAGAACGTCAACAAGGTCGAAACGGGCGTGCGACTGCGCCACCTGCCCTCGGGCATCGTGATCGAGAACACCGAGACGCGTTCACAGCTGATGAATAAGGAGAACGCCATGCGCATCCTGCGCAGCAAACTCTACCAGCGCGAGATGGAAAAACGCATGGAGATGCAAAACGAACTCGAAGGGCAGAAAAAGAAGATCGAATGGGGTTCGCAGATACGCTCCTACACCCTGCACCCCTACAAACTGGTCAAGGACCACCGCACAGGTCACGAGACCTCGGACACGGGCGCGGTGCTGGACGGCGAAATAAACGACTTCATCAAAGCGTTTTTAATGGAAAATCAATAACCCGAGATATGAAGAACCTCTACCTGATCCTATCCGCCGTAGTGTTGGCGGCATTCGTATCATCCTGCTCATCAGGCATCAAGGCCCTGCAAAGCGGCGACTACTACGATGCTGTGCTCAAATCCGTGGAACGTCTGCGCAGCGATCCCGGCAATAAGAAAGCCCGTGCGGCACTCGCCCAGGCCTACCCCCTGGCCGTCGCCGACGGTGAGCGACAGGCGGCCCTCGCGCCCGCCTCGCGCGATGTGCGCACGCTGGAAAACAACATAAAGATCTACACGCGCCTTAACCGCCTCTCGGAGGAGATCTACCGCTGCCCGGCGGCGATGAGCGTGATCCCCGCGCCCCGCGAGTACCGTAACGAACTGCGCGAGACCATGGACCTTGTCGGGCCGCTCTACTATGAGCAGGGCATGGCCGCGCTGGCCGTGGGCACTCTGGACGCGGCACGCGAAGCCTATGACTGCCTCTCGCGCACGGCGCACTACACCCCGGGGTATAAGGACGTAGCCCACCAGCTCGACCGCGCCCGCTACGCCGCCACCCTGCGCGTGGTGGTGACCAGCCCCGTGACGCCCGGGCGCTACCAACTCGACGCCATGTGGTTCTACGACAAGCTGATGAGCGAGATCACCGCCGCGACCTACCGCAACCTGGTGCGCTTCTACACGTCCCACGAAGCCAAAGCCGAGCGTATGACCAATCCCCACCAGGTGCTGTACCTCGATTTCGCGGACTTCACGGTCGGCAACACAGCCCAGAACAACAACACGGTCGAGTTGGTGCGCGACGACGTAGTGGTGGGCACGACCACCGTCAACGGCCAGAAACAGAACGTAATGGGTACCGTAAAAGCGAAATACACCTCGCACCGCATGGAGATTATCTCCCAAGGCATCCTCACGCTGCGCATCACGGACGGCTACAGCAGCCGGGTGCTCTACCAGAAGGCGCTGCCCGGCAAGTCGGTGTGGGCCTCGGAGTGGGCTTCGTTCAATGGCGACGAGCGGGCTTTATCGTCCCAGCAACTGGCGCTGACACATAAGAAACAGTTGGCGCTGCCTTCGCACCAGGAGCTTTTCCACAGTTTCGCCTCGCCGCTTTACGCACAGGCTTCGAGTTTTATCGGATATACCTATTCGAGGCAGTAAACGCCCTTCAGGCAGAGAAAAGTGCGGTCTTGTGGCCGCACTTTTTTTGTTTATAGCACCAACCTCTGAACCTTCTTGGAGATAGAGATCCTTTCGCGGTTCAGGGCGTCGATCCTCAGGATTATATCAGAGGCCTGTTCATCAGAGAGCGTTTCGTCGGCAAGTTGGGCGTGCAACTGCCCGATTATCTGCTCAATGGCCTTCGACTTATAGATTATCACGGCACGGGGCACGGCGGCGGAGAGCCTCTCCTCCTCGGTGTCCACGGCCACGTCGTGCTTCTTCCACATCTTGCTGGCTATGTAGTTCTCGTCCGAGAACATTATATCGGCCGCGGCGTTGACCGCCTCGGGGTCGGGGTGGTTCACGAAAAGCCCCGGATCGACAGCCCCGCCGGCCTGGAGCGCGGCGGCGTAGGTGGAGAAGAGCATCTGGTAGAGCGGGTTGCGCAACTCGACCCCGATCACCTGCAACTCCGAGATTATCGTGCGGGCGACGTTCAGCTCCACGAACTGTTTGCCCTCTTTGATCTCTATGTTCTTGTCGCCGTAGCGCAGCAGGTATTTTATCAACTCCTTTTCCAGCTCTTCCATGCTGCTGCCCGCAGTCACCGAAAGGGGTGCGGCATGCTCCGCCTCCTGCTCCCGGGCTATGGTCTGCTGGCGGCGGACGAATTCCGCCGTCTCGGGGTCCGAGCTGTGCGTGGCGCGCTTTTTGGCCACCTCGGAGGTCAACAGCGCCTCCTGCACGTCCATCTGGCGGGCGCACTCCTTTATATATACCGAGCGGATCACCGGATCGGGTATCTCGGCTATCGACTGCACGATGTCGCCTATCAGCGCGGCCTTGCGTATCGGGTCGCCTTTCGTATCCGAGAGCAGCACACGTGTCTTGAATGACAAAAAGTCCTCTTCCTTCTCGCGGATGTAGCCCTTCAGCTCTGTCGCGGTGTGCGCGCGGGCGAAAGAGTCGGGGTCCTCCCCCTCTGGCAGCAGCACCACACGCACGTTGAGCCCTGCGCGCAGGATCATGTCTATCCCTCTCAAAGAGGCCTTGATGCCCGCCGGGTCGCCGTCGTAGATCACCGTCACGTTGCGCGTGAAGCGGCCAATGAGCCGTATCTGGTCCTCGGTTAGCGACGTGCCGGACGAGGCGACCACGTTCTCCACCCCGGCCTGGTGCATCGAGATCACGTCGGTGTAACCCTCGACCAGTATGCAGACGTCATCCTGGGTGATCGCCTTTTTCGCAAAGTACAGCCCGTAGAGTATCGAGCTCTTATGGTAAATCTCGCTTTCGGGCGAATTGAGGTATTTGGCCGTCTTGTTGTCGGTGCGCATGGTGCGTCCGCCGAAGCCGACGATGCGCCCCGAGATGCTGTGTATGGGGAACATAACGCGACCGCAGAAACGGTCGTAATAGTTGCCGTTCTCGCGTTTTATCGTAAGGCCGGTCGAGATCAGGTATTCCTCCTTGTATCCCGCCGCCAGCGCGGCTTTGGAAAAGGCGTCGGGCGCGGAGGCGGAGTATCCCAGGCCGAATTTTTCGATCGTCGCGTCGGTCATCCCGCGGCTGCGAAGGTACGAAAGGCCGACGCTGCGCCCTTCGTCGGTCTTCAGAAGCTGCTCCCGCATCCAGTCGCCAGCCCACGAGCTGACCACCATCATGCTCTCGCGGTCGTCGTTGCGGCGCTCCTCCTCGGGGCTCAATTCGCGCTCTTCGACCGTGATGCCGTATTTCCTGGCCACCCACTTGAGCGCCTCGGGGTAGGTTATCCCCTCGTGCTCCATCACGAAAGTGACGGCGTTGCCGCCCTTGCCGCAGCCGAAGCATTTATAGAGCCCTTTGGCCGGCGAGACGATGAAAGAGGGGGTTTTCTCGCTGTGAAAAGGGCAACAGGCGGTGTAGTTGACCCCTTTCTTGCGCAGGGTCACAAAGTCGCCCACCACCTCGGCTATGTTTGCCGAGGCGTATATTTTATCCACTGTCCCCTTGTCGATCATTACGGGGGTAAAGGTAGTTAATTTTTTACTATATTTGCCCTTAATAACTACTGGCCCCACCTTTATGACCATCGGCGAAAAGCTCCGCGAAATACTCGGCGCCGCCCTCTCTTTCAGCGTGCGTGAGAGGCGGGGCATACTGTGGTTCATACCGGTAATAATGGTCCTGTCACTGGTGGTGGCCTCGCTGTCGCGTCCACGCATGGAGCGCAGTTTACAGGCGGCTGCCGACTCGCTCACCGTTGCGGACCCGCACGCGACCAAACCCTTACATACGACACATTACGACCGTCAGGAAGAAGGGGCGCGGCAGGACCCGGCGCGCAAGCTGTTCCGCTTCGACCCCAACACCGTCGACTACCGGGGATTGCGCACGCTCGGATTTTCGGCCAGGGCCGCGGCGGGCATCATAAAATACCGCGAGAGCGGCAAAGTGTTCCGTATCAAGGAGGAATTCGCCGCTTGCTGGGATGTCGGCGATTCGCTCTATTATATCCTTGAGCCTTATATTATTATCTCGCCACAGTTCGCCCCCGGGAAACGAGAGCAGACCCAAAATGCCGGGGCCGGGGAATCGGCGGCATCGGCGGCAACAGCGGCAACAGCAACGGCGACTGCGGCCTCCGCCGGGCCCTCGCCCTGGCGGCAGGGCCGGATAAGGGTCGAGCTGAACTCTGCCGACACCTCGCTGCTGACGGCGGTCAACGGCATAGGCAGCCTGACGGCGGCGCGCATCGTCGACTACCGCACGCGCCTGGGCGGATTCGTGCGCATCGGCCAGCTGGCCGAAATAAAAGGCATGACGGAGCAGAATTATGACCGCATAGTGCAACAAATTTTCATCGACAGCGCTGGTATTTCAAAAATAGATATTAACTTTGCAGCCCCGGAAAAACTCGCGGGACACCCGTACATCTCCCCGGAGATGATGCGCAGGATTTTGAAAAACAGACAATTGAAGGGAGGTTGGAGCTCACTTAACGATATGACCAAAGACGGTACGCTCACCGATGCGCAAGCTGCGCGGCTGGAGGGCTACCTTGAATTCAACCCCAACCATAACTTTTAAAAAATTACTTCGAATGATCATCATGCCTATCAAAGAGGGTGAAAACATAGAACGCGCCCTTAAGAAATTCAAACGCAAATACGAAAAGACCGGTGTCCTGAAAGAACTCCGCGCCCGCCAGTACTTCACCAAGCCTTCGGTTTCGAAGCGTGTGAAGATGCAGCATGCCGTGTACGTTCAGCAGATGCACGCCAACGAAGAGTAGTCTTTGCATAAAATAAAGTGGGGCCGGAAGTTAACTTCCGGCCCCACTTGATTTGGCAATGATGCCAAAATCGTTGATCCTGGCGGGAACGCGAAACTCACGTCATTTTAACCTATCGTGAAAACCCGGCTCTCCGGTCCCGTCACTTCGATGCGCACCTCCAGAACGTCGTCGGGCAGCAGCCCTTCGATCTTTTCGGGCCACTCGACAAGGCACGCCTCGCCCGAGTAGAAATACTCCTCATACCCCATATCGAAAGCCTCTTCGATGCGCTCGATGCGGTAGAAATCGAAGTGATTGAGCACTTCACCCCCGCCGGTGAGGTACTGGTTGACCAGCGCGAAGGTGGGGCTGGTGACCTCCTGCCGCACGCCTAACAGGCGGGCGATCTCGCGCACCAGTGTGGTCTTTCCCGCACCCATTTCACCGTACAGGGCGACCACGGGGCGTTCGCCCAGGCGGTCGATAATCGCCCCGGCAGCCACGGCCAGCCCGTCCGGAGAGTGCACTTCGATCGTTTCGGACATCTTAGCGGGGTTTAAGTACGATAAACGGCACGATCATCTCCTCCATAGAGATGCCGCCGTGCTGGAAGGTGTTCTTATAGTAGCGCACGAATTGGTTGGTGTTGGTCGGATAGACGAAAAAATCGTGGTTGGCGGCGAAGACGTAGGTCGAGGTAAGGTTGGTGCGCGGCAGTTGCGCCTCCTCGGGCTTGCCGATCACGAACACCTCCTTGGGATTGTAATTCAGGTTGCGGCCAGTCTTGTAGCGTATGTTGGGTGAGGTTTCGCGATCGCCGATGATCTTGACCGGGTTGTCGACCCTGACCGTGCCGTGGTCGGTGGTGATTATCACCGTGTGCCCCTTGGCCGCGAGCATTTTCAGGATTATAAACAACTCGGAGTGTTCGAACCAGCTGTGGGTCAATGAGCGGAACGCCGCCTCGTCGCCCGTCAGGTCGCGGATGATCTCCGTTTCGGTCCTCGCGTGCGAGAGTATGTCCAGGAAATTGTAGACGATCACCGAGAAGTCGGCGTCGTAGACGTGCTGTATGTTGTCGATCAGCTTGCGTCCGGCCTCGGGGCGCACCAGCTTGTCGAAAGTGATCTTCAGCGGGCGCTTGTAACCAGCCATCTGGCGACGCAGGAAATCCTCCTCATAGCGGTTCTTGCCCCCCTCCTCGTTGTCGTTGAGCCAGCGGTCGGGCATCAGTTTGTCGATGGCCAGCGGCATCAGCCCGGCAAAGATCGCGTTGCGGGCGTACTGCGTGGCGGTGGGCAGGATCGAGCAGTAGAAATCTTCGGTCACCACCGTGAAATCCTCGTTGAGCATCGCCCCGACGGCCTTCCACTGGTCATAACGGAAGTTGTCGATCAGCAGCAGGGTGACCTTGGGGTTTTCGTCGAGCACCGGCAGCACGTTGCTGCGGAAAAGCGTGTGCGACATCACGGGGGTGTCGTTATCGCGCTTGTTGATCCATTCCAGGTAGTTGCGCTTGATGAATTTGGCGTACTCGTTGTTGGCCTCGTTCTTCTGGTATGAAAGCACCTCGCGGATGCTCTCGTCGGAGGTTTCCGACAGCTCTATCTCCCAATTTATAAGCCTTTTATATATAGACACCCAGTCGGCGAAGGTGGACGCCCCGCCCAGCGACGAGGATATCTCGCCGAATTGGGAGCGGTAGTCCGCCGTGGTCTGCTCGGTGACCAGTTGGCGCTGGTGGACGTTCTTCTTTATGGAGAGCAGCACCTGGGACGGGTTGACCGGCTTGATGAGGTAGTCGGCGATCTTCGAGCCCACGGCCTTGTCCATTATATTCTCCTCCTCGCTTTTGGTCACCATGACCACGGGCACCATGGGGCGCACCTCTTTTATGCGCGGGAGCGTCTCCAACCCGGTCATGCCGGGCATCATCTCGTCGAGGATTATCAGCGAGTAGTCGTTGGCCGCCGCGAGCTCTATCGCGTCGTAGCCGTTGTTGCATGTTTCGACCTCGTAGCCCTTCTCCCGAAGGAAAAGGATATGCGGTTTGAGCAGTTCGACCTCGTCGTCTACCCACAGGATGCGGGGGTTGTTCATCGTCATAATCGTTAGTCGGGCAAAGGTACCGTTTTATGAGGTAACGTCCAATATGCGCTTTTATTTCCCTGTTTATGTAAAAAAGATGTTTCATTTTGACAGAAATAATGCGAAAAAAGTGCCTGGAGCGTTGTTTTTAAGGAAAAATTAATATATTTGCATCTCGTTTGCGAAGGTAATTTAATAATAACCTATTAAAATCTACGAATATGACTAAGGCTGATATTGTCAACGACATTGCCAAAAGCACCGGCGCAGAAAAAGTCCTGGTTCAACAGATCGTTGAAGCTTTCATGGACAGCGTTAAAGACGCCATGATTCAGAAGAACAATGTTTACCTGCGCGGTTTCGGCAGCTTCATCATTAAGAAGCGCGCCAAGAAAGTCGCTCGTAACATCTCGAAAAACACCACGATCACCATTCCTGCACATGACATCCCCGCCTTCAAACCGGCGAAGAGCTTTGCTGTGAAGGTGAAGGGTGCGAAATAAACACTCATTTAAAGATTCACGTCATGCCAAGCGGAAAGAAAAGGAAAAGGCATAAAATGGCTACCCACAAGCGCAAGAAACGCCTTCGCAAAAATCGCCACAAAAAGAAGAAGTAGGCAGCCTATTTATGTTCTGACAAAATTAAAGCTGGGGAGGCCTTTTCTCCCCGGCTTTTTTTTAAACCCTCCGTGCCGAGTTGGCTGCGACTGGCTTTACGCCAGCCACAGCTAAGTTCCCTGGGGAACACTTAAATCGATAATTCTACCGTTACTTTTTGTAACGGCTTTATTATAAACGGGCTTTTGCCCGACAAAATAAACCGGGGGCCTCACCGTCCCCTATTACGAACCAGTCCGGACGGATCACTAAAAACGCCCGGAATATAGTTGCGCATGTGACCTTTAGATCACGTGCGCGGCGACCCGATATATATTCACAATGAACAGAGAACTAATCATCAATGTCGCATCGGGCGAGATAACCATCGCCCTGGCCGAGGACAAGCAGCTCGTAGAGCTCAATTCCGAGGAGGGGAAGACCGGGTTTGCCGTCGGCGACATTTACCTGGGCAAGGTGCGCAAGATCATGCCGGCCCTCAACGCGGCGTTCGTCAACGTGGGACACGAGAAGGACGCCTTTATCCACTACCTCGACCTGGGACCGCAGTTCCAGACCGTAAACAAGTTCACTTCTTCGCTGATAAGCCGCAAAAAAGGCTTTAAGTTCGAGTCGATGAAAATGGAACCGGTGATCGGAAAGACCGGAAAGATCGCCGACCACCTCACGCAGGGGCAGCCGATCCTGGTGCAGATCGCCAAAGAGGCCATCTCGACCAAGGGCCCGCGCCTGACCAGCGACCTCTCGCTGGCCGGTCGCCACGTGGTGCTGATACCCTTCACAAACAAGGTTTCGGTGTCGCAGAAGATACGCAGCAACGAGGAGCGCAAGCGCCTCAAGCGCATCGCCGACGGCATCCTGCCCAACAACTACGGGGTGATAATCCGCACCGCAGCGCAGGGCAAGGACGAGGAAGACCTCTCGCAGGACATCACCTCGCTCATACAGCGCTGGGAAACCATTATTGGCCGCATCCGTTCGGGCGAGGCCGCCACGCCGCCCGCCCTGCTGCTGGGTGAGATGAACCGCGCCACGGCCATCATACGCGACCTGCTGAACGGCTCTTTCTCGACCATCGCCACCAACGACCAGGCGACCTACGACGAAATAAAGGAGTACATCCACACCATAGCCCCCGAAAAGGAGAAGATCTGCAAGCTCTACAAGGGCAAGGAGCCCATCTTCGACCACTACGACATCAGCAAGCAGATCAAGAGCCTGTTCGCCAAGTACGTATCCCTGAAAAAGGGCGCTTACCTGATCGTCGAGCACACCGAGGCGCTGCACGTGATAGACGTCAACAGCGGGGCGCGCAACAAATCCAGCGACGACCAGGAGGCCAACGCCGTGGACGTCAACCTCCAGGCTGCCGCCGAGATAGCCCGCCAGCTGCGCCTTCGCGATATGGGCGGGATCATCGTGATCGACTTCATCGACATGCACAAGGGCGAGAACCGCGCCATGTTGCAGGAGAAGATGACCGAATTCATGTCCACAGACCGCGCGCGGCACACCATACTGCCCATCTCGAAGTTCGGTCTTATGCAGATCACGCGCCAGAGGGTGCGTCCCGAAACCGCCCCCGTGGTGCAGGAAACCTGCCCCACATGTAATGGTACGGGCACCATAGTCCCCTCGATCCTGCTGGAAAAGCAGATCGAGAACCAGGTCGCATACTTCACTTCGGACAAAAAGGTGCGCTTTATCCGCATCAAGGTAAGCCCCTACGTCGAGTCGTTCCTCAAGAAGGGATTCCCCTCGATACGTTTGAAATGGATGCTCAAGTACGGCGCCAGGATCAAAGTTTTCTCCGACCATTCGACCGGTTTCGTGGAGACCAAATTCCTCGACCGCAACGATAAAGAACTGGTTTAAAGCCGTCCGGGGATGCAGCTCACGGAAATGTTCCGCTCCCTTCCCGCCTTCGGGGAGCTTTGCGGCAAGTATAAAGACCGGTCCACGGTGCTTCTGGCATCGTCGGCCGGTTCGGCTTTCGGGATGATGGCCGCAGCCGTGGCGCAGCAGTTGGGCGGGGTGCACGTGGTGGTCATGGAAGACCGCGACAAGGCGGCATATATGGCCGCCGACCTCTACGCACTGGCGGGCGAGGAGCGGGTGATGTTCTTCCCGACAGCCTACAAGCGCTCGATACAATTCGGGCAGGAGGACCCCTCGGGCATCGTGCAGCGCACCGCCGCGCTGGGCGCCGTGCGCAATTTCTCCCCGGCAAAAGGTGAGTTTCTGATCCTGTGCACCTGGCCCGAGGCGCTGCTCGAAAAGGTGGTCGACCGCGACCGTCTGCAAAGCAGCACCATAGTCATAAACCAGGGCGACAAACTCCCCATGAAATTCGTAGAGGAGGCCCTGCAACAGGGCGGCTTCGAAAGGGTCGATTTCGTATCCGACCCGGGGCAATACGCCGTCCGCGGCGGGATCATCGACCTTTTCTCCTATGCCGCCAACCACCCGCACCGCCTGGATTTCTTCGGCGACCAGGTGGATTCGATCCGACCTTTCAAGGTCTCCACGCAGCTTTCGGAAGGCAAGGTCGATCGCGTGGAGGTCGTGCCCAACCTAAAACGCATCGAGGGGACGCAGCAGAGGGTCTCTTTCGCACGTTTCGCCGCCGGGGCGTCTTACTGGGTCGAAGACTTAGAATATACCCTGCAACGCTTCAACTCTATACGCAGCAAGATACTCGCCGATCTGGACGAACCGCACGGGATCGAGAATATGGTCACCTCGCGCCGCGGTTTTCTGGAAGACACCGCCGAAAATAAAATATACCTGCTCAACGACCGCGCAACGGAGCGCGTGGCCGATTCGAGGGTCGAGTTGCACTGTGCGCCGCAGCCCTCGTTCAACAAGCAGTTCGAGTTGCTGGCGGACGACATCGTCGCAAATAAGGCGAAAGGCTACAAAACGTACATCCTCTCGGAGAACCGCGCCCAGACCGAGCGCCTGGACAACACCTTCCACTCGAGAGGCAAGCCCGACGCCGAATTCTTTCCGTTGCAGGTCACCCTCCACGAGGGATTTATAAACCATGACCTCAAGACGTGCTTTTACACCGACCACCAGATCTTCGACCGCTACCACCGCTACCGTCTGCGCGGGGAGCTGGACCGCAGCGAGAGCCTGACGATAGCCGAGCTGAACACGCTTCAGATCGGCGACTACGTGCCCCACATCGACCACGGCGTGGGGCGTTTCGGCGGACTGGTGCGCACCACCGAGAACGGTAAATCGCAGGAGGCCATCAAATTGGTCTACCGCGACGGCGACGTGTTGCTGGTCAACGTTCACGCGCTGCACCGCATAGCCCGCTACAAGAGCAAGGAGGCCGACGCGCCCAAGATCTACAAGCTGGGCTCGGGCGCATGGCAAAAAATGAAGGAGGCCACCAAAAAGAGCGTCAAGGACATAGCCCGCGAGTTGATCGCCCTTTATGCCGCCCGCAAAGCCTCCGGCGGATTCCGTTTCTCGCCAGACACATTCCTGCAGCAGGAGCTCGAAGCGTCGTTCCAATGGGAGGAGACCCCCGACCAACAGACGGCCATCGAGGCCGTTAAGCACGACATGGAGAGCCCCCGCCCGATGGACCGCCTGGTGTGCGGCGACGTGGGTTTCGGCAAGACCGAGGTGGCAGTCCGCGCGGCGTTCAAGGCAGTCGCCGACTCGCGCCAGGTGGCTATCCTGGTGCCGACCACCATACTTTCACTGCAACACTACCGCACCTTCAGCGAACGGCTGCGCGACTTCCCGGTGCGCATCGAGCATCTCTCGCGCACCAAATCGGCCAAAGAAACACGCGCCGTGCTCGACGACCTGAAAGCCGGGAAGATAGATATACTGATCGGCACGCACAAGATACTCGGCAAAGAGGTGCAGTTCAAATCGCTGGGGCTGCTCATAATAGACGAGGAGCAGAAATTCGGCGTTTCGGCCAAAGAGAAACTGCGCCAGCTCTCCATTTCGGTAGACACGCTCACGATGACCGCCACGCCGATCCCGCGCACGCTGCAATTCTCGCTCATGGGTTCGCGCGACCTGTCGGTCATCACCACCCCGCCGCCCAACCGCCAGCCCATCACCACCGAATCGCACGTCTATGACGAGCAGCTTCTGAAAGAGGCGATCGAATTCGAGCTTTCGCGCCACGGGCAGGTCTATGTGGTCCATAACCGCGTGGACGATATAAAGCGCGTGGAGGCCACCGTAAAAAACCTCTGCCCCGGGGTGCGCACAGCTGTGGGGCACGGCCAGATGAACCCCCAGGAGATGGAAAAAGTCGTGATGGACTTCATCTACGGCGAGTACGACGTGCTGATCGCCACCACCATCATCGAGAACGGCATCGACATCCCCAACGCCAACACGATAATCATCGACAACGCCCAGAATTTCGGCCTGGGCGAATTGCACCAGCTGCGCGGACGCGTGGGGCGCTCGAACCGCAAGGCTTTCTGCTACCTCTTTTCGCCCCCGGACGAGATGCTGGGCAGCGAGGCGCGACGCCGGTTGCGCGCCCTCGAAGAGTTTTCCGATCTGGGCAGCGGCTTTAACATCGCCATGCAGGACCTGGACATCCGCGGCGCCGGCAACCTGTTGGGCGCGGAGCAGAGCGGTTTTATCGCCGACATAGGTTTCGAAACTTACCAAAAGATACTCGCCGAGGCGATGGACGAGCTGCGCGCCGAGGGCCTCGCCGTGCCGGGCAAAGAGAGCGACCGGGAGCATGGCGAGGTCAGTTACCTGAGCGACTGCTATATAGAGGTCGACACCGAGGCGCTGCTGCCAGACGACTACATCGGCCAGAGCGTCGAAAAGATACGCCTCTACCGGCAACTGGATTCCATCTCGAAGGAGGAAGAGCTCGAAAAATTCGCCGATGAGCTCAAAGACCGTTTCGGCCCCCTGCCGGAGCAGGTGGTCGAGCTTTTCAACGTCATCCGCCTACGCCGCGAGTGCGTGGCGATGGGCTTCGAGCGCGCCAAGGTCAAAAACGGGCTGCTGATCCTGCAATTCATCGCCGACGGCAATTCACCGTATTATAAGAGCCCGCTCTTTATGGCTGTCTTAAAGCACGTTACGGAAAACCCTGCAAAATTTAATTTCCGTCAGAACAATAATAAGCTCTCTTTGACAGTTAGAGAGGTAAAAACGGTAAGCGACGCCGTGGCCGCCCTCGGGAAAATACACGAGGCCGCCCGCGCCGCTTTACCCGCCACCCAACACGCCGCAGAATGATAAACCTGGCCATCGACATAGGTAACACGCTCTGCAAAGTCGCCGTTATGGACGGCGGGCAGGTCGCAGCGCGCTACACCTTCGAGGAACTAAGCACCGAGGCCCTGCGCAGGATCTGCGAAACACACGGCGCGAAGGGGGCGGCGATCATATCCGCACCCCCGTGCGAACAGATAAAGGCGTGGCTTGCAGCCCACATGGAGCGGCTGGTCGCCGTTACGCCCGGCACCTCGACCCCCCTTAAAAACCTTTACCAGACACCCCTCACGCTCGGTTCTGACCGCATGGCAGCGGCTGTGGGCGCGTCCGTGCTTTTCCCCGGCGAGAATCTGATGATCGCCGATTTCGGATCGGCGCTCACCATAGACGTGGTAACGGCGGCGGGCGAATTCGCAGGGGGCAACATCTCGCCCGGCGCGGCGATGCGCTTTCGGGCGCTCAACAGCTTTACCCGGGCGTTGCCCCTGTGCTCCCTGGACGAAGACACGGCGCCCACAGCATGCAACACCACCCAGGCTATAGTGAGCGGCGTGGTGGAGGGCATGGTCTACGAAATTGAGGGCTACATAGCCCGGTTGACCGAAAAATATGCGTCGCTTAGGGTTATTTTTACCGGCGGCGACCAAAAATTCTTTGCTAAACGATTTAAAAACCCGATATTTGCGACCAGCGACCTGGTCAGCATCGGGCTGGACAGAATATTGGAGTATAATGCGCATTAGAAAAGAGCTTATTACGGCCCTGGTGGCCCTCGTTGCACCCCTGCTCGCATTGGGACAGGCAAGCAGCATCAATACGTTTTCGCCCTACACGCTCTACGGGCTGGGCGATCTGACCACCCAGGGTCCCGCCTATCTGCGGGCGATGGGAGGCGCAGGGGTGGCTTACAACAGCCCCTCGCGCGTGAATTTCCTCAACCCGGCGGCGGCAGGGGCGGGCTTGCAGCGCTCTTTCCTGCTTAACGTGGGGCTCGAAGGAGGCAACTACTACCTGAAGAGCGAAACGACCAAGAGCAGTTTCAACACCTTTAATATAAGCAATATCGCAATCCAGTTCCCGCTGGCGTCCAGGCTCAACGCTTCGGTCAGCGTAACGCCGTTCAGCTCTGTGGGCTACCGCATAACGCAACCGGGCCCTGTGACGGACGAACTCGATATCAGTGAGTTCCAATATTCGGGCGAGGGCGGGGTTAACCAGTTCAAGGCCGGACTGGGTTACGCGCTCGGCAAACGCGTCTTCCTGGGCGCCGAGGCGATCTACTACCTGGGCAACATTGACCGCTCGATGGACGCGCTGCTGGCCACATATAACGCCGAGGCGCAGAGCAGTATCTACGGATACGAGCAGAATAAAATATCGAAGTTCTATTTCAACTTAGGCGTACAGGCCAACCTGGTGATGACCTCCAAGGAGCTTCTCACTGTCGGGGCGACCTATCAGCCGGGCGGCGATCTGAATCCCAAGACCAAGCGCTTTATCCCCTCGGGCGACATCTACGGCGACACGGTGCTCTACACCTCGACGCTCTCGGATTTCCGCATGGCCGACATGCTCACCGTGGGCGCGGCGTTCCACACCCACAAGGCCAGCATCGTGGCGGACTACTCTTTCCAGAACTGGGGCAAGGGTAACCAGCACAGCGGCCTGAATCGCGAGAAGATCGCCTTCCGCAACACCAACAGTTTTAAGATCGGGGGCGAATACACGCCCAACCGACTCGACGTGAGGCACTTCATGAACCGCCTCACATACCGCATAGGATTCAGGTACTCTGACTATTACATGCGTATGAACGACCATGACATCGCCGAGAAAGCGATCACGGTGGGCGTAGGCGTGCCTATGCGAATGGCCGGCATGTCGGCCATCAACGTGGGCCTCGAAGCGGGCACGCGCGGGGCGGTCAAACCCGACCTGATACGCGAAAACTTCTATAAGGTGACCATAGGCTTCAGCCTGTTCGGCGAGGACTACTGGTTCGTCAAGCCAAAATTCGATTAATTGCACACCGCTGCGACACATCCCTTCAAGCTGGCACTCCTCACCGCGGGGAGTGCTTTGCTGCTTTGTTGCAGCACCGAGCGCAAAAAGGTCGAGGCGGCAGACCTGGAGGGGGTTATCACCCAGCAGAGCGACACGCTGGTGATGATCGACAGCGAAAACGGCGCAAAGAAATACCGCTTCTCCACCCCCGTCATGGAGCGTTACGAACTGGCGAGGGAGCCCTATATGGAATTCCGCCGCGGCGTGGAGATCGAAACCTACAAAGACTCGACCGGGGTGATCTCCTCGACGCTCGTTGCCGACTACGCCATATTCTGGGAAAACCTCAAGCTGTGGGAAGCCAAAGGCAACGTGGTGGGGGTAAACGACAAGGGGCAGGTGCTGGAAACGCAGCAGCTTTTCTGGAACCAGCGCACCCGCAAGATCTACTCCAACGTCGACACGCGCATCACCCAGCAGGGCGACGTGATTATTGGCGTGGGATTTGAATCCGATGAAGATTTCAATGACTTTACCTTCCGGCGCCCGCGTGGGAAGGTGACCATCGACACCGCCACCACCCAGCCCGGCGACTCGACCGCGGTCGACGATCAGGCAGCCGTCACGGCGGCCCAACCCGCGCAGGGCGTCACCCGCCAGCGCCGTCCCACCCTCAACGAGCGCCGCAGCCCGATGGAGCGGCGCCGGCAGGAGATGCTCAAAGACAACCGATAACCTATCCGCACACCAGGCCGAAGCAGTTGCAGATGATCCACACGCTCACCATAGTGATACTGTGCCTGGCGCTCTCCGCGTTCCTGAACGGGATGGAGATCGCCTTCGTCGCCTCGAACCGGCTGCGCCTGGAGCTTGAGCGCAAGCAGAGCGGCGTGTTCGGTTACATCACCGGCATATTCACCCGCCACCCGGGGCAATACATCACGACCATACTGGTGGGCAACAACATAGCCCTGGTGATCTACTCGCTCAACATGACTGCGCTGGTGACCATCGTCGCGCAGCACTACGGCGTGCCGGGGCTCGAAGACTCGATACTGTTCGACACCGTCCTGTCGACGCTCATACTGATCTTCACCGCCGAATTCCTGCCCAAGGCCGCGGCCAGGGTATCGCCCAATCTCTTCATGAAGGCGGGTGCGGTGCCGGTGTTCCTGTTCTACGTGGTGCTCTATCCGCTGGCGCGTTTCACCACGCTGCTCTCGGTGTGGATCCTGCGCGCAGCGGGTCTGCCGCTGGGCAACAACCACGCAAAGGGCTTCGACCGCACTGACCTGACCAACCTGATCGAGGAGGCGGTGGACAACGAATACGAAAACCCCGACGAACACGCCCAGGAGATACGCCTGATGCAGAACGCCCTCGAATTTTCGGACGTGCGCGTGCGCGACTGCATGGTGCCCCGGGTGGACATCGAGGCCATCGAGGAGTCCGCGCCCATCGGGGAGCTGCGCGCACGTTTCGCCGCGACGAAATATTCGCGCCTTCTGGTCTACCGCGACACGATAGACACGGTGGTGGGTTACGTCAGTTCGAAGAGCCTGTTCCGCTCCCCGGGCTCGATCCCGGAGGTGCTCCTCGAGGTGGAATATGTACCCGAGAGCATGCCCGCACAGCGACTGTTGACCTCGATGGCCAAGAGCAAACGCTCGGTGGCGGTGGTGATGGACGAATTCGGCGGTGTGGCGGGTATGGTATCGTTGGAGGATGCCCTTGAGGAAATATTCGGCGAGATAGAGGACGAGCACGACACCCCTGACATGGTCGAAAAGAGCACAGGCAAGGGGGAGTGGGTCTTCTCCTGCCGCCTGAAGGTCGACTACCTGAATGACAAATACCGCCTGGGCATCCCCGAGGGCGGCGACTACGACACCCTGGCCGGATATATCATCGACCGCAACGACGGGATCCCCGCACAGGGCGCGACCCTGATGGCCGACGGGATGGAGATCACCGTGCTTCGCGCCAACTCCTCACGCGTGGAGCTGGCCCGGGTTCGGAAAATCGACTAAAATAGCACGCCCACACGCGATAAAATCAAGAAAATTATTATCTTTGGGGCTAAATTCGCGAGAATACAAAAATTCAAACATAATGGCATCACTTAACACACTCAGAACCAAGGGCGGAGTTATCGTTTCGATCGTTATCGGCGTATCCCTCATAGCATTCCTGCTGGGCGATTTGACCTCGCCGCAGAAAGGTATTTTCGGCGGCAAAAAAATGCAGGTCGGCGAAATAGCAGGTGACAAGATCGACTACTACGACTACGCGCAGGAGTCCGACTACATGACCCGCATCACCCAACTCATGTCGGGCAACGAATCGCTCTCCAACGAACAGGCCGACCAGGTGCGCGAAATGGCGTGGGAAGCTATGATCCTCAAACACTCTTTCCTGCCCGGATTCGAAGCCATGGGTATCGCCGCCGGCGACGCCGAACAGATCGACATGACCAGCGGGGTTTACCTCTCGCCCGTCATCCAGGGCACGTTCGTGAACCGCTCGACCGGAATGTACGACCCCGAGATGCTGCGCCAGTTCATCGCAAACCGCGATAACGACCCCAGCGGCAACTCGTCCATGCTGTGGGACTACCTCAAGGAGCAGATGGTCAACCAACGCCTGATGAGCAAATACATTAGCCTGGTAACCAACAGTTTCACCGTAAACCAGGTCGAGATCGAGCAGGGCGTCAAAGATGCCAACAGCCTCACCTCAGGTCGCTATATCTCGCTGCCCTACAACACCATAGCCGACTCGTTGGTCAAAGTGACCGACAGCCAGGTTAAAAAATACTACAACGAGCACAAGCAAGCCTTCAAGCAGGGCGAATCGCGCACGGTCCGCTACGTTGTCTTCGACATGCTCCCCTCGGATGAGGATTACGCCGCCGCCGAGGCGCGCGTAGCCGAACTGGCGACCGAATTCGCGGCAGCCGACGAGCCTATGCAGTACGCACAGGCCAACTCGCAGCAGAATCCCGACACGCGCTTCGTACGCGTCGAAAACCTCGAAACAGGCATCGCGGCGCTCGTTTCGGGCGCGGCCAAATTCTACGGCCCCACCCTGCGCGGCGACGTCTACACCATGGCACGCCTGGCAGCCACCAAAATGGCTCCCGACACCATAGGCGCAAAGCACATCCTGCTCCAGCCCACCGATACGGCCCTCGCCGACAGCCTTCTTAGCGTGATCCGCAAAGGCGGCGACTTCGCCTCCCTGGCGGGCGAATTCTCGCTCGACAAGAACGCAGCCGGCGGCGACCTGGGACGCTTCGCCCCCGAGCAGATGATCGCCGAGTTCAGCGACGCATGCCTCAAGGCGGCCAAAGGCGACATCTTCACCGTAAACACGCAATTCGGACTGCACGTCGTGCAACTCACCTATAAGAGCGCCCCCGTGCTCAAAGCGCAGATAGCAACCGTGATCCACACCGTGGAGCCCAGCCAGAAGACCGAGCAGGAGATCTACGGACAGGCCAGCAACTTCGCCGTGGCGGCAGCCGGCTCAGCCGAGAAATTCGACGCGGCGGTATCCGCAGAAGGGCTCTCGGCACGCACGGCACGCATCCGCAACACCGAGCGCAACGTACAGGGCCTGGACAACTCGCGCGAGTTGGTGCACTGGGCATACACCGCCAAAAAAGGCGCCGTGTCGACGATCATGGAAGTGGGCGGAGGCTACGTAATAGCCTCCCTGGCCGAAGTGCGCCACCAGGGCATCGCATCCGTGCAGGAGGTGTCTTCCGACATCCGCCAGATACTCATCCGTGAAGAAAAAGGCAAAATGCTGGCCGAGAAACTCTCCGCAGCCGGTTCCTCGCTCGACCAGGCGGCACAAACCCTCGCCCTCGAGCCCCAAACCGTAACCGACCTGCAAACCGGCGCATTCTTCATCGACGGCGCAGGTGTCGAGCAGAAACTCATAGGCGCATTCTGCGCAACCCCCGCAGGTCAGACCGGAAAACCCGTGCAGGGAATGAGCGGAGTGTTCCTCTTCGAGGTGACCAACGTGGCAACAGCAGATAACGCCACCCCGGAGAGCGAAAAAGTAAGGCTCGAAGCAGCAGCCCAAGCCTACATCGCCGAACGCGTGGCACAAGCCCTGGGTGAAGAGAGCAAGATCACCGATACGAGGGTTAAGTTCTTCTAATCGCGACTTTTTGTAAAAAGTCGCACCAAAAACTTTTTTGGATACTTCGTATCCTGAGATTTGATCTATCTGAATATTGGACAAGTCAATAGTAGAGGGGTAGCGTTTTTAACGCTACCCCTCTACTATTGACTTGTTTTAAAATTCAAGGCAAACGAATATCAGGAAAACGCAGTTTCCCCGAAAAGTTTTTACGGTGCCGCTTTACCACCCCTAATAAATTAGGGGTGGTAAAGCGGCGATGTAGGCGATTTTGCTATCTTTGTGGCATTATGGGTAATCGTTCAAACAGGTGGTTATTGTTTGGTCTGGCGGGGTGGCTGGTCGTCAACTTGCTCCAGGCTGCTTTCAGCGGGTTGGCCAATGATGAGGCCTACTATTATATCTACTCTTTGCTGCCGGCATGGGGCTATTTCGACCATCCTCCGGTTACGGGGTGGTTGGCTTGGCTGGGGACGCACCTGTTCGGGGTCTGTGACTTCGGGGTACGGTTCTTCTTCGTGCTTTTGCAACCCGTTTACCTCTATATTTTCTACCGGCTGATCTGCCCGGCGGGGGCTTCGGCGCGCGACGGGTGGTTGTTTTTCGTCATCTGCGCAGCGATGCCCATACTGCAGCTTTACGGATTTATCGCCGTCCCGGACGGACCGTTGCTCTTTTCGGCGGCGCTATTCCTGCTCTGCTTCAAGCGCTTCCTTGAGCGCGGCGCGGTATGGGACGCAGTTTTTATGGGGGCGTCGGTGGCTCTGATGGCCTACTGCAAGTATCATGGGGCGCTGGTTTTGCTCTTCGCGCTGGCGGCCAATCCGCGGCAGTTGCTCAACTGGCGGCTTTACCTGGCCGGGGCTGTGGCGTTGGTCCTGCTTATTCCCCACCTGGCCTGGCAGAGCGAAAACGACTGGGTTTCGATGGGCTACCACCTCTCGGGGCGCAATAAGGTCTTCAGGTACAGCTATATATACGAATACCTGCTCAATATGCTGGCGGTATTCAATCCTTTATTCTGGCCGGTCTACGTACGCGGGTGGAAGGCCCGGGGGCGAAGCACTTTCGAGCGCACGGTCTGGGTGATCGGGGCTGGGCTTCTGGTATTCTTCCTTTTGTCGAGTCTGCGCGGAAGCGTGCAGCCGCAATGGACCATCGTTTCGGTGTTCATGTTCGCGATGCTGGCCTTTGGCCGGGGGCTGGAGAGTGAGCGCACGCGGCGATATCTGCTCCGGACTGGTTACGTTACCCTGGCACTCGTCGCTTTATTCAGGATCGAAATGATATTCAACCCCCTGGGTATCAAGTTCGAGGTCTTTGACAACCGTGCTTCCTACGGCGCTATCGCCGAAGTGGCAGCCGGTCGTCCTGTGATCTTCGGTGGCAACTACGCCGTTGCGGCCAAGTATGCCTACTACACCAGCTGCGAGGCCTATTGCCAGCCCAACCTGCTCAACCGCAGCAGCCAGTGGCAGCTTATGGACAACGATTCGCGCATGGCGGGGCGCGAGGTCCTGGTCGAGGATTACGGGCCGGGCAGCACGGAGGTGACTCTCGCAAACGGTCGTAAGTTCGGATTCCTGACGGTAGGGAATTTCCATCCGGTGCGCCTGGTCGCGATCGCGGCGGCGCAGGAATGGCCCGTGGCCGTGAAACACACTGAGGGCGGCTTCGACATGGAGTTTTCGATAGAGAATCCCTACGGCTACCCTGTGCGCATTGACGCCGGTAAACCCCTGACGGTGGTGTGGGGTCGTCAGAAGCGGCGCGAATTCATCGAGCGGGCGATCGCCCTCGACACCCTTCTGCAACCCCGCAGCCGGACCTGCGTCCACGTGCGGGTGCCGGTGCCACAGGAGGCTGCGCCGGGCGAATACAGCGTGGGGCTGACGCTCAAAAATCCGCCGTTGAAGTATTGGTATAACAGCACCCGTGTGCGAATCACACTCGAAGAATGATAATGCAACTCATAAAATTCTGCGTCGTGGGGGGCTCGGGCGTAGTGGTCGATTTCGGCGTGACCTACGCTTTGAAGGAGTGGGCGCGGTGGAATAAATATCTCGCCAACTCGTGCGGATTCGCCGTCGCGGCGACCTCGAACTACATCCTTAACCGGCTGTGGACCTTCGAAAGCACGGATCCGCATATCGCGCGCCAGTACCTTGTCTTCATAGGGATCGCCCTGGTCGGGCTGGCGATAAACAACGCCGTGATCTACGTTATTCACGGGCGCATGAAGCTGAATTTCTACCTCGCCAAGCTATTCGCCATCGGCGTGGTGACGTTCTGGAACTTCTTTATGAATTACTTCTTCAACTTCTGATCCGCCCCCTGGCGCACTATCCCGACCCTCTCCTGGTTGTCGGACGACACGGTGCCGTGTTTTTTCAAGTGGTCGATGATAAGCCCCGACACCACGATGTCCGTAGGCCGTCCCGTGCCCGCCAGATCGAATGCGTAGGATTGCGCCACGTAGTCCGACATCGCGACCCTGTAAGTACCTCGCGGCGAGAGCTTCGCCCGGGTGTCGATATCCACCCTGATCCCGTCGCCGCGGCTGTCGGTCACGATCTTATAAGTAAATCCCGAGGGGCTCAGGTCCTCCTGGTGCGATTCCCCGCCCTGTGAGTTGAACTTATTGAGTATCAACTGACTCAACTGTGCCGGGGTCATGTCGAGTATATGCACCGTATTGCCGAAAGGCTCCATAGCAAGAACCCTGGCTACGGTCACGGGGCCGGCGGGGAGCGAATCGACCCTTATCCCGCCCCAGTTGTAAAGCACCATATCCGTGCCCACCCTGTTGCGTATCATATCCGTTACGAGGTTCATCACGCCGGTCTTGGTCAGCGGCGTGGCGAGGCCGCCAACCACTTCGAGCATCGCCGGATTCTCATAATACTTATCCACCATCGCCGCATAGGCCGGATCTGGGGTTATCGTGTCGAGCCCGACCAGGCGGCCCGATACCTTCTGCAACTCACCTCCGCGCATCGTGAGGGTTATAACGTTGGCATATTTCAGGCGGCTTCCGGTCTGGGTGACGAGTGTGCGGCCCACGAATTTATCGTCCCCCACCACGGTGTGCGAGTGCCCTCCCAGGATCAGGTCCAATTCAGGCATCTGCGTGGCGAGGATGGAGTCGAGTTCGAAACCGATGTGCGTCAGGGCTATGAGCACATCGCAACTGTCCTTCATGTGTTTGTATTTCAGGGCAGTGGAGAGGGGATTCGAGAATTTTATCGTGCCGAAATTCTCGACGAACCCGTCGGGATAGCCCGCCCGCGAAGTGGTGATAAGCCCTATGAAACAGAGTTTCACCCCACCCGCATCTATGCAGAAGGTAGCGGGCGGCTGGGGCAGCGACGAGCCGTTCGAATCGAGGTTGGCCACCACATACGGCACGCGGCTCTGCTTCACGCGCTCGGTGAGCACGTCCAGCCCGAAGTCGAATTCATGGTTGCCGTGCGTGGCGAGGTCTATGCCCAGCTTATTTTCAAGCTCTATCACGGGCAGCCCGCGCTCGGGGTACATATCTACGTAGGGGTTGCCCGTCCAGCGGTCGCCGGCGTCGAGCACCACTACGCGCGAGGGGTCGGCCTGGCGATAACGCTCTACGAGTGTGGCCAGGCGCGGGAAATTATCTATCGAGCCGTGCACGTCGTTGACCGCGATGATCGTGATCGTCCTCTCGCGCGGAGCGCACGACACGGCGGCAAAAAGCATGGCGGACAGAAGGAGCCTGGAGAGTTTCATAGCGTAGGGCGTTTTATAAGGCAAATGTAGTGAAAATTTTCTATCTTTATACTTGCATGGCATCTGTTTTGATGCTTAGTACGATAAAAATCAACATATTATGACCGATCAGGTAGTTAAGGTGATATGCGAGAACAACGGCGTGCACCTGTTCGTAAATATGGGCGTATCGCTCTCCGAGATAGCCGTGATGCTCGCCCTGCCGGGTGAGAATCCTTTCCTTGCGGCCTATGTGAACAACACCCTCAAAGAGCTGCATTACAAGGTCTACGGCCCCGTGTCCGTACGCTTTATCGACATAACCCACTACGAGGGGATGAGGGTCTACCAGCGCACCCTCTTTTTCACGGTCAGCAAGGCCGTGCACGACCTGTTCCCGGGCCGCCGCCTACGCATCAAGCACTCTGTGTCGAAAGGTTTCTATTGCGAGATAGACGGCATGGACAACGTGCCGCAGGGCGAAGTCGACCGCCTCAAAAAGCGCATGGACGAGCTCATCGCCCAGGACATCCCCATAGTGCGCCAGAAAGTGCTCTCGCAGGAGGCCATCGAGCTCTACGAAAGCACCGGTCAGGACGACAAGGTGGCCCTGCTGCGCACGCGTCCCCGCCTGTACGTGAGCGTTTACAGCCTCGCCGGCATATCGGGCAACTTCTTCGGGGCGCTCGCGCCGTCGACCCGCTACCTATACCTGTACGACATGCGCCCCTACTACAACGGCCTCTACCTCGCCGTGCCGCGCCGCAGCAATCCCGCCGAGCTGGAAAGCATGGTCGCCCAGGACAAGATGTTCGACATCTTCAAAGAGTACAAGGAGTGGGTCGACGTAATGGGCGTCTCGAACATAGGTTCGCTCAACACCCGCATCCTGGACGGCCACGCCAGCGAACTTATCAAAATCGCCGAGGCCTTCCACGAAAAGAAACTCGGGAGCATCGCCGACGACATAGCCCGTGCCAACCGCGAACGCGGCGCACGCATAGTACTGATCTCGGGCCCCTCGTCGAGCGGAAAGACCACATTCGCCAAACGCCTGGGCATACAGATGCGCATCCTGGGACTGCAACCTGTGCTGATCTCCCTGGACGACTACTTCGTCGAGCGGGACAAAACCCCGATGGACGCCGACGGCGAGTACGACTACGAGGCACTCGAAGCACTCGACCTGGAGTCCTTCAACGCCGACCTGCGCGCCCTTCTGGACGGCGGCAGCGTCGACGTGCCACGCTACGACTTCATAACGGGCAAACGCCAGTACCACGACCACCCGTTGCACCTGAATGCCAACTCGGTGCTGGTGATCGAGGGTATCCACGCCCTGAATCCCCGACTGACGCAGGTCGAGGAGAGCAATAAATTCCGGATCTATATTTCGGCCCTGACCTCGGTGTCGATGGACGACCTCTCACGCATCGCCACCACCGACAACCGTCTGCTGAGGCGCATCGTGCGCGACTACTCGGCCCGCGGCGCAGACGCCACGGCCACCCTGCGCCGCTGGGAGAGCGTCCGCCGGGGCGAAGACAAACATATCTTCCCCCACCAGGAAAACGCCGACGTGATGTTCAACTCCTCGCTCTTCTACGAGATCTCGGTACTTAGGGCCTACGCCGAGCCGATGCTCCACGAAGTCCCGGACACGGTCCCCGAATACGGCGAGGCGCAACGGCTGCTCAAATTCATAGATAACTTCACCCTGGTAGCCCCCGGCGAAATCCCCCCGACGTCGATCCTGCGGGAGTTCATCGGAGGAAGCAGCTTTACCTACTGATCGCAGGTTCCGGGTGCCGCTTTTTGTGAAAATAATCCCGGGCAGACGTTACACTTCCCCGAGTAATTTCGCCTCCAGTTCGTCGAAGCCGGCCTCCCTGAGGATCACCCTTTTGTTGCTGCCCAGCAGGTATATCGACGGCAGGGGCGCCAGATCGTAAAGGGACCCGTTAACCACATTGTCAGGATCGAAAGCGTTGATCCACATGACAGGCATATCGTAGATGTTCTTACGCCACAGGTGGCGATCCGTATAGGGATATAGCGACATTATTTTCATCCGCCGCCCGGACAGCAGCGATTGTATCGGGGCGGAGAGTTCTATCTGCCTTTTTACCTTTTGGCTCTCGGGGCAGTTGATGTCATAAAAATAGAGGATCAGGTATTCCGCCTTGATCGCCGACAACCGCGAGCGCTCACCGCCAGGCATCTCGAACACGAAATCACTGGCCAGCGTGCCGACTTCGTTCAGGCATGTCGGGACGGCGGCGGGGCACAAACTGTTCGTATCTATCAGGCGGGCTTTTTTGAGTTTCCCCACCGCCTCGATCAGGGTGTCGTCCCTGAATTTGCCGCACGCCCTCAGATGCGCCATCGTGAGGCGTTCACCCCTTTGGTTGGCCTTTGTCTGTTCGCTAAGGATATGGATTGCGCAGGAAGTCATTGACGACATACGTGACGTTATTATTGTATGGTATTGTGATAGTTAGTCAATTTCAGTTGCGCTGTACCCGAATTGGTAAAGCGCTATCTCGGGGTACCGCCTGGCGAAGTCGTTGGCGGTGTCCCCGGTGCGGAAACTCTCCGCGATCATCGGATAGCGGCGAAGCACCTCACAGCGGGTCTCCGGGTCGGAATCCCGCAGAAGCGCGTAGGGATGATGGGTGTTGCCGGGTTTTACCGGCCTGAGCGGTCTGTTTACTGAAAGGTTCCTGCGTATCAACATAATACTCCAAAAAAGGGCAGCCAAACAATTCAGCATGACCAATATAGCGATATCAACCTCACGGACGGTCATCTCCGGATACGGGCCGAATGGGTATGTCCCGGCGCCGCCATCGGAAAAATAACCTAAAAGGGCGATCGCGCTCACTGCATGAAATAATAATACGGGTCTCATATCGTCGCTATTCTGCGGGCTTGCCGGTTGTGTATCTGCACGAGCATATCCTCTATCTTATCCACCGAGGCGTCTTTGAGCATCACCGTCTTGTCCCTGTCCAGCAGGTAGAGCGCGGGTATGGAGCGAATGTCATACAGGCGATGCTTTACCTCCCCGCGTGGATCGCGTGCGTCGATCCACCCGGCTGGTATCTCGCCCCGGGACTCTTTCCATATCGAAATATCCTCGTCGGGATACATGGCGAGTATCTTTAACGAGCCTTCGCCGCTCATGGCCGTTATCACGGGCGAATACTCCATCTTTTTACACACCGCCCTACAATCGTCGCATTCGGGATTGTAAAAGTAAACCAGCGTGTAATCGGCGCGGATAGCCGAGAGAAGCGACCGTTTTCCCGCCGGCGTTTCGTAAGCGAAGTCGGCGGCCAGCGTCCCGGGACGGTTCATGGCAAGGCGCTGGCGCGTGCTCCGGGGTATTATTCTCTCATATTCTTCCAGCCAGGGCGACGCTTCCAGGCGGACCAGGATGCGGTCGTATAACTCCTCGTTCCGCATCGATGAGTCGGGATCGGACAGGTACTTATCCATCAGTCCGGTAAGGTGGTAATACATATCCTTGTTATTTGCCGTTTTTTCAATGAACAGATCCATCGCTTTGCCAAACCCCTCCCCGGTCGAGTTCTGCAGCATAAACAGCCAGTCCACCAACGCACGCTCGATCGACGTCGAATCGGCCCCGGTGGCCATCGCCGCCGCGTCGTCCAGAGACACGCAGTCCCACCAATGCAGGGCGGCGAAGTCCGCCCTCGAAGCGGGGTCGGTCAGCGTCCCGGGCACTGCCGGCATCGTGAAACGTAGTCCCGAGTCGGTGGTTTCGGCCACCGTCTGCGGGGAGGAATAGTCCCGTACCAGGTCATGCGTCATCGCCACGGCGAGGATTATCCCCCAGGACGAGGCTCCCGCCCACAGGAGCGCCCTTCGGGCCTTGCGCCAACACCTGAGGGCGACCAGCTTGCGGCGCCTACTCATTATTGCCGATATACAGGCCGGCTTGCTCATCGCGCTATGGCTTTGGCCCAACCGAGTCGGTCGTAGCGGGCGTTCAGGTAGGGTAAACCGGACTGCGGTATGTAGCACGTAAGTCCCGAATGATGCGTCACGTTAAATCCGCCGTATGCGGGCAGGAACGTCGCGGTAGCGGCTTTCCACTCCACGCACGCGGCGAGAAGGGCGGTGAACTGCGCACGCTGCGCGTCGGTTTCGAGCAGGCGCGAATAGTAGTCCCCGAAGTCGAAGAACAGGTAAGCCCCCGTGCCGAGGTTGCGGTCGAAATGCTGCACACCGCCATAGCTTCCCTGATCGGCGGCATTACAGTTCACGCCCAGGAACTCGGCCAGAGGCTCAAGTCCCGAGGTTTTTATCAATGAGTAGGTCGCCGAGCGGAGTGCGTCGCCCTCGGCATAGGTCAGCACTTCGTCGAACACGGCCCGGCCGAAAGCCCCCGGATTGCCGGACGTTAACAGGTACGTGTCTGAGGCGTAGGTCGCGGTATATCCGGGGGATACTATTTCGGCGGACGACGCCAGTATGTAGTCGGCCTTGTCGCGTAATTCCCATGCCACCTCGATCCCGGCTGAGAAGCAGGTCTCAAAGATTATACAGTCGAAAGTGTGGTCGGGGATGGCGGCGGCCATATCGGCAAGCTCCATTTCGTCGCGACCGTCCATTATAAAGGAGCGGGCGGCGATGCCGCCATAGGTCGTCGGCAGGGCGGCGATCAGATCTTCGTCGCCAGGCTGCGCGGGCCTGGCAAGGCGGCCTTCGGGCAGCCAACCGCTTGCGTGTGAGAACACCAGCAGGTTGTAGTGCCGGGGGGTGTAGCGGGCTTTCACGTCGCGGATCACGCGGGCGAATACCGTCGCGCTGGCCGAGTTTTCCACGTTATAGACCTCCACGGTTTTCAACCCCTGCGGATGGGCTGCGCTCTTCTCGACGAATTCGACGAGTTGCGCCCCGCCTGGCTGGTCGAGGTATGCGACCACCCCTCCGCCGCACGGACCGCCCCACCCCGCGCGCAGGGCTTCGAGTTTGGCCGTCGCCTCGCCCGAGAGGTTATTGTCGCCGCCCAGGTAGGCCAGAAGCAACCTCTCGCCGACCGCCGCGGGCGCGACGATCTGCTGCTCGGTCGAACAGGCGGCCAGCACGAGGGCGATTAACGGTATGCAGAGGCGGCGGAGCACGGATTTACTCGATATAAAGGCTCTCCCCGTCGTCCCAGGGCCAGAGGTTAAGTTCGAATGTAGCGGATATGTAATCGTAGTCTACCACGATCTTGTAGCGTTTGTTGGCTTCGATGCGGCAGGTGGAATTTACAGCCAGCGTAGCGGTCTGCTTCACCTCGCTGTAATCCTCATAGGAGCATTGCACGGTTATGGTCGTTTCACCCAGCACGGTCGGATAGAGGTAGAATGCGCCCTTTACGATGTTGTCCGCGGCATCGGCGAAGGCCGACTGCACCGGGCCGTCGATGGGTTTCATACTTGCCGTGGCCGTCGGCAGCGTGGCTGTGCGGACGGGGTCGTGGAAGATATATCCCGACAGCCGTGCGTCGGACACGAATATTTTATTGATGGCGAAAAATCCGTAACACTCGTTCTGGATGTCGAAACGCGCCACCGGGCGGCGCAGGTTTATGCTGGCCGTGAGGTCTGTGCCTATGGTCACAGGCGCGGATTTGCCCGTGAGCAGCAGGGGTGTGGCGATCAGTGCGGCTTTACCGTCCTGGCCGTCCACGGCAAGCTGCCCGGTCAGCCAATCGGCGAATGCGGCCTCGGTGGTGGCGGATGTGGGCGCGAGGGTGCGTCCCAGGCGCGAACGGTTGGCCACGACGTAGAAAACCTTCCGCGATCCGAAGTATTCCGTCAACCCGTCGAAGGTAAGTGTCTGTCCGCCCGCGGTCACGCCATAGCTACCCGCGGGGAACGCCTCGGCCAGGTGTCCGCTGCCGTCGGGGGCGTAGTCGAACATATAGATGTCCGTTTCGCCGCCCAGGATCGTGCCCTCGCCCGCCTCCACGGCCACGCCGTAGGTGGTGGGGGCTGCGGCAATGCCTTTCAGCGTGAGCGACAGCGTGCCGGGGACGGGATCGCCGCCGTCTACGCCAAGGGTGATGTTACCCTCTTTGCTGCACGCGGCAAGCGTGAGCAGGGCTGCGATGAGGTATGTCTGTAATCTTATCATGGTTAAAACATAAAAAAAGCGTGTAAACCTTTTAATATCGGTTTACACGCTTGCGCTTATGTTTTATCTTTGCCCCGCTCTACTCTTTGAGCAGTTTGGCGTGGCTCATGTCGCGGACGATCACGCCTTCGTCGAATGTTTCGTAGGCGAAAATCCAATCTTTTTCAAAGACGGCGCAACGGTAGTCGAGCGCACGCCAGCGTTTGAAACGGCATTTGGGATAATCGGCTGCATTGCCGAAGGCGGCCATAAATTCAGCGACTCTGTCAATGCGCCGTTGGGCAGCGTCCTCAGAGAGTTTCATCCCGTCGACGAGGTAGGTGGCCAGGTCGTCCAACTTATCCCAAACCGTATCCGTAACACTAACCTTTCGCGTCTGCATAGTGCTGTTTTACGCGAGTACGTAGTTCGTCGATGAATGTTTCCAGGGGAACCGCATTGCACTCGACACAGGCTTCCTCGAAACTTTTTTTCTTTTCTTCAACCATACGCACGAAAGGCAGGGTGCGGACGTACTCGATGAATCCTTGGGCCTGCGGACTATTTTCTTCAATAATAAAAGTCTTCATGGCGTTTTTGCTTTACTTCGTTTTACAAAGATAACGAATAATTTGTGTAAACCAATATTTCAAAGAGCGGGCTCGTTGCCGTCAGGTCAAAACATAAAAAAGCGTGTAAACCTTTTAATATCGGTTTACACGCTTGCGCTTATGTTTTATCTTTGCCCCGCTCTACTCTTTGAGCAGCTTTGCGTGGCTCATGTCGCGGACGATCACGCCTTCTGGTACTATCTCATAGGCGAATACCCAGTCCTTCTCAAAGACGGTACACCGATAACCGAGCACACGCCAGCGTTTGAATCGGCACAACGGATGCCGGACATTGCCATCCAGTTCCTTAACGAACGAGCGCATCAGGCCTGTTCGTTTCAAAGCGGCCTGTTCGGAAAGTTTCAATTCGTCGACCAGATAGCTCTCCAAATCCGCCATCCGTTGACGCACAGGTTCGGAAATGATCAGCTTATGCACGAAAGCGAGCTTTTATGCGTTCATCGAGTTCGTCGAAGAACTCATCGGCGGTTACCGCACCTTCGGCGATAGCTTGATCCCATGCGCTTTGTGATAGGGCTTTGATCTTCGTTTTTTTCAGGAATTCCATTACGAAAGCGTATTCCTTTTCGTCTTTTGGGGTGATTAAGATTGATGTCATGGCCTTGGACTTTATCTTCCCTACAAAGATAACGATTTTTGTGTGTAAACCAATATTTCAAAGAGCGTGTTTGTGGAGCATATTTCGGCTCCCTTAGTGCCTGTAAGCCCGGTCAGGGGCTTACAGGCTGTGTTGCCGATTCGGATTATCCGGGCGGGCGGCCTACACCGGCCCGCCCGGTAATCCTCACTTCACATGAAGAAGTTTAGAGGCGGGGAGTGTTGACGAAGGTTACTCCAGCTTTTACGTCATAACCATTGAACCATGAGCCGGGATTACCAACAGGGAAGTCACTCCATACATATACAACAGGATTTGGTATATCGCCTTTACAAACAAATTGGTCCGTCAACATCCTGTTGTTGCTTAAATCAATCCATCCCAGGCTACTACACTCCTTAACTATACAGGACATTAAAAATGTGTTTTTCGTCAAATCAAGATTCAACAGATTTGGCGCAGAAATAATGCTAACCTGCAGTAAATTAGTATTCTTACTTAGATCAATGTCTTCAATATACGATGAATGTGGGGCAAAAGACAAATATTCCAAACCCGTACATCCGGAAAGATCGATCTCTTCAATATATCCAAACAGCCAAAGATTCCTGAGCTTATGATTTTTGGTTAGGTTTACGGATATACCTTCATTACCTAAGGAAAGGTCTTCCAAATCCGGACATGTACTAAAATCGAGATTCATGAATTGCCAGTTGCTAGCTATGTTTACGTATTTGAGTTTGGTATTTTTACTAAAATTAAGAGACGGCAGATCACAATCGCCATCTATAGTTATTTCTTCGAGTTTCGGGCACTCGGAGAAATCAGCAGTCATATAAGTATGTTCATAGATGTCAACATATACAGTTTTCAGGTTGGAACACCCACTTAAATCCAAATCCAGCGTTTCTGCACCACCTCCTTCAGCTGAGCCTGGCACCGTAGAAATGTGAATTTCTTCGAGATTCGGGAATATATTCAGACCACGGGTCGAGATTGCACTATCAAAGTGCATGTAAGTAGTATTATGGATATCCTCATAGCTAAGCACAGGGCCAAACTCGCCGTCAAGATCTTCGGCCAGTCCGGGGTTGATCTGAGCCAAGGCCTGAATGTTGAATTCCCTTGCAAACGAGAGGTGATACGGCTCGACTGTGGGGTTGTTGAGCGACGAGATGTGTACTTTGATATCGATTCTCTTTGCCGCGAGGGATTTCGGGATGGTCACCGTGTAGGTATCCTTGGTTTCATAACCATAAGTGATCACGGGTGCTGATTTGACTACGGCAATATTGGTCGTAAGGTCGCTCTGGTCGCCGTCGACGTACTCGATGGAGTAGTTGGTGCCGTACTTGGTGTATACGTCGAAAGTCAGCGTACCGCCGGTGTTGTCCGTGAAATAGTAAGTATCGTCAGCATAGTTCATCACGCCGAGGTTGGCGAGGTTGGCGCCGCCCGAAACGACGAAATTGTCGGGCACAACCATGTTGTCTTCGCCTTCGCTAAGGGCGAGTTCTTCACCCTCGTTCCATTCGACTACCATAAGGCTCAGTTCGACCTTGCCGTTCACTTCCTGGCAGACGATCTTGTAGCGGTTGTTGGCGAGGATGTCCTTGTTAGTGTTAATTTCGTACATCTTAGTGGTGCCGGATGCGCCGAAATGCGCCTTGACGGTGATGCCAGCCGGGCCGACATGCATCGGATAGGTGTAGAATACCGAGCGGGCGATGCGCTCGGTGCCGATGGTCTCGTAGTCGGCTACGACAGGACCTGCGATGGGGGCCATGCCACCTCCAATTATTATTCCGGGAAGAGCCGTCTGCGGGAAGATGTAACCCTGATCGTAGACGCGGGAAACATAGATCTCGTCGATATGGAAATCAGCCATCGGGTTAACCACGTCGAAACGGGCCACGCTGCGCTTCAGGCTGATCGAGGCGGTTGCCGTAGAGCTGACCTCGACCGATGCGGTGGTTTTGCCCGTCAGGAGCAGCGGGGTGATAAGCCTCTCGCTGATCTTGCCGCCGGTCTGGCCCAGCTTCTTGGTCAGTTTGGCGATCAGGTCCGCCTCGGTGGTGGTACCCGGGGTCACCGAGATGGCCGTCGTGGGGGTAGGGTTGGCTACGACGTAGAAGTTCATCTGCTGGCCCATGTAGTCCTTCAGGTTGCTGATGGTGACCTTCTGTCCGCTCAGGGCGCAGTCCGTGCCGCCGGTGGTGTAAGCTTTTACCAGTTTGTTGTCCGAAGCCTTGAACATATAGACGCTGATCGCGCCTACGATGTCGCTCTCGGCTGCCGTCTTAGTGGGAACCGTGGCGTAGGTGGTGATCTTGCTCAGGCCCTTCAGCTCGAAGGTCATCGTCCCGTTGCCGTCCCCGGCGGGCCCGTTCAGGTCGTTCTCCTTGGAGCAGGACGCTGCCCCGAAGATCATTGCGGCCGCAAGGGCCAAGTGAATGAGTTTCTTCATGTTTGTTTGTTTTAAAAAAGGTTAAGAAATTTGGTTTGAAATGTTTTTGAGTTATTTGTGCGTTAAGATGTGCGTTACAGCGCCCCGCCCTCTTCCCACTCCTCGACGTCCAGCGGCATGACATAGATCGCGTCGCCGTCGATCAGGATGTCTATCTCGTACTCCTGTTTGAGGGTGTGGTCCAGGTCGATGCCCTGGTCGTTGAAATATTTTTGCAGGTCGATGGTCTTATTGGGGTGGACTACCTTGTTGCCGGCTGCGTCGTAGATCTCCAGCACGGGGTGACTGGCCTGGCGGATGCGGTAGGTTATAAATTCGCCCCACATCTCGTAGTCGAAGCCCTGCTGCACGCCTATGCGGTGGGTCTTCACGTTGTCCGTGTGGTGTACGCCCGGGATGTGGTGGCGCACCCTGTTGCACGATTGCGGGTAGGGGTCGTGCGAGGCGTCGGCGGGGTTGTGCGCCTCCCAGACCTGGTGCTGCACCGGATAGATGAATTCGGGCATAAACGCCTTCTCGGAGCCTATACCGCTCAGGTAGGCCGTGTAGTTACCGGGTGCCGGCGCGCTGTGCACCCATCGCACACGAAAGCGCAGCACAAGATGCGAGTGGATCATATCGACCCTGTTGCGGCTGATCCCTTCGGCGCTGACCGTGAATGTGCGGTAGCCGTAATAGAGGCGGTCGCCGTTCTGCCACGTCGTGCCGGCGTCGCCGGGCATCGCCGCCGCATTCGCCTTTCCCGTACGGGAGAGCAGCAATTCGTCGCGCGTGGTCACACCCTTGACCGGGGCGGGCGTCACGGAGTTGATGTCAGTGCAATTACCCCACGCGATCACCGAGTAGCGGCCCGGGGGCAGGGTCAGCTCCGATACCAGGCCCTCCACGCACGGATCGTCAGGGGTAAGGCGGCGGTAGAGGTACAACACGCCGGCCTCGTCGAAAAGGTACTCGTCGATAGAGGCCACATGGCGGTCGAGCATATTCTGCGAGGTGGTGTTCTCGCGGTTGTAGTCATAGCGCAACTGCACCGTGTAGTCGCAGATCCGGCGCTCGTTGCCGATGTCGCACGAGGTCGCCACGACGCAGAGCGTTGCGGCGGCCAGCATGGCTTTGATATGTCTTCGAAGGACAGTCATTACTTTTGCGTGGGATTCACCAGGCGCAGGTTTTGGTGGGCCTGCTCGATGCCGGCGGCGTGGGCTTTGTTAAAGTATGCGATGGCCTTGTCCAGGTCGCCGCTGATGTAGTAGTAGGCTCCGTAGTTGATATAGCTCACGGGGTTGCCTTTCGTCTTTTCCAGGTATGGCAGCGCACCCTCCGCGTCGCCCGTCTGCAGCAGGGCGGCGGCGGCGTTGTTGTTGGCCACAAGGTCGTTGGAGAATTGCTTTGCCGCGATCTCGTACACCTCGCGGTATTGCTTGCTGCCCGGCTCGTAGTAGCGGGCCACGCGGTTGATCTCATCGAGGCTCAACATCTCCGGAGCGGTGTAGATCAGCTCGCGGGCTTTGTTGTCGTCGAGTTTCTGGATCGTGTAGTCCACTTTGAGCTCGATGCGGCGCAGTTTGGGGAATATATCTTTGAGCATCGGTTTCCAGACGTAGCTCCACTTTTGCGTGGCTTGCAGTATCCTCTCCTTATCGTCGGGAGCGATGCCCGGGTCGCGGATAATGGCCAACGCCTCGTCCTTGAGCCTTATGCTGTCATGCCGGGCTACCATACGCGCCGCGCCTTCCCAGTCCTCGGGCACCCACGTGGTGATCGCGTTTTTGATGTAGTCGTTGCCGGGGTAGTACTTTATCAGGTAGTTTTTGAAACCCTCGGAGCGTCCGCGGGCAAGCCTCTCGTTTGCCGTATATTTTCCTTCCGGTGAGGCATACCCGCGGATGTGGACGCTCCGGATATCCAACAGCGCGTTGTTCTGCAACCTTTTGATTAGCGTGTCGGCCCTCGAGAGTTCGTAGGCGTTATTGCCGAACGCGGGGCGCACCTCGGTCACGTTGACCGGGAAACCGATGGGCAGTTCGATCATTTCGGCCCTGGCCTTCACCTCCTCCACCTCGGGGACGAGGAACGCAACCAGGTTGGCGAACAGGCCGGGATCGGGACGCCATATCTCAGGCTCGACGTAGGCGGGTTTGGGGTTGATATCGGCCACCAGTTGCCCGTCCGAGAGTTCGATCTCACCGGCACAGGCGTGCAGACATTCGCGCCAGGTGATCGCGGCATGCTCCATCCACGTGTAGTAGGGCACCGACACCAGGTAGTCGCACACATACTGCCTGCCTTTGCGGATGCCACGGAATACCTTGTAAGGCTCCAGGTGGTACGATCCGGACAGCTCCGCATTACGCCTTTCGTACAGGTAGCGCTGGTTGCCCGTGTAGACAACACCCGGCAGGACCAACCTGCGCTCGGCGCCCTCGACGGCGATCTCCAGCGTGATCCGGCCATTGCACTCGATCTCCATTCCGGTGGCCACGATCTGCATGGCGATTTCGAGGGTTTGACCGTTAGTTTTGTGGCTAACTCGCTCTATTTTAATGCTTTTGTCGGTTTGCTGCCCGTTCACATAAGAAAAGGGTGTCAGCATGCACACCGTTGCGAGTGTGCTTATAATAAGCTTTTTCATGCAGGATTACTTGAGGTAGATTAAAAAGGCGACCGCCGCTTCGGTTATCCCCCAATAGTGCCGGTTATAACGGCCTATATACTGGTCGCACCCCTCGCAACGGTACTTGTCGTATTCGAGGTAGACGTAACCGGCGCCCAACCTGAAGTCGAGACCCGTCCGTTTCCCGAGTGCGGCGTGGTAGCCGCCGTGGACTCCGCCGCCCGCGCCCCAGCCTTTATAGATCTCGTTATCGAAAGTGTGGGTGAAGGGCAGCTCCACGTTGCCTACGTTGAACCTGCCGCCCAAGGCGTGCAGTCCGATGTGCCAACGCTCGAAGCGGTTGCAGAACCAGTAGTCACCCTTCAGCCGCGCCAGCCAGTATTTCGTCACGCTTTCGTTGCCGTAGTAGAACGGGTTGTAGGCCACCCCCGCGCCCATCGTCCATTTGCGCGAGAGCGCCCAATCGGCGTCGATGTTGGGTGTGAGCACGCCGTACAGCAGCAAATTGGTGCTCAGGGCAAATTTTGGCAGGTAGTTGCCGTTTACTTTCGAGAGGGGGACCAGGGTATAATCGGTGTTCGGCTCACTATGCATAGCGCGCACCGTATACTCATCCTCCTTCGCTTCGCGGTAGTAGGCCGTGGTCTTGGGCTCGGGACGGGCCGTAGGCTCCTGGTCCGACGCGGAGCCCTGCATGATCTCGCCGCCGAGCGCGAAGGCCACGTCGACGTCTTTCCCCGTCGGCAGATTCACCGTGCGGTAACGTACCGCGCCGTCGGGATAGGCCACCCGGATCACATGTATGCCGGGTTTAAGCCCTGCAAGGATGAAACGCCCGAAGTCGTTGGTCGCGGTGGCGACCTGTGTGTCGAGGACCTCGACTTGCAAACCCGCCCGGGGCTTGCCCGTGTCGGCGTCGGTGATGGTGCCGGTTATCGCGCGGTTTGAGAAGACGGCCACCTGAGAGGGGGTTTCCTCGGCCTTTTTGTGGAAAACGATATACTTGCCGTCGGAGGTGTATGTGTTGCCGCTGCCGGCGAGGATCGCCGTCAGCACATCGCCGAGCGGCAGTTGCGTTTTGCCGAAGTTGACGGTTTTGCCGTCGTCGAACTGTTCGACGTCGAAGACCACCTTATACGTGGTCTGCTTGTGGATCTGGGCGATCGCCGCGCTGCGCGTGGTCGTTTTGGCGGGCAGGTTCACGGTCTTCGCCGCGTCTATCCCCCGGGCGGGGGCCGCTGCCAGCAGTACCGGCAACATCAACGCCAGCAGTGCCGTCCGCCAAACGGCCCGGGTTGCAAATGGTTTCTTCATTAGTGTAACTCTCGTTTCAAAATCTAAAGTTTGGTCAGGTCATCTAACGCCTTATCGGCCTTACGATGATCGTTGTGTCGGCTATCGTGTAATCGAATCTCCCTGTGGTCATCGACAATATGCTCATTACCCTGTCAATGCTCTGCGCTTGCGAAAGGTCGGCGCAAATACCTCCCTTGTCCTGCTGCACGTCGCCCTCGATTTGGATCATCACCCCATACTTGCGTTCCAGTACGTCGAACACCTCCCTTAGGTTGGCGCGGTCGAATACCATCTCCGGCATCTGACCGTAATCCAGCTCGTCTATCTTTATTCGCCTAACCCCGATGCTTCCGGTCGTGTGATCGTAGCTCAGGTGCTGGCCCGGGCGGAGCGTCACGCTCTCCCCGTCGGTATCGACCCGCACGCTGCCGTGGTACAGGTCGACGGTGCTGATATCTTCGCCTTCGTGGCTGTGGACCTTGAATCCGGTGCCAAGTACGGCGATGTCAAAGTACTTCGTGTGGACGGTGAAAGGCCTTTGCTCATCGCGCTTCACATCGAAACGCGCCGTTCCGTCCAATTCCACCTTGCGTCCCTGCCCGAACCCTTCGGCGTAGGTGATCCGGCCTCCGCCGTACACCGTCACCGTCGAGCTGTCGGGCAGCAGTAACGTCCGTTCGCCCGCCACAGGGACGCTTACCGTTACCGTTGCGAACTGCCGGGCGTCCGACCCATAGTGTCCGGCCACCCACAACGACACCCCGACACTCACCGCAACCGTAATTATCGCTGCGGCATAGCGCAGGGCGGTATTGCGCAGCAGCGGTATTCGCGCCGGTTTGCTTTCCGGGGCTTTCGCGGGCTCCTGATTGTCGATGCCGTTCCGTTTGCAAAACGCCTCGTACATCTGGTAGGCGCGTTTACTCGGCTCCCGGGCATAGTCGTAGTTGTCCGCGAAAAACTCCGCAAGTTGTCTGTCTTTTTCGTCCCTGTCGTGGTCGGTAATCAACCAACCGACGATCTGGTCGTGTAAAGCCGCAGGAATAGCTTTTTCCTTCAGCTTTTCGAAAACGGCAGCTACCCGTTCTCTTCTTCTGTTAGTTACCTTCATCTTTTTTGTCCCTCTGCAGTGGGGAACCCAAAATTGTAACCGGTTAATATGTCTTTTATGTTGTGGCCCCTGACCGTCGTCCGGCCTTTGGCTCTATTTCGCAAACAGATCCTTAAAGTTTTCGTCAAAACTCTCTCTGACCGCTTGCGTCTCCAGTGCTATCTCTGCGTTATCGTGCAGCCATAGCCGGTACTGTTTCACTAACCCGGGCGATGGGTCTTTCAGTTTCCTGAACTCCCGCATGATAATCTCAGCCCTTTGTTTCGGTGTCAGCTTCCTCCATTCCGGAGCAATTTGTTCCACTAACTCATTGAATCCGCCATTGCTGTGGTCGTAATCCATTCTCTTTTTTGTGTTGCGCGATTCGCCAGTTTCGCCACGGTGTTTACTCCTGTTCGGGTGTGTTGTCTTTGGTGCTTTCATATATACTATCCACTTACCCCCAAAAATGGCTAACCGGGAAATGCACTTTTTTCAAACTATTTTATAATAACCTGATAATCAGTGGCATATTTTTCTGATTTTTTCGCCTTCGGGGGATCGCCCGGCCTACTTCTAAACGAGTGCGGCGGACGGTTCTCCAGCGGTTTTTCCCCTGGATTCCATCCGCTTTTCAAGCGACCTGTGGTTCATCGCAAAAATCTTCCCCGTATCGTAGCGTTCGAGTATCTGCGAGGCGGATTGGCTGCTCAGCGCGAATAGCATGATCGAGAGCGCCAGCAGGTCTTTCACCCCTCTCATGGTCAGCTTGAGGTGATTCCGCACGGTGCTTACGCTCAGGGAGAGTTCGGCGGCGATCTCGGCGTCGCTCTTACCGTCCCGGCGGCTCATCTCATACACCCGTTTGCGTTGCGGAGGCAGATTATCCAGGTATACCTTCACGAACATCGCCGTTTCGTTGGCCAGGTATTGATCGTAGGGCGTAAGTGGCGGCGTATTGGCGGCGGCGGCGGCGTAGTCCATAAAACGCTCCCCCATTTTGCGTGTCCGCAGCTGTTTGTAGGCCATCGTCCGGGCTATGGTGAACAGGTAGCCTTTGAAGTTGCGCGCCGGGTCGATCCTCTCGCGGTTCTCCCAGATATGCGTGAATACGTCCTGGGCGATATCTTCCGCTTCGTGCCTCATCCGAAGTATGGCCTCTATGAAGTCGACCAGCATATCCACGCAATGCGTAAATATGATCTTAACGTCTGCAGGATTTCCCGCGATCCAGCCTTCGATCACCTCTCGGGTAATGATCTGCGATTTTGTAAGCCCGTATTTCCGCTCTTTCTGTTTTAAGACCTTTTCGATCTGCTGGTCATACTCCCTGAAGGGGTTTTCCTGCTCCGCCATAACTTTAATTTTCGAATTAATAACGCATTAGCCTGTATTGTATTGTATATTTCGCGCCGCACGGGAGTTGCCCCGCACTTTGTGCCGGTTAGTAAAACAATAGTAAAAAGGGAGTTGCACCCCTTGTTACTTTGATCGTATTCTTTTGCTTTTTCGTCCCTGAGCCGGAACCATGGAGACAGAAAAAGCGTGGGTGTTCGTAAAACTCCGTGGCGAAGGACTGGCGAGCCCTACACGAAAAGTACCAACACACCACGCTTGAACTGTAATGCAGTAAGCGCAGATTTCTATATATAATATCCGTCCCTTCGTTAATATAATTCGCCAGAATTTCGCCACGAAAACGGAGTATGTCTTTTGTCTTTCGACAAGGCAAAGATAAATAATTAATCATAATAATTTACCTGCATTACTCTTTTACAATTATATAGCGGGTCGTATTGCAGCAATAATCGGCGGTAGGGGGGCGTTTCTTATTCAGAGGGCGGCACACAAAAAAATAGCATGGAACTTACCTTGGCTCTACGTGAGTGCTGGCAACACCGTAAAAAGAGACAGGCAAGCCCATGCCATATTAATATAGCACAAGCATTGCGCCGTAAGCTTTTTACTTTTAAACCTGCCAGTTTTCACGTAGCTCTCGACGAACAAATATGTAATATGACCATTATCCCGCTGCGAGGTCAGGTCATACGCAAAAGTATTATTTTATTATGAAATAACAACCTGTTGAGCAGAAAGTGATTATTAGGTCCATATCCGATGTCTGACGCACCGGGACAGGGGGGCATGGAGAGATAAAAAATGCCCCGGCGATCCTTATGGTCGCCGGGGCATAATGAATACAATTGACCTGTTACTCCTTCTTGCTGAAGTCCATGGCGGCCATGCGGAGATATGTGCTGTATCTCCACTGCGCGTTTTCCTGCGAGGCTTCGAAGAGTTCCTTGGCTTCGGCGGGGAAAGACTTTTTGAGCGAGGTGTAGCGCACTTCGTTGTTGATGAAGTCCTGGAACTTGCTCCAGTCGGGCTCCTTCGAGTCCATCGTGAAGGGGTTCTTGCCTTCGGCTTCGAGGGCGGGGTTGAAACGCCACATGTGCCAGTAACCGCACTCTACCGCACGCTTTTCGGTGAGCTGGGACTGGCCCATGCCGCCTTTGATGCCGTGGTTGATACATGGTGCGTAGGCGATGATCAGCGAAGGTCCGTCATAGGCCTCGGCCTCTTTGATAGCCTGGAAATACTGGTTGTGGTTGGCGCCCATGGACACCTGCGCCACGTAGACGTAGCCGTAGGTCATGGCTATCGCCCCGAGGTCTTTCTTGCGGATACGCTTGCCGGCGGTGGCGAATTTGGCCACTGCGCCCACGGGGGTCGCTTTCGAAGACTGGCCACCGGTGTTCGAGTAAACCTCGGTGTCCATAACCAGGATGTTCACGTTCTCGCCCGATGCGATCACGTGGTCCAGGCCGCCGAAACCGATGTCGTAAGACCAGCCGTCGCCGCCGAAGATCCATTGCGAACGCTTAACCAGGTATTGCTTCAGTTCGAGTATCTCCTTGCAGGTGTCGCATCCACAGGCCTCCATCATCGGGATCATGCGGTCTGCGATCTCGACGGTTTTGGCTGCGATGTGGCGGTTTTCGATCCATTCGGTGAAGGTGGCCTTCAGCTCATCAGAGCATTTGGGGCAGGAGGCGATAGCCGCTTCCATCTTCACTTTCAGGCCGTCGCGCAGTTTCTCGACGCCCACGTGCATACCCAGGCCGAATTCGGCGTTGTCCTCAAAGAGCGAGTTGGCCCATGCGGGACCGTGGCCCTTAGAGTTTACGCAGTAGGGGGTCGAAGGTGCCGAACCGCCGTAGATCGACGAGCAACCTGTGGCGTTGGCCACCATCATGCGGTCGCCGAACAGCTGGGTGATCGACTTGATGTAGGGGGTTTCGCCGCAACCGGCGCAAGCACCCGAGAATTCGAACAGGGGTTGTGCGAACTGGCTGTTCTTGACCGTCTTGGTCTTGTCGACAACGGTATCTTTGTAACCCACTTTGTGGTGCATGTACTCCCAGCGCGACTCTTCGGCCATCTGCGATTCGAGGGGCTTCATGATAAGCGACTTGGTCGGCGAGGGGCAGATATTGGCGCAGTTGCCGCAACCCGTACAGTCGAGGGGCGACACCTGCATGCGGAATTTGTACTCTTTGGTAGCGCCCACGCCCTGTACCGTTACGGTACCTGCGGGAGCGGCGGCAACCTCTGCCTCGGTGAGCAGGAAGGGGCGGATCGCTGCGTGGGGGCAGACGTATGCGCACTGGTTACACTGTATGCAGCTTTCGCTCTGCCATTCGGGGACGTTGACCGCGATACCGCGTTTCTCGTATGCCGAGGTGCCGTTGTCCCAGGTGCCGTCTTCGCGGCCGAGGAATGCGCTTACGGGCAGCGAATCGCCCTCAAGGCCGTTGATCGGCTCGACGATATCGGTGATGAAGGCGGGCGCGTCGTTCTTGGCCGCGGCCTTGATTTCGATCTTGGCCCATTCGGCGGGAACGTCCACCTTGACGGGGTTGCCGCCCTTGTCCACCGCGGCGTAGTTCATGTTGACGATATCCTCACCCTTGTTACCGTAGGATTTGAGGATGAATTTCTTCATCTCCTCGACGGCCTTGTCGTAGGGGATCACGTTCGCCACCTTGAAGAAGGCGCTCTGCATGATGGTGTTGGTGCGGTTACCAAGACCGATCTCGGCAGCCAGCGCGGTGGCGTTGATGATATAGAAATTGATATGGTGCTCGGCGAGGTATTTCTTCATGTCGTCGGGCAGGTGCTTCTTGGTGGTCTCGGCGTCCCAGATCGAGTTGAGAAGGAACGTGCCGCCGTCCTTGAGGCCCTTGAGCAGGTCGTACTTGCCAAGGTAGGAAGGAACGTGGCAAGCCACGAAGTCGGGGGTGTTCACCAGGTATGGCGAGCGGATGGGGCTGTCGCCGAAACGCAGGTGCGAGGAAGTGTAGCCGCCCGATTTCTTCGAGTCGTACGAGAAATAGGCCTGGCAATATTTATCGGTCGTCTCACCGATGATTTTTATGGAGTTTTTGTTAGCGCCAACTGTGCCGTCAGCTCCTAATCCGATGAAACGCGCCTCGAAAGTGCCTTTCGCACCCAGGGCGATCTCTTTGCCCACGGGCAGCGAGAGATAGGTCACGTCGTCGGTGATACCCACCGTGAAACGGTTCTTGGGTTCGTTGGCGGCCAGGTTCTCGAACACGGCGATCATCTGGGCGGGAGTGGTGTCCTTAGAGCTCAGGCCATAGCGTCCGCCTACGATGACGGGGGCGTTCTGCTTGCCGTAGAAAAGGTCCTTGACGTCCAGGTAGAGGGGTTCGCCGTTGGCTCCCGGCTCCTTGGTGCGGTCGAGCACGCAGACCCTCTTGACCGTCTTGGGCAGCACGTCGAAGAAGTACTTGGCCGAGAAGGGACGGTAGAGGTGCACGCTCAGAAGGCCGACATTCTTACCCTGCGCATTCAGGTAGTCCACGGTCTCCTTGATCGTTTCGGTCACCGAGCCCATCGCGATGACGATGTTCTCGGCTTTGTCCGAGCCGTAGTAGGTGAAGGGCTTATAGTCGCGGCCTGTGATCTTGCCGATCTGCTTCATGGCCTCGGCCACCATATCGGGCACCGCGTCGTAGAATTTGTTCGACGCCTCGCGGCTCTGGAAATAGATATCGGGATTCTGGGCGGTACCGCGCGTCACGGGGGCCTGGGGGTTGAGCGCACGCTGGCGGAAGGCTGCCAGGGCGTCCTGGTCGATCAGCGCCGCGAGGGCGTCCTGGTCCATCAACTCGATCTTCTGTATTTCGTGCGAGGTGCGGAAACCGTCGAAGAAGTGCATGAAGGGAACGCGCGACTTGAGCGACACGAGGTGGGCCACACCTGCCAGGTCCATAACCTCCTGCACCGAGCCGGTGGCCAGCATGGCAAAGCCGGTCTGGCGTGCGGACATAACGTCCTGGTGGTCGCCGAAGATCGACAGGGCCTGTGCGGCCAGCGCGCGTGCCGAAACGTGGAACACGCCCGGGAGCAACTCGCCGGCGATCTTGTACATATTGGGGATCATCAGCAGCAGACCCTGCGAGGCGGTGAAGGTGGTGGACAGCGCACCGGCCTGCAGCGAACCGTGCAGCGCACCGGCGGCGCCGGCCTCGGACTGCATCTCCACGACGCGTACCGTTTCGCCGAAGATGTTCTTACGGCCTTTAGCCGCCCATTCGTCGGCATACTCGGCCATGGTCGAAGAGGGTGTGATGGGATAGATGGCTGCTACCTCGCTGAACATGTAAGCGATGTGGGCGGCAGCGTAGTTTCCGTCACAGGTGATGAATTTTTTCTGAGCCATGTTTTTTATGATTTGATGTATTTAGTTGCGTACAGAGCATACTATGCGCGGCAAAGATAGTTTTTTTTTGCAAACTTTTTCGTCTGCGGCGCGCTAATTCGTGCCCGGTAACGGAAATTCCGGGAATTATATCTAATTTTGCATGCTGTGAAATATATCGGGCGACTGGCCACATACCTTATCATCTTCATGCTCACCCTCACTGTGGGCTATGTCGCCGCATTGCGCTGCGTGCCGGTCACCATCACCCCGCTCAAGGTGGTCAAGCTATTCGAAAACGCGGAAAAAGAGCCTTTCGCGGTCAACTCCAAATGGACGGCCACGCGCAATATAAACATGACGGTGCTGCGCGCCGTGATCGCCACCGAGGACAATTTCTTTTTGGTGCACCACGGATTCGACATAGTGGCCATACAGAAGGCCATCGAATCCAACAAGAGGGGGCGTAAGTTGCGCGGCGCGAGCACCATATCGCAACAGACGGCCAAAAACGTCTTCTGCCCCCCCAGCCGCACGTGGGTGCGCAAGGGTATAGAAACGTATTTCACCGTCCTGATCGAAACCCTCTGGGGAAAACGCCGCATAATGGAGGTCTACCTCAATGTCATAGAACTGGGGCCCAACGTATACGGGGTGGAGGCCGCAGCGCGTAAATACTTCAAAAAGGATGCCGCGGACCTGAATAACTACGAAGCGGCGCTGATCGCCACCGTGCTGCCCAACCCCATCAGGATGAAGATCGGCGCGCCGTCGGGCTACGTCGCCGGACGGGCGGCCAGGGTGCGCGCGCTGGTGCGTAAAATGCCGCCGGTGGATTTCGACGACCCCTCGGAAACCGAAAAGCTCTACGAAGCCTACAAAAAGACAATGAGGAGAAAACGGTAGGGTTTTTGCCCGGGATGCCGGGAAGTCCTTTATTTGACTATATTTGCAAAAGTGAATAAACTCGTAACGATACTTCTGTGGGTGTGCCTGGGGCTGCTGTGGATCGGCGGCAGCGGGCAGACCGCCCTTTACGGCGCGTGCACGGTCACGCAGCCCGAGGGGGTGAACCCGCAGACTATGCAGACCTTCGAGGTGATGCGCAGCTCGGTGTCGCTGTTCGAGATCCCCGCCCCCGCTCCCGCCGCCCTGTCCGCGTCGCTGCTGCACGGTGCGCGCACATTCGCCACTAAGATACCCGCCGCCACACCTGCCGAAGTGGACGGGATAATATACATTAAAACTTTCTTCCCCGGGGAATTCCCCATTTTGCGCATGCCGGACAACCTTTCCAGCATCTACGGTCTGCGCAAGATCGTTATTTAGCCGTCGGTTTCACATCCCGTTCTATTCCGGTGTCCGCCTTGGCGCAGACGCCGCATTTACCCATAACAGCTAAATAATAAAAACATGCAACATATAGATAACGACCTGCAAACCATTGCGGGCACAGACGTCACGAAAAAACGCAAAAGCCCACTGGGCGCAATCCTTATGATCGTAGCCGGGCTCGGCCTGGCAGTAACCGATAAATTCGCCCCCGGCATCGCCGAGAGCCCCAACCTCGCCTCGGCGGTCATGATGACCGGCTGGGTGCTCTTCTTCGCCGGGCTGATCGTACTGATGATCCGCTTGCTGGGAAACACTTTCGACCTCTACTACACACCCTCGGGCGAAAAGCTCAAAAAGTACGAGTACTCGTTCGAGGCCCCGCAGCGCGAAAAAGTGCGCGAGATAGCCGTGAAAGGCGATTTCAAGAAACTCGCGTCGATACCCCAAAGCCCCATTTCAGCCGTTAAGCTGACGCTTTACGCCATTCCGGGCAAAGACGTGCTGTGGTCGCAGGTGTTCGAGTTCGTGCCCCACAGCCACGTGCCGGTAACGGACATCATAGCCTACCCCAAAGGCACGGCAAGCCTGTAAGAGGGCAAACCTAAAATAGACCCCGGATGCAAAATGTTGCAGTCCGGGGTTTTTCGTAAGGCTAAAATCACAGGGACCGGCAGCGGGGCCACTTTGCAGGTATTTACGAAAAATTTTCTACCTTTACGGATCATGAAAAAAAATAAACTATATCTATACGGCGCTATATCGCTGATTATTATTGCGATCGCGGTTATTTTGCTCTGTCTGGGGCGCAACCGTGACGCCGGAATCGCGGAGGATGAAGCCCCCGAGCCGACGATGTACGGCATACCCTACCTGCAATATGAGCGTAGCGACGCGGTGGTCTGCTCCGGCGAGAGCCTCTCGGTACTGCTCGGCCAGCACGGCGTTTCGGCGCAGCGCATCGACCGTTTCGTGCGCTGCTGCCCGGTATTCGACCCCCGCACGATACGCGCCGGGCACGAATACCACATGTTCTTCACCCGCGACTCGATCCCCTCGCTCGACTGGTTCGTCTACCGCTGCAACCGCATAGATTACATGGTTCTGGACCTGCGCGGCGATTCGATCGTCGCATGCCCTTTCCAGAAGGACGTGGTCACGGTGCGCCAGCGCCACAGCGGACAGATAACCTCCTCGCTGTGGAACTGCATGGTCGAGGGCGGCATGTCGCCCGGGCTGGCGATGGAGCTTTCCGACATCTACGCCTGGTCCATCGACTTCTTCGGGCTCCAGAAAGGCGACTCCTTCACGGTGGTCTACGACGAGCAGTTCGTCGACTCGCTCAGCGTGGGCACGGGACGCATCTGGGGCGCGCAGTTCACACATAACGGCAAGACCTACAACGCCATACCGTTCAAACAGAACGGTAAGATCGAATACTGGGACGAAAACGGCAACTCGCTGCGCAAGAACCTGCTGAAAGCGCCCCTGAAATTCTCGCGCATCACTTCGAAATTCACCAACGCACGCTTCCATCCGGTGCTCAAATATTACCGTCCCCACCACGGGGTGGACTACGCCGCGCCCTCGGGCACGCCTGTCAACTCGGTGGCCGACGGGACTGTGACCTACTGCGGATGGTCTGGCGGCGGCGGCAACACCATCAAGGTAAAACACGCCAAAGGCCTGGTGTCGAGCTATATGCACCTGCGGGGCTATGCCAAGGGCGTGCGCAACGGATCGCACGTGTCGCAAGGCCAGCTGATCGGATACGTGGGCAGCACGGGGCTTTCGACCGGCCCGCACCTCGACTTCCGCCTCTATAAAAACGGCAAGGCGATAAACCCCCTCTCCGTGCCCACCGAGCCCGCCGAGCCTATCGCAAAGGCCAACCTCGATGCCTTCGCCGCCGTGCGCGAACGCATCATGGCCGAGGTGGCCGGCACGCTGGCCGACTCGCTGCGCATAACTTCCCTCGACTCTTTGTACATCGTGCGTCCCGGCGCACCGGACAGCCTTTCCCGTGCAACTGCCAGCGCCTCAGTTCGTTAAATTCATACGAAAGCACCATGTGCTGACCCTCGCCACGAGCGTGGGCGACGCGCCGCATTGCAGCAATATGTTCTACGCCTACCTCGCGGAGCGCAACTTCTTCGTATTCACCTCCGAGGAGCACACGCTGCACGCCTCACAGGCCGCCGCGAACCCCGTCGCCGCAGCTTCCATAGTGCTCGAAACGCGCGTGGTGGGGCGAGTGCAGGGATTGCAGCTGCGGGGACGCGTCACCCGGGCGGGCGAAAACGAAGGGTTGGCGCGCAAGGCATACGTAAACCGTTTCCCCTACGCCGCGGCGGCAGAGCTCGACCTGTGGCTCTTCGAGCCGGGATGGATGAAACTGACCGACAACACGCTGGGTTTCGGTAAAAAACTTATCTGGACAGATGAAAAGTGAACGCACAGCCGTCACCGGGGCGAGCGGAATGCTGGGCAGCCACCTGGTCGCCGAATTGCTCAGGGCGGGATACACCGATATAACGCTCCCCCTGCGCGAGGCTTCGCGCACGGCCACACTCGATAAAACCCTTCGCCGCGAGGGTTTTTTACAGGGGGTTTCCACTCCGGGGCTGCATATCACGGAATGCGCCCTGAACGACCCCCATGCGCTGCGTGAGGCGTTCGAGGGCGTGGGCGTGGTGTTCCATTGCGCGGCGGCGGTGTCGATGCGCGACAGCGACGCCGCAGAGCTGATCGAAACCAACGTCGAGATAGCCTCGCACGTAGCCCTGGCCGCCGTGGATTGCCATGTGCGCCGGTTGGTGCACACCAGCTCGGTCGCCGCCCTGGGCGGTCCGCACCCGGGCGGGGAGATGATCGACGAGAGTTGCGAGTTGGAGAACATGGCCGGCACGTCGCCTTACGGAGTGAGCAAATTCCTATCCGAGAACCAGGCGTGGCGTGCGGCGGCGGAAGGTGTGGAGGTGACCGTCGTAAACCCCGGCATCATACTCGGGCTGGGCGACTGGCGTTCGGGCGGCAGCACGCTTATCATACCCTTCGCATCGAGCGGCATACCATTCTATACAGACGGGGCCATGGGCTACGTCGACGTGCGCGACGTGGCGCGCGCGGAAGTTTTGCTGGCCGACAGCCCCGGGGCCGTCGGCCAACGCTTTATCCTCTCGGGCGGCAATATGACCTACCGCGAGCTGATCTCTGCATGCGCCGCTTTTGCAGGACGCCGCGCGCCTTTCCTGCGCGCCGGGCGTGCGGCGCTCTATACCTACGCCGCCCTGGACGCCGTCTACTCTAAAATAACGGGACGCGAACCCCGCATGACCCGCGCCGCGGCGCGTTCGGCAATGACCGGCAGCCTGTACGACGGCGGCAAGGTGACGCGCACGCTCCCCGGCTTCGAATACACCCCTGTAATGCAGACCCTCGAAAGGGTCGTAAAAGCCTATAAAGATGAAACAGGCAAATAACGGTCTGGGCGTCGCGGTGGTCATAGTGGCCGGCGGCAGCGGCACGCGGATGGGCGAAGGGCTGCCCAAGCAGTTTCTGCCCCTGGCGGGCATCCCCATACTCGCACGCACGCTGATGCGCCTACGCGGCATACTGCCCGGCGCCAGCTTCACGGTGGTCATCCCCGTAAGCCACCTCGGCCTGTGGGACGAGATCTGCGGACGGCACGGGCTGCGGGACACGCACCGCGTCTGCACGGGCGGGCACAACCGCTTCGAATCGGTGCGCAACGCCCTGCCCGGCATCGGGCCCTGCGAGTGGATCGCGGTGCACGACGGGGTGCGCCCCCTGGTGACCGCCCGGGTGGTGAAGGAGGCATTGAAAGCGGCGGCAGGGCACGGCAGCGCCATACCCGCCGTCGGCCTGGTCGACACCATCCGCCAACAGTCGCGCACCGGGACGGAGGTGGTCGACCGCAGCACCCTGTTCGCCGTGCAGACCCCACAGGTCTTTGCCGCCGACATACTGCTGGAGGCCTACGGGCTTCCCTACGACGAGGCATTCACGGACGACGCGGCGGTGGTCGAAAGGCTGGGCGCGAAGGTGCACCTCTGTCAGGGCGCGAGGGATAACATAAAAATAACCACGCGCGAGGATTTGGCGGTAGCCGCGGCGCTGCTATCTTTGCAGGAAAAAACAGATGGTAGGGAATCTGATATATAAAATGCAGCCTGACAGGCTCTCGCGGCGGATCACATGGACGATCATCGCGGCGGTGGCCACGGTGGCGGTCGTTTTTGCCTACCTGTCGATGGGCAAGGGGGCTTACATGCCGGCGTGGTTCCTGGCTACGGCGCTATCCATCGCCGCGCTCTACATCCTCTCCATCCCGCGCACGGTGCGCATAACGGAAAACGGAGTGGAGATACATTGCATAGTCGAACTGACGACCATCGCCGCGCGTGACATAGCCTCGGTGCGCCTGATCACGGAGCGCCCCATGGGGCTTATCCTCCTTTTGGGCAGTTACGGCTTTTTCGGTTATTACGGCTACTACCTCGACATCGCGCGGTGGGAGATCGTGAAAGTCTACGCGCGTTCGCGCACGGGGCTGGTCGAGATCACCGACATCTACGAGCAGCGTTACCTGGTGAGCGCCACCGACCCCGAGGGTTTGGTCGACGCCGTGCGGACCGCACAGCAAAGCGGACGGGAAACGCTTTAACCCCTCTCCTTAACTGGCAGCGCCCTGCTGGCGGAAACGCGCGGGGGTGGAGCCGTACTCCCGCTTGAACATCTTTATGAAGTGCGAGGTGTTGGAGAAACGGCACTCGCTGCCGATCTCCGAGATCGTCTTAGTGGTCGAGAGCAATAGCAGCCGCGAGTGCATCAACCTTTGGGCGGTGAACCAGCGGTGGGGAGGCTGCTCGAAATGGCGGCGGAATTCCTGTTTGAAAGAGGTCGCGCTGCGGTTGCACTTTCCGGCCAGTTCCTCTATCGACACGTCGGTGAATATGTGGCTGCGCATCGTCTGCTCAAAATCCTCGCGCATGGTGTCGGCGCCCGCGACCAGCCTCGCCCCGATGGGACATTCGCGGTTGGACAACAATATATAAAGCAACTCGATCATCTTCAGGCGGGCGGTAACGGAATCCGTGGCCGGGGACTGGCTGCGCAGGTTCAGGCCCAGCGCCGAGAAGAAATTACGCGCCATGCCCCACGCCCCGACCACTTCGAGGTTGCCGCAAACTGCAGGGCGGCCCACCTCGTCCAGGCAGCATTGGCCGCTCAGGTCGGATAGTATCCGCCCGAGTTCGCGGGCGGTGTAGTAGACGACGAACTCCTCATAGGGCCTGGCGTTCTCAGGCTCGTTCTCCACATAATGGCTCCCGGGGGCGAAGTAAAACAGGTCACCGTGGGAGATCCGGTGGCGTACATCGCCATAGTAGACATACTTGGTCCCTTTTGCGATGTATCCGACAGCGTGCCGCGCAATATTGTGCGAGCTGACACCGTCGCGCTGGTGCTGCACATACCTTACGATATTTGGCTGCTCGATCCGATCGTGTGTCATATATTCTATGTTTTAGTAACGATACTGCAAATATAAAAATCAAAATACAATTTCTTACAATATTTACAATATTTTATTGAATAAAACTTAATTTTTTTCTGTCACAATATATTAATATGCTATATTACAGTAATTTAATCAACTAATATTTTATTGCATATGCAATAAAATATTGCATATATTTAAGTATCAAATTGATACATCCCGATGCGCGGCACAGCTACGCATTCCGGGCATTAGCAGAATTCCAAAAATTAGGTATATTTGTCGAGCCAACAGCGTAATATCATGGGAAAGAAGGCTGTCAACCTGCTCCTGCACACCATACTGATCCTGCTGACCTTCGTCACCGCCGCACTGACGGGGCTGGCTACGTTCGGTGCGCACGTCGACCCTGCGTCGAGCGGTTTGCTCTCCCTGCTCACCCTCGGGATGCCCCTGCTCGTTGCGGCAAACGTATTCTTTATGCTCCTCTGGATAGTGCGTCTGCGCGTGTGGCTGGTTTTCCCGCTGATCGCCCTGCTGGCCAACTTCAACTACTATCCCCGCATAATGCGCATCGCCTCGCAAAGGGCGATCCCCAACGCCGGGGCGACGCAGCTGCGCGTAGCTACATATAACGTCAATTACTTCGGATACGGCGACGAGTTCACCGTAACGGTCAACTCCATGGCCGCGCAATTCAAACCCTACGATCTCGACGTGATATGTTTCCAGGAGTTCGCCACACAACGCGACTTCCCCGCCGACAGCATCGCCGCGGCTTTCGGGCTGCCGTTCCACGCCACGGGCATAAACAGCGAGAAATACCACGACCTGGCGATATTCAGCCGCTACCCCATCTCGGGTGTGCACCGCATGATATTCCCCAAGTCTCCCAACTCGGCGATGTGGGCCGATCTGGACGTGAAAGGGCGCACCGTGAGGATCGTCAACGCCCACCTGCAGACCACGAGCGTGAACCAGGAAAAGGGAGATCTCAAACGCCAACTCGCGCTCGGGACTGCCGAAGACCAGGCGCGCGCCGCCATACGCATCTCACGCATCATGACCCGAAACGCGTCCCTCAGGGCAGCACAGGCGCGCCTGGTGGCCGCAGCGATGGACTCCGTGCCGCACCCCGTGATCTACTGCGGCGACAGCAACGACGTGCCTTCGTCATACGTCTACCGCACGCTGACTGGCGGTGGCAAACGCATCGACGGCTTCAGGGAGGCGGGTAACGGCTACGCGTACACCTTCCGCAACATGCACCGTCTGCTGAGGATAGACTACATTTTCTATTCGGATAACGTAAGGGGTCTGGATTATATCTCGCCGCAACTCGGACTGAGCGACCACAACGCCGTCCTTATGCAACTCGAGTTTTAAAGGATCGGGGCTGGGGCTGGCTGCGCATACTGCGCGCCGCTTTTCACCTATCCTCTTCCGCTCAAATCCCCACAGCCACTAAGGCTGGCATATAAGAGCGTGTCCTTCCAAAGTGGGATCACTTTCGAGAACGCCGCTGTGCATAGTGTGCGTCGATTTTTGCCTATCGTCTGAATTCCAAACCGGAGCGTACTCGTGTACGTGAGGATTTGGAATGAAGTGGATAGGTGAAAAGCGGCGCGCAGTATGTGCAGCCAACACAGAATTGTGACAGACACTTAAAACAGATCGGCAACGGTGTAGGTGCTTCCACCTATGAATATCACGTCGCGCGGGGTGGCGGCGAGGCGGGCGGCGGCAAGGGCTTCCATCACCGTCGGCACGGCTTGCCCGCAGAGGCCGTAGCGCGCGGCGGCGGCGGCAAGGTCGTCGCACGGCAGGGCGCGCGGGGTCGAGGGCTGCGTGAAGAAATAATACGCCTCGCGGGGCATCAGGGGCAGCACGCTGTCCAGGTCTCTCTCGGCAACCACTCCCAGGACCATATAGAGTTTTTCGTAGCTCTGGCGCGCGATCTGCGCCGTCACCTCCTTTAGGCCGTGGGCGTTATGCCCCGTGTCGCAGACGGTCAGCGGCTCGGCGCAAAGCACCTGCCAGCGCCCCATAAGGCCGGTCAGCGTGCGCACATGGGCGCATCCACGGCGCACGTGCTTCATCTCTATGCCGAGCAGGTGGGCGGCGGTGAGCACACCCGGCAGGTTAAGGCGCTGGTAGCTCCCCGCGAGGTCCAACTCCATTTCGAAGGCATTGCCGCCGGGTCCGACGACCCTTATGGTCTGTCCGGCGGCACCCTCAAGGATGACCTCGGCGGAGAAAATATCCTGCGCAAAGTACAGGGGGCTGCGCAGCGCGGCGGCGCGATCCATGAAAACAGGATCGGTCGACAGGTCGCGTTCGCCTATAACCACCGGCACGCCGGGCTTTATAATCCCGGCCTTTTCGGCGGCTATTTCAGGCAACGTGCCGCCCAACTGCGCCATATGGTCGAGGCCGATATTGGTTATTATGCTTAAAACGGGGGTGATTATGTTGGTCGCGTCGAGGCGTCCGCCCAAGCCGGTCTCTATCACGGCGACTTCGACCCCCGCGCGGGAGAAACTCTCGAAGGCCAGCAAGGTGCACATCTCGAAGAAGGTCAATCCGCGGGCGATCATCTCCCCGCGCCATTTTTCTGTGAAATCGACGACCTGCTCCTCGGAGATCATCCGTCCGTCGATGCGGATGCGTTCGCGGAAATCGCGAAGGTGCGGCGAAGTGAACAACCCCGTGCGGACTCCGGAAGATTGCAGGGCGGCGGCCAGCATGTGCGAGGTCGATCCCTTGCCGTTCGTGCCGGCAACGTGCACCGCCCGGAAATTGCGGTGCGGATCGCCCAGCAGCGCGGCCATGGCCGCCGTGTTTTCCAATCCGGGTTTATAGGCCGATGCGCCCTGCTGTTGGAAAACCGGCAGGGCGTTGTACAAAAATTCGAGTGTTTCGGCGTAGGTCATCGGCGGCGGCGCAAAACGAGCGCGGCAAGGCACGCCAACAAACCCCAGGGAGCCATGGCGGCGATGTAGTCGCCGTGCCGGGCGTAGAAAGTGACTTTGTTTTCGAGGGGCAGGGCCTGAGTGAGCGTTCCCCGCTCTGCCCAACCCAATCTCTGAAGAACCTCGCCGCGGGGGGAGATGAATCCCGAAACACCGGTGTTGGCGCTGCGTGCCACGGCACGGCGCAACTCTATGGCCCTCAGGCGCGAGAATGCGAAAAGCTGGCGATGGCCCTGGGTGTCGCCCCACCAGCCGTCGTTGCTGATTATGAATATTATTTCTGCGCCCCGTTGCACGAAACCGCCCATGTAGCCACCGAAAACGCCCTCCCAGCACACCGCCGCACCGGCCTTCACTCCCTGCGGGGAGTCGAAAACCACCGGCTCGGGGTCCACGCCCAGCTGCCCGGTCACCCCGCCCATGTCGAGTATCGTGACCCGGTCGCGCAACAGGCGGTAGTAAGGGGTCATCTCGACGCCGATGAGCAGCACCGACTTGTGGCGCAACTGTATATCCCCGGCAGCGTCGAGGCACGCCACGGTATTGAAGTTATCGTACCACTCGCCCCCATCCGCGGGGTGCGCCGTCCACGGCTGGCTGCCGTCCCTGTAAAACATGTAGGTCGATGCGCCGAGTACGGCCTGTGCGTGCGGATAACGCCCGGCCAGCATCGCGGCGAAGCGCTGCACGGGCGCCGTCGTGCCGAGCATCGGCTCGTAGGTGTGATCGGCGAGCGCCGTTTCGGGCGTTATTATCCAATCTACCTCTGCGCTTGCCCGACAGGCGAGCTCCAGCAGCAGGTCGGCCTGTCGTTCGCGCGGTATATCGTCGAATTTGCGGTACGGGTCTATGTTGGGCTGCACGACGGTGACGACAGTCGCCCTATCCGAAGGTTTGAAAGCGGCGTATTTGACCAACGACACGGCGACGGGTAAAATCGCGGCGGCAAGGGCTGACGGAATGGCCGCACGGCGCGAAGCGGGACGCGAAACCGCCTCATATATAAGTATATTGCACAGCAGTACCCAGAGCGAGCCCCCGAATACGCCCGTGGTGTCGTACCACTGCACCAGCCATGTGTCGAAAGCGAATCCGTTTCCCAGCACCAGCCACGGGAAGGAGACCTGTCCCACGGTCAGCAGCCACTCGGCGGTGAGCCATCCGGTTATCAGAACGCCATAGGCCAGGAACCTGTGGACGCGCTTCGAGGCGTAATGGTAGAGCATGAAAAAACCGCCCGTCCACACCGCGCCTATGCCCACGGCGGCTATGGCCCCTACCGCCGCGGCGTTGTATATCCACCACGTGGTCACGAGGTTCCACGTCCCGAAAGCCAGCGCGCAAAAGCCCCACATCTGCCAGAACTCACGGCGCGAGGCGCCTTTGCCGCCGCTTATGAGCATCAGGGGCACCAGGGCGGCCAAAAGCGGAAGTCCGCTAAGACCGAGCCAGCCGGGGCAGAGCATAACCACGCTCAGGATAACAAGCAGCAGATTTTTTCGCATATAGGGGCAATTGTGTGGCAAAGATAGGGTTTGTCCGGGGATTTTTCACACAAAAGGGCCATGCGATTTTTTGTGAAAGATTCCTGGATAAACTCTAATATATATTTGCTATTTTTGCACCTTTGCACAGATTAAGTTGTATGTGGCTCGAACTGCTCATCCGCGGCCTGATAATCGGCCTTATGGCGTCTGTCCCCCTGGGGCCGATCGGGGTGGTGTGCATACAGCGCACCCTGAGCAGGAACCATAAATCGGGCTTCGTGTCGGGACTCGGGGCGGCCGGCGCCGACCTGGTCTTTTCGTCGATAGCGCTGTTTTCCCTCTCCGTGGTGCTCTCTTTCATCGAGAGCCACATGGACATAATAAAAGGTATCGGCGGGGTGTGCGTCATGGCGGTGGGGATCAGCATCTTTATGACCAACCCCGTGATACAGATACGCCGCAACCGCGCCGGGGCGACCAACCTATGGCAGGATTTTTTGTCGATTTTCCTTATCACGATAGCCAACCCGACCTTCATCCTGATCTTCGTCGCGCTATTCGCCGCTTTCGGGCTGAGTGCGGCGGATTTGGGGCTGGCGCGCGCGCTGCTGCTGATCGCCGGGGTCTTCATCGGGGCGTCCATCTGGTGGTTCACCCTGACGGGGATAGTCAGCATGGTCCGCAACCGCTTCCGTCCGCGCCATCTGCTGTGGATCAACCGCATATCGGGCGCGGTGATCTTCGCGCTGGGCATAGCCACCGTGATGCTTATATTTATAAACACTCCCGTAGATGCAATGTTCCGCTAAGAAAATAATCGTGGCCGTAGACGGCTTCTCATCGTGCGGCAAGAGCACCTTCGCCCGTGCGATAGCCGCCATGCTGGGCTATATCTTCATAGACACCGGGGCGATGTACCGCGCCGTAACCCTCTGCGCCCTGGAGAACGGGGCGATACGCGGGCGCATCGACGAACAGGCCCTGGTGGGACTGCTGGCCGGGTGCGAGGTCACCTTCCGCTTCAACCCCGAGGCGGGGCGCAGCGAAGTCTTCCTGGATGGGGAGAACGTCGAGAAACAGATCCGGTCGATCCCCGTAAGCTCGTGGGTCAGCCCCGTGAGCCGCATCCTGGAGGTGCGCGAAAAACTGGTCGCCCAGCAGCAGCAGATGGGACGTGCGCGCGGTGTGGTGATGGACGGGCGCGACATAGGCACGGTGGTGTTCCCAGACGCCGAGCTCAAGATATTCATGACCGCCGACCCGGCGGTGCGCGCGCAGCGGCGCTATGACGAGTTGCGCGCGGCGGGACAGGAGGTCTCGCTGGAAGAGATCGAAAATAACATCCGCGAACGCGACCTGCAGGACCAGACGCGCGAGATAAGCCCCCTGCGCCAGGCCGCCGACGCCATAGTACTGGACAACAGCTACATGACCGTCGAAGAGCAGATGGAGTGGGTGCGCGCGCACCTGCATCGCCTGGGAGTGATATAACCTGCCTTATGAAGATCGAGATCGACGACAGGTCGGGGTTCTGCTTCGGGGTGGTCGGGGCCATAAGGCGGGCCGAGGAGTCGCTGGATGGCGGCGGCGAGGTGTTTTGTCTGGGCGACATAGTCCACAACGGCCTCGAAGTGGCGCGCCTCGAAAAGCTGGGGCTGCGCTGTGTGGGTCACGACGCCCTGGATGGGCTGCACGACGCCACGCTGCTGATCCGGGCGCACGGCGAACCCCCGGCCACATATTCGCTGGCCGCACGCAACCGCCTGAGGGTCATAGACGCCACATGCCCCGTGGTGGCGCGGCTGCAACGCCTGGTGGCCAAAGCATACGAAAAAATGAAACCGATCGCCGGACAAGTGGTGATCCTCGGCAAACGCGGCCACGCCGAAGTGGTCGGGCTCGCCGGGCAGGTCGGCGGCGAGGTAATAGTCGTCGAGGGTATCGAAGACCTCGCCGCGATAGACCTCTCGCGTCCGGTATACCTGCTCTCGCAGACCACGCAATCGCTGTCGCTATTCGGGCAGGTGGGCCGTTGGCTCATCGAGCACGCCGCCGACCCGGGCCGGGTGACCCTGCACGACACGATATGCCGCCAGGTGTCGGGACGCGAAGAACACCTCGCGGAATTTGCCCGCCGCTTCGACGCGGTGGTGTTCGTGGCGGGGCAGAAAAGCTCGAACGGCAAGGTGCTCTTCGAGGTGTGCCGCAACGCCAATCCGCACAGCTACGCAGTCGAAAGCGCCGCCGGGCTGCGCCCGGAGTGGTTCGAGGGGGTCGATTCGGTAGGGATATGCGGGGCGACCTCCACGCCGCACTGGCTCATGGAACAGGTGGCCGAAGCGGTCGAAAGTTGCGTTTAAGGTTTCGGCACTATTTGGCGGTCTGCCTGTTTTTGCTATCTTTGTAGCACAAAATTTAACGAAAAATGTTTCTCGAAAATGCCAGCCGCGCGGGTTGGATCGAGGTCGTCTGCGGTTCCATGTTCTCGGGCAAGACCGAAGAGCTGATACGCCGTCTGAAGCGTGCCAAGTTCGCCAACCAGAGGGTCGAGATATTCAAACCGCAGTTAGACGTGCGCTACTCGCTCGACGAGGTGGTGTCGCACGACGCCAACGCCATACGCTCCACGCCTGTCGACTCGCCGGGCAACATACTGTTGCTCACGGGCGATGTGGACGTGGTGGGAATAGACGAGGCGCAGTTCTTCGATGCAAGCATAGTCGGGGTGTGCCGGCAACTGGCCGACAGCGGGATACGCGTCATCGTGGCCGGCCTGGACATGGACTTCATGGGGAAACCTTTCGGGCCCATGCCGTCGCTTATGGCCACGGCGGAATATGTCACAAAAGTGCACGCGATATGCGTGAGGTGCGGCAACCTGGCCCACCACTCTCACCGCCTCAACGCGCAGGATGACCGCCTGGTGGTGCTGGGCGAAAAGGAGACATACCAGCCCATCTGCCGCCATTGTTTCAACCTGTCTTTACAGGGCTGAGGGGCCGCGACCTATACGACAAAAAACTTATAGGTTTTATAAAAATATTTTTACTTTGCAGTATATTTGCCAATAAAAACGCGCGGCGCAGAATGAAGGGCATACTAATACTACACAGAGTACGAAGGGCGGTATCGACAATAATACTGGTTACCTGCGTATTTTGCACCCCGCACCAGGCCGTCGGACGCCAGCCCGGCACCGGCCCCATACTTATTATCAGCTCATACAACCCCGAAACGGCCACGGTAGCGAACAATATATCGCAGTTCATGGACGAATACGAACTGCTCGGAGGCAAGCACCCCATCGCTATCGAGAACATGAACTGCAAGAGTTTCTCGGAGATACACGAATGGTCCGCACGCATGCGCGGCTTCCTGCAAAAATACAATAACGGGGAGCGTCCGGCGCTGATCCTGCTGCTCGGCCAGGAGGCCTGGTCCTCCTATATTTCCCAGCCGTACGACGTGCTCGACCGCTCCATCCCCGTGCTTTGCGGCATGGTCAGCCGCAACGCCATACTGATGCCCTCGGGGCAGGTCGACCTCCGGGAGTGGGAGCCTGAAAGCGTCGACGTGCTGGACGACCTTGACAGCGAAAACATCGTGTCGGGATACCTCTACGAATACAACGTTGACAAGAACATCAGCCTGATCCGCAGCCTCTACCCGGCCATAGAGAACCTGGCCTTCATAACCGACAACTCCTACGGCGGGGTGTCGATCCAGGCGCACGTCAAGCGCCAGATGCGCAACCATCCGGACATCAACCTGGTGCTGCTCGACGGCCGCAAGTTCACCATGGCCTCCATCATCCGCCAGATAGAGACCCTGCCCGCCAACACGGCGATGCTGCTCGGCACATGGAGGGTCGACTCGGACGAAAACTACTTTATCAGCAACGCCCTGTACGACCTGGCCAACGCCAACCCCAAGGTGCCGTGTTTCACGCTAACCTCCATAGGGCTCGAACGGGGGGCGATAGGGGGCTATGTGCCCCAGTACCGCAGCATAGGCAAAGACCTCGCGCACCAGGCATGGGAATACATCGACCAGGCGGCACACCTGCACAGTGGCCGCAGCATACAGTACATACCCAACCATTACATATTCGACTACAAACGGCTCGAAGTGCTGGGCATCGCCGAAAACTCCCTGCCCGAGCCCCACACGCTGGTCAACCGCGACGCTTCGTTCGTGGAGCGGTACAAATACCAGATATTCGCCGTGGCGTCGCTCTTCGCGCTGCTGCTGGCCGGATACCTGGTGGTGTTCTACTACTATTTCCGCATCAAGAAACTCAAAGACGCGCTCGAACAATCCGAGTCAGACAACATCCTGATACTAAACAACCTGCGCGCCGACATCAAGTTCATAACGCCCGACTATATCATCAAGTGGTATAACAACTCAACAGTCGGGGGCACCATCACCACCGCCTTACCGCATGCCGGTGCCCAGGGGCAGCCATGCCATAAGGTACTGCACGGGCTCGACCAGCCGTGCCATTTCTGCCCCGTGAACGAGGCCCTGGCAGCAGGACGAAGCGTCGAGAACACGATAGAGATGCCCGGCGGCCAATTCATAACGATGCTTGCCAGTCCGGTCTACGGCGAACGCAACGAGCTTATGGGCATCGTGGTGCGCACCGAAGACGTGACGGGCGACAAGGAGCGCGAACGCGAACTGCGCCTGGCAAAGGAGCGCGCCGAGGAGAGCGACCGCCTCAAGACGGCCTTCCTGGCCAACATGAGCCACGAGATACGTACCCCGCTCAACGCCATAGTGGGCTTTTCGAGCGTGCTGGTCGCCGAGGGGACGAGCGACGAGGAGCGCAGGATGTATTCGGACATCGTGCAGACCAACTCAGAGTTGCTGCTGCGCCTGATCAACGACATACTCGATATCTCGCGCCTCGAAATGGGACGCCTGACATTCAACTACGCCCCCTGCGAGTTGATATCGCTCTGCCAAAGCGTGATCTCCACCACGCAGTATTCGCGCGAGAGCAAAGTGGAATACATCCTCGACGCGCCTTTCGAGAGTTTCGAGCTGATGACCGACGTACAGCGCTTGCAGCAGGTGCTCATCAACCTGATGTCCAACGCTGTAAAGTTCACCACCGAAGGAAAGATCACCCTGGCGGTACACCCCGACAAGGAGAACGACCGGGTCGTGTTCAGCGTCACCGACACGGGCTGCGGCATCCCGCTCGAAAAGCAGAAGAAGGTCTTCGAGCGTTTCGAGAAACTCGACGAATATGTGCAGGGTACCGGCCTCGGGCTGGCGATCTGCCGCCTGACGGTGGGCATGCTCGGCGGCGAGATATGGATCGACGACGGTTACACCGCGGGCGCACGGTTTATCTTCACCCACCCGCTGACCCCGAAAAACATCTCCGAAGGCCCCGTGGACATAGCAGAAGGGGTGGTCTGAGAATAAAAAAGCTTACCTGGGCGGTAAGCTTTTTTCATGCCGGTCAGGCACACTGAAAAGGTTCTCTATCACGGCGGATACCTCCTCACGGATATAACTCCAGCGCGTGGCGATACCGATGGCCAGCAACACGGCAAGCACCACCATAATACGCACGTTGGTGCGGTTCACTTCCGGTCTCTCTTCGCTCATATCAGCATAATAAGGCTTACGGCCATAAGCGCCATTCCCGCCACCAGGCCATAGATAGCTATGTGGTGCTCGCCGTACTCGTGGGCGGCGGGCAGCAGTTCGTCGAAAGATATGTATATCATTATCCCGGCCACGGCGGCGAATGTGCAGCTGAGCAGCGCCACCGACATGAAAGGCAGCAGTATAAAGTAGGCCAGCAGAGCCCCGGCGGGCTCGGACAGTCCCGAGAGGAACGAGTACCAGAATGCCTTGCGGCGGCTCCCGGTGGCGTAGTAGACCGGCACGCTCACGGCGATGCCCTCGGGTATGTTGTGTATGGCGATAGCCACGGCGATGGCCAGTCCGACCCCGGGCGACCCTACGGCGGACATGAACGTTGCCACCCCCTCCGGGAAGTTGTGCAGGGCCACGGCCAGGGCGGTGACTATGCCCGCGCGTCGCAGTTTTTTCATATTGGCAGGTCGCCGTGAGCCCATATCTTCCACACTTTTGGGCTCGTGGGGGTTTTCCGCCGAGGGGACCAGTTTATCTATTGCCGCCGCCAGCGCGATGCCCCCGAAAAGGCACGCCACAGCTATCACCTCGCCCGTGCGCCCGCCGTGCAGCCCGGAGAGCGACACGCGCGCTTGCTGGAATATCTCCACGAAGGAGATGTAGATCATCACCCCTGCCGAGAAACCGAGGGAAAATGAGAGAAATTTACGGTCGGTGTGTTTTGCAAGCAGGGCTATGCCGCTACCGATGCCGGTCGCAAGGCCGGCCAGGAGCGTCAATCCGAGCGCGTATAGAACGTTACCCTCCACAACGCCCCGTTAGTTGGTTTTAAACGGGCGCTTCACGGCGGCCAGCTCGTCGTTGGCTTTGCCGATCTTCGCGGCAAGATCGGCTTTGAAGGCCACTATCTTAGCCGCCAGTTCCCTATCCGCCGTGGCGAGGATCTGCGCCGCGAGGATCGCCGCGTTGCGCGCGCCGTCCAGGGCCATCGTGGCCACGGGAATCCCGGCGGGCATCTGCAGGATCGAAAGCACGCTGTCCCAGCCGTCTATCGAGTTCGACGACTTGATGGGCACCCCGATAACGGGCAGGGGGGTCGAGGCCGCGACCACGCCGGGAAGGTGTGCCGCGCCGCCCGCCCCGGCGATGATAACCCCTATGCCGCGCGTCGCGGCGCCTTCGGCGAAGGCGGCCACGCGGTCCGGGGTGCGGTGCGCCGAAAGGGCGTGCACCTCGTAGGGAATGCCCATAGAATCGAGGAAATCCGCCGCCTGGTCCATTATTTTAAGGTCTGAGGTGCTGCCCATTATTATGGCTACTTTGGGTGTCATATCGAAGAATTTTGTAATTTTGCGGTTCGTAAGGAAATTTATCTTGCGCAAAGATATAAAAACGTATGAAAAGAGTTACCCTCCACGACAAGACATTCGAATTATCGATCCCCCGTGAGCGCATCATCGGGGCGATAGACGCCCTGGCCGCGCGCATCAACGAAGACTACAAGGGTCGCCCCACCCCCCTGTTCCTGGGCGTTCTTAACGGCGCTTTCATGTTCATGGGCGAGTTGATGCAGCGCATCGACTTCCAGTGCGAGATCTCGTTCGTGAAGATGGCCTCCTACTCGGGCACGCGCTCTACGGGCTCGGTAAGCGAGTTGATCGGGCTGGCGAACAACATCGCCGGACGCGACGTGATCGTGGTCGAGGACATCGTGGACACGGGCGACAGCATAAGCCACATACTGCGTTCGCTGGTGGGGCACAACCCTTCGAGCGTGAGGGTGGCCACGCTGCTCTACAAACCCGAGGCGCTGCGCAACAAGATAGAGGTCGACTACTACGCGCTGGCCATACCCAACGACTTTATCGTCGGCTTCGGGCTGGACTACAACCAACTGGGACGCAACTTCTCAGACATTTATAAGATCGTAGATGAGCAATAGCATCCTACAGGGGGGCACGCTGCTGCCTCTCGTAGAGGATTTCTACACTATCCAGGGCGAGGGGTTCCATGCCGGCAAGCCGGCTTACTTCATCCGCCTCGGCGGGTGCGACGTGGGCTGCCGCTGGTGCGACGCCAAATCGACCTGGAACGCCTCGATGTACCCGCCCGTGCCTATCGATGATGTCGTGGCGCGCGCCGCTTCGTACCCCGCCCGCGCGGTGGTCATCACGGGCGGCGAACCGCTGACCTATCCGCTGGGCCCGCTCACAGCTGCGCTGCACGCCGGGGGGATGGAGATATTCCTCGAAACGTCGGGCACCCATCCCCTCTCCGGCACTTTCGACTGGGTGTGCCTCTCGCCCAAGAGGCAACAGCCGCCCTTACCCGAGGTACTTGCCGCAGCCGACGAGCTCAAAGTGATCGTCGAGGGCGTGCAGGACCTGAGCTGGGCTGAGCAAAACGCCGCCTCGGTGGGTGAGGCATGCCTTTTATACCTGCAGCCCGAGTGGAGTCGCTACGAACAGGTGATCGGCATGGCGGTCGAATACGCCAAGGCCAATCCGCGCTGGAACATATCCATCCAGGCGCACAAATTCATGCATATACCCTAAACCGCCGGCATGGACCTGCTGACACATATCTTCTCGGGGGCGGCTGCCGGTACGGTGGTCGCTGCGCTGGCCGGGGGCAAGCCCGTGCGAAGGCTCGGCATCGTGGCTGCCGGGGCCCTGGGAGGCGCATTGCCCGACATCGACGCGATCAGCGCGTGGTCGGGTTTCGACTCCACGCTGGGCCGGCTGTTGGGCTTGGAGAATACCGGACAGCATATCTACGCCGGGAAATTCTGGTATTCGCACCACGCTTTTTTCCACTCCCTGGCCGCCGCGCTGCTTATGGCGGTTTTACTGGGGGTGCTCAGTTATATTTTTTCCCGCAACCGGGGCGCGCTCGACACCTGGTTCAAGTCGCACGCGGCTGTGGCCGGGGCTTTCGTGGCCGGGTATGCGATGCACCTGCTGGGCGATCTGCCCACCCCCGCCTCGGCCTGGGGCGGGATCCGTTTTTTGTGGCCTTCGCACGCCTACGTAGGCGGAACGGGGCATATCTGGTGGTGGAATAACTACGACCTGTTCCTGCTGGCGGCTGGATGCACCACGGTGAACATAATACTGATGCTCACGCGCATACATCGCCGGGTGGTGTTCTCGGTGGCCGGGCTGGCGCTTCTGCTTGCCTTCGTGCAGGTCCACACCCGCCAATACAGATACGCCTACCGGGGCAATACGTCCCGATATGAGCTTATGGAGCGGCACTCGTGCCAGGAGCAGCGCCGCGTGCTGGGGCGCAGCCTCTACAACGGCATGGTGTGGCTCGACGAGCATATCCCCTTAAACTTTTAGGACCATGAACTGGTTACTGCTCCTGCTGGCCGGGATCTTCGAAATGGGCTGGCCTTTAGGCTTCAAGATCGCGTCGCTGCACCAGCCCAGGGCGCTGTGGATCACCCTGGCCGCCCTTTCGATGGCCATCAGCGGCGTGCTGCTCTACCTTGCCCAGCGCACCATTCCCATAGGGACGGCCTATGCAATATGGACGGGCATCGGGGCGGTAGGCACGCTGCTGATCGGGATATTCTTTTTCGGGGACTCGGCGGGGATATGGCGCATGCTCTCCTCGCTGCTCATCATTACAGGGATCGTCGGGCTGAAACTTTCCGCCTGAACAAAGAAGTCCGGCCGTTCGAAAGGCCGGAATTGTTTGTTGTTGTGGCGTCAGCTCAATTGAAAAGCATGTTAAAAACCCCGAATACCAGGACCTGGGGGACTCC
>JAVBOL010000025.1:0-100418 GCA_031550615.1 Rikenellaceae bacterium | reverse complement strand
AAAGCTATCAGTAAATGGAGCTAACCAATAGTAATTGTATCTACGTAAAATGATTAAAACAATTTGATTATGAAGAAGTCTATAATTATTCTCTGCTCGTTATTGGTTGGGTGCGGTATATCAGAACAGAAATACGATGCTGCAATTTCCAAATGCGATTCTCTAAACCTTGTTATTGAAAATCTCCGTGAAGAAATAGATGATCTAAAAAATGGGGAAGACCGGTTAGTAAATCTTGCTAAGAATGCATACTCTTCGAAACAATATATACTGGCGAATCAGTACATAGAGTCATTAAAAAGCAAGCATCCCGAATCGGCGCAATTATCTTATTTATCGAAATTACAGGGAGAAATTCAACCTAAAATACAAGAAGAGTTAGCGGCAATAGAAAAGCACAGAAGAGATAGTGTCCGACTAGCCAATATTGATAATTTAGGGGTTTGGGAAATTGGTTATTATGTGGATGACTTTGGCGAAAAGACAAAAAAGGCCTATGTGTCAACAGAATTGCTAGGGACGTTCAGTAATTCTGCTACAACAAACTCGAATTTAAGAGTAAGATTTTTAATAGACAATCAGAGCATTAGGATTCAGTTATATGAATACGCTCGTAATCATCCTATAAAAGGAGAGGGAACGGTTATTTTTAAAGCACGAGACACAAATAATAAAGAATATACAATTCGTGCCTGGAATTCTGACAGTGGCGATACCTCGGTAAATGATGGTACCGGCAATATTGGTGCATTGAGACAGCTCTTGCTGGAAGGCGGGGCACTAAAATTTATCGCAACTGCGGGGTCATATTCTACTAGCGAATACAAATTCACTTTAGAAAATGCTGATTTTCTGGAGAATGCCTTACTGAAAGCAGGTATCGAGTTTAAATAATCTATTTCGTGAGTCGTGTGCAAATTGTGTGCAACAGTCAACAATAAACGAAGGAGTTACGACATCGTAACTCCTTCGCTTATTGTTGTCTTTGAATAGAGCTTGAACCTAGAACACGGCTTAACGGATGTGGCCAAAGGATAATGGGTGTCATTTTAGGAGCATACATATGCGATAGCATTCCTAAAGTATTTGTTTTGTTTACTTCTGTTCGCTATGAATGTTTCATTATTGTTTCATTAAAAGGGAACGAAGAGTCAACGCGGCCGTTAAATTCAAAGAAAAAGACCTTAATAATCGACTGATTATTAAGGTCTTTCGGCTAGTCGGGGTGATACGATTCGAACGTACGACCACACGCCCCCCAGACGTGTACTCTAACCGGGCTGAGCTACACCCCGAACTTTTAGAGAGTGCAAAGGTAGAAATTTTTTTATTCTTCGCAAGCCTTGCAACGATTTTTTAATCTTTTTTTCCTGCGGCACAGCGGTAAAACCGGTCGCGCGGGGTTAAATTTTGCGGCCAGGGTAGACCTTCAGTGCCTCGGCGAGGCATTCGGCAGCCAGGGTCAGGTCTTCGCGGTTGATAACGTAGGCGATGCGCACCTGGTCGCGGCCGAGCTTGGGTGAGGCGTAGAATCCCGATGCGGGGGCGACCATCACCGTGCAGCCCTTAAAGGAAAACTCCTCCAGCATCCATTGGGCGAAGCGGTCGGCGTCGTCCACCGGCAGACGGGCGATGGTGTAGAACGCTCCTCGCGGGGTGGGGCTGTACACGCCCGGGATCCGGTTCAGCAGCCCTACGATGCAGTTGCGGCGCAGGGTGTATTCGTGGTTGACCTGCTCGAAATATTCGGCGGGGGTGTTGATCGCCGCTTCGGCGGCCACCTGGGCCAGCAGGGGCGGGGAAAGGCGCGCCTGGGCTATTTTCATGGCGGCGGCGATAACCTCGGCATTGTGCGAGACCATCGCCCCGAGGCGGACCCCGCACATCGAGTAGCGCTTCGACACCGAGTCGATCATCACCACGTTCTGCTCTATCCCCCGCAGGTTCATGGCCGAATGATGCTCGGCGCCGTCGTAGCAGAATTCGCGGTAAACCTCGTCAGAGAAGAGAAAAAGGTCGTAACGCTCCACTATGTCGCGCAGTTGCTCCAATTCCTCCTTACTGTAAAGGTAGCCCGTCGGGTTGTTGGGGTTGCAGATCAGTATGGCGCGGGTGCGCGGGGTTATATGGTTCTCGAAGTCGGCGATAGGAGGCAGGGCGAAATCATTGTCGATGCGCGAAGGGATGGGCTTGACCACCACCCCGGCCTCCATGGCGAAGGTGAAGTAGTTGGCGTAGAAAGGCTCGGGGATGAGCACCTCCTCGCCCTGTTCCATGCAGACGCTCATCGCCATGATTATGGCTTCCGACCCGCCTACCGTAGCCAGTATCTCGCTGCTGGTCACGTCGATGCCCACGCCCTTATAATATTGCGCGAGTGCCTGGCGGTAGCTTTCGTTACCCGCCGAGTGCGAATATTCCCAAACCGGATCAGCACAGGCGTGTACGGCGTCTACCGCGCTCTGCGGGGTGCGGATGTCGGGCTGGCCGATGTTGAGGTGCAGCACACGCAGACCTTTGCGCTTGGCAGCCTCGGCGTAAGGGACGAGGCGGCGTATGGGCGAAGCGGGCAATTGTATCCCGCGCTGTGATATGTTGGGCATAGGTGTTTGATATTCGTGTATTAATGCCGGATTTTTAACAAAAAGTTTAAATCCCGAACTGCAAAGGTAAAAAATTAAATTATGAATTATGAATTATGAATTATGAAATTTGGCATCCCGGGCCACCCGGGGCCCACAATCCCTCAATTCATAATTCATAATTAATAATTCATAACTCATTTTCCCTATCTTTGCGGGAAAATAAAAAAATGGCGCCACAGCAATCAAAACGCGAACTTATCGCATGGCAGGCGGGCCTGATCGTGGCCTGTGCCCTGATCGGACGCATATGGCCTCAGGTGATGCCATGGCCCGTCGTGGCGGTGATGCTGTGGTATGTTTACGCGCGTAGGGCGGAATGCATCGCGGGACTGCGCAACTTTAAAAACCTCGACTCGCGCCAGCGCGCGCTGGCGCTCATTCCGCTGCTCTATCTGCTGGTGGCGGTGGGTATCGTGATCTCGGGCCAGATCGGCTATTTCCCAATATTATTGCTTCTATGTGTCGACCTGCTGATATGACCCGGCTGATATGCGCAGCCCTGGCGGCAGTCATGCTTTGCGGGTGCGGGAGCGCTTCGCGCAGTGGTTTCGAGCCCGGAGAGGCGATCTACACCCCGGTCTGCGCCGAAGGTTTCGGGATATACACCGCCGGGGAGCGAAGTTCGGTTATCCGGATAAAAAACCCGTGGCAGGGGGCGCAAAACGTCGACCGGTGGGTATTCATCTCGCGCGGCGGCGAGCGTCCGCCGAAGGGATTCGAGGGCGAGGTGATCGCAGCTCCCGTGGATAAAGTGGCCTGTATGTCCTCGTCGCACACCGCGTTCCTGGACGCGTTGGGGCGCATCGACAACGTTTGCGCCGTGTCGGGACTGCGCTACATAACCAACGATTCGCTTAAAAACCGCGCCGGGCGAGGATTGGTCGAGGATGCCGGTTACGAGGGCAACATAAACTATGAGATGCTGGCCGTGATGCGCCCTTCGGCGGTATTCATGTACAGCGTGGCGGGCGAGCGGCTGCCGGTCTACGATAAACTGCACGAAATGGGCGTCCCGGTCATCACGCTCGGCGAGTACCTCGAGCCCACCCCGCTCGGCAAAGCCGAATGGATCGTGGCGATGGGCGAAGTGATGGATTGCCGCGAACGCGCCATCGAAATATTCGACGCCGTACGCGAAGATTACCTGGCCTCCGCCGAATCGGCCCGAAATACGACCACACGACCGGTGGTGATGCTCAACGCCCCGTGGCGCGACACATGGTTCGTGCCGGGCGACCAGAGCTACATGGCCTGTCTGTTGCGCGACGCGGGGGCGGAATATGCGTGCGCGGGGGCGGGTTTGCCAGGCGGACAGAGCCGCGCCATAAACGGCGAAACGGCATATATATATTGTAACCGCTCGGATTTCTGGCTCAACCCCAACGACGCCTCGTCGCTCGATGAGTTGCGCGCGCAGAACCCCTCGTTCGCCGCCGTACCGCCGGTGCTCAAAGGCAACGTATGGAACAACAACCTGCGCTCCACCCCGGGCGGTGGCAGCGATTTCTGGGAGTCGGGAGCGGTCTACCCCAACCTCATACTGCGCGACCTGGTGGCCATACTCCACCCGGAAACGGCGCACGGCCACACCTTCATATATTACCGCCACCTTAAATGAAACGCCGGGGGACATATTTCACGCTGATGGCCCTCGCCGTGGTCGCGCTCTTTGCCGCCGACGTGGCTGTGGGGTCGACGATGGTGCCACTTCGCGAAGTGTGGGCGGCTATCACCGGCCAGGGCGGCGACGAAGTACTCTCGGCGATAGTGCTGCGTTTCAGGCTGCCCAAGGCGCTGGTCGCTCTGCTGGCCGGGGCGGCGCTCTCGGCTGCCGGGCTGCAGATGCAGACCCTTTTCCGCAACCCCCTGGCAGGGCCGTACGTATTAGGGGTCAGCTCGGGCGCAAGCCTCGGGGTGGCGCTCTTCCTGATGGGTCTGCCGCTGCTGGGCACGGCGTCCGGCGCGGTGCGCGACATCGGCATGGTGGGCGCGGCATGGATCGGCGGGGCGCTCATACTGACGGTCGTAATGGCCGTTTCAGCGCGTCTGAAGGATATTATGGCCGTCCTTATCCTGGGCATGATGTTCGGCAGCGCGGCCTCGGCGCTGGTCGAGCTGCTGCAATATTTCAGCCCCGAGGGCAACGTCAAATCGTTCGTGGTCTGGACCATGGGCAACCTGGGCGGCGTGTCGTCAGCTCAACTGGCCATCCTGACGCCAATCGTGGCGGCGGGGCTCACCCTGTCGATACTGCTGATAAAACCGCTCAACCTGCTGCTGCTGGGTGAGAATTACGCCCGTACGATGGGTAGCGACGTGGGGCGCATCCGCCTTGCGATATTCGCCGCCACGACGCTTCTGGCTGGCACCGTGACGGCGTTTTGCGGGCCTATCGGGTTTATAGGCATCGCCGTGCCGCACCTCTGCCGCATGCTCTTCATGCAGGCCGACCACAAGGTGCTGATGCCCGCCTCGATGCTGCTGGGCGCTGCGGCGATGCTGCTGTGCGACATAGCCTCACAGATGCCGGGCAGCGACGTGACCCTGCCGATCAACACCGTCACCGCCCTGGTGGGCATACCGGTGGTGGTCATCGTTATAATGCGTAACCGCAGGGTGGTATGACGGACGAAAGGATATACACCATAGAGCTGCACGACCTGAAATTGGGTTACCGGGGACGGACGCTGTTCGAGCACGCCAATATCGGTTTCGGCTGGGGCGAGTTCACCGGCCTTATCGGGCGCAACGGCACCGGCAAGAGCACCCTGCTGCGCACCATAGCCGGACTGAGCAAACCCCTGCATGGCGAGATAACGATCGACGGGAAACCCCTCTCGGGGCTTTCGCCGCGCCGCGTGGCGGAGGTAATCAGTTTCGTGTCGACCGAGGAGGTGCGCATCAGCAACCTGCGCGTGGCCGACGTGGTGGGCCTCGGGCGCGCCCCCTACACCAACTGGATAGGCCGCCTGACCGACGACGACCGCGCGCACGTCGAACGTTCGCTCTCTCTGGTGGGCATGTCTGCCTTCGCGGAGAAGGGCATGGACACCCTGAGCGACGGCGAGCGCCAAAGGGTTATGATAGCCCGTGCGCTGGCGCAGGACACGCCGATCATACTGCTGGACGAGCCCACGGCATTTCTGGACCTGCCCAACCGCTACGAAATATGCCTGTTGCTGCGCGAGTTGGCGCACAAGCAGGGCAAAACGATCATCTTCTCGACCCACGACCTGAGCATCGCCCTTGAGTTGTGCGACACGCTCGCGGTGATCGAGGGCGGCACGTTCCACTACGGCACGGCGTCGCGTCTGGTCGAAACTTCGGCCATACAACGGCTATTCGAACACACTTCGGTGCGCTTCGACGAGGAAACATTAAGCGTGAGGCTGCGAAAAAAATAGGAAAACGCTATTTTTTTTGCTCGAAACATTTGGAGTATATAAGTTTTTGCTTACCTTTGCAACCGCTAAAGAAACAAATGGCCCGTTCGTCTATCGGTTAGGACACCAGATTTTCATTCTGGGAAGAGGAGTTCGATTCTCCTACGGGCTACCAAGGGTAAGGAATTAAGGTGGCCGGCATTGTAGAAGGCCGGCATTTTGATCTAAAACCAGCAAGAATACTACAAAGAAAAGAGATGGCTAACAACAAAGCTGCCGAAAAACGTATCCGCCAGACGGCTACCAAAAGGGCTCACAACAAGTACTACCACAAGACCACCCGCAACGCTGTCAAAGCTCTGCGAAACACTTCCGACAAGGCTGCCGCCGAGGCCCTGCTGCCGAAAGTGACCGCTATGCTCGACAAGCTGGCCAAGCACAACATCATCCACAAGAACAAAGCCGGCAACCTGAAAAGCAGCCTCCAGCTGACGGTCAACGCGCTGTAAACCTTTGGGTCTTACGATACTAAAGAAAGCCACCCTTTTCGGGGTGGCTTTTGTCGTATATCTATATTGGCTGCGCTCCCTATCCCCTATTCGAACAGGAACGGCTTTGTGGTGATCTTTCGCTGCGTGTCCTCAAAGAAAAACTTCTTCTCGCCGAAAGCGGGCTTTAACTGACTGAACCAAGTGGCTTTAGGGTCGTAGGCGGCGAAGAATGGCATGTGCACCCATTTGGGGTTGCGCCCCTGCAGGAAGCGCAGCACGAAGACCTTTTCGCCTCTCACATCTGCCACTCCGAGTATTTGTATCTTGCCCGCGTGGTCGCTCATACTGGGGCCACGCACCGTGCGGCACAGTCCGCTCACTTTGCGGTATGCGCGGCGGAAAATATCCCAACACTTTTCTAAAGGCACTTCAAAATACTCCTTGGCCCCCGTGTCGCGCGCCACAAACATATAGTATGGTATGCACCCCAGGTCGACCTGCTTGCGCCACATCTCCGCCCACAGGGCCGGGTCGTCGTTGATATGTCGCAGCAGCGGCGACTGGGTGCGAATCTGCGCGCCCGTGCGGCGTATGGCGGCTATGGCCTGTTGCACGGCTGGGGTCGACAACTCGCGCGGATGGCTGAAATGGGCCTGGAACGAGAGGCTCTTCCCCGCGATGACAATCCTTGAGAACAACCCGGTCAGCTGCTGGCTGTCATCGTCAGTTAGGAACCGGTACGGCCAGTAAGCCAGTGACTTGCTGCCAAAACGCAGGGAACGTATATGCGCGAATTCGGGTTCTAAGAGCGGCAACACGTAACTCTCCAACACCTGCGCGCTCATCACCATCGGGTCGCCGCCGGTGAAAAGCACGTCGGTCACCTCGGTGTGCTGGCGCAGGTAGTTAAAGAACAGGTCTGCCTCCTTCATCGCGAACTTCAGGCCCGACATACCCGAGAACTGCGGCCAGCGGAAACAGAACGTGCAGTAGGCGTGGCAGGTCTGCCCCTGGCTGGGGAAGAACAGCACCGTTTCGGGATACTTATGCTGCACACCTGTGAGTTTGAGCATTCCCAGGTAGGGTACATTGTGCTCCTGTCCGGCGGGGTTGGGGTTGAGCGTCAGGCGTATCATCTCGACGGTTTTGTCGATCTCGGCTTTGGGCGCCCCGGCGTCAACCAGGCGGGCTATGGTGTCGTAATGGCGCCTGTGAAGCATCCCGCGCCGTGGGAAATTGAGCGTGAATATCGGGTCGGTTGCGGCATTCCGCCAGTCGATCAGCTCATCGACCACATAATTGTTGGTTTTGAAAGGCAGCACGCGGCCCACGATCTCGATGTCGCGGCGGAGTTGCTCATCGACCTGCTCCATCTGGGGAATGGATCGGAAATTTTGTAAAGTGTAAGTTTTGATCTGCTTCATCTTCAGTATGTTTTACAAACAAACAGCCCTCTACGGCAATAAGGGATAAAGAATCCCCGGCGCCCCTACATGTGTAGTTGCGCGGCCAAAATGCCCTTTACGTGGGCGGTATTTACAGAGGCTTATGGAGTAAAAATACAAAAAAAGTGCCTTTTTTCCAAAAAATATCCACCATAGCCGGCGATACATCAGGCGGCAAGGGCAAAAAAAGACCCTGCCCCGATGGTTCGGGGCAGGGTCCGTAATCTAAAGACCAGGGGTTATTTCGCGGCGGCGAGTTTGGCCTGGGTCGCTTTGAGCAGACCTGCGTTCTCCTTGGTTACCAGTACGATCACATTCTTGGTCGAGGCTATCGCCTTGGTGCATGCGGGCAACTTGAGGCCGGCCTTCGAGGCTGCCGTCGTGGCATCGCTGAGCAGCGAAGGAATTTTTTCTGCGGGTGCCTGTTGATTTTTGATCCTTTCGAGGATCTTGTTGTATTCGGCAGCCTTCGCTTTGAGCGTATTCTGGGTACCTTCGGCGCCGAGCGAAGCGTTAGCGGCATTCGTAGCGTCGGTCATGTCGACTTTTTCGAGGGCGTCGTATTCCTTGCGGATATCCATCGACTCCTGGTACATCGCTGCGCAGTGGTCGATATACGCGTCGACGGCTGCGATGCCGGTCTTGGCCGGTTTCATCCATTTGCCGAGCTGGGTGGGTTCGAGGTTTTCGGTTTCCTGCGCGTTTACGCCCAGGGCCGCAACGAAAAGGGCGGCGATAAGAAGGAGTTTTTTCATTGTAAAAGTTTGTAATTTAATTTATTCGGACGCAAAGCTACAAAAAACACAGTAACATCCTAACTATGAACCATTGAATTATAATTTTTTTACAATAAAAAACAAAAAAGGCGATCCGGGCAGGATCACCTTTTTCAATGCGAAACGTTACGCGAACGAAGCTGTGCGCAATGTGCGGCAGAGTTTGTTTATCGTCTGAGCATCAAACCGGAGCAGCCTAAACGGCTGTGAGGATTTGAGCGCAAGAGGATAAGCAAAATATGCCGTGCAGTGCGCGCAGCCCTCGAAAGCGCTACTTCCTGATGGCGGCCACGCCGGGAAGCTCGATGCCCTCCATGTACTCAAGCAGGGCGCCGCCGCCGGTCGAAACGTAGCTGACCTTGTCCGCCAGCCCGAATTTATTGATACAGGCCACCGAGTCGCCCCCGCCGATCAGCGAGTAAGCGCCTTTGCCGGTAGCTTCGGCGATAGCCTCTGCGACGGCCCTCGATCCGCCCTCGAAGGCAGACATCTCGAACACGCCGACAGGGCCGTTCCACAGTATGGTCTTGCAGCTAAGGATGTGCTTGCGGAAAGCCTCTTTGGCTTTGGGGCCCACGTCGAGGCCCTCCCAACCGTCGGGAATCGCGTTGCTGGGGCAAACCTGCGTGTTGGCGTCGTTGGCGAAAGCGTCGGCGCACAGGGCGTCTTCGGCCATCACGATCTCCACGCCGAGTTCCTTGGCCTTTTTGAGTATCGCCAAAGCGGTTTCGAACTGGTCCGGTTCGCAGATCGAGCCCCCGATCTTACCGCCCTGGGCGGCCATGAAAGTATAGGTCATACCGCCGCCGACGATCAGGCTGTCGACCTTGGCCATGAGTTTCTCGATAATGGTGATCTTGGAGGAGACCTTCGATCCGCCGATGATCGCAACGAACGGCTTTTCAGCGCCTTCCAGCACCTTGTCGATAGCCTTCAGTTCGCCTTCCATAACATAGCCGAACATCTTGTCGTTGGGAAAAAAGTCGGCGATCAGCGCAGTCGAGGCGTGTGCGCGGTGGGCCGTGCCGAATGCGTCGTTGATATAACAGTCGGCATAAGAGGCGAGTTTTTTTGTAAACTCCTTCTGGCTGACCTTAACCTCCGCCTTGGCGGCTTTTTTCTGCTCGTCGGTGGCGTCCTCGGCCAGTCCGCGGGGCTTGCCCTCCTCCTCGGCGTAGAAACGGAGGTTCTCGAGCATCATGACCTGGCCGGGCTTGAGGGCGGCGGCCATCTCGGCGGCTTTTTCACCCATGCAGTCGCCGGCGAAGAGGATCTTCACGCCCAGGCGCGCTTCGACAGCCGGGATGATGTGCGAGAGCGAAAACTTATGGTCGTTGTTCTTCTTTGGCCGGCCCAGGTGCGACATCAGGATCACGCTGCCACCCCCTGCGAGCACCTTTTTAATGGTGGGGATCGCCGCGCGGATGCGGGTGTCGTCCGTGACGTTGAAATTCTCGTCGAGTGGCACGTTGAAGTCTACGCGGATGATCGCGCGCTTACCGGCAAAGCCGTAGTTGTCAATCGTTTGCATGGTTTTATATTTTTAAGAAAATTTAAAAACTCACGTTTTACGATGCAAAGTTACAAAAATAACAGCTAATGACACCTCTTCTCTCGCCTTTCGCACAAAATTTATAACTTTGCGGCAGACGCCCACCGCGCCACACTCACAAAAACGCACAAACGGCTGTCAGATATGGCTTCACTTTTCGCCAAAGTTTTGCACAAATTCACGGGACCCATGCAGCGCCTGGGCACCCGTCTGCTCAATACGCTGGGCGTAGGCGGCATTCCCCCGTGCGACGACCCCCGCACGGTGGTTTCGCTGACCACCTACCCCGCCCGCCTCGGGATAGCCCACTACACCATAGGTACGCTGATGCGCCAGAGGGTAAAGCCCGACGCCATCCACCTGTGGTTGAGCGCCGATGAACTTTCGCCGGCGGACCTGCCGCGTACGCTGCGGCGCATGCAGCGGCGCGGACTGCGCATAACTTTCGTGGAGGGCAACATCCGGTCATACAAAAAACTGATCTACGCATTGGAGGCGTACCCCGAAGCCACGATAATCACCGCAGACGACGACTGCCTCTACCCCCGTGGCTGGCTGGCGATGCTGCTCGACGGGGCCCGGCGCCATCCCGGCGAAGTGGTGTGCCTGAGGGGGCACCGCATAAAAGTCGACAGCGACGGCCATGTGCGCCCTTACAGGGAGTTCCTGGACAACAATAAAGCTCCGCACGCCATGCCGGAAGACTTCAACCTCATGCCCACGGGCGTGGGCGGGGTGCTCTACCCTCCGCGGTCGCTCGACGGGGTGGTCACCGACCGCGACCTGTTCATGCGCCTGGCCCCGACCGCCGACGACATCTGGTTCAAGGCGTGCTCCATGCTGGCCGGGCGCAAGTCCGTGCGCTGCACCGACCGCAATATAACCGCGCGCGACACCAGCAGCATCCTGGGCAAGAACGGGCTGTGGTACTCCAACCTGCTCGATAACGCCAACGACCCGCAACTCAAAGCGGTATTCGACCATTTCGGGCTTTGGGACAGGCTCGCGCGCGAACACCCGGAATAAAATCAGGGCCGCACGATGTAAAAAAGTTACGAAAAGTTGGCAAATACCGCCGAAAAGTTGTAGTTTTATGGTTTAAAACTAAAAATCAGACCACAATGTACGGCAAAATCAAAGATTTCCTTTGTAACGAGATAGAGCAGATCCGCCAGGCGGGCCTGTACAAGCAGGAGCGCATCATCGAATCGCCCCAGGCTGCAGGCATCGAAGTGGGCGGCAAGGAGGTCATTAACTTCTGCGCCAACAACTACCTCGGTCTTTCGGACAACAGGCGACTTATCGAGGCTGCCAAACGCGCGATGGACAGCCGCGGTTTCGGCATGTCGTCCGTGCGCTTCATCTGCGGCACGCAGGATATCCACAAACAACTCGAAAAGGCCATCGCCGACTACTTCGGCACCGAGGACACGATTCTCTACGCCGCCTGTTTCGACGCCAACGGCGGGGTTTTCGAGCCCCTGTTCGGTGAGCAGGACGCCATCATCTCCGACGCCCTGAACCACGCTTCGATCATCGACGGGGTGCGCCTTTCGAAAGCCGTGCGCTACCGCTACGCCAACGCCGACATGGCGGAGCTCGAAAAGGCGCTGCAGGAATCACAGGCGCAGCGCTTCCGGGTAATAGTGACCGACGGGGTGTTCTCGATGGACGGCAACGTAGCCCCGATGGACAAGATATGCGCCCTGGCCGAAAAATACGACGCGCTGGTCATGGTCGACGAGTGCCACTCGGCGGGGGTGGTCGGAAAGACCGGGCGCGGCGTTACTGAGCAATTCGGCATACGCGGCAAGGTCGACATCATAACGGGCACGCTGGGCAAGGCTTTCGGCGGCGCGATAGGCGGCTTCACCACCGGACGCAAAGAGGTGATAGAGCTGCTGCGCCAGCGTTCGCGCCCCTACCTGTTCTCGAATTCGCTGCCCCCGGCGATGGTGGGCGCGGGCATCGAGTTGTTCAAAATGCTGGAAGAGAGCGATGTGCTGCACGACACGCTGGCCACAAACGTCGAATATTTCCGCAGCCGCATGATCGAGGCCGGTTTCGATATCAAACCCACACAGTCGGCGATCTGCGCGGTGATGCTCTACGACGCACGCCTTTCGCAGGATTTCGCCGCCGCGTTGCTCGACGAGGGCATCTACGTCACCGGTTTCTACTTCCCGGTCGTACCGAAAGGCCAGGCGCGCATACGCGTGCAGGTCTCCGCGGGACACTCCCGCTCACAACTCGACAAGTGCGTCGAGGCGTTCGTCAAGGTAGGACGCAAATTAGGGGTATTAAAATAAAAATAAAAAAGCCATGTCTAAGATCGTTATCGACGCCACAGACCGCAAGATACTCAAGTATCTGGTCAAGAACGCACGTATGCCGTTCCTGGAAATCGCCCGCGAATGCGGCATCTCAGGCGCCGCTATCCACCAGAGGGTCAAAAAATTAGACGAATCCGGCGTGATACGCGGCTCGGGCATCGACATCGACCCTGCCAGCCTGGGCCTCTCGCTGTGCGCGCTTATCGGCATCAGCCTTTCGGACCCAGCCCTGAACCAGGACACCATCGAGGCGCTCAAACGCATCCCCGAGATCACCGAGTGCCACTTCATCACGGGTGCGTACAACATCATGATCAAGGTCTACTGCACGGATAACGAGCACCTTATGCACGTGATATTCGACAAGATATATAAGGTCAGCGGCATCAAATCGACCGAAACGTTCATTTCGCTCATCCAGCCGTTCAGCCGCCAGGTCAACGTCGACAACATCGAGATAAAATAATGGGGGTAGTCAGGCTCACGCGCGAGTTCTCTTTCGAAATGGCGCACACGCTCGACGGCTACGACGGGGCGTGCAGCCAGATCCACGGCCACTCGTACCGCCTTTTCGTGACCGTGCGCGGCGTGCCTCTGGACGATACGTCCAGCCCCAAGGACGGCATGCTGATGGACTTCGGGATGCTTAAAGGGTTGGTGCAGAAGACTATCGTCGACCGCTACGACCACACTATGCTGCTGCGCTCCACGGGGCGCGGCGGGCAGGTGGCAGGACTGCTGGCAGGGCACTTCGAGCGCATAGAGCAGGTCGAATGGCAGCCCACATGCGAAAAGCTGGTGCAACATTTCGCCGAACTGATTGCAGGGCAGCTGCCCTCCGGGGTCGAGCTTTTCAGCCTCAGGCTCCACGAGACGGCCAACTCCTTCGCCGAGTGGTTCGCGGCGGACAACGCAAGAATCTGATTGACGCCTATTTTATGAAGGAGAGATTGTTCCTGGTCGATGCCTATGCATTGATCTTCAAGAGTTACTATGCGTTCATGCAGCGTCCTATGCGCAATGCGGCGGGTGTGAACACCTCTGCTGTGTTCGGCTTCGTGAAATTCCTGCGCGATATGATAAAGGCCGAGCGCCCCCACTACCTCGGGGTGGCGTTCGATCCCAAGGGAGGCAACTTCCGCAACCAGCTCTACCCCCAGTACAAGGCCAACCGCAGCGAAACGCCCGAGGACATAATCGCCTCGGTGCCATACATCAAGCGCGTGCTGGAGGCCATGCGCATCCCCATCCTCGAAGTGCCTGGCTATGAGGCCGACGACGTTATCGGCACGCTTTCGCACCGCGCGGCGGCGCACGGTTGGAAGGTCTACATGGTCACTCCCGACAAGGATTTCGGGCAACTCGTAACGCCCGACGTGGTGATCTACCGCGCCTCGCGCACCGGCGAGGGCTTTGAGACAGTGGATCGCGATCACATTAAAGAAAAGTACGGGGTGGACGACCCGCGCCTGATAATCGACATACTGGCGCTGTGGGGCGACGCCTCGGACAACATACCCGGCGTAAAGGGCGTGGGCGAAAAGGGTGCTATCAAACTCGTCAACCAATTCGGCACGGTCGAAAACCTTCTGCTGCACACCGGGGAATTGAGCGGCAAGCTGCGCGAAAACGTAGAGGCTGGACGTGAGCAACTCCTGCTATCCAAACGACTGGCTACCATCGAGATGGACGTACCCATCGAATTCCGTCCCGAGGAGCTGCGCGTGGAGGACCCCGACTGCGAAGCGCTGCGCGAGATATTCCACGAGTTGGATTTCCGCATGTTCCTTCGCGAAATGGACAACGGGGGCACTCCCCTGAGCGTACGCACCGAGCCCGCGCCGTCACCCGCCAAGCCCAAAGGGCCTAAGCCCACTGCCACACGAGTGGCCATACCCGATCTTTTCTCACAGGGCATGGCGACCGCGCCCGAGGCCGCGGCACAGGCCGACGTACAGGAAAGCGCGTCGGAATACGCGACTGCGGCTTCCACGCCGCACACCTACCGCACGGTGCGCACTCGCGCCGAATTGGAAGAGATGATAGCGGCGTTGCGCGCTGCGGGCAGCTTCTGCTTCGACACCGAGACCCCCGGGCTCGACCCGCTCAACGACCGCATGGTCGGTATGTCGTTCAGCGTCAAGGCACACGAGGCATGGTACGTGGTGCTTGACAGCGCCACGCGCACGGAATTCTGCGAATTGCTGCGACCGCTTTTCGAGGACGAAAAGATCCCCAAGACCGGGCACAACATAAAATTCGACATCGGCATGCTGCGCGGGGTGGGAATTACCGTCGGCGGGACGCTCTACGACACGATGATAATGCACTACCTGCTCGACCCCGATTCGCGGCACGGCATGGACTCTCTGTCGGTCAAATACTTGCATTACGAGCCAATCGCCATCGAAACGCTCATCGGACGCGGCGCGCGCCAACTGACGATGGACCGTGTGGCGGTCAACCTGGTGAGCGAATATGCCGCCGAGGACGCCGACGTCACATTCCAACTCAAGGAGGTGCTCTGGCCGCAGGTCGTCGCCCAGGGCTTTGTAGACCTATACCTGTCGATAGAGGAGCCATTAATACGGGTGCTGTCCGACATGGAGCTGACGGGCGTAAAACTCGACGCGACGATACTCGCCGCTGCCGGGCGCGAGTTGGGCGGCGAAGCGGCGGCGTTGGAAAAACAGATCCGCGAAGCCGCGGGTGAACCAGCACTCAACATCAACTCGCCCAAGCAGTTGGGGCAGGTGTTGTTCGAGAAACTGAAAGTCGACCCCAAACCCAAACAGACCAAAACCAAGCAATACCGCACGGACGAGGAGTACCTGCAAGGGCTTGCCGCACACCACCCCATCATCGGGATGATACTCGAATATCGCGGGGTGAAGAAATTGCTTTCTACCTATATAGAGGCGCTGCCGGCGCTCGTAAATCCGCGCGACGGACGCATACACACCTCTTATAACCAAACCGTTGCGGCGACTGGCCGGCTCTCGTCGACCAACCCCAACCTGCAAAACATACCGATCCGCGACGACCGCGGCCGCGAGATACGGCGCGCCTTCGTCCCCGCCGACGCCGGCCACGTGTTGCTTTCCGCCGACTACTCGCAGGTCGAGTTGCGCCTTATGGCGCACATGAGCGGCGACGAGGCGCTTCTCGCCGCATTCAAGAACGGCGAGGACATCCACGCCGCCACCGCCGCCCGCCTCTACGGCGTGCCCCTGGGCGAGGTCACCGCACAGCAGCGCCGCGCGGCCAAAACGGTAAACTTCGGCATCATCTACGGCATCTCGCCTTTCGGCCTTTCGCAACGCCTGGGTATCGGGGTCAGGGAGGCCGCCCAGATCATAGACGACTATTTCAAGGCCTACCCCGGCGTGAAAAAATATATGGACGGCGTGATCTCCCGTGCGCACGACGACGGCTACGTGACCACGATATTCGGACGCCGCCGCCCTCTGGCCGACATACGCTCCTCCAACGCCAACGTGCGCGCCTTCGCCGAGCGAAACGCCATAAACGCCCCCCTGCAGGGCAGCGCGGCGGATATCATAAAGATCGCCATGATCGAGGTCCACAAGGAGTTGGCCGGGCTCGGGCTGCGCTCGAAGATGATCCTGCAGGTGCACGACGAATTGGTGGTCGACGTCTACAAACCCGAATTGGAACAGGTGCGCGCCATCATCGTCGACAAGATGGAGCACGCAGCGAAACTGAGCGTCGAGCTGACCGTCGACACCGGCACGGGCGAAAACTGGCTGGAGGCGCATTGATGAGGATCCTGATCCAACGTGTAAAGGAGGCCTCCGTAAGTATAGGCGGAGTGGTGCATTCGCGTATCGGAGCGGGGATGCTCGTCCTTGTGGGCGTAGGCCACGGCGACACGGCGGAAGATGCCGGGTGGCTGGTGCAAAAATGCTTAAAACTGCGTATCTTTGACGACGCGCAGGGGGTTATGAACCTGGATGTGATGCAAACGGGCGGCTCTGTGCTGGCCGTCAGCCAGTTCACCCTGCAAGCCTCGACGAAGAAAGGGAACCGCCCCTCGTATGTCGGCGCGGCAGATCCCGTCGCGGCAGAGGCGCTTTACGAAGATTTCGTGGGCGGCCTGAGGCGCGAATTGGGTGAAGGCAGGGTACTAACGGGCGTTTTCCGCAGCATGATGGAGGTGGGGCTCATTAACGACGGCCCGGTGACTATTTGGATAGATTCAAAGAATAAGGAGTAGCGATGACGATTAAAGAGGCCCAGGAACTTATCGAGGCGTGGACGGCGAAAGTGCCCGCCCGCCAGCGCAGTGAGCTCACCTCGATGGCCATACTGACCGAAGAGGTCGGCGAACTGGCGCGCGTGATAGCCGACCGCCACAGCACCCCGGGCAACCCCGAGGGCATGCGCCTGGCGATGGCCAACGAACTCTCGGACGTGATGTGGGCGCTTCTGGCGCTCGCCAACCACTCGGGGATCGACCTCACGGAGGCGCTCATCGACAACCTCGGCAAACGCAACGCCGCGGGCGAACCCTCGAAAAAGGGCGGACGCAGATAGCCCCTGCAGGACGAAAAGGGGCGAAAAATTCGTTTCTTAAATAAAAAAGGCGTAACTTCGCATTGCCAAAGGCAACAAAGCGGCGGAGGGATTATAAACACATCCCCTACCCCGCTGTGCAGAATGTGCGGCAGATTTTGCTTATCGTTTTGACTTTTATACCGGAACAGCCTTAACGGCTGTGAGGATTAAAAATTAAATGGATAAGTGAAAGATGGCGTACAGTATGCGCAGCCACAAAACGTAATGACCTAAAAAATGGATGATCATCCGGGGCGACAACAGAATAGTAGCGGTATCCTACCTGAATACCGTGCCGTTGATCTACGGCATAGAGCGTGAGCCCGGGCTCCACGCCGCCCTCGTGTTATCTCCACCCAGCCAGTGCTACACCAATTTTATAAACGGAGCCGCGGACATCGCGTTGCTCCCGGTGGCCGCCATTCCCTCCCTGGGCAATGACGTGCGGATCATAACTGACTGGTGCATAGGCACTAACGGCGGCGTACGCACGGTAGTTATGATGAGTAACGACCCGCTGGAAAAAATCCGCACCATCTACACCGACCCCCACTCGATCACCTCCGAGCGTCTGCTTAGGTTGCTGTGCGGCGAGTTGTGGGACATCTCCCCCGAGTTCATCCCGCTGGATGACTACGCACGCGCGGAAAACCCCGCACCTGGCGAAGGATTCCTGCTTATAGGCGACAAGGTTTTCGGCTACGAGGGACGCTTCGCATTCACGCGCGACCTGTCCGACGCATGGAAGGCGTTGACCGGACTGCCCTTCGTCTTCGCCGCATGGGTGGCGCGCGCGGAGATCGACACCGACCGCATCGCCGCGCTCAACCGCGCGATGGCCGACGGGGTGGCGCATATCCCCGAGGCCGTGAAAAAATACGGCCACGCGGAAAAACCATACGCGGTGGAGTACCTGAGCCGCAACATAGATTTCGTATTCGACACCCAGAAGCGCAAAGCCCTGGAACTGTTCTGGGAGATGAGCCTCAAGCACGTCCCCAAAGTGAATCCCGGCTGAAGGGCAGGCATGTAATTACGCGCCGCGAATGGCGCGAAAAGATGCAAAGTGTAAAACCTGCCAATTCAACGCGCCATGATCACAATTTACCTCAAACAGCACAACAAGATCGTCCGCAACGCCGACGTCAAGCTCTTCGACGAGCTGGGTTACGACGACATACTGTGGATCGACCTGCAAACCCCCTCCATCAAGGAGCAGAAAGCGGTCGAGGCTTTCCTTGAAATAAACCTCCAGACGCGCCAGCAGATCGAAGAGATCGAAAGTACGTCTAAATACTCTGAAACGGAGAACGCGGTGATCTCCAACTCCAACTTCTTCGTGCCTTCGGACGAGGCCTTCACGGTCGAGCCGGTCTCCTTCATCATAGCCGAGGGTGTGCTTATCTCAGTGCGCAACACCGAACTGCGCACCTTCAACGAGGCGGCCAAACGCCTTCAGATGAACTATCGGGGCTACCCCACAGGCCACCACCTGCTGATTTTGATCCTTGAGGTGCGCATCGACTACGACGCAGATATCGTGGAGTCGATAGGCCGCCAGATCGCCGCCCTGAGCCGCGACGTGAACCAGAGCGACAGCGTGGACACCGAGATAATCAAACGCATCAACCACCTGCAGGAGAACACGATGTTGATGCGCGAGAATATATTCGACCGCCAAAGGGTGCTCTCGGGCATCCTGCGCAGCGAACGCTTCCCGCACGATATCTACCCCCGCCTGACGCTGATGATCAAGGACGTGAATTCGCTGATCAGCCACGCCGATTTCGATTCGGAGCGCCTCGACTTCCTGCAGGACACCACTCTGGGTCTTATCAACATAGAGCAGAGTAAATCGACCAAGATCTTTACGATCGTGTCGCTGTTCTTCATGCCGCCCACGATGATCGCGAGTATCTACGGGATGAATTTTTCCAAAATTCCGCTGGCCGAGCACCCTCACGGCTTTATGATCTCGATAGGCTTAATGCTGATCGTGTCGGTGGTGAGCTACTATGTGCTAAAGATGCGAAAGCTGTTATAAAAAAGGCGTACGCTCCATAAGGGCAAGACGGCTTTTGTTTAAAATAAGGCAGAAAAAAATTTCTCTGCCTTATTTTTATTATTTTTGTATAAACTACTCCCCCATACCGCTATGAGAACCTTAGCCCAAATTCTCGCTATAACGACGATCATATCGTCTTTATCCCTGATGCCAACTCTCAATAGCGCCTCTGCGCAACAGTTCTCCGGCGCAAAGATATCGTTCGGGGGATCATCGGAAATGTTCGCCATAAAGCCCAATCCGGTAACTTCAGGGAAGAAATTCAGCATCGAGATGCCTTTTCAGATCAAGACGCTCTACACCATTATGACAGCGGACAGCGTGGTGACGGCTAAAGATTCGACGATGATGGGTGGGGTCACATTCTTCACCGCCGGCCAGCCTGGCCGCTATCTGGTAAAGATCGTCTATCATAACGGCAACGACATCGCCGAGCAGATCGACTGGAAGGAATTTGCAGTGACCCCGGCCAAACAGAAAAAGAAATAATCACCAATGCCATCATTCCTTAGACATACCCTGTTTACACTGCTGTTATCCATCGCCTGGTGCGCCTCATCGGGCCAGGCTGCCGTAGCGTTCAAAAGTGTGGCGGTGGCGAGTACGACAAAGGTAAGGGGCATTGTGGCCGACTCGGCGACGAACTCCCCCATTTATGCCGCCACTATCACCGTGATTGCCGAAAATGGGGAGCGCATGGCCGTCAAAGGATGTGCGACGGATAAAAGGGGGGAGTTCGTTTTCGACTACCCGTTTGGTCAACGGATCAGGATCGAGGTTTCGCAGATTGGCTATAAACTGGCTAAAATAGCGGTGGCCCCCCCGGGGTTTATCGAGGACGAGGTGAATGTGGGGCGCATAAGGCTGGCCCCGGACATATATCAAATCGATGCGATCGTAGTGCGTTCGCGCATTGCGTTCTACCGCATGAAAGGCGACACTATCGTCTATATCCCCGCCGCGGTCAAAAGCATGGAGGGTGACGTGCTGGCCGATCTGCTCAAGCGTATGCCGGGGGTCGAGGTCGGCAGCGACGGTTCGGTGAAGGTAATGGGTAAAAGCGTGGAGAGAACCTATGTCAACGGCGAATTGTTCTACGGCTCAGACCCTACCGGCGCAGTCAAATCCATAGACGCCAAAGATGTCGCAGAGATCATGGCGTATGACGAGGTAGACGAGGTGTCTGAGATTGCATACGGCAAGGACGCGCGTAAGCGCAAAGTGCTTGACGTAATTACCTTCGAGCGGTTCAGAAGCCTGGTTTCAGGGCGAATCTCAGGCCAGGTAGGCGCCGACGGGCATGAATCCGCCGACGGAGGGCGCGAAACGCGGTATAGCGCATTGGCCGCGATCGCCTACCACGACCCGAAAAAACATCTCGACATATTTGCCAATGCCGAAAACGCGCTTGGAAACGACCTTATCATACCAGGCAGACGCGACGGTAAAGGCGCTTATTTAAATGCGGAGCTGACCCCCAATAAGATAAGCAACTATTCCGTCAGATACTATTACAACAATTACTCCAGTTCGAACAGGGAGTGCTCAGAGCAGGAATACTTTCCCACCACGGCATTTACTTCACAATATTCTTCAGACACGACAATCAGCAGGTCGCGCACAGCGACACATTCGATAAGTCTGGGCGGACGCCACACCGTAGAGGAAAAATACTCTATCCATTTTGGTATCGACTCCCGTTTTGAAAAAAACGATTCGCGGTCGGCATTCCGGTCGCGTACCTTGCAGGACGATATTGAAATTACCAATATAGACAGAGGCTCAACGACGCAGGGATATAATCGCATGATAGATGGCGTTGGCGGGTTCAGCTACCGCATAGCCGACAGGCATGCGATCGAAGTGCACGCGGACGCATCGTACAGTGCCGCTTCAAACGCCGGCCGACGCGTCGATGATGTCTATACATCGGGCGATGGCAGAAAGGAGCTTCTCTCCACAAGCTCAGACACACCGTGCACCGGCGCATCTGCCTCATTTGGGTACGGTTTCAATACTAAGAATTCAGGATCGTTCAGTGTAAGCCTAAGAAGCACGTATAATAAGGCCAAGGTCGACAAACTGGCACTTAACCAATTCAACCAGATAGACGAAGCGCTTTCCGGTAATTATCAGACAGATGAGTTTAACACTACAGGCACATTGTCATACGGCTACAATCGCGGAAAGCACGACTTTCGCATCCACCCCGAATACCAGGTAAGCCTCGTGGCCCATGACGAGAGTTTCCCTGCCACAGATCATACGCGCAAGCGTTATGGGGCATTACTGCCGATAATGTCCTACACTTACAGACACTCGCCGTCATTGGAAATGACATTCAGGCTGCGCAGCCAGGCATTCGCGCCCAAGGCCAGCATGCTCAACAACCGCATCGACGACAAAAATCCGATGATGGTCACCAGCGGGAATCCCGGCCTGGGAATGTCGAAATCATACGGTGCATCGCTCTCTTTGAGGACGATGCCGCTAAGTGTCGATTTGTCAGCCACCCTATATCGCGATCCGGTCGCGATGTCGCGCACATTCTACGAAACGCCGACCGTGCTGGCCGATCATAACAACTACGAAATGCCCGCAGGATCGACCCTGGTCACTCCGGTCAATGCCGACCCATATATAAATATCTCGCCGTCCGTTTCGTCCAAAGTAAACCTGGCTTTCATCCGCTCGGTCGCGGAATTCTCTGCAGGTTATTCTTACACCAACCGCCAGGAGGGGGTCGGCGACAGGTTAGTGCGGACATACACGAATATAGAATCCGCAGGGGTAAATATCACCACTAATTTTTCGTCACGTTTCAGGCTTAACGCGGGGGATAAAGTACAGTACACCTCATTCGAAAACTACCTCGGCTATACAGACAACGCCCTGACCCAGACCCTGGAGGCTGATTGCCGTTGGGACTTCTCATCCAGTACATTTTATACGATGTCCTACGCGTGGGAGGTATACCGCGGGTCGGAGGGTTTTGGCAATTTCGACAGCCACGTCCTGAATGCCTCCCTCGGGTGCCGCATCTTTAAAAACAGGAAAGGCATCCTGACCCTGAATGCCTACGATATCCTGAACCGTTCTGCGAATATAGTAACTACGGCCAATAACCAGTACATATCTACACTCTGGCAACAGATGTTCTCCAGCTATTTTACCGTAGGGTTCGAATATAAATTCGACGCCAGGCGCAAATAACGCCTTAGAAGTATTTAACCTCCCTGTCCTCGATGGCCGAGATCAGGTTGTTGGCCAGTGAACTCGCCCCGATGCGGAACAGCGCGGGGGTGAGCCACGCCTTGCCGAGTATCTGCTCGACGATAGTATAATAGAGCGCCGTATCGGCGGCGTTGGCCACTCCGCCGGCGGCTTTGAAACCTATCTTGCGGCCTGTTTTCTCATAGAACGCCCTGATCGCGCTGCACATCACCACAGCCGCCTCGGGGGTGGCCGCAACGGGGATCTTGCCGGTCGAGGTCTTAACGAAATCCGCCCCGGCCAACATCGTCAACAGCGAGGCCTTCCATATCAACTCGGGGGTTTGCAGCGCACCGGACTCGATGATCGCCTTCATAAGCACCTCGCCGCACTCATCCTTCAGCACGCGCACCTCTTCGGCCATGCGGTCGTAGTCGCCCGTGAGCATCTGACCGAGGCTTATCACGATGTCGATCTCGTCCGCCCCGTTCTCGATGGCCATAGCCGTTTCGAGCACCTTCACTTCGAGGAAGGTCTGCGAAGCGGGGAATCCCGCCGACACGCTGGTGATAGCCAGGGGCACTTCGCCCAACGCCAGACCGACCACCTCGACCATCGAGGGGTAGACGCATATCGACGCCACATTGGGTATCGCGGGGAAATATTTCGGAAATTCGGCGGCCTTGGTGGTAAAAGCCGTGATACGCTCTTCCGAGTCGGTGCCGTTGAGCGAGGTGAGGTCGATGCAGCTGTACGCTAACTTATACACCTCATTGTTGGCATTGTCCGCCGAGGCTTCCCTCGCGCGCGCTACCAGGCGGTCCACTTCGTCCTGCGTGGGGGCGGCGGGGTATTGGAGGAGTTGGCTGCTGTATTCCATAATATCGTGCGGTTTTAGAGAGCAAGGTAACGTTTTTTTACGAAAGCTGTTCGTCGGGCGCGAAATCGGGCGCGTCGAAAGCCGTCCGTCCGCCCAGCGTGAAGCGCAGGTAAGTTATCTGCAATCCTTCGGCCAGAAAGCGTTTTTCGTAGGTCGTTTTTATCGACAGCAACTCATCCGCCGCCCCGGTGCCGTAAATATCCGTTTCGGCCTGTTTGATCTCCAGGCCGTTATGCTCGGCAACGGCGCGGGTGTAGTCGTGCAGGTGGCGCGAGTCGGTCTTCAGGTGGATATCCGCCCCCGGAGCGAGGAAACCCGCGTACGAAGCCAGGAACGCAGGTGCCGTGAGGCGTTTCTTGACGCGGTTCTTGGCCAGCTGCGGATCGGGGAAGGTGATCCATATCCCGCCTACCTCGCCGGCGGCGAAGAGCGAGGAGATAAACTCGATGCGCGTGCGCAGGAAGGCCGCATTTTTCATTCCCTTTTCGGTGGCAGTCTTGGCACCGCGCCACATGCGCGCGCCCTTGATGTCGACCCCGATGAAATTCACGTCGGGGAAAGCCTCGGCCAGCGCCACGGTATATTCGCCGCGGCCACAGCCCAGCTCGAGCACTATCGGGTTGTCGTTTTTAAAGAAGTCCTGTTTCCAACGCCCTTTAAGGGGGTGGTCTTTATGGAAAACCTCATCGAATTCGGGTTGTACCATACATTCGAAGGTCAGGTTCTCCTGAAAGCGGCGGAATTTATCTTTGCCCATCGTCTTGCCTGGAAATGCGCACCCCGACTGCCGTGACGCCTTTCAGGCGGACGGAGGCAGGGGCTATTTTAAAACTGTAATTACCTTTTTGCAACAGCACGACACCCGTGCGGTACCTCGCCTCGCACTCCTGGTAGGCCCCGGCGTCCTGCGCGATGCCGGCGATAGTGACGCGCTCGGTGAGGGTGAGCGTGTCGGGCGTGAGGGTCGTTATATCGAGGTCCAGCGGCCCGAATTTATTGCCGCGGTAGCGCACGAGAAGATCGATGGTGCGCCGTGAGAGGGTATCGTCGTTATCGTACGTTATTACGGCGGGCTTGCCCGGATGCCACCCCGCGGGGTTGACCTCGGTCATCAGCTCCGTATGTCGCGACAGGCACGAGCACATCACGACCGTAGCCAAAGCCGCAACGGCTGTCAGAAACCCTGTGCGCGGCATCACTGCCCGTTTTGCCCGCCGCCGGACTGGCCGCCGTTATTGCCGCCCTGGTTGCCGTTGCCGTTGTTTCCGCCCGAGTTGCGGTCGTTACCGCTGTTGCCGTTGTTGCTGCCGTTGCCGTTGTTGCGACCCGTCCGGTTGCCGCCGCCATTGCCTCGGCCACGGTTACGGTTTCGGTCGTTGTTGCGGTTTTGGCCCTCGGGGCGGTTTTGCCCATCGGGGCGGTTCTGGCCCTCAGGGCGGTTTTGCCCATCGCCGCGGCGCTGGCCTTCGGGGCGGTTATCGTTGCGCTGGCCCCGGCCTTCGCCCTGGCCGCGGTTGTTGCGGTCGCCCTGCGGGCGCTGTTCGCGGCGCTGCTGGTTGGCGTTGCCGCCGTTATTGCCACCGCCGCCGTTTCCGCCGTTTCCGTTGCGCGGTTCGCGCCCTTCGCGTCCCTCGCGACCGCCCGCATTCTGACCTCCTTCGCCATGCCCGCGGTTGCGTCCTCCGCGGCGGCTGCGTCCCTGCTCACGCTGCTTGTCAAAGCGCGTTATGCTGTCCTCGCCGACCACGTTCAAAAAGTCGGGCTCCTCGACGACCTCAGCCTTGAGGTCATAATCCTGTATGCGGTCGACCTTGGTGCCTTTACGGTTCAGGTCGAGTATCTCGCGCACGCGCTCCACGGGCAGCGTTATCATGTTGGCCATTTCGCCCGGGGCGGACGAGAAGCTCATCGTGCGGCCCAGTATATCGCTCTTGATATGGAAATATTCGCCGTCCATAGCCTGCAGCGGCGAATTGACGCGTGGGAAGTCGCGGCGCGCGTCCATATATGTATCCAGCTCATAGACCAGGCAGCATTTGAGTTTGCCGCACTGTCCGGCCAGCTTTTGGGGGTTGAGCGATATCTCCTGGTGGCGCGCGGCGTTGGTGGTCACCGAGGCGAAGCCCGAGATCCACGAGGCGCAGCACAACTCGCGTCCGCACGAGCCCAGACCGCCGATGCGCCCCGCCTCCTGGCGCGCCCCTATCTGTTTCATCTCCACGCGTATGCGGAACTGATCGGCGAACACCTTGATAAGTTCGCGGAAGTCGACCCTCTCGTCGGCGATATAGTAGAATATCGCCTTGATCCTGTCGCCCTGGTATTCGACGTCGCCGATCTTCATGTTGAGCCCCATGTCGGCGGCTATCTGGCGTGAGCGGATCATCGTTTCGTGTTCGAGGGCTATGGCCTCCTGCCACTTCTCGATGTCGTAGGGCTTGGCCTTGCGGTATATCTTTTTGAACTCGCCGTTCTGGGGGTTGAATCCCACGCGGCGCATCTGGCGCGCTACCATATCGCCCGTGAGCGAGATGATGCCTATGTCGTGGCCGGGCGAGGCCTCGACGGCGACGATATCCCCCTTGGCGAGGGGAAGCGAGTTGACGTTCTTATAAAACCCCTTGCGGGTATTCTTGAAACGTATCTCAAAAATATCGCTTTCGCCCTGCACGGGCATATCTTCGAGCCAGTCGTAGGAGTGGAGCTTGTAGCATCCCTCGCACGCCCCGCCCTGGAGTTCCTCGCCGCAGCCGCAGAAGGTGCAGCCGCGTCCCAGGTCGGTCTGGCAGTTATCTTTTGTCTTGCAATCCATTATATGGGCATTTGAGGCAAAGATAGTGAAAGTCGAGGGATATGCCAAACATGTTTGGGCATATCCGGGGCGCATACTATCTTATTTAAAGGTGGTGAAAATTTATCGTTGCGCCAGCCTGAGGCTGCGGTAAATGCGGATGAAGCGTGCGTTCAGCAACACCGCCGCCACGCTGAGCCCCACGATAAATCCGATCCACAATCCCACAGGCCCCATCCCGAGCGGGAAAGCCAGCATGTATCCCACCGGCAGGTTGATAAGGATATACGAAATGAAGGCCACGCGCATCGTGCTGCTTACATCCTGCACGCCGCGCAGGATGCCTATCGAAATATTCTGCCGACCGTCGGAAAACTGGAAGAACGCCGTGCAGACCAGCAGCCACGCCGCCACCTGCACGACCTGCTCGTCGGGGGTGAAAAGCCATGGGATCCAGTTGCGCATCAGCAGGAAAACGGTCGCGGTAAGCAGGTTCCAGGCCAGTCCCAGGTGGTATGAGGCGTTGGCCGCGCGCTTGAGTTCGCGCAGGTTGCCGCGCCCGAATTCGTGGCTCACGCGGATAGTGGTCGCCACCGAAATGCTGACGATGGCCATGAATGTGCTGTGCGCCGCCGTCATGGCGATCTGGTGCGCGGCGAGGGCCACGGCGCCAAACCACCCCATCATGATCGCCGTAAGGGCGAAAGAGGAGGTTTCCATCAACATCTGCAAACCTATCGGGAATCCAACCGCGACATTTTCCCTGAGGCGCAACAGCGAAACGCCCGCCCGCGAGAAAAAGGCGAAATAGCGCCTCAGGCCATACTTGCAGAAGAAGTAGACAATGATAGCCGCCGCCATGAAGCTGCGCGTCACCAGGTTGGCCAGCCCGGCACCCGCCGCCCCCATTTCGGGGAATATCCATTTGCCGTAGATCAGCAGCCAGCACAGGGCGATATTTATGACGTTGGCGACGATGACGATATTCATCTCCACGCGCGTTATGCCGATCCCTTCGAGGAATTGTTTGAAGGCCGCGAATACCATAAACGGCAGCACAGACCAGGCAAGGTAGCGGTAGAAACCTTTGGACGCCTCGACCACCGCCGGGTCCTGCCCCATGTGCGTGAAAAGCGGAATGCACGCGAACATGCACACCACAAGTAACACGCCGATGGCCGTGTTGAGCACCAGCGAGTTCTGCAGACTGAGGGCCGAGTCACGGTGGCGGCCCTGCGCAAAGGCTTTGCCCACGATCGGGGTCAGGCCGAGCGACACCCCGAGCCCGAGGGCGAAGAAGAGGAAAAATACCGACATGGCAAACGAAACGCCGGCCTGTGGAACCGCCCCAAGGCTGCCGACCATTATACTGTCGGCCAGCTGCACAGTAACCTGCCCCATGTTGGATACCAAAACGGGAGCGGCAAGTTTCAGGGTCGCCTTGTATTGATCGCGATAAGAATATATAAGTGAGGACAGTTTCATTGAAAAGTTTTTGAAAATTTACAAAACGCCCGTCTCCCCTCACTTCGCTGTGCATGGCGTGCGTCAGATTTGGTGCATCGTTTTAATTTTTAAACCGGAGCATACTATTGTATGTGAGGATTTAAAGATTAAAAGGATGTGCCGAAGATGCCGTGCGCCATGCACAGCAAACCGGTACGCGAGCCATAAAGAAAGAAGGCCACCCTCCCGGGCGGCCTTCCTTTATGGCTCACGTTACTTAGAGAGCTTTGAATTCGGGCAGGGCGAAGAGCTTCGAGAACTCGACGTCCTTCTTAGCGGCTTCAGCCAGAGCGGGTTTCTTGGCGATGGCGCTCTTCAGGTTGCTGATAGCGTTCGAAGCCTCACCTTTGCGGGCGGCGATAACGGCACGCAGGTAGTCGGCGTCGGCGCTGGTCTCACCCTTAAGGGCAGCCGAGGCTTTATCCAGGTTGTTGTTAAGAACTTCAGCTACTGCCAGGTCATAACCCTTCAGGTTCTTCTGGGCGGCGGCGTAGTCGCCTTCAGCAAGTGCAACGAGGCCTTGGTTGGCTTTCGCGTCGGCGGTGTTGAGCGACGAGAGGTATTTCTTGGCTTCTGCGATATTGCCTTGGGCAACGGCCAGGGCGCCGAGGTTGTTGCTGATAGCGGGATCAGACTTGAGCGAAGCGGCCTTGGTGAAAGCCTTCTTGGCCGCATCGAGCTGACCGGCGTTCATCTGGGCGATACCCAGGTTGTTGTAAGCGCGGTAGTCGTTGTACTTCTCGGCGGCGTAGGTCAGGATGCGAACCTTCTCTGCATTGTCCTTGGTCAGCGAAGCGGTGTAGAGCAGTTGCTCGACGTCCAGGCTGGCGAGGTTGGTCTTGGCGGCGGCGAGGAGTTCGCTGTCGTTCAGGCCCTGTACTTCAGCCGAAGTGCTCACTTTAGCGCGGCGCAGCTGGGGCAGGATGTCTTTTGCAAGAACGTCGAACACAACCGACATGTTGCGGATCTCGTCTTCGCGTTTAACGGGGTTGTCGTACATGTTGAGAACCTGCATTACGAGGTCCTTATCCTTCATGTTCGAGCTTGCAACGAGGTTTTTGAAACCGTCCCAGTCTTCGCCGTAAGCAGCCACGTCATATTTGGCGGTCTGCTTCTGTGCGGTCAGTTGCTTTTCGACAGCGGTCTTGGCGGTGTTGCCGCGAGCCTGTGAAAGTTTGTCGTTGAGCGTAACGGGGCCGTCGGGCGAAGCATAGCCGCTTACGTAAACGCTACCCATCGAAACGCCTTCCTTGTTCGAGTTGTCCTTAACGAACGCTTCGAGGAGTTTCACCTGCTCGGAAGTGAGCTGTGCGGGACGCACGTCGCTCTTGCCGATGGTGTACATGATGCTCACGTCATCGGGCGAAATGGTGCGGGTTTTCTTATAGTTGTCGGCCAGCGAGGTCAGGTAATCCGTTGCGCGGATGTTGTCCTGCAGGTTGCTGATGCCCTCTGCAACTACGATGTCCGAAGAACGCAGACCGTTCGCGCCCACTGCGTTGCCGCCCAGTGCGAGGTAGTCGTTGTACTTCTCCGAGCAGCTTTCCGAGCATTTGGCGTCGAAACGAAGGACGAGCTTCGAAACGGCGGCGCGCTTGTCATAGGGGAAGCTGACGTTCTGGGTGTAAGAACCGCCCTGTTTCCAGGGAATAACGGTGAAGTTATCCTTTACGCCTTCGCCCTGTACGAATTTGGGGGTACCTGCGATCTCGCCGCCTTCAAACACGAGGACGGGAGTTACGCGCAGGATAGCCATTTCGCTGAAATACTTCGGCGGGAAGGTTACCGTAACGTCGGCAGCCACAGTGTTGCCTTTAAGAGTGAGGACGCTCGGAGTGCACTTGGCGTCGATGCCTTTCACGTTTTTGGCCATCTTGTTATAGCAGTTGCAACCCGACAGGAGCACAACGGCTGAGGCAAGAACCAGGCTCAGACTTACAATCCTTTTCATAATCAATGAGTTAAGAAATTAATATTGTTTTTCGTTAATTTATTGGCATACTACCTAAACGCAAATGTAATAATTTTTCCGAAGAAAAATCACAATCAACCCGCGTTTTAAGGTCATTTGGCTAAAAAAACAACAATCGCACCAAATTTATTTAGCCTCCTGTTTCTCGATCAGCGCCTTGCGCGAAAGCTTGAGTTTGTTGGTCTTAGGATCAACGCCTATCAGCTTAACTTCGAGCATATCGCCCTCTTTGAGCCCCGTGTCGGCCATCGTTTCGAAACGCTTGTGGTCGATCTCCGAGATGTGCAGCAGGGCGTCCTTGCCCGGAAGTATCTCAACGAAAGCGCCGAAAGCCACGATGCTCTTCACCTTGCCGGTGTAGACCTCGCCCACTTCGGGGATTGCCACGATGCCCTTGATACGGGTCAGCGCAGCCTCGATGGAAGCCTTGTCGCTGCTCGAAATATCCACGAAGCCCTTGTTGTCGGCCTCGGTGATGGTGATCACGGTGCCGGTGGTCTTCTGTATCTCCTGGATCACCTTGCCGCCGGGGCCTATCACGGCGCCGATGAAATCGCTCGGGATAACGATCTGCACGATGCGGGGTACGAAATCGCGGAAATCTTCCCTCGGGCCGGCAATGGTCTCCTCGAGTTTGCCCATGATGTGCATGCGACCCTCCTTGGCCTGTGCAAGGGCCTTGGCCAGAACCTCATACGAGAGGCCGTCGACCTTGATGTCCATCTGTGTGGCGGTGATGCCCTCGCGCGTTCCGGTCACTTTGAAGTCCATGTCGCCCAGGTGGTCTTCGTCGCCCAGGATATCCGAGAGCACAGCGAATTTGTCGCCCTCCTTGATAAGGCCCATGGCGATACCCGAAACGTGCTTTTTCATCTTCAGGCCGGAGTCCATCAGGGCCAGCGTGCCGGCGCAGACGGTGGCCATCGACGAAGAGCCGTTCGATTCGAGGATCTCGGACACTATGCGTACGGCGTAGGGATTATCCTCGCCGAGGGGAACCATCGGTTTGAGTGCCCTCCAGGCCAGGTTGCCGTGGCCGATCTCGCGGCGTGAGGTGCCGCGCACGGGGCGCGCCTCGCCGGTCGAGAAGGGAGGGAAGTTATAGTGCAGCACGAACTGCTCGTCGCCCTGGCGGAGCACCTCGTCGATCATCTTCTGGTCCATTTTCGTACCCAGGGTGACGCTCGTCAGCGACTGCGTTTCGCCGCGGGTGAAGATCGCCGAGCCATGGCACGCGGGCAGGTAGCCCACCTCGCACCAGATGGGGCGGATCTCGTCCGTACGGCGACCGTCCAGGCGGATACCCTCGTCGAGGATCATGTTGCGCATCGCCTTTTTGAGCACCTCGTCATGGAAATATTTCTTGATAAGGCCCTTCTTGGCGGAGAGCTCCTCTTCGCTGAAACGTGCGCAGAACTCGGCCTCGATAGCCTCGAACTGAGCCGAGCGCTCGTGCTTGGCCGAGGGGGCTTTGGCTGCGGCGTAGGTCTTCTCGTAGGTTTCGTTGATAACCAGCTGGCGCAACTCCTCGTCGTTGACCTCGTGGCAATAGGTGCGCTTAACGTCCTTGCCGAGCTCCTTGGAAAGCTCGATCTGCACGGCGCAGTGCTTTTTGATCTCCTCGTGGGCCACTTTGATGGCTTCGAGCATCACTTCTTCCGAAACCTCCTTCATCTCGCCCTCGACCATCATGATGTTGTCGATCGTACCTGCGACCATAACGTCCAGGTCTACGTCCTTCATCTGCGAGAAGGTGGGGTTGATGACCATTTTGCCGTCGATGCGCGCTACGCGGACCTCCGAAATGGGGCCCAGGAAGGGTATGTCCGAGCAAGCCAGGGCTGCCGAGGCGGCCAGGCCGGCCAGCGCGTCGGGCTGTATGTCTTTATCCGCAGAGAAGAGCGTCACCTGGACGAACACGTCGGCGTGGTAATCCGCGGGGAACAGGGGGCGCAGGGCGCGGTCGATCAGGCGCGAAACGAGGATCTCGTTGTCGCCGGGACGCGCTTCACGCTTCAGGAATCCGCCGGGATAGCGGCCCGCAGCTGCGTATTTCTCTTTGTATTCCACCTGCAGGGGCATGAAATCCACATCGGGTTTGGCCTCTTTGGCCGCCACTACGGTAGCGAGCAGCATCGTGTCGCCCTGGCGGAGCATCACCGAACCGTCGGCCTGTTTGGCCAGCTTTCCGGTTTCGATCTCGATGCTCTTTCCGTCGGGCATCGCGATCACTTTTTTTGTTGCGTTGTACATCATCATCTATTGTTTTTCCTTCAAAATGTTTCTTTTAAAAAGTAAGTAAAGGCAATTCACTAATGAAATTGCCTTTACCCACTCCTTTTACGGAGTTTCTTATCTCCTCAGACCGAGCGTCTTAACGATAGCACGGTAGCGTTCGATATCCGTAGCCTTCAAATAATCCAACATGCGGCGGCGTTTGCCCACCAGGCGGATCAGCGAACGCTGCGTTCCGAAGTCCTTCTTGTTGGATTTGAGGTGTTCCGTAAGGTGGCTGATACGGAAAGAGAACAGCGCGATCTGGCTCTCGGCCGAACCCGTGTCGGTGTTGGACGTTCCGTAAGAAGCGAAAATTTCCTGTTTTTTCTCAGGCGACAAATAACTCATAATATAAAAAGTATTTTATGCCCGGGGTTTCATTTTGCCGAAAACCCCGTGCAGGCACACTTTACGATGGATCGGCCTTACCCAATGCCACCAAAGCGTGGCGCAAAGGTATATCTTTTTTATTTACGCACAAACATCGACCGTGTTTATTCTTATATTTGCACAACATTTAACCCACCGAAATGACAAGGTATCTGTTCGTTCTGTCGCTTTTGCTCTGCTCACTCACCGAGGCAAAGGCGGAACCCTCTAAAATCTACGTATTTCCGATCCGCGAGAATATCATGCCTTCGACCTCGGGGCTGGTCAAAAAATGCCTCTCCCAAGCGCTCGAAGCCGGGTCCGACTGCGTGGTGATCGACATGAACACATACGGCGGGCTGATGGACGCCGCCGACTCCATACGCACCTCGCTGCTCAATTTCCCCCTGCCGGTCTACGTTCTGATAAACAACCAGGCGCTCAGCGCGGGGGCGCTCATAGCCATCGCCGCCGACTCGATATACATGCGTCCCGGGGCAAGTATCGGGGCGGCGACGGTAGTCGACCAGCAGGGCGATCCGGTGCCGGACAAATACCAGAGCGCCATGCGCAGCATGATGCGCGCCACGGCTGAATCGCACGGCCACAGAACCGGACAGGACGGCAAGCGGCGCTGGCACCGCGACCCGCGCGTCGCCGAGGCGATGGTCGACCCGATGATCGTGATACCGGGACTCGTCGACTCGCTGCACGTGGTCACCCTGACCGCAGACGAGGCGATCGAGTGGGGTTTCAGCGAAGGCAAGGCCGCCACGGTCGCCGAGACGCTCGCGAAAGCCGGGATAACCGACTACGAAATAACGGAATACCGCCCTACGGCCATGGACCGCCTGTTGGGCTGGCTCACCAATCCCGCCCTGCAAGGCATACTTATAATGCTCATTATCGGGGGCATATATTTCGAATTGCAGACGCCCGGCATAGGTTTCGCGCTGATCGTGGCCATAGGCGCGGCGGGGGTCTACTTCGCCCCGCTCTACATCGAGGGACTGGCCAACCACTGGGAGATACTGCTGTTCGTGGCCGGAGTGGTGCTGCTGCTGTTGGAGATATTCGTCACCACGGGATTCGGGGTGCTGGGCATATTGGGCATCATAGCCATAATCGCCGGATTGGCCGGGGCGATGACCGATCTCTCGCTGCTGCGTTATGTGCCTTCGGGACAGATCTCGTTAGGCTTCCTGCTGCGTCCGCTGGGGCTGGTCGTAACAAGTATCGCCTCTGGTGTGGCGCTCTGCCTTTGGTTGGGGCCCAAATTCCTGAAAGGCGATTCGCACCTGCGCAATAAAGTGGTGCTCACCACCGAGATGAGGGCCGACGCCGGATACGTTTCGCACCCCTCGCGCCGCGACCTGGCGGGCGAAACGGGACGCGTGACCGCGGCCCTGCGCCCTACCGGACGCATCGAGGTGGGCGGCGCGCATTACGAGGCGGCGAGCGCCGACGGGGTGTTCATCGAAAAAGACAGCACGATAACGGTCGTAAAGGACGAGGGCGGGGTCATCTACTGCCGTAAAGCATAAAAACCGATACAATGAAAAAAGCGCTACACGCAATCATAGCGACGCTTACGCTGGCATCCTGCTCTTCCGACCGTCCGAAGCTGGTGACGGCCTTCGACGGCTTCGCCCAGGGCACCTATTACCACATCGTGGCCATCAGCGACGACTCGCTGCACATCGAGGGCGCGCTGGATTCGCTCTTCGCCGTTGCCGACAATTCGATGTCGATCTTCAACCCCGGCTCACGCCTCTCGCGCCTTAACGGCAATCTGACCGACACGCTCGACGTGCACATAAAAAATTGCATCGAGGTGGCGCTCCATGTGGGCGAACTCTCCTCGGGGCTCTACGACATCACCGTCAAGCCGTTGACCCAGGCGTGGGGTTTCGCCGCGGAGAGGAGCGAATACAAGCCCAACCTCGACTCGCTGCTGCAAATAGTTGGCTACCGCAAGATCGAGGTCCGGGGCAACACGCTGTTAAAGGACGATCCGCGCATACAGATAGACCTCAACTCGATAGCCAAGGGCTACACGGCGGACCTGCTGGCGCAGCTGCTCGAACAACGCGGTGTGGAGAATTACCTTGTCGAGCTGGGCGGCGAGATCGTAACGCGCGGCGACAACCCTCAGGGCAAACCCTGGACCGTTGGCATCGACAGCCCCGAGGACAACAGCGTGCCGGGGGAGCACACGCGCGCCATGCTCAGGGTGCACGACAGCTGTATCGCCACCTCGGGCAACTACCGCAACTTCCGCTACGACGAGGGCGGGCAGAGGGTGGCGCACACCATCAACCCCCTGACCGGGTCGAGCACGCCAGGCGATATGCTCTCGGCGACCGTAATGGCCCCGTCCTGCGCCCTGGCCGACGCGACGGCGACCGCCCTGATGGCGTCGGGGTCCGAAAAGGCGATAAAACTGATCGAGGGCGATAATAAGCTCTCGGCATACATTATATATATCTGCCCCGACGGCCAGGTAAAGACCTGGATGTCGCCCGAAATGAGTGAGATTTTAGTGAGATGAGAAAAGCGCTTTTCCTTTACAACCCCGCAGCGGGCGAAGGCGTGGTAGCCGAGCGCCTGGACGAAATAGTGGCCGTTCACCTGAAACACAACTGCGCCCTGCTGCCCTACCGGCTGGTATTCGCCGCCGACCAGGACGCGCAGATAACCTCGCTGCTCGAAGGCGGATGCGACCACGTGCTGGTCGCCGGTGGCGACGGCACGGTCAACTACGTGGCTAACCTGCTCAAGAAAAACGGCTTCGACCTGCCGGTGGCGATGCTGCCCGTAGGCACGGCCAACGACTTCGCCTCGCTGTTCGGCACGCCATCCGACCCGGTCAAGGCGTGCGAGAAGATCCTCACGGGCGCCGTGCGCACAGCCGACCTGGGGCTTGTCAACGGCACGTACTTCGCCAACGTATTCTCGTGCGGGCTGTTCACCGACGTGTCGCAGCGCACCCCGACCATATTCAAGAACACCTTCGGGCGGCTGGCCTACTATGTGAGCGGACTGGGCGAGATCCCCAAATTCCGCCGCATGCAGCTCACCATCACCTCGGACGGTGGCGACTACACGGGTCCGGCGCTGATGTTCTTCGTTTTCAACGGACGCACGGCGGGCAAACTGCCCCTCGCCTACCTCTCGGAGGTCAACGACGGACTGCTGGACGTGATGATAATCAAGGGCGACAACCCCGCAGAAACCATCCACACGGTATTCCACTACCTCACCCGCCTGGGCGGGGACTACCCCTCGGGGGTGGTGCACATACGCTGTTCGAGCATGCAGGCCTTCACCGCCAAACCCGAGCCCTCGGACATCGACGGCCAGGCCGGTCCCGCCTTCCCGGTGCAGATCACCTGCTGCAAGAACGCCCTGAAGGTACTCGCCCCGAAACCTAAAACCAAGAAACGCAAAGAATAGACAGTAAAGCGGACGCCTGAAAAGTCGTCCGCTTTTTTATTGCCCGGATTTTACTATCTTTGTATTCAATGAAAAAAATCAGCCAACGAAGCTGTGAATAGCGTGCCCCGAATTTTGCTTATCGTCTGAGCATCAAACCGGAGCAGCCTTAACGGCTGTGAGGATTTGAGCGGAAGAGGATAAGTAAAAGGCGGCGTGCGATATGCGCAGCCAACCCAATAACAGAGACCTAATATGGAAATATTCGAAGTCTGCGGCGGGAGGCCGCTGCAAGGAGAGATAACCCCGCAGGGGGCTAAGAACGAGGCGTTGCAGATATTGTGCGCCGTGCTGCTGACCCCCGAGAGGATCGTGGTGCGCAACGTGCCGCAGATCGTCGACGTGCTGCAACTGATCGAGCTGCTCGAAAAGATGGGCGTCCAGGTCGAGAAGATAGACCCTTCGACCTATGCTTTCCGGGCCAAAGAGATAGACCTCGACTACCTGCTGACCGAGGACTACCGCCGCCGCGGTTCGCGTCTGCGCGGTTCGGTGATGATAATAGGTCCCATGCTGGCGCGCTTCGGCGTCGGGTATATGCCCAAACCGGGAGGCGACAAGATCGGACGCCGACGCCTGGACACCCACATGCTCGGGTTCCAGAAACTGGGCGCGACGTTCGACTACGACCTCTCTGAGAGCGTCTACGCCATTCGGGGCGGCAATATGCGCGGCACCTACATGCTGCTCGACGAGGCGTCGGTCACCGGCACGGCCAACATCGTGATGGCCGCCGTGCTCACCCCCGGCACCACGACCATATATAACGCGGCGTGTGAGCCCTACGTGCAGCAACTCTGCAAAATGCTCAACCGTATGGGCGCCAGGATCTCGGGCATCGCCTCCAACCTGCTGACCATCGAGGGCGTCGAGTCGCTCGGCGGCACCGAGCACACCATGCTTCCCGACATGATCGAGGTGGGCAGCTTCATCGGCATGGCCGCCATGACGCGCTCACAGATAACTATCAAGGACGTATCATTCGAGAACCTGGGCATCATACCGCAGCAATTCGCCCGCATGGGTATCCATTTCGAGCAGAGGGGCGACGACATCTACATCCCCCGCCAGGAGCACTACCAGATCGACAGCTTCCTGGACGGCTCGATAATGACCATCGCCGACGCCACATGGCCGGGCCTGACACCCGACCTGCTGTCGGTGTTCCTCGTTGTGGCCACCCAGGCCAAGGGCTCGGTGCTGATCCACCAGAAAATGTTCGAAAGCCGCCTGTTCTTCGTCGACAAGCTGATCGACATGGGCGCGCAGATCATCCTGTGCGACCCCCACCGCGCGACGGTCATCGGCCACGACCACCAGATGGGACTGCGTCCCACGCGCATGTCCTCACCCGACATCCGCGCCGGGGTGGCGCTGCTGATCGCCGCCCTCTCTGCCGAGGGACGCAGCATAATCCAGAACGTCGAGCAGATCGACCGCGGATACCAGGACATAGACGGACGCCTCAACGCGCTGGGGGCGAACATCGTCCGGCGCACGGAATAACCCGCACCTCTCTTTCATAACGACAAACGTCAGCCGCAACCCGCGCGGCTGACGTTTATCGTTATTACCCATCCACAAAATACCATAAACCCGGTATTTGACGGCGATGCGCCCACTCATACCTTTGCCGAAAAGGAAATACAACGCTAAAAATATGAAAACAGGGATTTTTTACGGCAGCTCCACCGGCAACACCGGGGCGCTCGCCAGGCAGATCGCAAGCAAACTGGGCATAGCATCAACCGACCTGCACGACGTAAGCGGTGCGAGCGCGGCTCAGACCTCAGAGTACGACCTGCTGCTTTTGGGCAGCTCGACATGGGGCCTGGGCGAATTACAGGACGACTGGCAGGACTTTATCACGCAGCTTGCCACGACCGACCTCTCAGGCAAACAGGTCGCGCTTTTCGGGTGCGGCGACAGCGCTTCGTATCCCGACACCTTCTGCGACGCGATGGGCGAGATACACGACAGTTTGAAAGGTACTGGCTGCACGTTCGTGGGCGAAGTCGACGCATCTGACTATTCGACCACCGACTCCAGGGCGTTCGTGGGGAACAACGCGCTCGGCCTGATAGCCGACGACGACGAGCCCGGCGCGACCGGCGAAAGGCTCGAAGTATGGATAGCCGCGATCAAAAGGGCTTAGCCATGGCCACGGGCGACTATAATCGCTCCGGCGATATGCGGATGGTGATGCACCTGATATATGAATTCAAAAAGGGCATCCGCAGCCTGATACTTTGCACGCTCTGTCCCACGTGCGCCGAGCTGGTCAAAAAAAGGCTCGAAAGCCAGGGCATTGGCTACCTCGAACAGGCTGCCGGCAGCCGTAACATCAACCTGTTCTTCGGAGAGAGTCCCTGTCTGCAGGTGGTGGCCAGTTTCGTCCACAAGCCCCTTCACGCACTCACGCCCGAGGAAGATTTCATGCTCGGCACCATGCTCGGCTACGACATCACCCGTCAATGCAGCCGTTTCTGCAAGCGCAAACGCGGTGAGGTATCGACCGCGGTTTGCTAAGAGACCAACGATAGTATATAAAAACGAGTGGGTCGCATCGGTGATTCGACCCACTCGTTTTCAAGGTAGCGGGACGGGGACTTGAACCCCGGACCTCATGATTATGAATCATGCGCTCTAACCAGCTGAGCTATCCCGCCATCATGCGCTTTCCCGGTCACAAAAAACCACAAAAGCAGCGCAAAGATAGCTATTATTTTTTTCCGCGCAATAGCTTTATTCCATTTATTTCAAAACCGCGGGGAATTTTACGAAGGCATCTCGACCACGAAACGGAAACTGAAACCAACGTCCGGCGTGTAGCTGTACCGATAGGCTGAGCGCACATAGAACGCCTTGCTGGCCGCTTTACCGCCGCGGATGACGTAGCGCGTGGACGATGGGTCGTTGCACAGCGGGTCGGTCACCTCCTCTGCGGTGTATTGGCGGAAGGCTTTATCCAGGCAGAATTCCGATTCGTTGCCGTGCATGTCGTAAAGCCCCCAGGCGTTGGGCGGGAACATATCCACCGCCGTGTGCGATCCGCGGCTCACCCCTGCGGGGTTGAAATCGGTGGCCTGGGCTGCGTTGAAGTTGGCCTGGGCAGAGGTTATGGTGTTGCCGGTGCTGAAGAAGGTCTGGGTACCGGCGCGGCACGCATATTCCCACTCGGCCTCTGTAGGCAGGCGGAACTTCAGGCCAGTCGCGGCGGAAAGCACTTCGCAGAAGTCGCACGCCTCGAACCATGTCACGGTGGGGGCCGGCTCAGAAGCGTTGGCCTTGGTGAGCTTGCGCGAATCGGCGCCCATAACGCTGCAATACTGGGCGGTCGACACCTTGGTTACGGCCATATAGAAAGGCTTCGAGATATTAACCCTGTGCTGCGGATATTCCTGAGGCTCACCGCCCTCTGTCACGGTGGCGCCCATAAGGAAACTGCCGGCGGGGATCAGCACCAAGTCGATGGAAGGTCCCGAGTTGAGCGTCAGGGTGACGCGCTTTTCGGCTGCGGCGGGTGCAGCCGAAAAGTCGGCGCGGGTGCTTTTCATGAGCGCCTGTTTGTGGTCCTCGCGGGCCTGTTCCATGCGGCGTTGCTCCTCTTTGTAGGCGAGGTCTTTCTTCACCAACATATCTATGGCCGTTTTACACTTAGCCAGGATGGATGCGCTGTCGTAGACTGCATCGGCTTCGCGCTCGCCGGGATCCGTGCCGTTGAGATACTCCTCGAGGTTGGTGTAGCCATCCCCGTCCCTGTCGGCGCGCCCATCCGACGGGTCGGAGGGATCCAGCCCGTGCCGTTTTTCCCACTCGTCGGGCATGCCGTCGCCGTCGCCATCCTCAGGGGCGGCGGCAAGGGGCGTCAGGGCGGGATAGCCGCCCACCTGGTCGGGGCTGTCGATGATGCGTCCCGTGCCGTAGCGCACACCGTCCACCACCCGCACGTCTGTCGCATCACGGCGGGGCATGGTGGCGCCGGCCATTTCGAGCACCTGCCGGTAGGCGATGGAAGCCGTGGTGGTCTTCACCTCCGGCATATCGAAAGGCGTAGCGGCGATGATCGCCTCGAACATCGAAGCCGGGGCGTTGCGTGGCATGTCCACCAGGATGTTATTATTGGCCGCAGCCTCGGGATGGCGGTACACTTCGTTGCCGCTCAGATAGATCGCGGCCATGTCGTCGCCCGGCGAGAAGGCCAGGGTTTCGCGGGCCGCCGGGGTATCGGGCCCGGGTTTGAAGTAGTTATCGGCCATATTGATGAAACTCGGCGCGGCGCGCGTGTAGCAGATCTGCGAACGCCAGTTGTAAACCACGTTGTTGCGGTAGTCCATCACCAGGTAGTGAGACCGGGGGTTGCGGTTGCCGTTGTTGGCATACAGGCAGTGGTGGATCGTCAGGCCCCCGTCGCCGGAGAGCAGCGAGCCCATGCTGTGTTCGCCTTTCGGGTGGAAGGATTGCGCCAAACCTTCGCTGATTATGCACCATTGGAATGTGGCGTTATGAAAGGACGTGCCCTCGGTGGCGCTGAGCACCTCGTCAGTGGACCAGCTCATCGAGCAGTGGTCCAGGATGCAGTTATAGGAATCCACGAACTGGAAGGAATCGTACTCGGCCTTCATCGCCTCGCCCGAGCGGAAACGCATGTGGCGCACTATGACGTCGTGCGTGTTGACCACGAATTCGCAATCGCGCACGCAGACACCGCCCGGCGAGGTCTGCCCTGCGATGGTCACGTAAGGCTCGGTTACCTTTATAGGTGTTTTGGTGCATATATCGCCGCTCACCCTGAAAAGTATGGTGCGGGGGCCCTTCTGGTCGAGCGCCCAGCGCAGCGACCCTTCGATGGGGGCCTCGGTTTCGGGGTCGTAGTCATCGAGCGTGGTGACGTAAATCACCTGCCCGCCGCGTCCGCCCACCGAGGCGGCGCCGTATCCCTCGGCGCCGGGGAAAGAGCGCACTTCGCTCTCCCGGGGAGCGCTTGCCGCGATTACGTAATAGCTGCCCAGTAGCACAGCGGCGCACAGCAGCGCAAGGGCGGTCAGGATGGATTTGCGTTTCATATGCAAAATGTGTTTAAGGCGGATACAGGTTTTTACGACCTGCATCCGCCCGGTTTATTTATTCGGCCTTGATATCGAATACGAGCCTTATATCGGTGTTGTCGGTGTCTGCGTGACCGCTGGGCGTATTGAGTGCGCGCACGCATATCACGGCGCGTTTGCCCGCGGCGGCCAGTTTGGCAGTATCGGTGTATATCACGATCACGTCGCCGACCTTCAACCCGCCTCCGGTGTCGGTAAGGGTCAATTTACCGTTAGCCGGGATAGTGGCCGGGCCCTGGAGCGCCATCAGTTTCGCATAGCCGAAGTTATCCCAGTCGATCTTGGGCTCGACAAATCCACCGTTGCCGTCCGATGCCGGATTGACGTTGCCTATCTTTACGAATGCGGTGGTGTTGTGGCGGCTCCACAGGCCTCCGCTGCTATTGTCGTAGGTCGTATTGAAGTATTCGCTGCCTCCCAGGTTCTTGGCCGCGGCGGGGCTCCACAGTTCGAATTCGAACCTGGTCTTGTCGGGCGGCCAAAGCATGAAGTCAACCAGCGCGCCGTTCATCACGTTATACGTGGCATTGGTCTGCAACGATATATCAGGATCGCCTACAGTGGAGGGACGGTAGAGGTACGTGGCGAAAGTCGTTATCGAGAATGCCGCTCCGGGACTCGAACGGCGGTTCTTGATGCCCCTGAGTTCGAAGTTGGTCATTGTGCGCAGCGGCAGCTCGGACACCAGCGAGACGGTGGTCGCCTGGCCGCGCCGGTCGGTGGCGACAACCTTTACCCCCACCATATCGGTGGTGTTGGCAATTACGTACGAGTAGTCGTAATCGCGCGCGTCGGCGAAAGTGGTGATGGTCGTAAGCGACGATTCGGTGGGCGACGACTCGCCCGCGGCCTGGCGCAGGGCTTTGACCTCCACCTGGTAGAGTCCCACTTCGCTCACGATATTACCTGAGACGGTGTACGAGGCGAGCGTGGCGATGTCGGAGGGCAGCGACTCCTGGTCGGAATCGATCACCGGCTTAGCGCCCAGGGTGATGCCCTGCGAGTGGGTCGAGCTCAGGCCGCGAAGGTCGGTGGCGGCATACTCCACGCCCACGATATTGGCCGTGTTGGGGATATTCACCGAATAGTCGAACGACTGGGGATTGGTGAAAGAGGTTATGGTGGTCAGGTCCTCTTCGGTGACCTCGGCAATGGGTGTGGCCTGGCGCTTAATCTTGATGACCACCTCTTTAAGTCCGTTCTGGGAGGCTATGTTGCCGGTGAGCGTATAACTCGGGCTGGCGTCGACGTTCGAGGGCAGTTTTGCCGGCGAGGGGACGATGACGGGCGCAGTACCGACATTCAAGACCGTATTCCAGCGCGCACGCCTGACCGAGCCCCACGAGTCTGTGGAGACCACGTCGATGAACTGCGTTTTGGTGGTCAACTCCGGGGTGAAACGGATATATACCGTATCCGTCGTGTTTCCGGGCAGCTCCTCGCCCACCGGGGTGATGAAATCGGTCTTCACCCCGTTCACGGTTTGCGTGTATCCATAACCGTAGCTCACCGAAGTAAGCCCCTGCGAGGAACGGGTGCGGATGAGTATCTCGGGGTTGGTCAGCGTGGTCGTGAAATCCACGTTCAGCTCTGCGGATTCAAAAAATATCTGTGGCGCGGGATAGAAATCCCTGTCGCCGACCTCGTCCTGCTGGCAGGATACCAGCATAAGGACTGCGGTTATCACGGTCGAGAAAATCAATTTAAAATTCTTCATGTCCGTATGGTTATGTGAGTTTGATTTTAATGATGAATATCTGGCGACGGCCCGTCTGCGGGTCGACGGCGTCGGCGCAGATCATGTCGCCCTCGGGGCTTATGCGGGGGTGCAGGTCGCAGCGCGCGTCGCCCGAGAGGTAGCGCTGGTGCACCATCTGGAAGGTATGCACCTTATGCAGCGTGGCGGTGGGCATATTGTACATCCACACCGAATTGGTCACCGCGTCGGTATCTTTACTTCCGTCCGTGAGCACCCATTGGCGCGTGGCGTCGAAAGAGCAATGGCCGTCCCAGCGCAGTCCCGCCAGGGGAGTGAATTCACCCGTGGCCGCATCTGCCAGCACGTGGCTGCGGTGCGGGCCCGAGGGGTTGCAGGTCACCACGATATGGCTGTCGTCCTGCCAGCCGAAGTGCGACACTCCCGAGCCGTAGGGCAGACAGCAGCGCATATCCGTACCGTCGGCGGCGATGGTGTAGAGCCCCGTTTCGAGCTTTACGCCCGTAGAGTCGACCGTGCGCGGCAGGAACAGCACGCGGCTGTCCGAGCGGCTGAATTCGGCGTGCTCGACCCACATGTGGCGGTCGGCCACCTCTGGTTTATAGGGGGCGATATCGCGCGCCATCTGGCCGTAGGAGACCAACAGGCGGCTCTGTCCGGAGAGCAGGTCCAATATGAACACGCCGTCGTCGTCCGGATGCGCCACCGTGGGGTTGGGGTCCTCCGTGCCGCTGTAACTGACCACCTTGCGCAGACGGCTGATGCGACCGTAGTTCATCGAGAGCGCATAGCGACCATCGTGCGACAGCCCGCTGATGGTCGAGGGGATCACCGTGCGCCGTCCCGAGGGGATGTCGTAGAGCACCGAAACCAGCCTCTGGTCGACGATGTCGTTGAAGTAGAATTGGGTGTCGGGATTCAGGGGATTCCAGAAGAGCATGCACCCTTGTTGCAGGTTCCATGCGTTGGTCTGCGTCAGGGGGGTGAATCCTCCGGTGGCTATCTCCACCAGCCCTATCACGGCCCGTTCGCCCGTATCGGGCAAACGGTCGTTGAAGTCGGCCTCAAGCGCCAGGATATGGGTGCGCGAAGCGTTCCAGACGTTGACGCCGTAGTATCCGAAAAAGTGGTTCTTTTCAGGTCCGGTCACCATCTTCACCCATTCGACCTGCACGCCCGGGCCCTGGCAGCGCGCGGGATGCGCGCCGCCGAGAGCCAGAAGAGTGGCCAATAAGAGTATCGTTTTACGGAATTCCATGATTATTCGTCGAAAATGGGATCATCGCCGCCAGCGGCATAGGGCGGGGTCTGGCGAAGGCGCTTACTGTTTTCGAGCACCTTCCGGGGCATGGGCAGCAGTTCGCTGCGCAGGTCTTGCCAGTAGCGCGCCACACCGCGCCTGGCGGGATCGTTGGTAAGGTTGACCTCCGAATCGCTCATGCTTTGCAGCGCCCAGTTCACACGGGTGAATGTGTTGTCACTGGGATCGGTGAAGACTATCTGCGTGCCGGCCTCGTCCGCGATCAAACTCGAAGACTTATACCACGCGTAGCGCGTCAGGTTGCCCGCGATCGTGGGGTTGTGGCGCGGGTCGTACGCATTGTCCTGTATAGCCTTCATATCGAGCCTGGCCTGTTGCAGTTTGGCGGCCATGATGCCCCAGCGGAAAAGGTCCCATTTGCGTACGCCCTCATGCCCGAGTTCGAACGAGCGCTCGTCCACGATATCATCGAAAGTCAGATTCGTCAGGTCGACCGTGACGGAGGGAGTGCCGACAGGCAGGCCGAAACCGCGCCGGCGCACCTTATTGAACCCCTCCAGGGCGTCGGCATCCACAAGGTTCCCCGAGCGGTTGCCCTCGTTGCGCAGCCACCAGGAAGCCTCGGCGTACATCAGCAGCACGTCGGAGTAGCGCAACAGGCACCAGTTCACATCGGTATTGTTGCGGCTTTTTGCCGAGCCGTTGATCCACCAGCGACGGAATTTACCGCACGAGGCCGATGCCAAGGTAGAGGCTATGAGCTTACCCGACTCGTCCATATTCAGGGGGACATTGGTCACAGGGCCACGCACGTCGCCCGGCGCGAACGAGTAGTAATAGCCGGGCAGGGACTGCACATAACCCTTACCCTCGCCGTAGGGATGTTTCCCAGTCGCGCTGTAAGCGATCTTGGGTGAGTTATACGCACCTATCACACCGCCGCCGGATACCGTTTCGAACAGGGCGACTTCGAACATGCGTTCGCCGTAGGTGTCCGTCTTCGAGTTGAGCAGGTCGACGAATATACTCTTGTAGTCGGGGTTGAGGCTGTGTTTGTTCGAGGCGATCACATCACCTGCATGCCTTTTAGCCAGTTGGTAGAGTTCCGGCAGACGCTCCACGTCTGCGCGGGTGCGGTTGGCGAGGCTGGCCACCGAATACGTTTCGGTGTCCCAGCGCAGGGCGAAACCGGCGGCGCGCAGGGCGAAACGTGCGATAAAGCCTTTGGCCGCCCCGCGCGTGATGCGCTCCTGGTCGGGCACGTCGCCGCGCCAGGGCAGCCAGTCGACGTACTTATCCAGGTCGGCAAGCAGGATGTCATAGATCTCGTCGCGGTCCGTGCGGGGCATGTCGAAATCGTCACCCACCTTGGACGAGGTCAGCTTGAGGGGCACGTCGCCGAAGAAACCTATCAGGTCGTTGTAGGCTATGGCGCGCAGGAAGAGCGCTTCGGCCCAAAGGCGGCGCAGCTCGGTAAGCGTGGCCGAAGGCTCGGTCTGTTCGAATCCATCCTCAGCGACCCACTGCTCCATCGCCGCGATGCTCTCCAGACAGTCATTGGCACGCTCGATGAGCTTGTAGTAGTTGGCGTAGATCTCGAAGATCTCGGCGTTGGACGGCGACTGGCCGTAACGTGCGATAGAGCGCCAGTCGTTGGTGTTCTTCGAACTGCTGGCTATGCGGCTCTCGTCCGTTTCCATGTGGTAGTAGACGGCCCCCCTCTCCGAGTAGAGGTATTTCGAGGCGAGCTGCTGGTAAACGCCGTAAACGGCCATTCGCGCCTGGACGGCATCTTTGAAGAACTCTTCGGCCGCCGTTTTACCACGCGTGGGACGGTCGAGGAAATCCTCGCATCCGGTTGCGGTCATGCCCAGGCCTATGGCCAAAAGGGCGTATACTGAGTATTTAAGAATGTTTTTCATGTCGGCTCCTACAGTTTAGAATGTTACGTTCAGGCCAAAGATATACTGGCTGCTGCGCGGGTATGCCGAATAATCGACGCCCTGCGTCATGGGATTCGATGAGGAGTGGGTGTCCACTTCCGGGTCGAATCCCGAGTACGAGGTCCAGATGGCAAGGTTATAGCCCGTAAAATATACGCGCAGGTTTTGCAGCCCCAGGTGGTTGATCCACCTTTTCGGGAAGGTATAGCCAAGTGTGAGGTTGTTCAGGCGGATGAAAGAGCCATCCTCGACGTTCCACGAGTTCACCCTGTCCAGTTCGCCGATGGGCGACCATATCTTCGCGTCCTTGTTTATTACGGCCAGCTGTTCGAGGGCGGAGTAGCTCATCGCCGAGGTGACGAGTTTCTCGCCCGAGGGGCTGATCGTAAGGAAACGGTGGCGCATCTCCGACAACATGTTCTGTCCGTTCTTGTAACCGGAGGTAAAGCGGAAGCGGTTGCCGTTGAGCACGTCGTTGCCGTAGACGAAGTTCAGGAATATACCCAGGTCCCAACCCTTGTATGTGAAGGTATTGTTAAAGCCCCCGAAGAATTTGGGCTGGGTGTTGCCGATAACGGTGCGGTCGTTGTCCGTGTCGATCAGCGGCGTGGAGACCGTATATGGATTTCCGTCGGAGTCATATGCCGTCTGGTTGATCATCGACTTGCCGTCGCCCTGGTCCTTGAAACGTACCATACCCGGCTGGGGCGTGGTGTCCTTCATATAAGGGATGCCCGGTTTGAGGCGGTATTTGCCGGGGTTGGCGGGGTCGGCCTCGAAGTCTTCGGCACGGTAGAAGAGGTTGGGGTGCACCTCATACCCCCAGATGTTGCCCAGTGGCTGGCCCACGATGGCCACGAAATCGTTGCCGATATCCTTATGGAAGAATCCGGACGCGGCGAACATCCTATCCTCTCCGTTCAGGTGTTTGATCCTGTTCTTGTTGAAAGAGATATTGAAGTCGGTCGACCATGTGAATTGTTTTGTGCGGACGTTGACCGTATTGAGGGTTATCTCGATACCTTTGTTCTCGGTGCTGCCGATATTCTTATACTGGGTGGTAAAACCAGACACAGGGTTGACGTCGGCTTTGAGCAGCAGGTCGTCGGACGAGTTGATGTAAAGGTCAACCACACCCGAGATACGACCCCTGAACAATCCGAAATCCACGCCCAGGTCACGCGAAGTAAGCGCCTCCCATCTCAGGTTGGGGTTGTAGAGCGCATTGGTCGAGGCCGAGGTCTCCATGGCGTCGTTGATACCGTAGTATCCGTAAGAGTATATTTTCTGCCATTGGTCCGAGGGGATGCGGTTGTTGCCCGCCTGTCCATAGCTGGCCCTGAGCTTCAGGTTGTCGACCCAACTGACCCCGCGCATGAAGCGTTCGCGGTCGATGCGCCATGCTGCGGCTGCAGAGGGGAACGTGCCCCAATGCCTCGATGCGTGGAAAACCGAGGTGCCGTCGCGGCGGACGGAGGCAGTGAAGATATAGCGTTCGTCGAAATTGTAATTGACCCTGGCAAAGAACGAAGCCATGGAACTTTCGTCGGGAATGGAGGTGGGCAGACCGAACGTGCGGCCCAGGCTCAGGTTGTCGAGCATAATGGCGTCGCTCTCGAAATGCGATGCGCTCGCCCCCAGCGTACGTTTATTGTCCATCTCCTCCTCATTACCGATCATCGCCTGTATGTTGTGCTTGCGGCAGATCTTCTCGTTATAGGTAAGCGTGAAGGCGGCGTTCCATTTACGGCGGTCTTCGTGCGATATGCCAGCCGAGGGGCCGCCGTCGCTCTTGGCGCGGGTATTTTTGTTGTAAAATGCCCAGTCGTTGATGGTCGTCTGGTACATAAGGCCGCCGCTCGCCTTGAAGTTGAGCGTCTTGAGGATCGACCAGTCGGCAGACCCGTTGAAGAAGGTGTTCTTGGTGGTGCGTTTCTTGTATTCCGATTTTTCCTGCACCGCTGGGTTGGCCATCCATTCGCTGGCGCTTCCGCCGGAGAGGTTGTCGTCCATATCCTCGTCGAGCAGGTCCTCCAGCGTACCGTCGATGTTATTTACCGGGCGCATCATCACCGCGCTGATCAGCTTGCCCGACTTGCCGTACTGGCGGTCGCCGACCACTGCCGATTCGAGATAGCTGGCGTCCATGGCCAATTTCACCTTCTTGTTCATGGTGGTGTGGTTGACCTTGATCTTGAACATCATCTTGTCCGAGCCGGTGGTTATCAGGGTGCCCTGCTCGTCGTTATACGAGAAGCTGGCGTTCACGCGCGTAAGCTCGGAGCCGCCCTCCAGGTTGACGTTGTGGTTCTGTATGATCGCGTCGCGGCCATAGACCTCTTCCTGCCAGAATATGCCCTTATTGCCGTAGTAATTCTCATACACCTGGTCCCACGCGCCATAGCGTTTGACCGCTTTGGCAATGTCGTTGGCGTCGCTGCCGGCCTGTTCGAATTGCAGCACCACATAGTCGTAGGGGTTCATCACATCGAGGAAACGAGCCGTCTGGCGGAAACCGGCGTAGCCGTTATAGCTAACCCTGGTGTGCCCGGCCTTACCCGAGCGCGTGGTGATAAGGATAACGCCGTTGGCGCCCCTCGCACCATAGATGGCCGTCGAAGAGGCGTCCTTGAGCACGATCACCGACTCGATCTGCGACGGGTCGACGCTGCTGATGCCCAGGTCGGAGGGAAAGCCGTCGATAATATAGAGCGGCGAGGCGTCCTGGGTGATGGTACCGGTACCGCGCACGCGCAGTTTGATCTCGGCGCCGGGCGATCCTTCGGTGGTGGTGATCTGAAGGCCGGCGATCTTGCCGGTCAGCGCCTCGGCAGCCGAGGCAACGGGGATCCTCTTAAGGTCTTCGCCCGTGATCGAGGATAGCGCACCGGTGAAGTCGGTCTTGCGTGTGGTGCCGTAGCCTATGTCCACGATCACGTCTTCGAGCGTGGTCACATCTTCCCGCATGGCCACGTTGATCGTCTTGCGCGTGCCGACCTTTTCGGTGACGGCCACCATGCCTGTGTAGACAAAGCGGAGCACGCTGTGCTCGTCGGGCACATTTATCGAATACTCGCCTTTGGCGTTGGTCACGGCTCCCGCCGTGGCGCCCTGGATGACGACAGTCACCCCGGCGAGGGGCGAGCCGCCGGAATCGCTCACGCGCCCGGAGACCTTAATGGCCTGTCCTGAGGCGAAGCCCCACACTACGCTGAGCATGAGCGCCAGGGTCAGGCTGCGCAACGCGCGGATACTGACAAGGGTAGATTTTGGTTTCATTTATAGTAGTTTTAGGTTTTTTCTTGCAGCGGCACACCCCCGGCCTAAAGCCGGAGGTATACCTAAAATGATGTAAGGATCAGATACCGCCCAGATTGTCGGTGTTGGACCCCACCGCGCTCATGCGCTGGTTGCTCCGGTAGAACGGGTTGGCATAGCGGGCTTTGGCCTCGGGGCTGTCCTCGCCCTTGGCGTTGGCCCACACGCGGATCACACCGCCGTCCTCCCAGGTTATGATCTGTTCGCCGGGGTAGGCGGCCATGAATTTAGAGATGTGCGAGATGCGGCCCTTGAGCGAATAGCGCGCCCCGTTCACGTCGACCAGTTTGCTCTTGTCGATCAGTTCGTGGATGCCGTCGCCGTTAAAGTCCACCGGGTGCGCCGACGAGGCGCCTTTGAAAAGCAGCGGCAGCGTTTCGCCCGTGAGTATATTATAGTGGTACTCCATCTGGTTTTCGCGTATCACCTCGGTGCCGGACTTATATTTATGTCCTATCTCGAGCACCGTGCCGACCCATGAGCCGTCGGTCGAGTAGTGGGCGACCCAGCCTTTATCCACATGGCCTTCGCGGTCGCTCCAGACCATTTTGCCTTTGTCGTCCCAAAGCACTACGCGGGGCGTTTCACCGTTCTCGCGGCAGCAGAATACGTACCAGCGCTTGTCCTTATAGTTGTATACGGGCTGCGCGACGTCGGTGTGGCCGGTGAACTTATTGTCGCACGAGTTGAATTTCATTTTGCCGTCGCGTGCCTGGATGCAACGCTCACCCCACAGGAATTCGTCTTCGCCGTCCTGGTCTATATCGACGATCATGCTGGTGTGGCTGCCGCGCGGACCGGGTGCGCCGACCTCGTATTCGGTGTGCCAGATGCGCTTGAGGTTCTGGTCGTAGCCGTTAAGGTGCATCGGGCCGTACTGGTAGATACCCTGGCCGGTGATGAGCACGGGTTTACCCTTGACGTAACACCCCAGGAAATAGAGGCGGTATATATTGCCCGAGGGCTGGTTGCGGGGTGCGGCGGGCCATTTCATGGAACGCAGCGTCTCGCCGGTTTTGGCATTGAGCGCCTCGGCCATATATTTGGTGGTGGCCAGGGGCAGCTCCGTGTCGGAGTTATTCACGAACCAGACCTCTTCGCTGCCGTCGCCGTCGAGGTCGAATGGCATCACGGGGCAGTAGTCGGTGTTGGGCATGACGTTCTTGCCCAAGTCCTTACGCCAGAGTTGCTTGCCCTCCAGGTCGAACATCACGAAAGAGAGCGTGCCCTCGGGCATTTCGAAATACTCGGGATTCGGGCCGCCGCCGCCCTTTTTCTCATGGTAGACGATAAGAATACCCGTCGAGGTGGCATCTAGTTTCACGGGCACGGCGCGCAGACCGCTGATCGGCGTGCCGACGCTGAATTCGAGCACGGCCTTCGGGGCGATGTCATTGCGGAAGGTGGCCTTGTACTGCGCAGTGGCGGCACAGGCAAGCGTCACGGCGAAGGAGCAGAGTGCTAAGCGTAAAAAGAGTTTCATAAGCAGTTATCGGGTTTAGGTTTTATTTTTCCGGTTATACAAATGTACGCACCACTGCGCGTCCCATCTGCGAATATTAGGTTATTTTGGTGTGACGAATTGTGCGTATGGCCCGCCCGGTTGCATTATAACGCGTTATTGCGCTGTTTTAGCGCATTATGGGGCGGGAGGGACAATAGCGGTAAGGTTTTATATGTTATATTTGCATTGATGAAAACCCGCGCGATCCTTTTATTGGCCGCCACGCTCTGCCTTTCCTCCCTTTCACGGGCGGCTGGCTACCTCGTGGATATGTACAGCACGGACGACGGGCTGTCCAACAACTACATCAACTACATCCTCAAGGACTCCGAGGGGTATATGTGGCTGGGCACGTGGGACGGGCTTTCGCGCATGGACGGATACGTCTTCCGCAGCTACGATTCGTTCCACCACCCCGAACTGCGCAATTCGCGCGTGCAGAGCATCCGCGAGACTTTCCCGGGCTACCTCTGGATAACCACCCACGACCGCGCGCTCTACCTTTTCGACAAGGCCGCCGGACAATATATCCCCGTGGGTCTGCCCGAGGGCTTCCGCTATTCGGGGCGCATCTTCCCCGGACAGGGAAGCATGATGCTCTGGGACGACGAAGGGACCATCTGCGAGGTCATGGCCGACCCCGCAAACGGGACCGTCACCGAAGTTAAGGTACACCGTCCCGCCGGGGCGGGGGCAAATATACATTTTCTGACCGAAATACCAGGCGGCGTGCTTGCCGGAACGTCGGCAGGGCTTATGGTCCTGCGCGACGGGCAATGGCTGGGAGTGCCTTCGGGCGCCGGTGTGGCTGCGACGTGCTTCTGCACCGACCCCACGCGCAGCGGGGCGCTGTGGCTGGGCACACAGGCGGCGGGGATATTCCACTACGATCCCTCGTCAGGCATCCCCACCCCACTGCCGGGCAGCAGGGCGTGCCGCGATGTGGCCGTACTGCAGATAGCCGGCGTGACAACGCTCATGGCGGGCAGCTCCGCCTCGGGGCTGTGGCTTTTCGACCTGGGATCGGGGCGGGTGAAGGTCTGCGACAGCTCCAACACCCCCGCGCTGACTTCCGACAGGATAGTGCGCATAACCAAGGAGGACGAAAACCGCTACTGGATCACCACCTCCGAGCCGGGCATCGTGCGCTATGACGCCGTCAGCGGGCTGCTGCGCCATTACAGTCTACCGGTACGCCCCACCGCTGCCGTAACGAGCAGCATAGTGCGTAAATATGCCGGCAAGGTGATCCTCAACAGCTATCGCCAGGGCCTGGCGATCTATGATCCGGCCACCGACCGCATGGAGCACTTCCATAAGGAGATGGGGTTGGACAACGCCCTTTTCTCGCAATCCGTCCACCACCTGATGATCGACGAGCAGGACAACATCTGGATATCGCCCTGGTCGCGCAAGTTATATAAGGTAAGCCCCCCGCGCAACACCGTCGAGCGCCTCCGCCCCCAGCCCGGCTCACAGCTCGACCTGGCCAACGAGATAAGGGCGCTGGGCGAAACGCGTTCCCGCCAGCTGTGGGTAGGCATGCGCGACTGGGGTGCGCTGTGCTACGACGAGGACGGCACCCTGCGCCACCACATACAGAGCTACACCGGCGCGGACGGTCGCACGCTGCCCCTGCGTGCTGTATACAGCATCAACCCACGTCCCGACGGCGGGGTATGGCTGGGGACCAAGGGCGGCGGCATAGTTTCGGCTGACGGCCAAAGCGGCAGGGCGCGCTCCGTATGGCCACAGGCTGGCGGCGACGACAACGTTTCGGTCTACGCGATGGCCGGGGACGCCCAGGGCCGCATCTGGCTGGCCACTTTCGAACATGGTCTGGTAATGCTTTTTCCAACCTCCGCCGGAGGTTGGAAATCGGCGGGTATCGCCGATTTCGCCTCCTACCCGCGCCACCACCGCGCTGTGCGCACGCTGGTCATGCGCGACGACGGGCAGATGTGGGTTGGCACCACGGACGGGCTGCTGATAGTCGACACGTCGCCCCTCTCCCCGTCGAGTATCTCTGTGGTCCCGGCGCATGAAAGGATAGCCGGGCTGCCCCCGTTCTCCGACGTGCACGCCCTGCTCGAAGACTCGCGCGGGGGGATGTGGATCGGCGCAACGGGATGCGGCCTGACCTCGATAGACAAGTCCTGCGCCATAAAACGGTACAGCACCGCCGACGGGCTGCCCAACAACTCGGTCATCTCGCTCTGCGAGGGGCGCGGCGGTGAGATATGGATAGCCACCGAGGACGACATCTGCCGTTTTACGCCCCAGGACGATAAATTCTACACCTTCACGCGCACGGACGGGTTCAGCGACATGGACCCCTCGGAGAACTGCGCGCTGCTCATGGCAGACGGGCGACTGGCGCTGGGCACTGACGACGGTTTGGTGCGTTTCGACCCTGAAAAGCTCGTCACCGGGCGCGACTTCTTTTCGCTGGCCATAACGGGGCTCGACCTGGTGAGCGGCAAGCCGTGCCCTCCGGTGCGGGACGGCGGGGTGACCCTTCGCTACAATCAGAACTTCTTCAATATAGAATACGCCGCCCTCGAATTCGCCGGGGCCGAGAACATAAAATACGCCTACCGCCTCGAAGGTCTCGAATCGCGCTGGAACCACGTAGGGCAGAGCCGCCGGGCCACTTACACCAACCTCGCCCCGGGACGCTACACCTTTAAGTTGATGGCCTCCAAGGACTCGGCATTCACAAGGGACGACCCAATGCGCACGTTGCAGATCACCGTGCTGCCGCCCTGGTGGCTTACCGTGTGGGCCAAGATCTTCTATTTTCTGGCCGGGGCCGGCCTGTTGGCGCTGGTGATGCGTGCGCTGGCCAAATACTACGACATGCGCAACCGCGCCGGGCTCGAAGCCGAGTTACAGGAGACCAAGCTGCGCTTTTTCACCAACATCTCGCACGAGCTGCGCACCCCGATGACCCTTATCGCCGGCCCGGTCGAAAGGCTGCTTGGCGAAAGAGGGCTCAGCGAAGGGCAGCGTTCGCAACTCGAATACATCGACAAGAACGTGCGCAAGCTGCTGGGCATGGTAAACCAGATCCTCGATTTCCGCAAGGTGCAGAACGAGAAGATGCAACTGAACCCCTCACGGATCGACCTGGTCGGCCTGGCCGGGGCCATATTCAACAACATGGCCCCCGGAGCGCAGGAAAAAGGGTTGGATTTCAGTTTTTCGACCAACGCAGCCTCGCTGCGCCTGGACGGCGATGTGGACAAACTCGAGGGGATCATCCAAAACCTGCTTTCCAACGCCATCAAATTCACCGAGCCTGGTGGCAGCGTCAGCCTCGCGCTGGTCTGCCGCCCCGAAAAGTGCGAGGCCGACATAGTGGTGAGCGACACGGGGGTCGGCATCGGGCGGGAAATGATGCCGCGGCTTTTCGACTGCTTCTCGTCGCTCGACAACGCAGCGGGGCAGCGCGGCACGGGCATAGGGCTCTACCTGGTCAAGACATTCACCGACATGCACGGCGGGGACATAGCGGTCGACAGCCAGACGGGGCGCGGCAGCGTATTCACCGTCACCCTGCCCTGCCCCAGCACGGAAAACCCCGCGCAGGAGCAGCCCCTCGACGATTCGCTTTCGTCGATCCTTGTGGTGGACGACAATCCCGAGCTGCTCAGCTTCGTCGAAGAGTTGCTGAGGGGTAAATTCCGCGTGGCCACAGCCCGCAACGGCGCCGAGGCGCTCGAGTCGGTCGCGGCGCGCATGCCCGACATGATACTGAGCGATCTTATGATGCCGGTGATGGACGGCATAGAGCTGCTGGGACGCATCCGCGGCGACAACACCACCAGCCATATCCCGTTCGTACTTCTTTCTGCGCGCAACAGCGTCGAAGACCAGGTGCGTGGGCTCGAATACGGCGCGGACGACTACATCGGCAAACCTTTCAGCCCCAAGCTGCTCATCTCGCGCATAACGGGCATCTTCGAACGCCGTTCGCGCCACTACGCCGACCTGACCCGCGGGCACAGCGTGGTCGAACTCGCGCCCGCGGCGGTGGTCTGCCCCAAGCGCGACGAGGAATTGCTTCGCAAGGTGATCCGGCTGATCGAGGACGACCTGCGCGAAATGAACGACTTCAGTATAGACAACATAGCGCGGGCGGCGGGGCTGAGCCGCACGGTGTTCTACAAGAAGATCAAATCGCTGACGGGGCTTTCACCCGTCGAGCTGGTACGCGACATACGCCTCAAGCGTGCGGCTCAACTGGTGTCCACGCGCCAGTATACCGTTTCTGAGATAAGCAATATGGTGGGTTTCAGCGACGTGCGCTACTTCAGCCGCTGTTTCCGCCGCAAGTACGGCGTCAATCCGTCGGACTACACAGGGGAGGCGTAAAGTCATTTTTTCACACATTTTATATCAATTCCTCGCACCTGCGCCCCGGGCGCGCGCCATACCTTTGCATTATAACCCCGACAGACAATGAAACGATTACTCTGCGCCGCCCTGCTGCCCGCCCTCGCGCCCGGGGCGCATGCCGCCCCAAAAGCCGAAACCCAGCAGCGACCAAATATCATCTATATCCTTGCCGACGACCTGGGCTGGGGCGACCTGTCGTGCTACGGGCAGAAGCGTTTCACGACGCCCAACATCGACCGTCTGGCCTCACAGGGCATGCGCTTTACCAACCACTACGCCGGCAGCGGCGTGTCCGCCCCCTCGCGCTGCGCCCTGATGACGGGCCGGCACACCGGGCACGGCACCGTGCGCGAAAACCGCTCGCTTACGACCAACCGGCGCGTCAACCTCACCCCTGAGGATATGACCATAGCCCAGATGCTGCACGGTGCGGGCTACGCCACGGCCATTTTCGGCAAATGGGGCCTGGGCACCGACAAGTCCGACGCCACCCCACTGAAAAAAGGCTTCGACTCATTCGTCGGTTTCCTCGACCAGCAGGACGCGCACAACCACTACCCGCCGTTCATGCACCGCGGCGAGGAGCGTTTCGACATCGCGGAAAACCAGAACGGCGCGTGCGGCCTCTACGCTAACGACCTGTTCACGCACGAGAGTAAGGAGTTTATAAAAGCCAATGCCTCGCGGCCCTTCTTCCTTTACCTGCCCTACACCATCCCCCATTCCGAATTGCTCGTGCCGCAAGACGACCTGCAGCCATTCATAGGGCGCTACGACCCCGAAACACCATTCGTGGCGCCGGCCCGCTCGACGGTGCGTTCGCAGGAGTTTCCCCACGCCGCATTCGTGGGCATGATAACGCGCATGGACCGCCATATCGGCGAGATCATGGCGCTGCTGGATGAGTTGGGCATCGCCGGCAACACCATCATAATGTTCTCCTCGGATAACGGTCCGCACGACTCGGGCGGCGGCGATCCCGCCTACTTCAACGGCTCGGGCTCACGCCGCGGCATCAAGCGCGACCTCTACGAGGGCGGCATCCGCGTGCCTTTTATCGTGCGTTGGAGCGCACAGGTAGCCCCGGGCAGCGTCTCCGACCTGCCGTGCGCATTCTGGGACGTGATGCCAACCCTAAGCCAGATCGCCTCCGTGTCCGAACCGCGCCCCTCGGACGGGCTATCATTCCTGCCCGAATTGCGCGGACAAAGTAAAAAACAGCGCAAACACGAGGCGCTCTACTGGGAATACCCCACCTCGAAAGGCGTCATGCTGCAAGCGGTGCGGCTGGGCGGATACAAGGCTGTGCGCTACGGCGCGGACAGGCCGATAGAGATATACGACCTCACCTCGGATCCCGCCGAAAGCCGCGACCTGGCCGCCGTACGCCCCGACCTTGTGGCGCGGGCACGCACGCTGTTCATCACCATGCGCACCCCGAGCGCCGATTTTCCCGTACCGCTTCTCGACACGCAAACCAAATAACCTTTAACCATAATGAAAAAACTACTTCTCGCGATCATGCTGCTGGCCTGTGGCGCAAGCTACGGCCAGGCGATATCCCTCGACAACTTCACCGACGGGATAAACCACTGGAATAACGAACATCTGGATAAAAAGTACCCCTGTGAGCGTTACGCGCCCGAGCAGTACAAAGGCATCGCCGACAACCTCGTGGCATGGCAGAACGCCGACGGCGGATGGCCCAAGAACATCGACATACTGGGCAAATACGACGTCGCCAGTATGCGCGAAAATCTCAGCGCCGAGAAGAAAAGCCGCATGTACAGCACCCTTGACAACCGCAACACCTACCCCCAGATCGTCTACCTCGCCAGGGCTTACGCACAATCCGGCGACAAGCGCTACGTGGAGTCGGCCTCGCGCGGACTGCAATACGTGATCGAGTTACAGAACGCCTCCGGAGGCTGGCGCGGCTGGGATGTGGACGCGATCACATTCAACGACGAGGTGAGCACCGGCGCGATGGAGACCCTGCGCCTGGTGGTGGACAACAACCCCGACTTCGCATGGGTAGACAAAACCACGCGCGAAAAGGCACAGGCGGCACTCGACAGGGCGGTCGACATGATCCTGCGCGCGCAGATCGTCATCGACGGCAAAAAAACAGCGTGGTGCCAGCAGCACGACCACGTGACCCTCGCCCCCAAGAAGGCGCGTTCGTATGAGCTGCCCTCGCTCTGCCCGGTCGAAAGCGGTTACATCATCACCTACCTGATGACCATACCCAACCCCTCGCCCGAGATTAAGGATGCTATCCGCACCGCAGCCAAATGGATCGACGAGCATAAGATCGAAGGGATCAAGGTGGTCTTCGACAAGGAGAGCCCCCTTATCAACGAGCGCACCGGCAAGCAGGGCGACATGGTCGTGGTCAGCGACCCGGGCAGCAAGACCCCATATTGGGCGCGTTATTACGATCTTAAGACGCAGCAACCCTTCTTCTGCCGCCGCGACGGAGTGGTCGTGGCTACGCTGGCCGAGGTCAACCACGAACGTCGCACCGGTTACAGCTGGTACAACACCGGCCTGAAAAAGGTGCTGTCGGATTACGCCAAATGGGAAAAAGCGCAGAAATAATGGCCATCTTCAGAAAAATAGCACTGGCGGTCGCCACCTGCGGCATTGCCCTCGCGGCACAGGCGCAGAAAGACTCTTTCACGCTGCGCTTCGCCGATTCCTTCATGCGCCAGAACCCCGTGGCGGCCAATATCGGTCCCGACGGCAAGGCCAAGGCGAGTTGGGCGTACGACCTTGCGATGCTGGCCCGCGTATATTTCGACCTCTACAAGGCTACCGGAAACGAGGCCTACTATAACTACATGCGCGCCTTCACCGACCACTACGTCGACGCGCAGGGCAATATAAGCGGCTACAAGATCGAAGAGTATAACCTGGACCGCGTGCAGCCCGCCCGCAGCCTGATCGTGCTGCACCAGCACACCGGGCAGGAGAACTACCGCAAGGCCATCGAGCCGTTCATCAAACAACTGGAGGGCCATCCTCGCAACCTGGACGGCGGTTACTGGCACAAGCAGATCTACACCAACCAGATGTGGCTCGACGGGCTTTACATGGCCTCGCCCTTCATGGCCATGTACGCCCGCTACTACAACGCCCCCGAGTGGGCGGACCAGGCCGTACTGCAACTGCGCCTCGCCTACCGCAACACGCGCGACCCGAAGACCGGCCTGATGTACCACGCCTGGGACCAGAGCCGCAAGATGTATTGGTGCGACCCCCAGACGGGACTTTCGCACCACGTATGGGGACGCGCAGTGGGTTGGTACCACATGGCGCTTGTCGACGTGCTCGACTACCTGCCCGCCGACCATCCGGGGCGCGTGGAGCTGGTCGCCATATTGCGTGAGCTCTCCGCCGCCATCGTGCGCAACGCCGATCCCGCTACGGGGCTCTGGTGGCAGGTGATGGAGTACCCGGGCCGCGAGGGCAACTACCTCGAAGGATCGGCCTCGGCGATGTTCGTCTACACTATGGCCAAGGCCGCATCCAAGGGCTATATAGATAAATCCTATTACGCGGTGGCCGAAAAGACTTTCAAGACCATGCAGAAGCACTTCTTCGACGCCAAAGCGCCCGAGATGGTGATGAAGGATATCTGCGGCGGAGCGGGGCTCGGTGGACGCGGCAACCGCGACGGGTCGTACGGCTACTACGTCAACGAGCGCATCAACCCCAACGACAACAAGGGGGTCGCGCCGATGCTTTTAGCGGGCCTGATATTAGAAAAATTGAATTAGAAAAAAAGGCTGCAACTTTCAGGTTGCAGCCTTTTTTATTTAAACACTACCGGATCGGCGAAATTATTCCTTATGATCCGCGCTTCGGTTTCGTTGGTCACCTTGCGCCCCTCCATACGCACGTTATCGAAGACCACGCCCGTAATGCGGTGTGAAGCGTCGAGCCCCGCCAGCGACGAACTCAGGGGGAAAGCCTCGGCGAATGAGCAATCCTTTATCAGCACCCCCTCGATGCGTCCCGCGCCGAGGCGGTTCTTGATGCCGAAGTCGATGGCTTTGCGTCCGCTGTCGCGCCAATTGCGCTCCACGCGGTTGCCGACGTAGCGTATGTCGCTGAAAACCGCCCCATCATAGCAGTAGAGCGCCATAGCACGGTCGGCCTCCACCACGTCGTTATTCTCGAAGGTGATGCCGCGCATGTTGGCCGCGCGCGTTTCCGTGCCCACCTTGAGCGACGATTTGCGCGTGAGCAGCACGTTATCGCACACCCGGATATCCTGCACGTCGCGCAGAAAACCGCCGTTATTGGTCGATTTGACCGCTACGTTGTCGTCGCTGCAATACATAAAGCAGCCGGATATTTCGACCTGCCGCGAAGCGTCGGGGTCTATCCCGTCGCCGTTGGCCACCGCGGGGTCGTTGAGTATCTTAACGTTATGCATCGTTATCCGTTCGCTGTGCAGTATGTGGGTGTTCCAGGCCGCTGGATTTGAGAGCACCACGCCGCTTATAAGCACGTCAGATGAGTTGCGTATACGGATCAGGTTGGCCGGTTTGCCTCGTGAGCGCAGGTGCGCCCCGTTGCCGTCTATCACTCCGCTGCCGGTTATCTGTATATCGGTAGCCCCGTCGACCCAGATAAGGCGGCTGAATGTCATCCACTCGCCGTTGTTGGCGTTCGCGGGGCTGTCCGCCGGGCGCACGGGACGGTCGGCGTCGTCAGGCAGGTCGGCCTTGTTGTCCGATGCGCGTATCACAGAGCCGGGTGCGAGGTAAACGCGCGAATGCGAGGGTATGCGTATCGTACCCGTCCTGTATATCCCGGCAGGGAAACAGAGCGTGCGACCTTTCTCCGCCGCCTGGTCGAGGGCGCGTTGCAAAGCCGCCGTGCAGACGGTTTTACCGGTAGGGTCGGCCCCGAAGTCGGTAACGGCCAACGCACCGGCGGGTGTCGCCGGTGCCTCTCCCACAAAAAGGAAGAGCCTGTGCCCGTCCAGGCGCACCACATAGTGTCCCTGCCCGGGGATGGCGAAACTGCACCGCCGCTGTTTCTCGTCGAGTTTGACGGCTATCTTATGCGCCTTGGGGCTTACCTCGGCCTGTGTGAGGCGGGGCAAGCGGGTGGTTATTACAACCTGTTTGCCGTCCTCCACGCCCACCCACAAAACGTCGGCGAAGCGGTGCAGGTCGACCTGCACGCCGTCCACGCTCACAGTATAGAGCGTGTCGGGGCGCTCGAACGGGGCCAACGGGTAGGGTGCGGCGGCAAAGGCCGGGACGGCTGACAGCGCCGTCAACAAAAGGCTGAGCAGTTTCATGGGCAAAGAAGTTTATGGTACAAAATAACACAATGCCCCGCCGCAGGTGGTGGGACATTCTGTTATATGAGGTGTGACGGACGTTTACACGCCCTGTCCGCCGCGTGATTATTTCTTCTCTTTGAGTATGTCGCGTATCTCGGCAAGCAACTTTTCCTCTTTCGAAGGCTCGGGATCGGGTGCGGGCGCCGGCTCGGGGGTATTTTGCAGGTGCAGCTTGTTCATCACCCTTACCATCGAGAAGATCGCCATCGCGATTATCAAAAAGTCGATGATCGTCTGGATGAAAGTGCCGTAGTTGATCGTAACCGCCGCCGTGGTTTCGGTGGCGTGTTTTATCGTAACGGCCAGGTCGGAGAAATCCACGCCGCCGAGCACCACCCCGATAGGGGGCATGATAACGTCGGCCACAAGCGAACTGACGATCTTGCCGAACGCGCCGCCGATGATGATACCGACTGCCATGTCGACCACGTTGCCGCGCATGGCGAAACTTTTGAAATCAGATAAGAAGCCCATAAATATAAAGTTTTTGAGAGTTTTTCGATCTATGCCAATAACGTGCCGTTAATCTGAGAGTTGCCACTCCAGACGGGCCCACAGGTCCGGATCCCGCGCCCGGATATGGGCGGTCAGCTCACCGAGCGCACCGCGCGCCGCGGGTAACTTCTGCCACAGCCGGGCCACAAACGCCTCGATACCGCGCCCAGGCACGGCTCCGCCGACAAGGGGCTTGATAAGTGCCACCAGGCGCGGGGTATCCCACCCTGAGGGTCCCGCCGCCAAGGCCTTCGCCCCGGAAAGAAGGGCGGCGTATTGCAACAGGGGTCGCTCCGTTGTGAGCCATTGCACTACAAAATCTTCAGCACATGGACTTTGACCGATCAGCATCGCGGCGTGCTCAGCCAACTCGGCAGTCGTTATGCTCTCCGCCCAGCAAGCCTCAGTGGGGCAGACTAGGGCCGGATCGGCGATATAATATGCCGCCATGCGCAACTCGCGCACCTGTTGTGAGGCAAGCAGCCGGGCGAAAGCATGGTCGGGGGCGTAACGGGCTGCCAGCGCTTTGACGTCAGCCGCAGACACGCCGTACGAGAGCGGATAGTCTATCCCGCGGCTGTGCATATCGCCGACCACCGCGCCGTTGGTCTGTCTGCGCAACTCGCGCAGCAGCTCGGCCATGCGCTCCGTCATACGGTTAGTTTGCAGGTATTTGCAGCGAATACCCCATTTGGTTTACGGGGATGCGTGCCGCGGCGAGTTGGTTCATGCCCTCCAAAAGGCGGCAGCTGACCTGTGCGGGAAAATCTTTCCACACCGGTGCGGGCGCTCCCTTGGGCTGCTTGGCGGGTGCCGGGGCCACAGGCGGCGCGTCGGCCTTCATCTCTAAAAGTATGGGGCTGCCGCTCAGATCGTCGGCGGAGAGCACCCCGTCCGTGGGTGAAAAACGGCATACCACATGCGTGGCCTCGCCCTTTTCGGGCGTTACGGCGAAGGTGTGGCGGAAAGTCTGGCGCGTCTGCTTGCCCATGAAAAGCGAGAGGTACTCCTCTTCGAGGCGGTCGAGTTCGGCCAGCGCGGCGGGAAGGCCGGCCCCGAAGACGTTCTCGCCGGCATTGCCCGTTATAAGTTCGATGCGGTGCTTGCGCAGCGCGAATATCGTCGCGGCGGCCTCGCGGGCGGCCTCTTCGAGCGGACGCTCGGTGAAGTCGCGCCTGTCTATGGGCACTTTCACGAATTCGGTAAGGTTCTTAGTATGGGAAACCACCTGCATACCTGCGGGTTGACCGAAGGCAGAGGGCTGGGCCGCGGCGGGTTGCCCGTGCACCGAATAGTCGAGCGACGCACCCGAGACGGTCGCGATGCGCTTGTCGCTCAGGGGCGCCATCACGCCGAAGAATTTCTGCGCAAAACGGGCATAGGGGCCCGTGCGTATGGTCTGCACCTCGACGTCGAGTGTGACCTCTATAACCGTTGCGGGCAGTCCGCCCTGGGCATACGCCCCCGCCGCAAACAGGCATGCGGCCACTATCGTCATAATTCTTTTCATATCTTAATCGTGTTGGATAAGCAAAGATAGGAAATTTTCAGAATTTGAGGTAAAAATCGCGCGTCAACGCCCGGTACTGCTCAGTGTATTCGCCCGACGGATCGTGTATGGTCACCACTCCGCGCTGCGGGATGGGGTTCGGGGTGAGGGCATATTCGGCCATTATGCGCTTGGGGGCAAGCCCTTCGCGCGTGAGCAGCTCATCGGCGCGCTGCAGGTGCAACCCATGCCCAGGCGCCTGGTCCTGCATGCGCAGGGCGGCGTCGGTGGGCAGGATCACAGAAAACCGTCCGCCGGGCGAGAGCAGCCCGGCCACCGATCCCAACAGTTCGCCATGCTGTAGGGTGGCCGTGTGGCGCGCCGCCGTACGGGCCTCACAGGGCGGCAACAGGCTCTCGGTGAAATAGGGCGGATTGGAAACTATATGGTCATACGGCGCGGCGCAGAGCTCCTGCACCGGACGGCAGATAACGCTTACCTGGCCGGCAAAGGGCGACGTGGCGGCGTTGTCCGCCGCTATCCGGCAGCACTCCGCGCTTATATCTATCGCGTCCACCGCAGCCCAGGGCGCACGCTGCGCAAGCATCAGGGCGATCAGCCCCGTCCCCGTGCCCACGTCCAACATGCGCCGTTGCCCATCCTCTATCCTGCACCAAGCCCCGATGAGCACCCCGTCCGTGCCGACCCTCATCCCCGCGTCGGCAGGTTGGGAGATCGAAAATCGCTTGAAGCGGAAAATGTCCATGGTTATTTCAGATAACCGTCGATCCCGGCGCCGAAGAGCGCGAAATCATATTTCACCGGGTCCGCGGGATCGAAATCGCGCAGGGTGCGGGTCACCTCGTCTACCGCGCGCCAGTCGTTCTGGCGGCGCGTGAGCAGCCCCAGTTCGCGGCTCATGGCCGCGCTGTGCACGTCCAGGGGCAGGTACAACGCCGAGGCGGGAATGCTTCGCCACAATCCGAAGTCGACCCCGCGCCCGTCCTCGCGCACCATCCACCTTAAAAACATATTCAGGCGTTTGCATGCCGCACCTTTGTCTATCGACGAGAGATGCTTTTGCGCGCGGGGGAGATGGTCGAGCGCGAAAAATTCGCGGCGGAAAGCCGACAGCACTTCGGGAATGCTCCCCGTGCGGGCGTATTCACGCTCGAAGAAACCGCCGAGGCCGCCGTGCAGCTGCTCCATGCGCCTGAGGGCGAGTACGAAAGTGCGCAGGTCGCCTCCGTTAAAGGTGCGGTGGACGTAACCGTCCAGGCGCGCGAGATCGCCCTCCGAGGCGTTTAACACGAAATCATAAGGTTTGCCGTCAAGGTAGTCCATCATGCGGCGGGCGCTTTTGACGATAGCCTTGCGGTTGCCCCACGCTATGGTCGCGGCGAGGAACCCGGCGATCTCGATGTCCCCTTTCGAGGAAAACATGTGGGGTACGCTTATCGGGTCGGCCTCTATGAAATCGCTTGAATTGTAACGGTCGGCCAGGCGGTCGAGGTGGTCGCGCAGTTCACTCATATTCATTCCGTTATTAAGCCGTCACGCATCACTATGCGGCGGTCGGCCTGTGCGGCGAGGCCCTCGTCATGGGTGACTATGACCACCGTTTGCCCCAATTTGTCGCGCAACTCGAAGAACAGCCGGTGTATCTCCTCGCGGTTTACCGAATCGAGGTTGCCCGAGGGCTCATCGGCGAAGAGCACCGCCGGCGAATTGATCACCGCACGCGCTATGGCCACCCTCTGCTGTTCGCCTCCAGACAGCTCGGCGGGTTTGTGCCTAAAGCGCGCGCCCAGTCCGAGGGTTTCCAGCAGCCCGCGCGCCTGGTCCTCGACCTCGCGGCGGTCGCGACCTGCGATCCAGCCGGGGATGCACGCGTTTTCCAGCGCCGTGAATTCCGGCAGCAGGTGGTGGAACTGGAACACGAAGCCTATGCGAGTGTTGCGGAAGCGCGACAGCGCCCCGTCGCCCAATCCCGAGAGGGCGACAGAGTCGATGGCCACCGCGCCGCGGTCGGCGCGGCTCAGCGTGCCCATAACGTGCAGCAGGGTGGTTTTACCCGCGCCGCTTGCCCCGACGATGCACGCGACCTGGTGGGCGGGGATGTGCAAATCGACGCCGCGCAGCACCTCCAACTCGCCGTAGCTCTTATGTAGGTCAGTTACTTTTATCATATCAAATCCTTATAATATTCAAACAATCTCACCACCTGCACCGCCGGGGCGACGTCGTGCACGCGCAGTATCCGCGCACCGCCGGCCAACGCCTGCCAATTCAGGGCGCACGTTCCGGGCAGCGCGTCGGCAGGGCCGCACTCCCCGACGGTATATATCATCGACTTGCGCGAGAGCCCCGCCAGCAGGGGAGCGCCCAGCGCACAGAGGCGCGGCAAGGCGGCTAAAAGTTCATAATTATGCCGCACGTCCTTGGCGAACCCGAAGCCAGGGTCTATGATAACGCGGTGCAGTCCCGCGGCGGCAAAGTCCCGCAGCAGGGCGGCGAAATAACTCTCGACCTCGGCCACTACGTCGTCGTAGACGGCCAGCGAGGCCATATCCGCCGGCGTGCCGCGCATGTGCATCGCCACGAAAGGCACTCCCGCCGCGGCGGCAAGCGGCACCATTCCCGGATCGGCCTGGCCGGCTGAGATATCATTGATGATGCAGGGGCCGAAAAGCTCCATCGCCCGCCGCGCCACTCCCGACCGGAAGGTGTCCACAGAGACGGCAACACCGGGAAAATCGCGCCTTATGACCTCCAGGGCCACGCACACGCGGGCGGTCTCTTCCGTTTCACTCACCTGCGCCGCCCCGGGACGCGACGAATATCCGCCCACGTCGATGATCCCCGCGCCCTGCGCCACGGCCTCGCGGACCCCCTCGGCCACCATTTCGGGGGTGGTGCGCCGGCTGCCGTCCCAAAACGAATCGGGCGTGGCGTTGACGATCGCCATGACCACCGGAGAGCCCGAGGTGCATATTTCCCAAAGTCTGTCGGCGTTCATCGGCCTGAAAATATTTCGTGCATACGCGCCACCTGGGGGATCAGCGCGCACGCGTGGTTATCTATCGTAAATTCCGCGCGGTCGGCCTCGTCCGTCTGGTTGGCCACACGCGCCAGCACCGCCTCACGACTGCATCCGCTGCGCTCCATCGCACGCTCCACGCGCCGATCGAGCGGGGCGTAAACCCCGACGGTATGGTCCGTAAAGCGGTCGAAACCGCTGCTGAAAAGTATCGCGCTCTCCAAAATCACGTAAGGCTTATCGTTGTGGCTATCGGCCCATTGCAGGAAATCCTCACCCACGGCAGGATGCACGATGGCGTTCATTTTCGCCAGCAATCCGCCATCGGCGAAGATACGCGAGGCGACCCACGCGCGGTCGAGCGACCCGTCGCGGTAGGCCCGCGCGCCCAAAAGTCCGGTGATGGGCTGCACGAGCTTGCTGTCCATGAGCTGCTTTGCGCGCGAATCGCTGTCGTAGACCGGTGCGCCCCACAAAGCGAAAAGGCGGCACACGACGCTCTTCCCGCTGCCGATACCGCCAGTTATGCCGATGCGTGAAGGCCGTTTCATTCCTTTTTGACGACTATTTCCGGGATCTCGGCCACCGAGATCACCCTAAGGTCGCTGTTGTGGCGCGAGATGATATTCTGCAGCGTAAAGGGATCGATCACATAGCTGTCCTTGCCCACCACCGAGGGAAGGGCGTCCACGTCAGAGAGTTTCAGGTCGATGGCCTTGCGCAATATATAGCGGTGGGCGAAAAGGCGGTAGCCCGTTGCCTCGGCCTTGCACGATACCTTTATGCGCTGCCCCTCGATGCGCACGACCATGGGAATGGTCGCGGTGTAGGTGTAGCTAAGTTTGGTGATATACCACAGCCCGAAGGAGATCAACAGGCAGGGTATGAATATACCCGCCACCTCGCGCTTGCCCAGGGCCGCTATTTTAGAGAATAACTTCATAAGCGCAAATGTAGTTTTTTTTCGACAAACCGCCAAAGGAGGCCGTTTTTACAGATTTTGCTATCTTTGCGCGGTAAAACCCAAACAAAAGACCAAAACATGAACAAGACACTTATCATGCTGAGCCTCGTGGCAGCCGCCGCCCTCGGCACTCCGGCCATAGCCCAGCAGAACAACGCCGCCCACGAAAAGGTGGACAGGCAAAAGGCCGAAGCGCTGGACGATATGCGCTATTCGGAAGACGCAAAAGCCAAAAAGGCGATGAGCAAAGCCGAGCAGAAATACCGCGACCAGGTAGACAAGAGCACACGCGCCGCAGCTGCAGCCCGCGCCAAAGCCGAGCAGAAGATCGAAGCCACCCGCCAGGCCAACATACGCAAGGGCGAGCTGTCCATCGAGCGCAAGTACGCGGACAAACACACCAAAATACAGCAGAGCGACGCAGCCAAACAGGCCGCCAAAGAGGCCAAGGAAGCGGCTAAAGCGGCCAAAGAGGCATCAGCCACACCTGTGCCGACGCCCGCTGCGGCAGAGTAACCGCCAAATTAAAATAAGAGGCCGGAAACCCGCATGGTTTCCGGCCTTTATTATACTTCGCGGTGCATAGCGCAGCCCTACCAGGCGAACAGGGGGCGGCCCGCCATCATGGCATGCACCTGGGCGGCAACGGCTTCGATCACCGCCGCATTGTCGGGATCGGAGAGCACGCGGTCGATCAGCGCCACGATAGCGTCCATATCGCTCTCTTTCAGGCCGCGGGTCGTGATGGCAGGCGTACCCACGCGTATACCCGAGGTCTGGAACGGTGAGCGGCTGTCGAAAGGCACCATGTTCTTATTGGTGGTTATCTCGGCCTGTACCAGCACCGTTTCCGCCTTCTTACCGGTCAGTTCAGGGAATTTGGTTCGCAGGTCCACCAGCATCAGGTGGTTGTCTGTGCCGCCCGAAACGATATTGTAACCGCGCTTTACGAAAGCCGCGGCCATGGCCTGGGCATTCTTCACCACCTGGGCCTGGTACTCTTTATACGAGGGGTCGAGCGCCTCGCCGAAAGCCACGGCCTTGGCGGCGATAACGTGCTCCAGGGGACCGCCCTGCACACCGGGGAAAACCGCCGAGTTGAGCATGGCCGACATCTTCTTGATCTCGCCCTTCGGGGTGGTAACGCCCCAGGGGTTATCGAAATCCTCACCCAGCAGAATCACACCGCCACGGGGTCCGCGCAGGGTCTTGTGGGTGGTCGAGGTTACGATGTGTGCGTATTTCACGGGGTTGTCCAGCAGCCCTGCGGCGATCAGTCCGGCGGTGTGCGCCATGTCGATCAGAAGCAACGCCCCCACCTTGTCGGCGATAGCGCGCATGCGCTTGTAATCCCATTCGCGGCTGTAGGCCGACGCCCCGCCGATTATCATGCGGGGCTTGTGCTCGATGGCCAGCGCCTCCATTTCATCATAGTCGACGCGACCTGTTTCCTGCAACACCTTATATCCCACCGCCTTGTAGTACATCCCAGACATATTGACCGGCGAACCGTGCGAAAGGTGTCCGCCGTGCGAAAGGTCCAGGCCCAGAAAGGTGTCGCCCGGACGCATGCACGCCAAGAACACCGCCATATTGGCCTGTGCGCCCGAGTGGGGCTGCACGTTGGCGTATTTCGCGCCGTAGAGTTCGCATAGGCGGTCGATGGCAAGCTGCTCGACCTTGTCCACCACCTGGCAGCCGCCATAGTAGCGCGCCCCGGGATAGCCCTCGGCATACTTATTCGTAAGCACCGAGCCCATGGCCTGCATGACCTGGTCTGAAACAAAGTTCTCGGAGGCGATCAGCTCAATGCCGCCCTCCTGACGTTTACGCTCGCTGGCGATAAGGTCGAATATCTGCGCGTCTTTCATCTTTATGATAAATTTATTGGCGCAAAGTTACGGTTTTCGACCGGTTTTACAACGCCGCGTTTGGTAATGACCGCACATTTTATTAACATTGTAGACACCATCCTACTACTTATGAAGCGACTACTACCCATTTGCATGATCCTTGTCATGTATTCCGCGGCACAGGCACAGGCGGCGCAGGATAATATCGTGCTTTCGATCCACGAAAGCAGGGAAAGGCTCGATTCGATCTTCACCCATGGCGCATTCCTCGATATGAAAGGCGTCCGCGACACGATATGGAAAGAGAGCGATGGCAGCGGCTTCGTGCCTTTTACGCGTACGGAGTATTTTATCATGCTCTACTGGACGAGCCAATATGACGACCTGCTCAGTTTCCTGAAAGACCCCGACGCACAGCCCTGGGACCGGTTCAAAAAGGACTCCCTGCCGACATTGGACCTGTCGCTGCAACGAACGATCAAACAGGTCAGTGCAAAACGCCAGTACAACGACCAGATCATTGAAATGATCGACCTGAGCGTATCCCCCCCCGAGCGATCGGATATACTCAAAATATTCTTCAGGTGGCTGATGGCAGATAACTCTGCCTTCGACATGCGCACGATATCGGAACGGATCAGGCTGTACAGGGAGCGCTACCCGGACTCGCCTTACGGGAAAATATTCGATCAGAATTCTGGCGAGTCCATAAAAACGGGCGGCAAATGGCTCTTCGGATTCTCTGCAGGTATCGGCGCGATCATACCTTCGGGTGAGGCAGCTGATTATTTCGGACCGGGAGTGTCGGGCCAACTGGCATTGGAGGCCTTATACAAAAACTTATACATGGGGCTTGATTTCCTTAGGGCATGGCCCAAATTCGAAAACCATGTTTCAGACGATCTGCCCTCGCACTATCCCTATGATCCGAAATATTACCGCACCGAATATTACCAATACGACGGACGCCTGGGCTACAGGGTGCTCGACACCGACAGGCTCAATTTTATTCCATACGCCTCGATAAGCAGATCCGAATTAAATTTCAAACGCACAGATTTCGACAATGCCCCCCACAGGCAATACAACTTCGGGGCCGGCATAATATGCGACATTAAACTCAGCAAGCCCGGGGATGGGATCAACGGCACACGGGGGTCGTATAATGCCGTGCGGCTGCATTACTTCATCAACAGCCCCGACCTGGATTTATACGAAACGAAGCGCGTGACGATGCAAAACATATCTGTGGAGTTCGCCATGCTGTGGGGGCAGGTCAGAAAACGCCCGTCATGGTAATGCGCTTACCAATCGTTTTTTTATTTACCTTTGCGGCAGAAATTTTTAATAAACCTGCATAAAATGAAATTACTCGAAGGCAAAGTCGCCGTCATCACCGGGGCGGCGCGCGGCATAGGTAAAGCCATAGCCGTGAAATTCGCCGAAGCGGGGGCTGACGTCGCATTCACCGACATCGCCGCCGATGACAACATGGCGAACACCGAAAAGGAACTCCTCGCGATGGGCGTAAAAGCAAAAGGCTACGCCTCGAACGCCTCGGTTTACGACGACGTGATGGCTACGGTCGAGAAGATCATCGCCGACTTCGGACGTATCGACGTGTTGGTGAACAACGCCGGCATCACCCGCGACTCGCTGCTGATGCGCATGACCGAGCAGCAATGGGATATGGTCATCAACGTAAACCTGAAATCGGCATTCAACCTCACCAAGGCCGTACAGCCCCAGATGCTCAAGCAGCGCAGCGGCTCGATCATCAACATGTCGAGCGTGGTGGGCGTGTCGGGCAACGCCGGACAGAGCAACTACTCGGCCTCGAAAGCCGGCATGATCTGATTCACGAAATCCATCGCCCAGGAATTGGGCTCACGCAACATCCGTTGCAACGCCATCGCTCCGGGATTCATCATCACCGAGATGACCGCACAGCTCCCGCAGGAGGTGCGCGAAGAATGGGCGAAGAAAATCCCCCTGCGCCGCGGCGGCACGCCCGAGGATGTGGCCAACACGGCGCTGTTCCTGGCTTCGGAGCTCTCTTCGTATGTGAGCGGACAGGTTATCAACGTCTGCGGCGCCATGAATACTTGATGGGTGCGCATATCGCACGCCACATTTCACTTATCCCCCTTGCCCCAAATCCTCACAGCCACAAGGCTGCTCCGGTTTGATGCTCGGACGATAAGCAAAATCTGACGCACGCCATGCGCACCCACCCACGCTAATTTATGTGGGTTCATATACAAAAAGCGGGAAACCTTTCGAGGTTTCCCGCTTTTTAGTACCGCCACACACGCCAACGAAGATGTGCATGGCGTGCGTCAGATTTTGTGCATCGTTTTGATTTTTACCCGGAGCAGCCTTAACGGCTGTGAGGACTAAAGATCAAAAGGATGTGCGAAAGATGGCGTGCGCCATGTGCAGCCACCTCACGCCTAATAACCTAAAATACGCATCATAGCCCGGTAACTCTGCTCCTTGGCGAACAGGCGGGTATAATATTCGTTATCCCCTTTCTCACGGTCGATGATAATGTGCTTGGGCGCGGGGGTCAGGCAGTGCTGTATGCCACCGAAACCGCCGAGCGACTCCTGGTAAGCCCCGGTGTGGAAGAAGCCGATATATTGCGGGTCGCCGTTGAACTTGGGCAGAAAGATCGCGTTCTGGTGGCTCTCGCCCGAGTAGTAGTCCTCGCTGTCGCAGGTCAGCCCGCCGAGGAACACCCTCTGGTACTCCTTGTCCCAGTTGTTGATCGCCATAAGTATATAGCGCTGGTTGATGCCCCACGTGTCTGGCAGGGTGGTCATGAACGATGAGTCGATCATGTACCAGCTCTCGCGGTCGTTCTGCTGCTTCTGGTTGATGATCGAAAAGAGCGTGGCGCCGCTCTCTCCCACGGTGAAGGAGCCGAATTCGGTGAAGATATTGGGCTCCTCGATCCCCGCCGTAGCGCAGAAATTCTTGATCTGGGCGATGATCTCCTCGCAGATGTACTCGTAGTCGTAGTCGAAATTCAGCGAGTTCTTGATGGGGAATCCGCCGCCGATATTGAGCGAATCGAGCGTCGGGCAGATCTTCTTGAGCTCGAAGTAGACGTTAAGGCACTTATTGAGCTCGTTCCAGTAGTAGGCCGTGTCCTTGATGCCGGTATTGATAAAGAAGTGCAACATCTTCAGCTCGTACTTCTTATTCTTTTGTATCTTCTCCTTATAGAAATCCACGATGTCGTTGTAGCGGATGCCCAGGCGCGAGGTGTAGAAGTCGAATTTGGGTTCTTCCTCCGAAGCGATGCGGATGCCGATCTTGCACTTCTTTTCGAGCAGGTCCTCGAAAAGGTCGACCTCCTGCTTGTTGTCGAAGATGGGCATGCAGTTCGAAAAGCCGTTATTGACCAACTCGACGATATTCTCGACGTACTGCGGACGCTTGAAACCGTTGCATATTATATATACGTTCTTGTCGATCAGCCCGCCGTCGTAGAGCGCATTGATGATGTGTATGTCGTAGGCCGACGAGGTTTCCAGATGGATCTCGTTCTTGAGCGCCTCTTCGAGCACGAATGAGAAATGCGACGACTTGGTGCAGTAGCAGTAGTTGTAGCTGCCCTTATAGTCGACCTTGGCCATCGCCACGTTGAACATACGCTTGGCCCGCTGGATCTGCGATGAGATCTTGGGCAGGTAGGTAATCTTGAGCGGGGTGCCGTACTGCTTGATGATGTCCATCAGGGGCACGTCATGCCAGTTGAGCTCGTCGTCGACCACGGAGAAGTCCTCCTGGGGGAATTCGAATGTCTGGTCGATAAGGTCGCTGTACTTGTTCCTCATTGCAAAAGTTAGATGTAAGTTAAGATCCGGCTCGGCTACTTCTGTCTTTTACCGGCGATGTAGCGAAGCTACTTATAACGGTAAAATGCGCCGCAAGGTATATATTTATTTTTAAATTGTATATATACACCTTTATTTTTACAATTTGATTAAAAAAATAAAGGCGAAATAACTATTTTTGGGGCTGAAACAACATCTGAAAATGGAGACGATAAACGGCATAGTGGTCCGCTACCTGAAAGGCAACAAGCGGCTTGTGATCCCAGCCCTGGGCGCGCTGATGCGCAAAGATTCGGGAGAGGTCATCTTCGTGGAACTGCTGCGCAAGGACGACGGCGTGCTCACGGGGCTCATCGAGCGCGCGTGCGCCCTCTCGCCGTCCGCAGCGGCGGCATCGACAGAGCGTTACACCTCAGGCATAAGGCGCGCGCTGTCGGGCGGGGGCTACATGATCCCGCGCCTGGGAATGCTGTGCAAAGGCCCGGACGGGGTGATACGCCTGGAGTACGACCCCGAGCTGAAAGAGCCCGCGGCACAGGAGGTACAGGCCTCCCCGCGCACCATTTCGCATGGCCTGGCCGAGGTGCGTGCGGTGCGCCCGGCAACCGCCACCGCGCCCGCCCCCGCACCTATCCCAGAGCAACGCCCCATAGCCGCAACCGCGCATCCGGCAAGCGCAGCACCGGCTCCGGCGCGTGCGGATGAACCTAAAACCGACGAACCGCAACAGGCGGATGACACTTCGTCCAAAATAAGCGCCCTGTTTCGCACCTCGCCCAAACCGGCATACGCACCAGGCACAGAGCCCAAGGAGAGCTTCATCGCCCGCGCCATGAAGCCCACACCTAAAGCCGCCTACCCAGGCGAGAGGCACAACAAACGCAAGGCCGACACCTTTATGATAGTGGCCATAGCGGCGGCGGCGATAGCGATACTGGCAATGATATACGGTATAACCAACCAGAAACAGACCGGCCCCGAGATGCCGGATATGGAGCAGGTCGGGGACGCACAATAAGAGAATGGAGCCTTTCGGCTCCATTCTTCGTTATTTCCCCTGTGCGGCGATAAGGCGCGCAACCAGGGAATTGAGGTAGATCTCAAGATTGGTGTAACCACCTTTGCCGGGCTGGGCGGCAGCCCCGTCCGACGGGTCGGCGGGATTCAGTCCGCGCCTACGTTCCCACGCATCGGGCATGCCGTCGCCGTCGCTGTCCGCGGGTGCGGCGAGTGAGTTATAAACCGGCCAGCCGCCGACAGCCGACGGCGTATCTATCAGTCCGCCCGTGCTGCCCTTACCGCCCTCATTGAATGTCGCCTTACCGCTTCGCGTGTCGGCCACGGCCCGGGCGTCCACCGGATCACGGCGGTCGGACGCCCCCGCGTAAGCCAACACTCTCTTAAAGGCGTCCTGCGCCGTGTGCGTGGACACGAGTCCCGTGCGCCCGAGGATGGGCAACTCGGCGATCAGCGAATCCCTGCGCGACGCCTCGCCGCGCTGCTGGTTGAACTTTATCCCTGCGCGGTTGTCGCCGTTTATACCGCCCGGGTCGCCCTCATAGAAATTTCCCGACATATAGACCACCGGGTAACCCACGTCGTGCCACTCGCGCTTGCCGTTCGAGAATTCGCATATTCCGTAGGCGTCCAGGAAATAGCGGCGGTCGGACGATGCAGGGCCTTTTTTATAATAGTTACCGACGATATTGAAAAATCCGCCCTCGCCGCCATAGGTGCTGTTGGCGCCCCAATTGTATATCACGTTGTTGCGCAGATCGACGTTGCCGCGGTAGACCTCAAGCGGATGCGTACCGTAGAGGCACTCGTGGTCGATGCGCGGGTTGCGGCTGTCGTGGTGCGCCAGGAGGTTGTGGTGGAAGGTGGCGTCGCGGCCTCCCCAGATGCCGCCGTAGCCGTGCTCACCCTTTTCGTGCACCGACTTTCTGAGGCTCTCGCTCAGTATCGACCATTGCAGCGTGAAGCGCGAATTGCCGTAGAACGAGCCGCACTCGTCCGTGGACCAGCTCATCGAGCAATGGTCGACGATCATATCGGTGCACCATTGCGCACCCAGGGCGTCGTCCTGCACCTCGGCCCCGTGCTCGTCGCCCAGGCGGAAGCGCATAAAGCGGATTATCACATTCGAGGCGTCCTTGACCTGCACCGTGTAGCCCTTGACGCATATCCCGTCGCCGGGGGCGCTCTGCCCCGCTATGGTGAGGTCGCCGTTTGTAATGACCAGCTTCGAGCGCAGGTCTATGATGCCCGACACCTTAAATAATACCGTGCGCGGACCTTTCTGCTTCACGGCCCAGCGCAGCGTGCCCGGGGAGCCGTCGTCGTCGAGCCTGTCGACGTATATCACCCGTCCGCCGCGTCCGCCGGAGGTGTACATGCCGCCGCCTTCCGCCCCGGGGAAGGCCAGTGTGGCAGCATTGGCGCTGACGCCTAATAAAACGCCGCACATGGCGTATAGCAATACTTTCAATCCCATAACCGTCGATTCTTTATTGAAACAAAGGTACGCCTTTCGCCACGCCGATATCTGGCGCGCAGGGGGCAATGCCGGTAATTTCCGGTGTTTTTCATGTATATTTTCCTCCCGCGCACCCGCGAATGTCGCCTTGGAATAGGAAATCCGGTCTGAGTTTACTATTTTTGGACACGGCAGCATAACAATAAAACATATCCAGCAATGCGCAAAATCCTGCTTTTTATAATCTCGGTCATCGCTACCGGCACAGCCTTCGCGGCCAATCCGTCCCAGGTGTGGGTTTCGGACCTGGGTAACGGCACCTACCGCAATCCCGTGCTTATGGCCGACTACTCCGACCCCGACGTGTGCCGCGCGGGCGAGGATTATTACATGACTTCGTCGAGCTTCAACTGCGTCCCCGGGCTACAGATACTCCACTCGCGCGATATGGTGAACTGGACTTTGGCGGGTGCGGCCATCCGGCAACTCGAACCTTCGTTCCATTTCGCCGGGATGCAGCACGGCAACGGTGTGTGGGCGCCCTCGATACGTTACCACGGCGGACAGTTCTGGATCTACTGGGGCGACCCCGACTTTGGCATCTACATGGTCAAAGCTGACGATCCCACGGGTGAATGGAGCCAGCCGGTAATGGTCACAGCGGGCAAGGGACTGATCGACGCGTGCCCCCTGTGGGATGACGACGGGCAGATGTACCTTGTGCACGCCTATGCCGGCAGTCGCGCGGGCATCAAAAGCCTTTTGGCCGTAACGCGCCTCACCCCCGACGGCACGCGTGCGGTGGGCATGAGCCGCACGGTCTATGACGGCCACGCCTCGGACGAGACCATCGAGGGCCCCAAGTTCTACAAGCGCGACGGGTGGTACTACATATTCGCCCCGGCGGGCGGCGTGGCTACCGGCTGGCAGGTGGCGCTGCGCTCGAAAAGCGTCTGGGGCCCCTATGAGCGCCGCATCGTGATGGCGCAGGGGCAGACCGCGATAAACGGCCCCCACCAGGGCGCATGGGTCGACACGCCGGGCGGACAGGATTGGTTCTTCCATTTCCAGGACCGCGGGCCGGTGGGACGCGTGGTGCACCTGCAACCCATGGCGTGGAAAGACGGATGGCCGGTGATCGGAGCCGACCCCAAAGGCACGGGCTGCGGAGAGCCTGTGGCGACACATAAAAAACCCGACGTGGGGCGCGCCTACCCCATCGCAACCCCCGCGGACAGCGACGAATTCACATCTGAAGAGCTCGGGCTGCAATGGCAGTGGCACGCCAACCCGATGGGCTGGTGGCACTTCTGCGACGCGGAGCGCGGCACGCTGGGGCTCTACACCGTGCCCTGCGCCGATGGCTGGCGCAACCTGTGGGACACCCCCAACCTGCTGCTGCAAAAGAACCCGGCAGAGGATTTCACGGCCACCGCCAAACTCACATTCACCCCCAACCCCAGGATCACGGGCGAACGCGCCGGGCTGGTCGTCATGGGGCTGGATTACGGCGTGCTGGCGGTCAGCAGCACTCCCGACGGGCTTTTATTGTCCCAGTCGGAATGTTATAACGCGGACAAAGGCACTCCCGAAACGGGTAACGCCTCGGTAAAGCTCGACTCGCCCACCGTATGGCTGCGCGTGAAGGTGACCCCGGACGCGATGTGCGTCTTTTCGTGGAGCGCCGACGGCCACAGATTCGCGGCATTGGGAAAACCCTTCAAAATGCGCGAAGGCAAATGGATAGGCGCAAAAACTGGCATCTTCGCCACCCGGGCGCAGGTTATCAACGACGGCGGGCGCGCAGATTTCGATTTTTTACGTTTCACTAAAAAGTAACCCGATATGAAACGACTGTTATTGATCTTGGCAATTGCCGCCTCGGGCACGCTCAGGGCGCAGGACATCGTGGTGGACGCCGCTGGCGGCGGCGATTTCCTCTCCATCCAGGAGGCTGTCAACTCGGTGCGCGACTTCCGTCCCGAGGGGCGCGTGGAGATATTCATAAAAAAGGGAGTCTACCGCGAGAAACTCATCATACCGACCAACAAATGCGCCATAACCCTGCGCGGCGAACAGCGCGACTCGACCATCGTCACGTGGGGCGACTACGCCTCGCTCAATAAAATGGGCACGTTCAAAACCCACACCGTATTCGTGGGTGGCAACGACATAGTATTCGAAGACCTGACCATCGAAAACTCCGCCGGTGAGGTCGGACAGGCCGTCGCGCTGCACATCGAGGGCGACCGCATCGTGGTGCGCCGCTGCCTGTTGCTGGGTAACCAGGACACCCTTTACGCCGGGCGCGAGGGCTCTCGCCAGACCTTCATCGACTGCTATATCGAGGGCACGACCGACTTTATCTTCGGTCCGGCTACCGTATGGTTCGGCGGGTGCACGATCCATTGCAAGAAAAATTCCTATATCACCGCCGCCAGTACCCCGCAGGGCGTACGCTACGGATTTGTGTTCGACCGCTGCCGCATAACCGCCGCCGAGGGGGTCGACAAGGTATATCTGGGTCGTCCCTGGAGGGCTTACGCCATGACGTGGCTGCTGCGCTGCGAGTTGCCCGCAGCCATCCTGCCCGCCGGGTGGGATAACTGGGGCAACCCCGCCAACGAGCAGACGGCGCGCTACGGCGAGTGGCGCAACACCGGTCCGGGTGCCGGCGTTGCGGGGCGCGTGGGGTGGTCGCACCGGCTGTCCGACGCCCAGGCCGCGCAATTCGACATTCCGCGCGACACGTCGTTCACCGTCACCGCGACTTTAACAAAGGAGCGCAAAGCGCGCCCCTCGCTCGAATTGGCGGGATTCACGCCAAACGACAAGCGTCCGGTGGTCAGCTACCCCCTGCAGGTCTACTCGACCATCACCGAATTGCCGATAGGCATCCGCGAGTTGCACATGGATATTTACGCGCCCGAGCCTATATACAAAAGCCGCCGTTCGATGAAGCCCGTGCTGTCGCACCCGGCCATATTGATAGTGCACGGCGGGGGCTGGAACTCTGGCTCTTTCCAGATGGAATCGCCCATCGCCCGCCGCCTGGCCGAGGCCGGATTCGTGACGGCGACCGTGGAGTACCGCCTCACGCCCGAGGCGCCCTACCCCGCCGCGGTCTACGACCTGAAGGACGCCGTGCGTTACCTGCGCGCCAACGCGGCCAAATACGGCATCGACCCGCATCGCATCGCCATAATGGGCTTTTCGGCGGGGGGACAGCTGGCGGGCCTGGTCGGGGCTACGAATGGACGCGGCGAATATGAGTTGCGCCGCGAGAACGTCATGGTTTCGTCAGACGTGCAAGCCGTTATCAACGTGGACGGCCTGTCCGATTTTTGCCGGGACCAGATCATCTCCCGCGCCCGCGAAGCGCGCGAAAAATGCCTCAAAACGCCGGTCGACGCCCTCTGGCTCGGCGGCACGTACGAGCAGCGCCCCGAGGTGTGGCAAGCGGCGTCCCCCCTGCGCCAGGTTAGCGCCGCATCGGCCCCGGTATGCTTCATAAACAGCTCGATAGAGCGCTTCCACGCCGGGCGCGACGAGCAGATGGCCCTTATGACCGGCCTTGGGATCCACACCGAAGTACACACCCTGCCAGACACGCCGCACACCTTCTGGATGTTTTCGCAGTGGGCCGGACGGGTGGACGGGATAGTTACGGATTTCCTGACAAAAACGTTTCGCCGAATAACGTGACACTCCCCCTAAATCCCCCTCTGACAAGGAAGACTTATGCCAAAATCGTTGATTTTGGCGAAAAAAAGGGAGGCGCCGTGAACCACGGCGCCTCCCTTTTTTTACCAGGGTATTACTGGGCCGGCACCCAACGCGGGTCACCGATCTTGTTGGTGATCATATTCTGCTCGATCAGGGTGAAGTCCGCAGCATTCGTTGCCGCCGGTGACTTGAACACTGCCGCGTCGGCCTTGTTGAGCGCGTCGATCCCGGTCAAACCGCCCGCAGTCACCGTGCTCGTGTAGTAGCAGTCGGATATGGTCTTGGCGCCGGTCACGTTGATGCAGGTGTAACCCGAAGTGGAGGCGCCGCCGAAGATACACTTGCCCATACGCAGCAGGTCGCCCGCGGCCCTCGTGTTGATCATAACGCTGGTCGAAGATCCGTTGCCAAGGCGGTAGATGGTGTTGTTATTCACATCCATCGTCGAGGACTTGGTGCCGCCGGTCACGGCGCTTGCGCCGATCAGGCCCGTTATGCCGTTGAAGGTGCTGTTGGTGATCGTATACTGCGTAGGCAGGATATCGGACGAGGTGGCGCTGAAATGGAACAGGTTATAATTCTGCCCAGCCACAAATGTATTGGTTATAACGCTGTTGTCGATAACGAACGTACCCAGGGTCTGGTTGGCAGTGGTGTTTTCCGAGCGCCACAGGCACCTTGCGATGGTGCCGATGCGGCAGTCGCGGAATTCGAGCGAAGTGATATTGACCGTCGTTCCCGAGGTAACGCGGATCATATACTCCATAACACCGGCGGCATTGGCGGGTGCCAGGTCGACGCCGATAAACTTGAACGACGAAGCGGTGGCGCCGGTACCCACGGTGAAGTTCTTTCCGGGGACGTAAACGACGGGGTGTGCATCGGGAGTGGCGGCCAGCAGGGTAAACGACTTGGCGAGCGCGTAGCCCGTCTCAGGCGTGGTCGACAGATAGTAGTTACCCGAGGAGAGCACCAGCACGGCTCCGTCTGCCGCCGCCGTTATGGCATCGCCCAGTCCGCCGTCGTTGGGCGTCGCCGAAGGAGCTACGTTCGTAGCGCCGGCGGGGATAGTATACCACGTGCGGAATGATTTGGCGTTACCCGCTTTCTCGCCGACGTATATCTTAGCGGTATAGAAGACCGTGGGCGAAAGGGTCGAAACGGTTATCGTACCGGCAGATGCGTTCGGGATAGGCACCTGGATATCGGCGCCCGTCGCGGGGGTGACGACGATCTTGGTAACGGCGAAGCTCGTATTCCAGTTGAATGTGGCGGCGGTACCGGATATATTGGTGACGCTGAGCAGCGGAGCGAGCATATTCACGTTCTGCTTGTTCATCGACACTTCCTGGCCGGGTTGCGCGCCGGCCACGAAGATGGTCACGAAGAGGTTCTCGCTGGGCAGACCTTCGAAAGTGTAGTAACCGTTGGTCAGATCTGTCGAAGAGAGGGTGCGGCTTGCGACAGGAGTGCCGTCTTCGAGGGTGACGGTGAGTTTGGTGGGGATGTAATCCACTCCGTTGAGGTGGTCACCCACGACGCCTTGGCCCACATGTCAGCGTCGCTGAATTGGGTGATGGGCTGGAGCAGCTTGGGCGCCGTTCCGGTCTTGATCGCAGACGACGTGGCTGAAACGGCAGAATCGTCCTGGCTCTCGTCCGCGGCGATAGCAGTAATGCGGAAGAAGTAACTCGATTCGAACGCAAGGCCGGTGACAACCGCCGAGGCCGTAGCATTGGGGGTCTCGAAGCTGCCGTAGTTATACTGGAAGTTCTTGTCGGTGGCGTATTCCACGAAGTAGTATGCCGCGCCCGAGATCTCCGACCAGCTAAGGTCGATAGTATTGGCCAGGGGCGTGCCGGAGATGCCTACCGGGCGGAACAAGTGTGGCAGGTTGGACGTTTCGTCCCCGATGATCTCCCCGCCGTCGCTGCACGAAAAGTTCACACCGAGCAGCGCAACGGCCATGAGCATCGCCCACAATGAATATATTCTATTTTTGGTTTTCATAAGTCGCATTGTTTTTAGTAACCGTAAGAGTTGCTCAGTTTTGCGTTACTGTTGATTATAGCCTGGTTGATGGGTATCAGCTGGTGCAGGTCGGGATCGATGCGGTAGATGAAGTTATCGAGCCACGTCGCGTTGATCTCGTCCATGCTGTTACGGACCTCGTTAGTCCAGGGATACTCTACCCATCCGTCTTCGGCGGGCTTTGCGGTGGTTTCGCCACGGTTAAGGCCGTAAATCTCGATAGTCTTTATTTTGGTCGAGCCGGTCACGAACTTCGTCCGGTAGTAGAGCGTCTGGGGGACGGTCGAATAATCACCCGTCTGATCGCGGATAGCGATCATCTTGTTTTTCAGCGCCTTGATATTGGTCCCGAGCTCACCCCAACGGATCAGGTCGAACTTGCGGATGTTTTCGCCGCAAAACTCGAACGCACGCTCCTTTTTGATGTTGTCAAGGGTCAGGGTGACGTCGTAGGTCGCGTTGCTGACGCCGAAACCGCGGCGGCGCACCTGGTTCAGGTAGTCGGCTCCGTCCGTCGCACCTATATAGAGGTCGGCCTCGGCGTACATAAGCAGGATGTCCGCATATCGCATTATCATCAGGCCCATGCCGTCGTCGTTGTTGGAGAGGATCGTCTTGCAGTAATCGGCGCGCCATTTTGCAAGCTGAAACTCCGTAACGTGGGTCATGGTGGGTGTGGTCACGCCTGCGGTGAATTCCATAGTGTATGGAACGGCTGTCGCATCCCTGCGCAGGTCGTTTGCGTTATAGTCATAGAAGAAGGAAGGAACAACGAACACCGATCCGCCTATTCCGGTAGCACCTGAAGAGGCATTCTGCACATACAACCCGTCGTTTTTCCAAGCCAGGCCATAGAAATAGTACATCTGGCCGCGCGAATCGGGTTTGTAGGGAAGTTCGAATATCGACTCGCGTCCGGCAGAAACGTCATACTGGCACTGGCTGCGGAAGATCTGTGTGAAGTCGGTTTCAAGCCTGTATTTGGTGCTGTTGATAACGTCTAAGCACTCCTGGCGGGCGATATTGTAGTATCCGCGGCGCACGCTTTCGTCCTCGAAGATATAGTCGATCTTCGAGCCCACCTCGCCTACCGGCAGCATGGCCTTACCTGCTGCGGCCAGGCATACGCGGGCGCGGAGACCCTTCACGAACGCCTTGCTTACGCGCTGGGTCGTGGCGGTCTGGGGCAGTTCGCCGTTCCATGCCACGAGCGCGGCGGCTTCACCGAGGTCTGAGATGATCTGGCGATAGATGTCGGCCCTGGGGGTCTTGGCGATGGCGATGGTTTCCGAATTAACGGGCTCGAAACGCGCGGGCACGTCGCCCCACCACTTGATAAGGTCGAAGTAGTAGAACGCGCGCAGCGTGAGCGCCTCACCCAGCAGGTGGGCCATCTCGCGGTTGCCGGTGTTGCCGTACTTGCGGATGTTGGTGATGGCCAGGTTGCACTTTTCGATGGCCTGGTACATGTAGCTCCACGGGTTGTCGTCGCCGGCGTTGTTATACCCTTCGGCCATTCCCGACGTTGCCGAATACCACGCGATCACATCGCGGGCGTTGGCCGAGGCGTCGATGTCTTTGTTATTCTTCATGCCGCGGCGGTACTCCGTGTCGGAATTCAGGCCGTGGTACTGCCCCATGCGGTTACGGTAAGAGTTGTTCATCACCGTTATGTTGTATATACCGTAGATAAAGCCTTCGGTAAGCGCGGGTTGCGAGAAGATCACGTCGTCCGAGAAGGTCGACTGCGATTTTACCTCCAAATAATCATCAAGGCAAGAGGTAAGAAAGGCTGCTGCAACGACAGCTATGAATATTGATATCTTTTTCATTGGTGACTATTTTTAGAAAGTTAAGTTTACACCGAAGTTAAACGAACGGCTCTTCGGATAGGCGGAATAGTCTACCCCCGGGGTAAGCGGCGTAGCGCGGCGGCTGTCGACCTCCGGGTCGTAGCCGGTGTAAGAGGTCCAGGTGTAAAGGTTGTGCGCAGAAACATAGACGCGCAGCGACTGGATATAAACCTTGTTCATCCAACGTTTCGGGAAGGTGTATCCTACGGTCAGGTTGTTCAGGCGCAGGAAAGAACCGTCCTCGACAGCCCAAGAGGTAAGGGGATAGAGGCCCGTGCCGCCGTCGATGACAGGCGACCAGAGGCTTGCGTTGGCGTTCATGGCCCTGAGCGCATCCTTGTCGGTCACGCGTTCGCCGGTCGCCTTGTCAACATGCGAGAAACGCTTGCCCGAGGAGAAGCTGTTGAGCATATTGCGGTAGTAGTAAGCGCCGGTGGCGGTGAATTCGATCTTGTTGGCGTTAAGGATGCTGTTGCCGTAAACCCAGTTGAAGGCAGCCGACATGTCGAATCCTTTATAGGAAGCGTTAAGTCCGAAACCGCCGGTGTGCTTCGGAAGGGCGTTGCCGATCAGCACGCGGTCGGCGTTATCGTTGGTGATCTTCTTGTTGCCGTCGATATCCTTGAGTTTCATCGCGCCGGGGCCCCACGATTTGCCGGTCAGCACGCTGTTGTCCACAACGTCGGCATTGGCGACTACCCATTTAGCTCCGTCCCAGTTGAAATCGTCGACCGAATAGTAGCCGTCGCTGACATAACCGTAGATCTCGCCCAGGGGACGGCCCACCTGCACCAGGTATTCGTTGGCGCCGAAAGCCGACTTGGTCCAGCCGGAAGTGAAGCGGTCGAGCTGCTCGAGTCCGCCGAGGCTCTCCACCTTATTGCGGTTCGCGCTGAAGTTGAAGTTGAAATCCATATGGAAGTCGCGCGACTCGACCAGTATGGCGTTAATGCTAAATTCGAAGCCTTTGTTCGAGGTTTCGCCCACGTTGCGCAGCTGGGTGCTGTAGCCCGAGCCGGGGGTGGGATAGTTGATAAGCAGGTCTTTGGTGTTGTTCTTATATATATCGAACGTACCGGTCAGGCGGTTGCGGAAGAAACCGAAATCGAGGCCCATGTTGCGGGTGACGGTGGTTTCCCATTTCAGGTTTTCGTTAGACATAAGGGTCTTGCCGTCTTCGGGCTTGACCGTCCAGAAAGATGAGGCGAAAGGCAGGAAGTTGGTCGCGCTCGAAGAGTAAACCTGCATATAGGCCAGGCCCGGGATATTATTGTTACCCGCCGTACCGTAGCTGGCGCGCAGTTTCAGGGTGTTGAGCCATCCCTGCGAACCCTGCATGAATTTCTCGTCGCTGATGCGCCATGCAGCTGAAACCGAGGGGAAGTAGCCCCACTGGTTGCCGGGGGCGAATTTGCTCGAACCGTCGGCACGGAACGTACCGGAGATAAGGTATTTGCCCTTGAAGTCGTAATTCACGCGACCGAAGAAAGACACCAGCCTGTCATCGGGATAGTAGTAATTCGAAACGCTGACCGCATCGCCCTGCGAAGAGAAAGCCCAGGCCATCTTCGAGTCGAAGAATTTTGGGAAACCCTGCATGATGCTCGTGCAGGACTGTGCCTCTGAGGAGATCAGCTCCTCGCCGACCATTGCCGAAAAGTTGTGGTTCTTGCAGAAGGTCTTAGTGTAGGTCAGGGTGTTGGTGTTGCGGAAAGAGCTGCTCCTTGCGTCGACGAGTTGCGCTCCGGGGAAACCTACGGGCAGAAGGCCGCCGCCGTTCACATAGTAGGTCGACGATCCGTAGAATCGGTTGTCCTCATTGAAGATGTCGTCGATACCCAATTCGGTGCGCAGCAACAGGTTTTTCGTGAAGTTGACCGAAACGCCGCCGTTGATGTTCAGGGCATTGCGTTTTTTATAGCGGTCGTTGTCGGCGTTCTGTATAACAGGCGAGTAAAGGCCGCCGAAGGACTCCTCGTCGTCGCCGGCAACGGTCGTGTTGCGGATCGGCAGGGGAGTGTAGATAACCGAGTTCTTCACGCGCGAGTCGTTGGTGGACTTCTCGCTGCCGGTCACATCGTTGGCGCCGGCGCCCTCGGTAACGGTAACCGAGTAACGGGCGGAAACGTCGAACTTGAGCCACTTATAGGGCTTGGTGTTGAGTTTAACGTTGAAATTGTCGCGCGCATATTGCGAACCGAGCATGATAGCCTTATCGTCGATGCGCGAGTAGCTGACGTTGTAGCTGGCAGTGCTGCTGCCGCCCGTAACGCTCACGCTGTGGTTGCTGGTCGTTCCGGTGCGGCCGAACATCACGTCCTGCCAATCGGTGCCCTTCATGTATTTATAGAGGTCTATGTCGGAGTAGCTGCCGAAGTAGGGCTCATACTTGTCCGACACCTTATTATTGAGCAGGGCGTTCTCATATTGCATGAAAGCGAACTCGTAGGGGTCCATAACGTCGAGCGTTTTGGCGATATTCTTGATGCCGAAGTAGCCGTTATAGCTCACCGTGAATTTGCCCTCCTTGGCCGATTTGGTGGTGACGATGATAACGCCGTTCGCACCGCGCGCACCGTAGATAGCAGTCGACGAAGCGTCTTTAAGCACGTCTATCGACTGGATGTCGGTAGGGGGAATGTCGGAAATATTGTTCAGCGGGAAACCGTCCACGATGTAAAGCGGGGAGTTGTCGCGGGTGATCGAGCCGCCTCCGCGCACGCGGATCTTGATTTCGGCGTCGGGCGAGCCCTCGGTGGTGGTCACTTGCACCCCGGCCAGTTTACCGGTGATCGCTTCGGCGGCGGTCGTAACGGGGATCGTGTTGATGTCCTTCGCTCCCACGGAAGAGACGGCGCCGGTCAGGTCGCGTTTCTTAACCGTACCGTAACCGATCAGCACCACCTCTTCGATCATCTGTGCGTCGGATTCGAGCACCACGTTGGCCTCGCTGCCGGTAATGGCGACGGTCTGGGGTTTCATACTCATCATGGATACGCTGAGCGTCTTCACACCTTCGGGCACGGCGATCGTATAACGGCCGTTCTTGTCGGTGATAACGCTTGCGGGCTTATCGCCCTTGACGGCTACCGTAGCTCCGACCATAGGCTCCCCCGAAGAGTTACGGATGATCCCGCTGACCTGGGACTGCGCATACCCACAGACGGAGATCAGCGACATCGCTGTCACCAACAGCAGCCGCTTCCATCTCATTGCGTTGAATTTTTGCATAATAATAATTTGTTTTAGGTTATATGTTTCGTTAGTTGGTTCGTCACTGTTACGCCCCTGTACACGATGCACAATACAAATGTATCTGCAATAATCCGTACGGACTTGGAATTTCTGTCGCTTTGTATGTGTTTTTTATCACGCCGTGCACGTGCACAAAAAACGCGGAACGGCGCTGGGGTATGCTCCAGCGCCGTTTCGCGTTTTTACTGCCGGGCGGCGTACGCACCGCCGGCATTCTGTCCCGCCACGATATCCTTTACAAGGTAGTGCAGGTAGATCTCCAGGTTGGTGTAGCGCCCCGAGGGGTCGAGCGTGCATGTTTTCGCGTCGGCGACGGCATTCCGATCCAGGCCGAACATCACCTCGAACCAGTCGGGAATCCCGTCGCCGTCCGAGTCGTCCGCCTTTGTACCAGCCGCATACGCCGGCCAGCCGCCCACGTCTTTTTGCGAGTCGATCAACCCTCCCGTGCTGCCGTTGCCACCCGTGTACGTGTAGGTGCCCTGGGCCAGTTCATTCGTTATGCGGGTGTCCACCTGATCGCGCACTTTCGACGCGCCGGCATACGCCCTTATCCTGTCGTAAGCCACCGCCGCGCTGTGCGTGGTCACCGCGGGGACGGTGAATTCCTCGGTCGATCTGAGCTCCTCCTTACTCTTGCCCGACGGGTTGGGATTAATGCCCTTCCAGTTGTCGGCGGTCACCTCCGCGCTGCCGTTCATGTAGTTGCCGGCCACGTAGAACGTACCCCACACGCCCACCGCCTGGCTATTGCTCCCGTCGTCGGCGTTGGGCTGGAATATCCTCGCGGGGTTGCTGGACGCCGAGGTGGACTTATAGTAATTATTGACGAAATTATAGCGTCCGCCCTCGCCGGCATAGCCGCTGTTGGCCCCCCAGTTATAGATCACGTTATTGCGGAAATCCACCAGTTCGAGGTCGGGGCGAGCACTGTACCGGCTGCCGCACATACGCGGGTTGCGGCTGTCGTGGTGCGCAAGCAGGTTGTGGTGGAAACTGGCCGTATGGCCGCCCCAGATGCCGCCGTAGCCGTGTTTACCCTTGCCGTGCACGGAATTTCGCAGACTCTCCGAGAGGATGCACCATTGCATGGTAAAACCGGTGTTGTCATAGAACGAGGAACATTCGTCGGTGGACCAGCTCATCGAGCAGTGGTCTATAATGATATTGCTTTGTTCGCGCCCCCATACCGCGTCGTCCGCCGTTTTGGTCTCGTCGCCCATCCGAAAACGCATGAAGCGGATCACCACGTTATCGGCCTTGATGACCGTAGGGTAGTTCTTAATGCATATCCCGTCGCCGGGCGCCGTCTGTCCGGCGATGGTGAGGTTGCCGTTCTTGATCTCGAGCGCACTCGCCAGGGCGATCACCCCGCCGACGTCGAATATGACCGTGCGCGCCCCGCTCCTGCCGACCGCCCAGCGCAGGGTGCCCTCCGATCCGTCGTCGGTGAGTTTGGTTACGCGGTACACGGCCCCGCCGCGTCCGCCCGTGGCGTACATGCCGCCCCCTTCCGCACCAGGGAAAGCCCGGGCAATGGCGTCGTTCTCATTTGCGGGCAAGCCCAGTTGGGTCGCGATATCGGATGGCGTGCCCTCGACCCCGGCGCAGAAAGAGGAGCTGCCGAAAGCGTTGACCGCCTGTACCGTGAAGCGATAAATCTCACCCTGCGTAAGTCCGGCGAAGGAGGCGCTGGTCTGCGTCACGCCGTTGCGCGCCTCCACCGTCCGGTCAGCGGAATCGACGAGTGTGCAATTATAGGACGAGGCGCCAGAGACGGCGCTCCATGAAAAAGTGAGCGAGGTGGTGGTAAACCCCTGCAGTATTACCCCCGCCGGGGTCGCCGGGGGGCCGCTGACCACGGGGGTGCCGGTAACCTCGGCGGAGAATGCCGAGGCATTGTAGCCCGCGCCGGTGGCCTGTACCGAAAACCTGTATGTTATACCCGCCATAAGGCCGGGGACGGTGACCGTGGTGGCGGTGGTGGCTGACATCCCCGCCGAGGCGCCCGAGGCCGTCTGAAGCCTCCAAAGGTAGGATTCGGCCCCCTGCACGCCATTCCATGTAAAAGTCAGCGAGGCGTCACTCACAGACGACAACGCCACCCCTGAAGGCGCGTCGAGCGTTTTGGTCCCCTGGTCGCCTCCGCCGCATCCATGCAAGGCAACGACTGCCAAAAGCAGCAAAATACGGTCTATGAAAGATCTGATTATCATCGTACTGCGGTTATTTTTAAATAATAACGCCATCCCGCGGACGGAAATTATCCCGTCAGGGTGGCCCACAGTACAAAATTAGAGGGTATGCGGCAGGGGGCAACGGACTTTTTCACCGAATGCCCGGACTTTTTGACACCCGTGCGGATGTGCCCCAAAAAAGCGGACAGGGCTATTGGCGCCCTAAAATAAAGATCGCCGGGCGCTTGTCGATATCGGGACGCAGGGCGCGTTTCCAATCGGCCACGGCAGCCGTGCGGATAAACTCCGCGGGCTCGGTTATCGAGGCGGCCACCGTCAGCAGCGTGGCCGGGGCGAGGGTCAGCAGCAGTTCGTCGAAGAGCTTTGCGTTGCGGTATGGCGCTTCGATGAAGATCTGCGCCTGTCCCTCGGTCTGGGCGCGGCGTTCGAAGTGGCGGATAGCCTTACCCCGCTCTGGGCCCTTGACCGGCAGGTAGCCGTTAAAGGCGAAAGACTGGCCGCACTGTCCCGACGCCATGAGCGCCATCAGCAGCGACGAAGGACCCACCAAAGGCACCACCCGGATGCCCTGACGATGGCACGCCGCGGCGAGGTCCGCACCGGGATCGGCGACGCCCGGCAACCCGGCTTCGCTTATCATACCCATGTCGTGGCCCTCCAGGAGCGGTTTGAGCATTGCGTTTACCTCCTGGGGTTTGGTGTGTTCGTTGAGTTCAGCGAAATGCAACTCGTCGATAGGCCGCCCGACCCCGGCCTTGGAGAGGAATCGGCGCGCCGAGCGCAGGTTTTCCACCACGTAATATTCGATGCGCGCTATGACCTCGCGGTTGGCCGCCGGCAGCACGTCGTAGGGGGGCGTGTCGCCTATCGGACACGGTATCATATATAATGTACCCTTCACTACTCCTTTATAAATATGCGTTTGACGCGTGTCGATATTCCGGTCATCACCTCGTAGGGGATCGTACCCAGGACGCGTGCCATATCTTCGACCCTGTTACCGGGCCCGGGGCTGAAAACGGTCACGGGATCTCCCTCCGCGACATCGAGGCCGGTAACGTCTATCATGCATGTGTCCATACATATACGCCCTATGGTCGGGGCAGGGCCGCCCGAGGTGAGCATCGCCCAGCGCCCTTCGCCCAGGCCGCGGTCCAGGCCGTCGGCATACCCTATGGGCACGGTCGCTATGCGCGAGGGACGCGTGATAACCCCTGCGCGTCCGTAGCCCACCGTCTGGCCGGGCTGCAACGCGCGCACCTGCACCACACGGCTGCGCAGGGTGGCCACCGGACGCAGCATCCTGTCTTCTGCCGCGCTCACGCCGTAAAGTCCTATCCCCAGGCGCACCATATCGAAGCGCGCCTCGGGGAAACGCTCCACAGCCGCGCTGTTGGCCACATGGCGCAGGGGCATATAACCCAGCGCCTCGCCGACCTGCGAAGAGAAGCGGTCGAAAAGTTCTATCTGGCCCAGCGTAAACGCGTCTTCCGCCGGATCGTCCGACACGGCCAGGTGCGAGAAGAGGGTCGCCACCCTAATCAGGCGGTCGCCGCGCAAGATCGCGCACAGGCTGTCGATATCCTCCTGCCCGAAGCCCAGGCGGTGCATGCCGGTGTCGAATTTTATATGTACCGGGAAGTCGCGTTCGCCGTGGCGCGCCAGGGCGGCGCGGAAAGCGTCCAGCGACGCGAAGCTGTATATCTCTGGTTCGAGGTTGTGGGCGACCATCAGATCGAAGCTGTCCTGGTCGGCGTTTAGCACCACTATCGGGCCCCGCTCGCCCCGCGTGCGCAGGGCCACGCCCTCGTCGGCGAACGCCACGGCGAGGTAATCGACCCCCTGGCGGCGCAGCATGGAGGCCACCTCATATCCCCCGTTGCCGTAGCTGTAAGCCTTTATCATCGCCATTACGCGCGTGCCTGGGGTAAGCCTCCCTCGCAGGTGCGAAAGGTTGGCCGACATGGCGTCCAGGTCGACCTCCAGGGTGGTCGTGTGGGTGCGCAGTTGCAGCGCATGGCTCAGCAGTTCGAAACGCGCGCTGCGGTTGCCCTTCAGAAGCACCGTGTGCCCGGCAAGCGAGCCCTGGTCGAAAGAGCGCAGGAAATCCCCCGCCGAGGGGTAGAACGCCGCTCCGGCGCCGAAAATCGCCGCGTGGCGGGCGATGCGTTCGCCTATGCCCACGAGCAGGGACACCCCGGCGGCGCGCACCATCTGCGCGACCTGGGCATATAACGCCAGATCGTCCATGCCGCTTTGCAGTATGTCCGAAATTATAAGCGCCGTGGGCCGTCCGGCAGCCACCCCGCGCAGGTAGTCGAGCGCTATGCCCAGCGAATTTATGTCGGAGTTATACGAATCGTCTATGATCTGCGACCCGGCGATACCCTCTTTGAGTTCGAGGCGCATGGCCACGGGTTGCAATCCCCCGAGCGCCGCGGGGTCGGCAGGGTATCCGAGCGCGCGCCATATCGCCATCGCCGAGGCGGCATTCTCCTGTCCGGCGCGGTCGGCAAACGCCCCGTACGCGGCCTTTTCTGTGGCTGCGTCGAGGAGCGTCGCGGCGGGGTAAAGCTGCCTTAGGCGCTCACCCACCGCCGTGTAGGCGCTGTTGTATATTATACGCGGGGTATGCGCGAAGAGTTTCAGCTTTTCATCCAATTTCGCACCAATGTCCGAAAAACCCTCCTGGTGAGCGTCGCCTATGGTGGTTATCACGCCCAGGTCGGGGCGCACCACCTTTTCGAGGCGCTCCATTTCGCCCTGACGCGAGATTCCGGCCTCGATGATGGCCACCTGCTCGTCGCCCTCGATCATCAGCACAGAAAGGGGCACGCCTATCTGCGAATTGTAGCTCTTGGGGCTGCGCACCAGACGCACGCCTCCGGGGGCGAGCTGTGCCGCCCACTCTTTGACCACGGTCTTGCCGTTGCTGCCCGTTATCGCCACCACGACGCCCTTGAAGCTGGCGCGGTGGTGCGCCGCAAGCGACTGCAGGGCCTCCACAGCCGAGGGCACCACTACAAAACCCGCCCCGGGCATTCCGGTCGTGTCCACCTGGCGTTCGACGACAAAGGCGCGCACGCCGCGTCCGTAAAGGTCGCGGATGTAGTCATGAGCGTCATGGTTGACTCCCGAGATGGCGAAGAATACGGGATCGGGGGCGGCCTGTGCCGTGCGGCTGTCGGTAAGGGCGTTGCGGCACAGGGTGTCGGCGCCCGAAAGGCGGCTGCCGCACACGTCGGCGATCTCACTTAAAAGGTAATGCATGGGTCAGGCAGGGGGCTCTCAGAGCGGCGGCAGCTTCATGTGTTTGCTGCAGCAGTCGAAATGGGGGTTATGTAACTCTTGCTTGTTATATTGCAGTTTGGCGCCGTCGGCCAGCGACCGGGTCTGCCCTCCGGCCAGTTCGAGGATCAACTCGCCCGCCGCCGTGTCCCACTCGCAGGTGGCACTCATGCGGGGGTAGTAGTCGACGGTCCCCTCGGCCAACAGGCAGAATTTATAGGAACTGCCCTGTTCGACTATCACAGCCTCCGGGAAATGGCGGTCGATGTGGTCGCGGGTCTGGAGGTTGTCGTAAGAGCGGCTGACGGCCACGCAGACAGGCTCATTGGCCCCCGCGGTCAGCGGCAGCGCCTCCGCCCCGTACATTATCATATCCATGGAGCTTTCCGCACCTGCGTCCGGGGTTACGTCGCTTTTGCGGAAGGAGCCCGACAGGCGGTCGGCGAAGTACATGCGGCCTATATACGGCACGTAGACCACTCCCAACACCGGCACGTTGTCGGCCATAAGGGCTATGTTCACCGTAAATTCGCCGTTGCCCTTGAGGAATTCGCGGGTGCCGTCCAGCGGGTCGACCATCCAGAACAGGTCCCATCCGCGGCGCTCCTCGATGACGATCTCGCGCCCGTCCTCGCTCATCAGCGGGATGCGCGTCTGGCCCAGGTGGCCCTTTATCATCTCGTGCGAACGGCGGTCGGCGGCGGTGACCAGCGTGCGGTCGCCATCGAGCTCCACGCCGTAATCGCCGTCGTCATATATTTCAAGGATGATAGCCCCGGCCCTAAGGGCCGCATCATAGGCCTTGGGGAGCAGGAAATCGCGTTGCTCGACGGTCAGTGTACCCATATAGTTCTCTATTTTACGAGTTCATAAACCAACGGTTCGCCACCCCGCGGGGCAGCCGTAACCACCGGGCCTTTGTAGCGGCGTCCCGCGCCGTCGATCCACACTCCGCGCGGCAGACGCACCGTGGCGCCCGAGGCCGAGACGACAGGTACGACCAGGTAGCGGCTTCCTATCATATATTGGTCGTCGCAGTCGGCGAAACCGCTACGCGGGAAACAATATTCCATGGAGCGCACCAGGGGCTCTGCGGTGCGTGCGGCGTCGGAAAGCAGGTCGGCTATGTAGCCATTGATCGCCATGCGGCGCTTAACGGCGGAAAGTACGGCCTGTGCAAAATCCCCGCCGGCGCGCCACGGGGCGAAAGGCACCGTGCACAAAGGCATCGGGATGGAACATAGCAAAGCACGCGCCACAAGTGCGCGGTCCGAGGCCGCCTGTTGCGTGGCCGAGCTCCAGTAACCCAGACAGGTCGCGTAACCGGCCAGAGAGGCAGTGAGTTGGGACGCGACACTTTTTTCGAGCGATCCCCACCCTCCGAACGTCCCCTGTTCGAGGCACATCACCCTCTCGCCGTGCAGCTCGCCCTGCGCGGGCGCCCATTGGCATCCGGGCATCACGTCGCCCAGCGAGGTCCAGCACGAAAGGAATTCGCGGCTGTGGCGGGCGGGCATGTAATCCCCCACCCCGGCGCACTCCAGGCGCAGCGCGTCCACGCCATACACCTCACGCAAGCGCGCCAGGCGTTCGCGCGTGGAGTCGAGGATAGTCGGGTTGCCCATATCCAGACAGGCGCGGTAGCCATAGTCGCCGCTGCGCACCACGGGGCGTTTTTCGGAATCCGTCACCAGCATATCCGCCGCCACGGCGTGCACGTAGCCGCGTCCTGCGGCGTCGACCATCGGGGTCACGGTGAGCATAACGGAGAATCCCATGCCGTGCATGCTGTCGATAAAACCTTTCGGGTCGGGATAATATTCGGGGTCGAATTCGAACAGTCCGTCGCCGCGGCTCCAGCCTGGCGAGATGACCATCATACCCGCCGGGTAACCCTCCCGCAGAAGCCGGGCGGCATAGTCCAGCAGCGATTGTGCCGTATGCGCGAATCCGAATTCGAGCGCCGTCTCATAATAGGGGCGGGAGAAAAGCGCCGCGTCGGGCACTTTGGCCGGATCGGGCGGGCAGTTCTTATGGCAGCACACCAGGTATGCCTCCCTGAGGTTGCGCCCGCCGCGCACGGGGGCCAGCCCCACCTCGGGCGTGGTTATACTGAAGGTACCACCGTCGAAAGAGAGCTGCGCGGGCTGCTCGAACCACACGTAGCGCCCCGTCGAAGAAAGCAGCATGGCATGCCCCGGCACGTCGGCCCTGAAAGGCGACGCAAAGGGCTGCATCTGCCCTCCCGTGAGGTAGAGTCCCCACCAGTTCTCTCCTTTTTCCGATTCGATGCGGCAGGTGGCGGCACCGCAGGAGAGCCACAGGACGGCAGCCGCGGCAAACAGGGTGATATGTTTAGCGTAATTCATCGTCGTCCACTTCTTTCATCAGGGTAATGAACCAAAGCACCTGCTCACCGAAAGCCCCGGCGGCCAGCGCGACATACTCCTCCCACACGGGGCCCGTGAAACGCCGGTAATCGTCCAGCGAATCTATCTCCACCAGCAGCGAAAAGGTGAAATGCCCCTCGCCCTGCTCGTGCAGCACGCGGCTGAAGGCCACCCTGGAGAAGCCCTGTGAGGCGAGATAGGGCAAAAAACCGTCCCGCATAACGCCCAGCCATCCGTTGCGCACGGCGGGCTCCACTATATATGATACATTGAGTCTGTACAAGGTCCTAAATTTAAATCTAAGGTATGGAAAAAATCCGGTAATGGAAAACCGGAGCGCAAAAATAGAATAAAAAGAGCGACCGGGGTTGGATGTTAAATAAAAGTTACTTACCTTTGCCGCTCTCTAAACTCTATTTGATGTACGTTATAGTAGAAATAGCAGGTCAACAATTTAAAGTTGAGAAAGGTCGGAAGCTCTATGTTCACCGTCTTTCGGGTGAGGAAAACTCATCTGTAAGCTTCGACCGGGTACTGCTGACAGACAACGACGGTCAGGTTAGTGTAGGCGCACCTGTAGTAAAAGGCGCCTCTGTGAAAGCAACAATCCTGCGCCACTTGAAGGATGACAAAGTCATCGTATTCAAGAAGAAGCGCCGCAAAGGCTATCAGGTTAAGAACGGCCACCGCCAGTATCTTACCCAGATATCTATCGACGAAATCGTAACTGCTTAAAACCCTTCAGGAAGCATGGCACACAAAAAAGGAGTCGGCAGTTCCAAGAACGGCCGCGAATCGGAAAGCAAACGCCTCGGCGTGAAACTCTTCGGCGGACAATACGCCAAAGCAGGCAACATCCTGGTGCGTCAGCGTGGCACCGTGCACAACCCCGGCGAGAACGTGGGCGTAGGCAAAGACCACACCCTGTTCGCACTGGTCAACGGCACCGTAGTGTTCCGCAAGAAAGTAGGCGGCAAGTCCTACGTCAGCGTAACGCCCATCGCCGCTGAATAAGCACGAAAGCGTTAAAGAAAAAATCCCGACCTTTTTACAGGCCGGGATTTTTTATGTCCTATCACAACTCCATCTTATAATAATTGGTCTGATAAAGCGTAAAGCCCATCGACCGGTAAAGAGCGTTGGCCGCCACGCGGGCGGGATTCGACGTTAGCGAGAGCGTGGTCGCCCCGGCGCGGCGGGCGACAGCCACGGCATGCACGACGAGCGCGCGCCCGACACCCATCCCGCGGCAACCCTCGTCGACCACCACGTCCTCTATATATGCCCTCACGCCGCCGGGTGCGCGGTAGATGCCTACGGTCGCAGTGCCTACCGCCACTCCATTGTCATATGCCATAAGAAGGTGGGAATCCGGCGCTTCGACCACCCCGCGCAGGACTTTTTCTCCCAGGTCGGGCTGCGCGGCGTAAAGTTGCGCACAAAGACGGCGCATGTCTTCGCCCAGTTTCGGAATGTAAACAGTTTGCTCTGAAATCTCCATCTGATTAAAATATTGCTCCGGTAAGCGCAAAGATAGCCAACAAATAGATTAACAGCACCCCTCCGGCCTCCATTATTTCATTATATACGCCCCGAAAATCGATATTTCATAAAATAAATCATAAATTTTATAAAATATTTATGAAATACGGTATCAACCAGAATAAAATTCAGTATATTTGCAAATAAATTTAAAAAGCTACTGCTCAAATGGTTTCACTAAAGGAGTTTTTTAACCGCACAGACGACTCCGAAAAGGGCATCTCTCATAAGAACAACCTCATCAAGAGGAATATTATCGCCCACATGGCCGTCTACGGCCAGTGCACGCTCGCCGAGCTGACCAAAGAGCTGCACATAAGCATCCCGACGATCACAAAACTGGTAGGCGAACTCGTCTCTGAAAACCTCGTCACCGACAACGGCAAGGTCGAAACGCCCGGCGGACGCCGCCCCAACATCTTCGGGCTGGCCAACACGGCGATCTACTTCGCCGGGGTGGACATCAGCCGCGACGGCATGAGTTTTCTGATAACCGACCTTAAGAACAACATCATAACCTTCGGGCGCAAGATCGACTACGAGCTCAAGGACTCCCCCTCGTCGCTCGAAGCAATATGCGCCTCGACCGAAGAATTCCTGGACGGCTGCGGCATCGACCGCGGCAAGATCCTCGGCCTGGGCGTCTGCATCGCCGGGCGTGTGAATCCCAACACCGGGCGCAGCTACAAATACTTCACCGGCGAACAGCGTTCGCTGTGCCGTATCATCGAGGATCGCACCGGAATCCGCACCCTGTTGGAAAACGACACGCGGGCGCGCTGCTACGCCGAATATTTTGGCGGCGACTCGCAGCAGGAAAAGAACGTGCTCTACCTCCACCTCGGACGCGGGGGTATGGCCATCGGCATCGTGGCCGACGGCAAGCTCTACTACGGCAAATCGGGCTTCGCGGGCGAATTCGGGCACACGCCCTTCTTCGACAACGAGGTTATCTGCGCATGCGGCAAGAAAGGCTGCCTGGAAACCGAGGTGTCGGGAACGGCCATCGAGAACAAACTGATCTCGCTTGTGCGCCAGGGCGTGAACACCACCCTGCGCCCCAAGGTCGAAAAAACGGGCACGGTGCACATCTATGACATCATCGAGGCGGCAAAGAACGACGATAACCTCTCGATAGAGCTGATCGCCGAGGCGGGCGAAAAACTGGGGCGCAGCGTGGCGTTCCTTATAAATATCTTCAACCCCGAGCTGGTCATCATCGGGGGGCACCTCTCCACGGCGGGCGAACTGCTGACGATGCCTCTCAAGTCGTCGGCAAACAAATATTCGCTCTCGCTGGTCTACAACGACACAAAATTCCGGCTGGCGTCGACCGGCGAGGAGGCCGGTGCGCTGGGCGCCGCGATGCTGATACGCAACAAAATAATAGGACTGTAATGGGTGAAGGCAACATACTCGAAACCGACCTGGTGAGGCTGCGCGCACTCGAGCCCGAGGACGTGGAGATACTCTACCGCTGGGAAAACGACACCACCATCTGGCGGGTGAGCGAAACCATCGCCCCATTTTCGAAATACATGCTGCGCCAGTTCATCGAAAACCAGAGCCACAGCATCTACGAAACGGGGCAACTGCGCCTGATAATCGAACAGAAGGAGACCGCGCGCGCCGTGGGGGCGATAGACCTTTTCGACATAGACCCCTATAACCGCCGCGCGGGGGTGGGCATACTGATCTACGATCAGGACGACCGCAAGAAGGGCTATGCCGCCTCGGCGCTCTCAGCCATCACGCGCTACTGCTTCGAGGTACTGGGACTGAACCAGATATACTGCAACGTGCCGGCCAACAACACCGCCAGCCTGTCGCTGTTCAAGGGGCGCGGGTTCACGACAGCCGGGCTGAAAAAAGAGTGGATCAAGACCACCGCCGACTGGCAGGACGAGTACCTTTTGCAGCTTTTAAACCCGCAGAAGTAGGCTGCACATATCGCACGCCACATTTCAACTCCCGACACCATGAAAAAGAGCATATTGGCAGCCTTAGCGCTACTCGTGGCGGCGCACACCGCCGCAGGACGCATACCCTGCGGCGAGAAGACCACCCTTAACACCGGCTGGGAATATGTACGCTGCGACCTCTCCGGCCCGTGGGAGGCCGTGCGCCCCGCCCTGCCCGGAAAACCCGAGATAGTGCCGCTGTGGACACCCGTCGCCCTGCCGCACTGCTTCAACGCCACAGACGCCGTCGCGCCTGACGTCAACTATTACCAGGGCCCGGGTTGGTACCGCACCTCTATCGAGGTGAAAAACCCCTTTCCACACGGACGCACACTTCTGGAGTTCGACGGGGCGGGACAAAAGAGTTCGGTGTGGGTCTACACCACCCCTGTGGGTTCGCACGATGGCGGTTATGACGGCTGGACGGTCGATATCACCGAAGCCGCGCGCTCATTTCTGGCCTCGCCCGAGGCGGAGCGTTTCGCCGGGCGCGTGCCCATCGTGGTGCGCTGCGACAACTCGCGCGATGCGGACCTCGTGCCCTCAGACATGTCCGATTTCAACGTCTACGGCGGCATCTACCGCGACCTGAAACTGGTCTACCTGCCCGAAATATCGGTCAGCGGCATGGCCATAGCTCCCGTCAGGTCCAACGCCGGCTGGCGCGTACCCGTGACGATATACGTGGAAAACTCGCTCGGCGCCGCGCAGATCGCCTACCACGTAAAGGTAAAAGACCCAGACGGCAAGGCGGTAATAAACCAATCGGCGGTCAGCGGCGCGGTCAACGACAGGATCATTTTCGAATTCACCGTTTCCGCCCCCCAGCTGTGGGACGTGGACTCGCCCAAACTCTACACCATCGAGGTCGGCGTGGGACGCGACGCCAAAAATCTATGCACGGCCACCGAGCGTTTCGGGTTGCGCACCTTCGAATTCGTGGAAAAAGGCCCGTTCATGCTCAATGGCCGCCGCGTGTTGCTGCAGGGCACACACCGCCATGAAGACCATGCCGGGCTGGGCGCGGCGCTCACCTCAGATATCGTGCGCCGCGAGATGCAGATGATGAAGGACATGGGCGTGAATTTCATCCGCCTGGGCCACTACCAGCAGTCCGACCTCTGCCTCGATCTGTGCGACAGCCTCGGCATAGTGGTCTGGGAAGAGGTACCATGGTGCCGCGGCGGCGTGGGCGGGGAGCCTTACCAAGGGCGCGTCAAAGCCATGATGCGCAACATGATAGCCCAACACCGCAACCACCCCTCGGTAATACTCTGGGGGCTGGGTAACGAAAACGACTGGCCGGGCGACTTCGAAACGTTCTCGCAGGACAGCATCCGCAAGTTCATGTCGGAGCTCAACGACCTCTCGCACAGCCTCGACCCCGACCGGATGACCTCGATACGCCGCTGCAAATTCGCAAACGACATCCCGGACGTCTACTCGCCCTCGCTCTGGTGCGGCTGGTACAGCAACGTTTTCCGCGACTTCAAGAACTCGTCGACCGCCGAGATGAACAGCGTCAAACGCTACCTGCACGTCGAATGGGGCGGCGACAGCCATGCCGGGCGGCACAGCGAAACCCCGGAGGTTTTCCCCGAAGGAAAGGGCAGCATCGCCGTGCGCGGCGGCTGGGACGAGTCGTACATAGTGCGGCTTTTCGACTGGCACCTCAAGGAGCAGCTCACCATGCCATGGCTGACCGGTACCGCGGCGTGGATATTCAAGGATTTCTCGACCCCCCTGCGTCCCGACAACCCCGTGCCCTACGTCAACCAGAAGGGGGTGGTCACGCGCGACCTGACTCCAAAGGAGAGCTACTACGTCTTCCAGTCATATTGGACCGCGAAGCCCATGATACACATCTACGGCCACACATGGCCGGTAAGGTGGGGCAAAAAGGACGAGCCCAAGGAGATTCTGGTCTACTCCAACGCCGCACGGGTCGAGCTGGTCGTAAACGGCAAAAGCCAGGGCTTCAGAACGCGCGACCCGCAGGATTTCCCCGCCGCGGGACTGCGCTGGAACGTCCCCCTGAAAGAGGGAAAGAACCTGATAGAGGCCATAACCCCAGAGGGGTTGAAAGACCGGATCGAGGTGGAGTACCAGACCCGGCAATGGGGCGCTCCCGCGCGCCTCGAATATAAGCTGACCCGGGAAGGCGACAATGTGACCCTCGAAGTGCAGATAGTGGACGCCGATGGCGTAAAATGCCTCGACGCCGCCGACTGGATCGACTTCAAAGCCGCCGGCCAGGCCACCCTAATCGAAGACCAGGGGACTCCCTGGGCCTCTTCCCGCGTACAGGCAGCCAATGGCCGCGCCAGGATCACCGCCATGTTAACCGGACCGGCGGCCCTGTCGGCCACCTCGCCCGGCCTTACGCCGCTCGTGGTGACGGTCGAATAGTGGCGCCTACCGCATCATCTCATCCCTCAGGGCTGCCAGCGACGCGAACGCCCCACCGTCGGCCAGCTCCGTGAACGCCGCATGGGTGTCCTCGAAGTCCTTGCGGGTCGCGTACCCGCCGTGGGCGGCTGTGTTGCGCGTTTTGCGCAGACGGTCGCAGGTGTCCGTAAACCCGGCGTGCCTGGTGATCCAGGCGGGAAGCGTACCCCTGCCGCCGTGATGCCTAAGGAGCTTTATGATGCCCCCTATGGTCATGTTCTTCCTGCAAAAATCGACCTCAACGGAGCTGTATTCCCCGGCCTGTGCCGCGGTCGGCGTCCAATCCTCCATATCGCGGTGGTAATATGCCGGCATGGGTATCCCGACCTGCGCGCGAAACCATTGCGCGACGGAGAGGTTGAGCTCCGTCTCCAGTATCTTGGACAGGGGCGAGATCAACAGCGAGAAATCGAGTTCCGTCCCGGTGGCCAGTGGCCCCTCCATCATAAGGCCGTTCTTGAAAAGCCGCCGGTACGCCTCGTGGTAACTCTGCAGCAACACGACCGAATCAGGGCTCAGGTGCCTGTCCGGCAACTCTATCTGGTACTTATCTGACGGCGAGCGGAAGATCCCCGAAGAGAATTTATCCTCAAGCGCCGAAACCGAGGCCGGGCCGTCCGCGTTTAGGCCGCTGTTTTTAATTAAGTCGTCGATCATATTACGAGTTCATTTCTTTTTCTGCTTTTTCCAACAATTCCTGCGCGGTGGCATGCTTTTTATCCGCCGCTACGCGATACCATTTTACAGCCTCCTTAAGATCACGGAGCACGCCACAGCCATGGTAATAACATTTACCCAATACAAAGGCCGCCTCGGCACGCCCTTGCTCCGCCGCCTTGAGGTACCACTTTACGGCTTCGCCCTCATCCATGGGCACACCTATCCTGCCCTGAAAATAAACGGAGGCAAGCCGCTCCTGCGCCTCCGCATTACCCTGCTCCGCCGCTTTACGGTACCATTTGGCGGCTTCGATCCAATCTCCATTAACGCCGATGCCGGAGGCATAGCAATTGCCGAGGCTGTTTTGTGAATATGCATTCCCCTTTTCTGCCGCTTGAGTGTACCAGTGCACCGCCTGCAGGTGACCTTCCGCCACTCCCCGGCCATAGCGATAGCAGTCGCCCAGATAATCCTGTGAATCGGCGAGTCCCTGGGCGGCGGCTTTCCGGAACCATT
>JAVBOL010000017.1:0-8116 GCA_031550615.1 Rikenellaceae bacterium | reverse complement strand
CTCGCTCTCTTCGGCCAGGGTGACGGTCAGCGAACGCGGCACCGCCGCCGCGGCGGTGCGCGCCCTGCAGGCCCGCGTTACGGACAATAAGGTCAAAGGCTACCGCGTGCGCATATTCTTCGACAACAGCCAGAGCGCCCGCGGCCAGGCCGCCGAGGCGATGTCGCGCTTTAGGGACCTTTATCCCGGCATCCCGGCGTACATGTCCTATGAAAATCCATATTTCAAGGTTACGGTCGGCAACTGCGTGACGATAGAGGAGGCGATCATACTCAAAGGCCGCATCGAGAGCGTTTTTAACCGCGCTTTCATCTCGCGCGAGGACATTCCGCTCTCGAAACTCGCCGATTGAAATCGCGTTTGGAGCGAATGAGGCCTAATTTTCCTATTTATACGAAAAATATTTGGTAATTCCAAACATAACACATAATTTTGTGGCGGATTTAATTAAAACCAATAAACCACTTGCATTATGAAAAAGGTATTTTCTCTCCTTATTGTAGCTATGGCTGTTGTTGCTATCTCTTGCGGCGGCAACGCTAACAAAGCTAACGACCAGGCTGAAGAAGTTGAAGTTGTTGCCGTTGTTGATTCACTGGCAGCTGATTCTTGCGCTTGCGCTGACACCACTTGCTGCGCCGAAGGCGAAGCTTGCGCTAACGCTGAGTGCACCAAGTAATCTTAACTTCGATTGCAGAGAGAGGGATGCCGTAAGGCATCCCTCTCTTCATTTATCTGAATTCGACTGGCGGGGCTTGTTCGTGGGCCGAAGGGTGTACGTTTTCGATCTTGTCCACTATGTATTTGCTCATCCCGCGCCAGGGCAGGGTGCCGAGATACTCTTTGTAGCGCAGATCGAGCACCTTGCCGCTGCTCAGTTCCAATTCGCGTGCTACGGCGGGGTCTACGACCGAAAATTCGAACTCGTTACTTTGTAGGCTGCCGTCGGTCGACTTGTAGCCCACTTGGATCATGCGTCCCTCGTAGGTTTTGAATACATATCCCTTTTTTACCACGAAGTTTAGCTGGCCCGATTTGACGCCTTCGCCGAAGACGTAGTAGTAGCGCACATATACGAATGCGGCCAGACCCACGACCAGCAGCGCCACGATCCAGAGAAGTATTTTGCGGCCTGTGCTCGCCGCCCTTTGCATCACTGTTTTTTCCATAGCAGGGAAATAGTTATTAACTGCAAATATAGTGAAAACTCAGAGCAAAACAAGCTTGCTTGAATTTGCCGAAGAGCATCCTATATTATATAAATATATCAAAATGAACTCACGCAGGGGTGCGGCATCGAAAAAAATCGTAGTTTTGCAGGATATACGCACTATAAAGCGCATTTTCCCGAACAGATATGAACTACTTCCGTAAATATAACCTTATCGCCGGCTGGCTGGCCTTCGCCATCGCCGCCGTGACCTACCTGCTGACCATCGAGCCAACGGCGAGCCTTTGGGACTGCGGCGAGTTTATCGCCACCTCCTATAAACTCGAAGTGGGGCACCCCCCCGGCGCGCCGCTCTTTATGATGATCGCGCGGCTGTTCACCATGCTGGCCCCCTCGCCGGCCTATGCCGCGGCGATGGTCAACGCCATGTCGGCGCTGTGCAGCGCGTTTACGATACTGTTCCTTTTCTGGACCATCACCCACCTGGGACGCCGCATCTATGGCCGCGGCGAGTCGGAGATGACAGGCATGCAGAGCTGGGCGGTGATCGGGGCGGGTTTGATAGGCTCGCTGGCCTACACCTTCACCGACACGTTCTGGTTCTCGGCCGTCGAGGGCGAGGTTTATGCCATGTCGTCGCTCTTCACGGCGGTGGTCTTCTGGGCGATCCTCAAATGGGAGAACGTGGCCGACCAGCCGGGCAGCAACCGCTGGTTGATACTGATAGCCTACCTTATGGGCCTTTCCATCGGGGTGCACATCCTTAACCTGCTGACCATCCCGGCGATAGTTTTCGTTTATTACTTCAAGAAATACCCCACGACCACATTCTGGGGCGTGGTGGGCGCGCTGGCGGTTTCCGGCGCCATACTGATCGCCATAAACGGCATAATCATACCCTTCACGGTGCTTGTCGGCGCATGGGTCGACCGCGTGCTCAACGGGATGGGGCTGCCTGTGAATGCCGGCATATCGCTCTACGCCCTGGCCCTGTTCGCCGCCATTGCATGGGGCGTCTGGTACACCCACCGCCGCGGCAAGGCGCTTATGAATATCATCGTGCTCTGCACGGGCGTGGTGCTGTTGGGCTACGCGAGTTACGCCTCGGTGGTGATCCGCGCCTCGGCCAACCCGCCGATGAACTCGAACAATCCCGACAACCCCTACGCCCTCTACTCGCTTCTGAACCGCGACCAGTACGGCAGCCGTCCGCTGCTGCACGGGGCGCTCTACTCGTCGCCCGCGGTGGACATCGAGCGCAGCTCGACCTACTACGTCCAGGACGGCAAGTATAAAAAGGCCGAATCGGTCAAGGGGCACATCTTCGCCCCCGGATCGGAGGTGCTCTTCCCCCGCATGTGGTCCTCAAGGGGCGACCACGTCGAGGCCTATAAAAGCTGGGTCGACATACAGGGGCGCAAGGTGCGCTTCCAGGACGAGATGGTCACCCTGCCCACCTTCCGCGAGAACGTCGAGTTCTTCCTGCGTTACCAGCTCAACTTCATGTACATCCGCTATTTCATGTGGAACTTCGTTGGCCGCCAGAGCGATGTGCAGTCCACGGGCGAGATAACAGACGGCAACTGGCTCTCTGGAATAAACGCCATAGACCAGATACACCTCGGGCCGCAGGACGGGCTGCCAGACGAGATGCGCGACAACAAGGCGCGCAACGTCTACTATTTCCTTCCCTTCATCCTGGGCATCGTGGGACTGCTCTACCAGCTTAACCGCGACCCGCGCAACTTTACGGTCGTGCTGATGCTCTTCGTGCTGATGGGCGTGGCGCTGGTGGTATACTTCAACTCCGCGCCCAACGAACCGCGCGAACGCGACTACGTTTACGCCGGGTCGTTCTACGCCTTCTGCATCTGGATCGGTTTCGGGGTGATGTGGCTTACGGACCTGCTATGCCGCGCGACCAAACGCCAGGGCGTGGCGCTGGCCGCCGCCGCAACGGCGGTGTGCGCCGTGGTACCGGGCATTATGGCCGCCCAGAACTGGGACGACCACGACCGCTCGCACCGCTACACCTGCCGCGACATAGGCTGGAATTACCTCTCTTCGTGCCTGCCCAACGCGATCATCATGAACTACGGCGACAACGACACATTCCCGCTGTGGTATAACCAGGAGGTCGAGAATGTGCGCCCCGACGTGCGCATCATGAACATGAGCTACCTGATGGGCGACTGGTACGTGGACGAGATGCGCGTGCGCAGCAATGAGTCCGATCCCGTACCCTTCTCGCTGCCCCGCAGCAAGTACGTCAACGCCAACGACTATATCTTCGTGCACGACCAATTCGACGGCAAGGCGGTCGACCTGCGCCAGGCTATCGACTTCATCCGCTCAGACAACCCCCGCACGCGCATCGACCTGGGCTATTCGGTCGTTGACTACCTGCCGGCCAAAAAGCTGGCCCTGCCGGTCAACAGGGCCAACGTCCTCGCCTCGGGCATCGTGGCCGAAAAGGACGCCGCGCTGATCGAGGATACGGTATATATCAATATAGACAAGGGGACGCTGGACAAGGGCGAGATGATGTTCCTCGATATGCTGGCCACCTTCGACTGGAAGCGCCCGCTATACTTCACCCAGACGCAATCCATCGCCGAGCTGGGGCTGCGCGACTACCTGCAGTTCGACGGTTACGCATACCGCCTGGTGCCGATCCGCACCCCGGGGACCTCGATCACCCAGGGACGCATAGACGTCGATTACGTCTACCCGCTGCTCATGGGGACTTTCCGCTACGGCAACGTGGCCGACCAGAGGGTATACTGCGACTATTTCACGCGCTATAACTTCAACGTGTCGCAGACCCGCAACGCCTTTGCGCGCCTCTCGTCCGCCCTCTCCGAGAGGGGCGACACGCTGCGCGCCGTCGAGGTGTGCGACCGCGCCCTCGAACTGATGCCCACGCGGCAGATCGGCAACAGTTACATACAGACCATCCCCCTGATCGAGGCTTATTATAAGGCCGGGGCGACGGAAAAGGGCGACGCCATGATGACCCAGTATATCGACGAACTGGAGCAGTACGTGGACTACTATGCCCGTTTCCGCGGCCAGAAAGCCGACCTGGTGGCCGGGGCAATGGACGACAAACTCTCCCACCTGGCAAGCCTCTACGGCCTGGCGCGCGAGCACAACCGCGAGGAGAGCCGTAAACGCGTCGAGGAGATCTTCGACCGCTACGGATTGTAAGGCCGTGGAGCTGCAGGGGCGCATGAAGGGCCACGCGGCCATGGCCATCAACGGGATAATCTTCGGATTGAACATCCCGGTGAGCAAGTGGGTCATGGCCTCGGGCCATATCGACCCCGTCGTACTGACCATGTGCCGCATGTGCGGCGGTGCGGTGCTCTTCTGGGCTGTGTCGGTTATCATGCCGCGCGAAAGGGTGGCCCTGCGCGACGTATTTTTGCTGCTGGCCGCCTCGTGTTTCGGGGTCATCATCAACCAGATGTCATTCGTGATGGGACTGGGCTCGACCTCGCCGGTCAACGCCTCGATCATCGCGGCGGCGGTGCCTATCTTTACGATGCTGCTGGCCGCGGTCTTCGTGCGCGAACCCATAACCTGGCTCAAAGGGCTGGGCGTGGCTATTGGTGCTGCGGGAGCGCTGCTGCTGGTCCTGGGCAGCGCCGACCCTGGCGGCCTCGGGGGACATATCAAGGGGGATATGCTCTGTCTGCTGAGTGCGATCTCCTTCTCGGTCTACCTCACGCTCTTCAAGCCGCTTATTATGCGCTACTCGCCCATCACGCTGATGAAGTGGATGTTCCTCTGGGCTGCGGTGATCTGCACCCCGCTGGGTTACAGCCGCCTCGAGGCGGTCGAGTGGAGCTCGATGCCGTGGAGCACAATCGCCGGAATCTCATACGTGGTGTTCATGGCCACGTTCTTTACCTATATGCTCATGCCGGTGGGGCAGAAGTTGCTGCGGCCCACGGTGGTCAGCATGTACAACTACCTGCAACCGCTCGTCGCCTCGCTCGTCGCGGTGGCCATTGGCCAGGACTCCTTCGGCTGGGGCAAAACGCTGGCCGGGGTGATGGTCTTCCTGGGGGTGTGGGTCGTGACGAAGAGTAAATCGCGCGCCCAGCTCGACGCAGAGAGATATTGGGATAAAAGGTAGGTCATTTTGTCCGGCTGCTTGCGCGGCACCAATAATTACACATATTCGGTTAATTATTCCCCTATGTCATTGATATAAGGGGATATTTTTGTGTTCGTACCTGAACCCGATACCCGATGTCTACAATTAAAACCGCCTTTACCCTTATCGCCTCGCTATGCCTGGCAGGGTGCATACATGCCGGCACTAACGGCGAGTTGGATTACCTTTATGAGGGATTGCCCTTTGAAATGGCCCGGGTCGGGAGTCCCGTGATACCCGCGGGCAGCGTTACGCTGACCGATTTCGGCGCCGTAGGCGACGGGGTGCACCTCTGCACCGGGGCCTTCGCCGACGCCGTGGCGGCGCTCGATGCGCGTGGCGGCGGACGCCTGGTCATCCCGCGCGGCATCTGGCTCACGGGCCCGGTCGAGCTGTGCAGCAACATGGACCTGCACTTGCAGCAGGGTGCGGTGATCCTGTTCAGTCCCGATTTCGACCTCTACCCGATCATCGAAACGTGGTTCGAGGGTCTGCCCACACTGCGCTGCGCCTCGCCCCTGACCGTACGAGGCAAGCACGACGTGTCGATAACCGGCAGCGGAGTGATAGACGGCTCGGGACAGGCGTGGAGGCCGGTCAAGAAGGTCAAGCGCACCGCATCCGAGTGGTCGGCGCTGGTGGCTTCGGGCGGCGTGCTCAACGATAAGAAAGATATATGGTTCCCTTCCCTGGGTTCTAAGGACGGCTACGAGATGAGCGACATGAACGTGCCGCGCGGCCTCGAAACAAAGGAGCAATGGCTGGCTGTCAAGGATTTCCTGCGTCCGGTCATGGTGTCGATAGTCGAGTGCGAACGCATGCTGCTCGAAGGGGTGACCTTCCGCAACTCGCCCGCATGGAACATCCACCCCATGCTGACCAAAGACCTTATAGTTAAGGGAGTTACCATAAATAACCCGTGGTTCGCCCAGAACGGCGACGGCCTGGACATCGAGTCGTGTGACGGCGTGCTGGTGCTGGACAGCGCATTCGACGTTGGCGACGACGCGATCTGCATCAAGAGCGGCAAGGACGCCCCGGGACGCGAACGCGGTCGACCCTCGAGCAACATAATTGTCGACGGCTGCACGGTCTACCACGGTCACGGCGGATTCGTGGTCGGCAGCGAGATGTCGGGTGGCGCGAATAACATAAGCGTCAGCAACTGCACCTTCCTGGGCACCGACGTGGGACTGCGCTTCAAGAGCGTGCGCGGACGCGGCGGACTGGTCGAAAATATCTTCATCCGCGATATCGTGATGACCGACATACCCACCGAGCCGCTGTTGTTCGACCTGTTCTATGGCGGTAAATCGGCTGTCGAGGCGCTTGAGGACGGCGATAACGCCCTGGCCGGCGAGGTCGACGCTCCGGTCGTGAAAGCCGACGAAACGACCCCTGCCTTCCGCAACATAGACATCCGCCGCGTGGTGTGCAACGGAGCCGGACGCGCCATGTTCTTCAACGGGTTGCCCGAGATGAATATAAGCGGCATAACGGTCGAGGACTGCACCATAACCGCCGTGAAGGGGGCGCAACTCTGCGAAGCCGACGGGGTTACGCTGCGCAACCTGAAAGTGATCCCAACCAAAGGCGCGGCGCTGATGCTCAATAACGTCAAAAACCTCTCGGTCGAAGGGTTTAAATGCCCCCCGGACAAGCTGACGATGACCGTGGCCGGCTCGCGCAATAAGAATATCACGGTAGAGAAAAGCGATATCACAGCCGGCAATTCGGTGATCGCACCACAGGCCGCGGCGGCGGTAAGCTTCAAATAGCGTCCCGGCGCATAGTACTGAAATAAGGCTCCCCACGGGGAGCCTTATTTCATGTGAGTTCTTTAGTACAGGAAGTTATTGAAAGGATAGCGCCCCGAGTGGATCTCGCGGACCATTCCGTAGAGGTCGCGGCGCAGCTTGTCGATATTGCTCCTCTGCGCAGCCGAGATGAATATGCAGGGGGTGTCCCGGCGCGCCATCCAGCTGTTTTGAAGCTCGGCGAGGGTCATGTTGCGCCTGGTGGCCGGGGTCAAATCGTCCTCATCCTTATGTTCGTAGGTGTAGGCGTCTATCTTATTGAATACAAGGAATACAGGCTTGTCGCCCGCGCCTATTTCGCGCAGGGTTTGCGTCACCACCTCCAGTTGCTCCTCGAATCCGGGGTGCGAAATATCCACCACGTGCAGCAGCAGGTCGGCCTCGCGCACCTCGTCGAGCGTCGATTTGAACGACTCGACCAGCTGGTGGGGCAGTTTGCGTATAAAGCCCACGGTGTCGGACAGCAGGAACGGCAGGTTGTCGAACACCACCTTGCGCACCGTGGTGTCGAGCGTTGCGAAGAGCTTGTTTTCGGCGAATACCTCGCTCTTTGCGATCAGGTTCATGAGCGTCGATTTGCCCACGTTGGTATACCCGACCAGCGCCACGCGCACCATCGAGCCGCGGTTCGAGCGCTGCACGGCCATCTGGCGGTCGATCTTTTTGAGGTCTTCCTTGAGCTTGGTGATGCGTGAGCGGATTATGCGGCGGTCGGTCTCGATCTCGCGCTCACCTGCCCCGCCGCGCGTCCCCGTGCCACCCCTCTGGCGTTCGAGGTGGGTCCACATGCGCGTGAGGCGCGGCAGCATATATTCGGAGCGCGCCAATTCGACCTGCGTGCGGGCGTAGGCCGTCGTGGCGCGTTGCAGGAAGATGCCCAGGATGAGGTTTGTGCGGTCGACGACCTGCCGGCCGAGTTCCTTTTCGAGGTTGCGCGTCTGCGAGGGGCTCAGTTCGTCGTCG
>JAVBOL010000004.1:0-42237 GCA_031550615.1 Rikenellaceae bacterium | reverse complement strand
CCGGTATCTGTACACAGGTGCGGAGTTGCAGGGGACGGGCGGTCTCGGTTTGCTGGACCTTAATGCGAGGATGTACGATCCTTTGACGGGCAGGATGAGCGGTCATGATATTTTGTCTGAGTTGTTCGAGGATATCAGTCCGTATGCGTACAGCTACAACAATCCGGTGAAGTTCAATGACCCGACCGGGATGGCGCCACAAAATATCAATGGGGATATTATTCTGGATCCGGTTGAGGTGACGATTGATCCTGTTATTGGGAAACAGGTTGCTGACCCTGCAGAAACTTTTTGGGATTTTCTGAAATGCTTTTTGGATCACACCTACAAGGATGAGCGAGGACGAACATATTTCCATGATAAACAAGGTGTAGTTACATCCGGACCCATAATAATGGGAATTGCACCCAGTGCAGGTATCAAGAATGGAACGAAAATATTTATTAAGGGGGTTGGAGCTATAAATAAAGAACTGTTCCATCGAACAATTAAAGGTGATATCTTGGCCGCTGCAAGAAAATTAAAGGATTTTACAAAAATAGTTGGGGATAACCCTGATATCATGGTCAATAAGGGTAAAATAGTATTGCAAGGAGCTAAGAATAGTCCTTATGTAGGCAAGGTATATGAAACAGGACTGAATGCGTTTAAATTTTTTAAATAATTAATTATGGCTCGTGTGTTTTATAGAATGAGCATTGCAAATGCTTACACCATTGATCGAATAGAAATGGTTAATAATATTCTCGGTATTGAATCTGACTCGAATGAGGCATGGAGTAAAGAGATAACAGCCTTCGATTTCGGCTATTTTAACTTTATTGACTATTTTCTCAATATTTTAGATGGTAATCTCGTATTATTGGAAGATATGGGGATAACTAGAGATAATATTGCTATATGGATGCTGTATGAATATGAAGATCAATGTAACTTAGAATTTAGACCAGACGAGATGAGGCGCATGGGAGAGGTAGGCATAACCTTATGTATATCTTGCTGGGAAAAATAAATGCCATTGGGCGAGGCATATGCCTCGCCTTTTTTTGCGATGTATTAGATATAAAGACGCACTATTAGGACTACAAAGGCCGCGTTATCCAGGCCGTTGAGAAGAATCACCTTGGCGGTAAATGCCGCGCGTCGTATGGCTTTCGTCAAGAAAGCCCACTTTGTTTTGCCCCGTTGTCAGCGTTTGCTGTCAATATGTCAGTGGTTTTCCGATGGCACATAAATTGATAAAATATATGTAAACGAAAAAAACTCAAAAACATTATATCATGCAGAACGGAAAAATCGGGGTGACGACCGAGAACATCTTCCCCATTATCAAAAAATTCCTCTACTCAGACCACGAGATCTTCCTGCGCGAGTTGGTGTCCAACGCTGTCGACGCCACACAGAAGCTCAAAACCCTCGCCTCGATCGGCGAGTTCAAGGGCGAGATGGGCGACCTTACGATCCGTATAACCCTCGATGAGAAGGCGCGCAAACTGACCATATCGGACGCCGGGGTCGGCATGAGTGCCGATGAGGTCGAGAAATATATCAACCAGATCGCTTTCTCGGGCGCCGAGGAATTCATGGAAAAGTATAAGAACCAGGCGATAATAGGGCATTTCGGCCTCGGGTTCTATTCGTCTTTCATGGTGTCGGACAAGGTCGAGCTGCTCACAAGTTCATTCCGCGAAGGGTCGGAGACGATGCTCTGGTCGTGCGAAGGTTCGCCCGAGTACACCCTCGAAAAGGCTGCGGAGCAACGCCGTCGCGGCACCGACGTGGTGCTCTACCTGAGCGAGGACTCCGCCGAATTCGCCGACGGTGAGCGCATCCGCCAGATGCTGACCAAATATTGCCGCTTTTTGCCCGTACCTATCGCATTCGGCAAGAAGAAGGAGTGGAAAGATGGCAAGTGGGTCGAAACGCAGCAGGACGACATCATCAACGACGTCGCCCCGCTGTGGACGCGCAAGCCGGGCGACATCTCCGCCGAGGAATACGACTCGTTCTACAAGACGCTCTACCCGTCCGCCGACGAGCCGCTGTTCAACATCCACCTGAATATCGACTACCCGTTCAACCTGACCGGGATACTCTATTTCCCGCGCATACACAACAACTTCGAGATCCAAAAAAATAAAATACAACTCTATTCTTCTCAGGTTTTCGTGACCGACTCGGTCGAGGGAATCGTGCCCGAATTCCTGACGCTGCTGCACGGGGTGATCGACTCGCCGGATATTCCGCTCAACGTGTCGCGCAGTTACCTGCAGGGCGACGCCAACGTACGCAAGATCTCGGGTTACATAACCCGCAAGGTGTCCGACCGCCTGGCCGAGCTTTTCACCGCCGACCGCGCGGGGTACGAGGCCAAGTGGGACGATCTGAAGATCTTTATCCAGTACGGCATCGTCACGGAGGAGAAATTCGCCGAAAAGGCCGTCGATTTCACCCTTTTGAAGAACACCGACGGACGTTACTTCACCCCCGCCGAATACGTCGAGCTGGTCAAAGATGCCCAGACCGACAAGAACGGATCGCTGGTCTACCTCTACACCAATGACCCCACAGGCATGCACAGCTTCGTCGAGGCGGCGAAAAACAAGGGCTACGACGTGCTCGACATGGGCGGCCAACTGGACAACCACTTTATCGGCTGGTTCGAGAGCAAGAACCAGGGCACGCGTTTTGTGCGCGTCGACTCGGACGTGGTGGACAAGCTGATCCAGAAAGACGTGCCGCAGACCATGTCGCTCTCCACCGCGCAGCAGGATTTGATGCGCCCGGTGTTCGAATCGCAGCTGCCCGCAGATGATAAAGTGCACTATAACATTGAATTCGAGGCCATGGACGCCACCGGCGCCCCTGTGGTTATTACCCGCAACGAATATATGCGTCGCATGAAGGAGATGGCCTCGATGGGCGGCGGCATGGGGCAGTTCTACGGCCAGATGCCCGACAGTTTCACCATTGCCGTGAATGGCAACCACCCGCTGGTTGTCGACATCCTCGGCCAGGTCGAAAAGGAGTACGGCGACCGCCTGGGCAGCATATCGGGCAAGATCGAATCCGCCCAAAAGGCCGAAGCCACCCTTGCCGACGAGTTGAAAGGCAAGAAAGAGGACGAACTGACCGACGAGCAGAAATCAGAACGCGAAACACTCTCGAAAAAGGTCGCCGACCTGCGCGCCGAGCGCACCGCACGCCTTAGGGAGATCGGCTCGGGCAACGCCCTTGTAAAGCAATTGGTCGATCTGGCGCTGCTGAGCAACGGCATGCTCAAGGGCGAGAACCTGACCAATTTCATTCGCCGCAGCGTCGAACTTATTGGGAAGTAGCGCTTGGGGCGGCTGCGCATATTGCACGCCATATTTCCCTTTTCCTCCTGCGCTCAAATCCTCACAGCCGCTAAGGATGCTCCGGTTTGATGCTCGGACGATAAGGGAAATCTGACGCACACTATGCACAGCGGCTTTGGCGGATCAAACAAAAGGTGGTGGACATCGCAATGATGTCCACCACCTTTTGTTTCCCGAGAAACCTTATTTTACATACAGCTTGCTCGTGCTGCTCCACGTCGTGCCGGGCTTGACGGTCTGGAAGCCGGTCACCGAAGCGGGCATATCAAGGTTAGGAGCGTTGATAGCCCACGTTTGCGGCTCGGGGCACACCCAGGGCACGCCTCCGCCGTTATTCCAGAGCGTCCAATGGCGCATCTGCGCGTCGGCCTGGTAATATACGCTGCGTCCCGTCTTGGTGTCGGTAAGCACCGCTCCGTTATAGGGCTTGCCGTCGACTTCGATAGGCTCGGCGAGGTATGCTGCCTCGATCGCATAGCCCACAGGCAGAATGCCCTCGGTGCGCAGCAGCGCCTCCTCGGGGGTCAGGTCGAGCAGCTTGCCGGTCGGCAGCAGCCGCTCTGAAAGTTCCCAGCGCTTGCCCGCGGACAGGCGCAGACGGTAGTTGCCGCTCTCGCTGTCCGCCGTGAACGGCAGGTTGAGCGGGGTGTGGTAGCCCACGCCCAGGGGCATCTCGTCGGTGCCCAGGTTGTGGAACGATACCGTGTGCTCAAGCCCGTCTGCCGAGAGCACGAAGCGCATGCGGCACTCGAAAGGGTGCGGGAAATCGCGGAAGATAGCGTCGTTTTCGGCGTTGGAAACATATACCGCCTCGATCTCCACGCTCGATCCGTTGTCGCGGCACAGCGCCACGGTGAAGGGCTCGGTCTTGATGATCCCGTGGTGGTAGTTGTTCTGCGCTGGCAGCGTGATCGGGTATTGGTAGGTGCGACCGCCGTAGGTGTAGCGTCCATCCCCGATGCGGTTGGGGGGAAACAGCAGCGGCAGACCGAAGATCTGCGGGCGCTCCCTGAAGATCTCCATTTCGTCGGCCTTGGGGGTGCGCAGTATGTCTGTGCCGCTGGCCGTGTGGTAAAGCCTTATCAGGTTGGCTCCCTGCGAGGGGACCAGCACGGCCTCGTAACCGCCGGCGGCGAAGCATATCGCCGCCATGCCGTTGAATATTATGGTATTGACCACTTCCTTAGAGCAGTTTGGCGATCTTCTCTTCGATGGCGGCCTTGGTGCATGCGCCCACCGAGCGCTCTACGGCCTGTCCGTCCTTTAGGAAAACCAGCGTGGGGATGTTGCGTACCGAAAATTGCGTGGCGACGGTGTCGTTTTCGTCCACATCGCATTTGCCGATGATTACGCGGCCTTCGTACTCTGCGGCGAGCTCTTCGATGATCGGGGTGATCATGCGGCAGGGGCCGCACCATTCGGCCCAGAAGTCTATTACTACGGGTTTGCCCGAGGCGATCAGCCCGGCAAGGTTGTCTTTAGTGATTGCAATTGCCATTGTCGTAGGTTTTTATTTGGTTTACATTAACGTATATCTGACTTCGTTGTTTTCGCAGAATTCGATCAGCTCTTTGGTCATCGACACGCGGTGGCCGCGCGAGAAAAGACCCACCGAAACGTCGGATTCAGGGTCGACGACCCTCGCGCGCAGCAGTATGTTGCCCTTCGATTCACCCACCACAGCCACCAGGTCGTCGATCAGCTCTTCGGTCAGCGCGTCCAGGCGGAGCGTGAGGCTCATCTCTTTGATAAGCGTTTCGCGCGCCTCGGAGAGCTGCATCATCTGCGTCAACTTCGCTTCGAGCTCCTTGCTCTCGCGGTAGGGTTTGAGTTGCACCTTGCCGCGTATCAGAAGGAAATACTCGTTATAGAGGTACGGTCGGAATTTCTCGTAATCCTTGTCGAAAAGCGCGAATGTGTACGACCCGCTGTAATCCTCGATGGTGAAGCGCCCGAAGGGCTTTCCGGATTTGGTCATCAGGTTTTGCACCGAGGTCACCATGCCGGCCACCGAGAAATCGCGCCCCTGTAAAGCGTCTAATTGCTCGAGTTCGCTGAGTTGCAGGTTTGTAAAATTATTTATCACCAGCGAGTGGTCGTCCAGCGGGTGCGACGAGAGGTAGATGCCGATCACCTCGCGCTCTTTGTTGAGCATTTCGAGTTGCGTCCACTCGTTGCCCTGGGGTGGGGTGGGCTTTTGTATGTCCGCGCCGCCGCCCGCGCCGCCGAAGAGGCTCTGCTGGGTGTTGTTGCGCTCACTCTGCACGCGGCTGCCGTAACGGATGAGCTGTTCGAGGAAATTCACGTCGCCCTCGCGCGAACTCAGATCGGCGATAAAGAAGCGGCTGCGGTGGAATCCGGCGAGGGAGTCCAGCGCACCGGACAGCACGAGGTTTTCCATCGTTTTCTTATTGACCGCCTGGAGGTTGATCCTCTCCACGAAATCATAAATGTCGCTGAAGCGCCCGCCCGAGGTGCGCTCCTCGATGATGCTTTCTACGGCCGCTTCGCCGACCCCCTTGACGGCGGCCAGCCCGAAACGGATATCGCCTTTTTTATCGGCTGAGAAACGCAGGAAACTCTCATTCACGTCGGGCCCCAGCACCGGGATGCCCATGCGCTTGCTCTCGTCCATGAAGAAGCTTATCTTCTTGATATCAGAAAGGTTACGGCTCAGCAGGGCAGCCATGTATTCCGACGGGTAGTGCGCCTTGAGGTATGCGGTCTGGTACGATACGTAGGCGTAGCAGGTCGAGTGCGACTTGTTGAATGCGTACTCGGCGAACTTCTCCCAGTCGCCCCACACTTTTTCGCAGATCTTTGCGTCGTGGCCGCGTGAGGTCGCCCCCTCGATGAACTGGGGTTTGAGGGCGTCCAGCGTGGCGCGGATCTTCTTACCCATCGCCTTGCGCAGCGTGTCGGCCTGGCCTCCGGTGAAGCCGCCCAACTTCTGCGACAGAAGCATGACCTGCTCCTGGTAGACGGTGATGCCGTAGGTGTCGGAGAGGTACTCCTCCATATCAGGCAGGTCGTAGGTCACCGCCTCGCGACCGTGCTTACGTTCGACGAACGAGGGGATGTACTCCATCGGCCCTGGGCGGTAGAGGGCGTTCATGGCGATCAGGTCCTCGAAACGGTCGGGCTTTAGGTTGCGCAGGTGCTTTTTCATGCCCGGCGACTCGAACTGGAACAGCCCGGTGGTGTCGCCGCGGCTGTAAAGCTCGTATGTCAGCTTGTCGTCGAGCGGTATCCTCTCTATGTCGATATCCTCGCCGCGCGTGATGCGTATATTTTCTACGGCGTCCTTGATGATCGAGAGGTTTTTAAGCCCCAGGAAGTCCATCTTGATAAGCCCCACGTCCTCGACCAGCTTGCCCTCGAACTGCACGACGTTCACGTACTGGTCCTCTTTCGACTTTTTGTCTTTGGGCTGCTCGGCGTTCTTATCCTTGGCCACGGCGATGGGGGCGAACATCTCGAGGTCGTCCTGGCCGATTATCACGCCGCATGCGTGCACGCCGGTCTGGCGGATGGAACCTTCCAACTTCTCGGCGTATTTTAGCGTGTCGCGGATCAGCGGGTTGGACGATTCGCGCTCTTTGGCCAACTCGGGCACCTCTTTATATGCTTTCGAAAACGATACGCCTGGACGCTCGGGGACGAGTTTCGCCAGCCGGTCGCTCTCCTGCAGGGATAGCTTCTGGATGCGCGCCACGTCGCGGATGGCCATTTTCGGGGCCATCGAACCGAAGGTGATGATCTGTGCCACGCGCTTACGCCCGTATTTCTCGGTCACGTATTTGAGCACCAGATCGCGCCCGTCCTCGTCGAAGTCGATGTCAACGTCAGGCAGCGAAATACGGTCGGGGTTGAGGAAACGCTCGAACAGCAGGTCGTATTTGATCGGGTCGATATTGGTGATCTTCAGCGCGTATGCCACCACCGACCCTGCCGCCGAACCGCGCCCCGGGCCCACCGACACGCCCATCTCGCGTGCGGCGCGGATAAAGTCCCACACGATCAGGAAGTAGCCCGGAAAGCCCATCCATTCGATGGTCTTCAGTTCGTAGTCCATCCTTTCGCGGACATTCTCCGGCAGCGGCGAATCGTAGCGCGCCTCGGCGCCCTTATAGGCGAGGTACGATAGGTACAGGAACTGCTTGGCGACGGTCAACTGCTCGGCCAGCTCGGGTCTGTCGGCCACGAAAGCGTCGAGGTCGTCCGCCGCTGCGATCTCAGCCTTGAGCGGTTCGCTTTTTATCTTTTTGATGAAAGACTCCTCTAACCTCTGTCGGTCTATGACGAAATCGTCCGGCAGCGGGAAGTTGGGCATCAGTGGCTTGCTCTTCAGGTTGTACTCCTCGACCTTGTCGGCGATCTCAAGCGTGGTGGCCAGCGCTTCCGGGTTGTCGGGGAAGAGCGAGGCCATCTCCACGGGGCTCTTCAGGTACTCCTGGGTGGTGTAGCGCATGCGGTCCGGATCGTCCAGGTCGCGCCCCGTATTGAGGCATATCAGGTGGTCGTGCGCCGGGGCGTCCTCGGCAAGTACGAAGTGTACGTCGTTCGACGCTATGTATTTGACACCGTGGCGTGCGGCAAGCTCGATGATCGCGGCGTTGACCTTTTTCTGGTTTTCGTACACCTCGTTGTCCTGACGTGGGATGCCCGAGCGGTGAAGCTGCATTTCGAGGTAGTAATCCTCACCGAATATATCCTTGAACTCCTCGATCACGCGCCCCGCAGCCTCCAGGTCGCGGTTCATTATCGCCTGTGGCACCTCCCCGCCCAGACATGCCGACGAGCAGATCAGGCCTTTGGAATATTTGCGCAGCAACTCCTTGTCTATACGCGGCTTATAGTAAAATCCCTCCATCCATGAGTACGAAACGATCTTTACGAGGTTGTGGTAGCCTTCGAGGTTTTTGGCCAGTAGCACCAGGTGGTCGCCCGCTTTTTCGTCCTTGTCTTTCTCGAAGCGGTTGCGCACCACGTAGACCTCGCAACCCAGGATCGGCTTTACCCCGGCCTTGGTCGCGGCGTCGTGGAATTCCTTCACCCCGAACATATTGCCGTGGTCGGTAATGGCAATGGCGGGCATGCCCAGCTCCTTTACGCGGTTCACCAGCGTTTTCACCGCCGAGGCGCCGTCGAGGATAGAGTATTGGGTATGTACGTGAAGGTGAACGAATTGCGACATTTTTAAGGGTATTTCTTACAGTTTACAAATATAACAATAATATCCGCTCGGGGACGGTATGGATATTGTAAGTTATCAAGAAAATACTTACATTCGTAGAGTAGGGCAAACTAAAAAAACATAAGGTTATGGACAAGAACACGATTGTTGTTATCCGCACTTTTCCCACCGAAAGCGAAGCCCTGATAATTAAGGGTTTGCTCGATTCGGCGGGCATCGCCTCGTCGCTGGTGCACGACGACATCCAGAGCGTGCTGCCCCTGGGCAACGAACAAACGAGCATCGGGATAATGGTTGCCGAGCGCGACCGGGTGCGCGCCATCGAAATTATCGACGCCGATTTCGACCGCGCCGATTTTGCCGAGCAGACGCACACCGCGCGAAAGCCGAAGCCGGCAAGCTGCGGTTGCATCCGCCGCAAGAAGTAGACATTAAAAGGGCAGCCTCGAAAAGCTGCCCTTTTTCTCACCTGTTCCAGATCTCCCACGACCGCTCGGCCTGGTCGACGAGCATCTGCGATCCGTTCATCGTGCGTGCGCCGTGCTCTGCGCCCCGCGCGAGGAATTGCGTTACGGGCGGATTGTAGACAAGATCGAAAAGGAAGTGATCCGGGGTCAGTTCGCCGTATGGAATTTCAGGAAAGCCGTCAGTGTTGGGGTATGTGCCTAATGGAGTGGTGTTTACTATCAGCCGGTGCGATGCCATTACGTCCGGGGTGAGATCGTCGTATGTCAGCCGACCATCGCCGCCAGTGCGCGACACGGTGTGTGCCTCGATGCCCATCCCGCCGAGCACGTAGCCTACCGCCTTCGCCGCACCCCCGCTGCCGAGCACCAGGGCCCGCTCCGGGATTTCGCCGTTCAGCAGCGCCTCAAGCGAACGCCTGAAGCCGTATATATCCGTATTATAGCCCGTCAGGATACCGTCGCGCAGGTCGATGCAGTTGACCGCACCCACACGCGCCGCCTCGGGGTCTATGCCATCGAGGTAGGGAATCACCGCCTCTTTGTAGGGTATGGTTACGTTTATGCCCCTCAGGTCGGGGTCCGCCGCGATAAGGCCGGGCAGCATCCCGATACGCTCGATGGGCAGCAGCCGGTAGTCGCACTCCGCGATGCCCTCGCGGGCAAATTTTTCGGCGAAGTATGCAGCCGAAAAAGAGTGCCCCAGGGGCCAGCCTATCAGGGCGTAGCGCCTCATTTTTGTTTCCGTTTCTCTTCGCGGTGTATGCGCAGCCCCTCGACCACGCCCGGGATCACCGATACGATGATGATAAGGAACATCAACAGGCTCAGGTTATTGCGCACGAACTCCAGTTCGCCGAAGAAGTACCCGAGATACATGAAAATGCTGACCCAGGCCACCCCGCCGATAACGTTGAAACTCGCGAAACGGCGGTAGCTCATCCGCCCCATGCCGGCCACGAAGGGCGCGAAGGTGCGCACCACGGGTACGAAACGGGCGATTATGATCGTGCTGCCGCCGTACTTTTCGTAGAAGGCGTGCGTTTTGTCGAGGTAACTCCGTTTGAAGACTTTCGAGTCCGGGTTGCTGAAAAGCCTCTCGCCCGCCACGCGACCTATGGTGTAGTTTACCGCATCGCCCAGCACGGCGGCGACGATAAGCACCAGCACGGCAATGTGGACGTTGATGTGATTCGAGCCTATCGAGGCCAGCGTCCCCGCGACGAAAAGCAGCGAATCGCCCGGCAGGAAGGGCGTTACGACCAATCCCGTTTCGCAGAATATTATCAGGAACAGTATGGCGTAGATCCACACCCCGTACGCGGCCACCATTTCGGCCAGGTGCACGTCGATGTGCAGGATGAAATCTATTACGGTTTGCAGTATCTCCATGGGGCTATCGCGACATGTATTTTTTCCACTCTTTATCCGAGAGGACCTCTTTGGCGCGCGTTATTACGGGGTCCTGCACATTGACCACGCGGTAGAATTCGTTGACCGTCCAGAGTTTCTGGGCGAACAGTCCTTTGGCTTGCAGGGCGAGTTTCTCCTTTGACCTGGCGAGTCCCTGCTCGTCGGGCTCGACCCCGCGCTTCTGGCCCAGGGCGACCATATCCGCGATCATCTGATCGTCGAAAACGAATGAGGCGTTGAAAGTGTCGAAATCGCCGTATGGCGCCATGAGTTTGTCGCGGTTCTGGGCTATGTAAGATATCACGTATTCATTCATGACCCCGGCGCGTGCGAGTTTGGCCCAGTACATTGAAAATCCGGTGGTATCGGCGGCTGCGTAGACGTCGGGACGTATGCCGCCTCCGCCGTATACGGTGCGCCCCAGGCGCAGGGTCTTGTATTTGAGCGAGTCGGCGCCGGGAAGCGTGTCGGCCCCGCGATGGTCGAAACGGTCGTGGTGGGCCTCATAATAGGCCTCTTTATTACCCATTTCGAACGGGCGCTGTATGACGCGGCCCGTGGGGGTGTGGTAACGCGCTACGGTGATCCTTACCGCCGAACCGTCGGAGAGGGGCATCTGGCGCTGCACCAGACCCTTGCCGAAGCTGCGGCGGCCTACGATGAGCCCGCGGTCCCAATCCTGCATCGCACCCGACACGATTTCGCTGGCCGATGCCGAGTTCTCGTCGATCAGCACCACCAGGCGCTCTTTGGTGTAGAGGCCGTCCTCCTTGGCTGGGTACGATTCGGTGCCTATCATGCGCCCTTCGGTCGAAACGACGGTTTGTCCCTTTTTGAGGAACATCGAGCTGACGTCGATGGCCTGGGGCAGCAGTCCGCCGCCGTTGCCCCTCAGGTCGAGCACCAGGGCGTCTATCTTGCCGAGTTTGCCGAGCGATTCGCTGAGCTCCGCACCTGTCGTCCCGGCGAAACGGTTCACCTTTACGTATCCCGTTTTGCCGTCGAGCATGTATGCGGCGTCTACGGATTTGATGGGAATATTGTCGCGTACGATATGGAAACGGAACGGTTCGCGGGCGCCGTTGCGCACGACCGTTATGTCGATCTCGGAGCCTTTGGGGCCGCGCAGTTTGCCCGGTACGTCGGCTTGCGCGATGCCTATGCAGCTCACCCCGTCGATCTCCACGATGCGATCGTTGGGCAGCACGCCTACTTTATCCGACGGTCCCCCGATAGTGGTGTTGACCACCAGCAGGGTGTCGTTATGGATGTTGAATTCGATGCCTATGCCGCTGAAACTGCCTGCGAAAGAGTCGTTCACCGACTTCATCTCCTTGGCTGAGATATACGCAGAGTGGGGGTCCAGTTTGCCGAGCATCGAGGTGATGGCCGTTTCCACGAGGCTGGCGTTTTGCAGCGAGTCGACGTATGTGCCGTTGAGGTAGCGGTAGAACTGCACGAATTTCTGGAGTTGTGCACTGGCAGCCCTTTCGGCCTCGCTCATAGGCGTTTGCGGCTGTTGTTGCTGCTGGAGCTGTTGCAGTATTTGCTGCGCTTGCGGCGACTGTTGCGCAATGGTCGTAACGGGTAGGGTCAAGCTGAAGGCGAAGACGCCAAGGATCAATCTTTTCATACGTTATGCGAAATTTTCAGCCGCCAGATCGTCGAACGCAATGGTGCGTTGCTCTCCCGTGACCATGTTTTTTATCGTTATTTGTTTGCGTTGCACCTCCTCGCTGCCCACGATAGCCACATAGGGGATCGAGCGGCGGTTGGCGTAGTCCATCTGTTTTTTGATCTTGGCGGGGTCGGGGTAGATCTCGGCCACGATGCCTTTTGCGCGCAGGGCCGTCAGCAACTGCATCGAGCAAACCTCCTCGTCGCCGCCGAAGTTGATGAATATCACCCTGGTCGAAAGTTCGGCGTCGGCGGGGAACAGGCCGAGTCCCGTCATCACGTCGTAGATGCGGTCGGCGCCGAATGAAATACCCACGCCCGAGGTGTCCGGCATGCCGAATATGCCGGTCAGGTCGTCGTAGCGCCCGCCGCCGCAGATGCTGCCGATCTGGTCGTCGAGCGCCTTGACCTCGAATATCGCCCCGGTGTAGTAATTCAGTCCGCGCGCCAGCGAGAGGTCGATCTCGATATTGAGTTTGCATCCCAGCGCATCGGCGTAGCGCAGCATGGTCTCCATCTCTTCTATACCCTTGAGCCCGGTTTGCGACGAGGCGACCAGTCCTTTTATCGTGGCGAGTTTCTGCTCGTTGGAACCGCCCAACTCAAGAATCGGTTTTAGCTTTTCTACCGCTTCGGGCGCTATGCCTTTGTCCGCCAATTCGGCGCAAACGGCGTCCATGCCGATCTTGTCGAGTTTGTCTATTGCCACCGTGATGTCGATCACCTTGTCCGGCGCGCCCATCATTTCAGCTATGGCGTAGAGTATCTTACGGTTGTTTACCTTAAGTGTCACGTTAATCCCCAGGCGCGAGAAAACGGCCTCTACGATCTGCACCAGCTCGGCCTCGTTGACCAGGCTGCGGCTGCCGATAATATCGACGTCGCACTGGTAGAATTCGCGGTAGCGCCCCTTTTGCGGACGGTCGGCGCGCCACACGGGCTGCACCTGGTAGCGGCGGAAAGGGAATGCGATCTCGCTCTGGTGCATCACCACATAGCGGGCGAAAGGCACCGTGAGGTCATAACGCAGCCCCTTTTCGCAGATGCGGGCGGCCAGGGTCGCCGGTGAAGATATGTTTTCCGATGTGATCTTATCGGTGAAGTCACCCGAGTTAAGTATCTTGAACAGAAGTTTGTCGCCCTCCTCGCCGTACTTGCCCGTCAGGGTCGCCAGGTTCTCCATCGCGGGGGTTTCGAGCGGCAGGAATCCGTGCGCCTTGAACACGCTGCGGATCGTGTCGAACATGTAGTTGCGCCGGATCATCTCCACAGGGGAGAAGTCGCGTGTGCCTTTGGGTATGGAGGGTTTCTGAACGGCCATTACTCCATCAGTTTCTTATATTTCACGCGGTGCGGGGTCGTGTCGCCCATCTTTTTCTTGTGCTCTTCGTATTCGCTGTAACCGCCCTCGAAGAAGACCACCTGCGAATCGCCCTCGAAGGAGAGGATGTGGGTGGCCACGCGGTCCAGGAACCAGCGGTCGTGCGAGATCACCACGGCGCATCCGGCGAAGTTTTCCAGGCCCTCCTCCAACGCGCGCAGCGTGTTCACGTCGATGTCGTTGGTCGGCTCGTCGAGCAGCAGCACGTTGCCCTCCTCTTTGAGGGCCAGGGCCAGGTGTAGGCGGTTGCGTTCGCCGCCCGAGAGGATTCCGCACTTCTTCTCCTGGTCGGAGCCCGAGAAGTTGAAACGCGACACGTATGCGCGTGCGTTCATCGAACGGTTGCCGAGCATGATGATGTCGCTGTTCTGCGAGATCACCTCGTAGACGCTCTTTTCGGGGTCGATAGAGGAGTGCTGCTGGTCGACGTAGGCCAGTTTCACCGTTTCGCCGACCTTGAAACTGCCCGAGGTGGGCTTTTCGAGCCCCATTATCAGGCGGAAAAGCGTGGTCTTACCCGTGCCGTTGGGGCCTATGATACCCACTATACCCGCGGGGGGCAGCGTGAATTCGAGGTTTTCATACAACAGGCGGTCGCCGAAAGCCTTGCTCACGCCGTGGGCCTCGATCACCACGTCGCCCAGGCGCGGGCCGTTGGGGATGAATATTTCGAGTTTTTCCTCTTTCTGTTTGGTATCCTCGTTGAGCATCCTGTCGTAGGCCGAAAGGCGCGCCTTGCTCTTGGCCTGGCGGCCCTTGGCGCCCATGCGCACCCATTCCAACTCGCGTTCGAGGGTCTTGCGGCGCTTGGATTCCTGTTTTTCCTCCATTTCCAGGCGCTTGGCCTTCTGTTCAAGCCAACCCGAGAAGTTGCCCTTCCAGGGGATGCCCTCGCCGCGGTCAAGTTCGAGGATCCAACCGGCAACGTTGTCGAGGAAGTAACGGTCGTGGGTGATGGCGATGACCGTACCTTTGTACTGTTGCAGGAATTGCTCCAGCCATTCGACGCTCTCGGCGTCCAGGTGGTTGGTCGGCTCATCCAGAAGCAGCACGTCGGGCTGTTGCAGCAACAGGCGGCACAGCGCCACGCGGCGGCGCTCACCCCCCGAAAGGTGCTTGATGGGCTCGTCGGGCTCGGGGCATCGCAGGGCGTCCATAGCCCTTTCCAGCACGCTGTCGATCTCCCAGCCGTTGACGTGGTCGATCTGCTCGGTCAACTCGCCCTGGCGCTCGATGAGCTTTGCCATCTGGTCGTCGTCCATCGGTTCCATGAACTTCTCGTTGATCTGCTCATACTCCTTGAGCAGCGCCATCACTTCGGCGCAGCCCTCTTGCACGATCTCCTTTACGGTCTTGCTGTCGTCGAGTTGGGGCTCCTGTTCGAGGTATCCCACGCTGTAACCCGGCGAGAAGACCACCTCGCCCTGGAAGTTCTTTTCGACCCCTGCGATGATCTTCATCAGGGTCGACTTACCCGAGCCGTTAAGGCCGATGATGCCGATCTTGGCCCCGTAGAAAAACGAGAGGTATATGTCGTTGAGTACTTTTTTCTGGTTGGTGAAGGTCTTGCTTACGCCGACCATCGAAAAAATAATTTTTTCGTCTGCCATGTGGGTTTTTTAATTAATCGGGAACAAATGTACGAAAAAAAACAATCCCCCGTCCGCAAAGCGGGCGGAGGTTTGCCATATATGTGCGGATCAGATTTTTTCAGTGATCTCCTGTGCCGTGCGCGCCACGTTGGCCAGGTGTTCGCGCATGATGCGCTCGGCGCGGTCGGCGTCGTGGGAGGCTATGCAGTTGAACATCTCCTCGTGCTCGGCGATCACCTGCTGCTGGGGTACCGAGCAGACGCGGTATTTCTCATACTGGCGCAGTATGTCAGGCGTTATGATAAGCAGCATCGAGCCGAGTACGCTGTTGTGGCTGCCCTGGGCTATGGCGCGGTGGAAAATGAAGTCCTTTTCGACACGCTGCGGGGTGTCGAAGTGCGCGATAAAATCCTCCATCGCCGCGCGGATGACCTCTATTTCCTCTTCGGTGCGGTTCAGGGCGCACAGGCGGGCGGCTTGCGTTTCGAGGATCACCCTCATTTCGACCAGCGAGCGGAAGTCGTATTCCTCGATCTTGAGCACGTCCGAGATCAGTCCCTCTATCGCGTTGATTTTCATCTCGGCGATCACCGAGCCGCTCTGCGGGAAGGTCTGCACGATGCCGTAGAATTCGAGTTTTTGCAGCGCGTTACGCACATGGGTGCGTCCCACGTTGAGCTCCTCGGCGAGTTTGCGCTCGGCAGGAAGGCGGCTGCCCGGTTCCAACTCGCCTTTCTGGAGCATGTTCTTTATGTGGTGGATAACCGCGTCCGAAGAGGCCCCACCAGTCTTTAGTAGCATTTCAGTATTCATAGTGACGCAAAAATATAAATTCTGACCAATTAAACCAATTTTAAACGGACAAAATGACAAAAAAAGAAACGGCCGCCTGAAAAGGCGGCCGCTCAGGGTTTTATAACGGTACTAATAATTCTGTTTCATCGGCTCGAAATAGCCCTGGGGGTGCGCGCACGAGGGGCACATGTCGGGAGCCTCCTCGCCCGTGTGTACGTACCCGCAGTTGCGGCACTGCCACTCGATGGGCTCGTCGCGTTCGAATACCTTATCTTCTATCACCCTTTCCAGCAGGGCGCGGTAGCGGCGCTCGTGTTCGCGCTCCACGCTTGCGATGGCAAGCCACACTTTGGCTATCTGGTCGAAGCCTTCCCTTTGGGCGATCTCGGCGAATTGGGGGTAGAGGTCGCTCCACTCCTCATTCTCTCCTTCTGCGGCGGAGAGCAGGTTTTCCTGCGTCTTGCCGATCTTCCCTGCGGGGAACGAGGCGGTGATCTCGACCATGCCGCCTTCGAGGAATTTGAAGAAACGTTTGGCGTGCTCTTTCTCCTGTTCAGCCGTTTCGGTGAATACCGCGGCTATCTGTTCGAATCCCTCTTTCTTGGCCACGCTGGCGAAGAAGGTGTAGCGGTTGCGCGCCTGCGACTCACCTGCGAAGGATTTAAGCAGGTTCTGTTCTGTTTGTGTGCCTTTGATGCTTTTCATAACTATGATTTTTTATGGTTGTTTTAAATTGGTTTTCCGCAAAGTTACAAATTCCGAACCGAATTACCCGCATCCGGCCCATCGAATGATTTTATATCGCCATAAGCCAAAATTATAGTGCCGCGCGGGATAAAAAACATTACCTTTGCCGTCGTTGCCGCAATTTAGTGCCGCGATGGCCGTTATCTAATGGTAGACCCTCGGACGGAATTATGAAAAAACTGTTTTTTTTGATCTCGATGCTGCTTTGTGTCCCTGCCCTGGCGCAGAAGACAGAGGTGCGCACTCCCGACAACGACGCCATTTTCAACGCTATAAACGACACCTCCTCGCCGTTTTTCTATCCTGCGCTCTTTTCCCGCTACCAGAGGGGCGACCGCAGCCTCACCCCCGAGGAGTACCACTACCTTTATTACGGCTATGCCTGGCAGCCAGGCTACTCGCCGCTGGACAGCTCACCCGGCGTCGACGAGATGCTCACGGTGCTCGAAAGCATGCCCGAGCCCGATTCGCTGGGGTGCGTGAGGATCATCGCCGGCGGCAGACACGCGATGCTTAAGGATCCGTTCAACCCCATGGTGCTGAATACTATGGCTTATGCCCAGACGATACTCGGCGATACCGCCTCGGCGCGCACCAATGCCCTGAGGGTCGAGCGCATACTGAAGACCATCCGCTCGTCGGGCACGGGCGTTAGCGAACGCTCGCCGTGGGCCGTGCTTTCGTTTTCGCACGCTTCTGACGTGGTGGCTTCGCTCGGATTCAACGCCGCGAACCGCCGCGTGGTCTCCCGCACGGTAGAGTATATAGATATAGGTGTGCGCGGCGAAAAGGTCAAGGGTTTTTTCTTCGACTTTTCGCGCGTTTACTGGAATAAACCCGAGGTCATGCCCGAGGTGGAACGCCGTGGGGCGACCTTTAACGGAATAAAGATAAGATAGATGAAACGTTTCGGATATGCCCTTGCGCTGTGCCTTCTCCTTGCCGGATGCGAGGTTTACGACCAGCAGCCGGATTACAGCTTCTACCAGGACAGCGACCGTACGCTGATCTTCTACATGGCCATGTACAACAACTCCCTGGCGGGCGACGGGGCGGCCAATATCAACGATATATTGACCGCCGCCGGCAAAGGCGCGCTTTCGGGCGGCAGGGTGGTCGTCTACCGCAGCTTCGACGGTCGCACGCCTGTGCTTATGGAGGTCATCGCCCGGGACGGCCAGGCGCACATGGATACGCTCGTAAAATACGAATACCAGAATTCATCCTCTCCCGATGTTCTCCGCGCGGTGCTCGACGATGCCAAGAGGCTGGCCCCGGGTCGCAGCTACGGCCTTGTGGTGGGTTCGCACGGCTCGGGGTGGCTGCCCGACGTTTCCGTGGAAAGGACCTTCAATCCACGACCGCGAGGGCTGCTTAAGGCCGCTCCGCTGCCGTCGCTGGGTGATTTGAAGACCCGCACCATTATCGGCGAGGGAACTCCGGGAGGAACCGCGACAGAGATGGCCCTCGAAGGTTTCGCCGGTGCGATCCATGACGGCGAGTTCGAATATATACTTTTCGACGCGTGCTATATGGGTGAGGCCGAGGTGGTTTACGCTCTGCGCAATAAGACACGCTGGGTTGTCGCCTCGCCCGCCGAGATCATTTCGTGGGGTCTGCCCTACGATCTGGTGCTGTCCGACCTGATGGCTTCGTCTGCGCGTCTGGCTGCCGTCTGCCGCAAGTATTATAGCTATTACAACAACATGAGCGGGGTGGCGCGTTCGGCGACCATAGGGCTTTACGACTGCTCGAAGATGGACCGCCTGGCCCAGGCGATGCGCGGCATCTATGCTTCATACCGCGGCGAAATGGCGGCGATAGATGTCTCGTACGATAAGTTACAGCATTTCGACCGCGCAAGCGACGACCGTCCGGTGTCGACCAAATTCGATATGGCGGACCTGGTGCACCAGGTCGTACCGGCGGGCGATCCCCTGCGCGCGGCCTTCGACGTGGCGCTCTCGCAGGTGGTGGTCTATAAGGCGTCCACAAGCACGATCATGCCCCGGGGGCCGCACAATTCGGTCGAGATCCCGGTGCGCACGTTCTGCGGAATAGCGCTTTACGCACCCGCCGACGTTATGGGTGCGGCACGCAATGACTACTACTTCACCACCACGGCGTGGGGGAGTTAAGTGGCCGCTCAATAACGTGGGTTTCATGAATTGTTAATGATGCCAAAAGTGGCGCTTTTCGCGAAACTCACGTTACAATAAGGCGTCACTGCTGCTCCAGCACCTGGGCTACCTGCCCCTCGGCTTTTTTGAGCTTATCCTGGCATAATTTTATCAACTCGCTGGCGCGCTTGACCTGCCCTGCCAGAGCGTCGACGTCCAGCTGCTCGTTCTCGAAATTGCGCAGGATCTGCTCTATCTCGGCTATCGCCTGGGCGTATGAGGGTTTCTTATCCATATCCGTTATTTTTCTATCGTTGCGTTCAATTTGCCTTTGGCGAGGGTTATTTCGATCCTCTCGCCCGGGGTTACCTCGCCGCTGCCTTTGATCGCTTTGCCCCCGGCACGCACCACGGCGAAACCGAGCGCCAGGATGCGCTGAGGATCGTGCGCCTCGGACCGAAGCGCGTAACCTGTGAGCCTGTTGCCCTGCGCAGTAAGGGCTGCGCCGGCACGTGAGGCGAGTAGCGTTTTCAGGGTCGCCAACCCCGCTTCGCGCCGGGCTATGTTTGCCGCGGCTTTGAATGCTATGGCGTGCTGCAACTCATCCATGCGGCGTTCCAGGGTGCGCGCCATCGTCCCGCAAATATGCCGCAGGGTGGACAGGTAGCCCCCCAGGAGTTGGTTTTGTCCCTCCAGCAGAGCGCCCGCGCCCCGGCGTATGACCTCTGTCGCCGCATTCAGGAATTCCTCTTCCCCTGCCATGCGCTCGTGCAGCCATCCGGCCACGGCGGTCGGGGTTTTCAGCTCCACTGCCGCCACCATATCCGCAACGCTGCGGTCCTTGTCGTGGCCTATGCCAGTTATCACGCGCAGAGGGAACTGCGCTACGTGCGAACAGAGCCGGTAGGAGTTGAAACATGCCAGGTCGCTCTGCGATCCCCCGCCGCGGATAATGACCATCGCGTCGAAATCGTCCATACGCTCCGCGATGGCGTCCAGCGCGGCGATCATGGAACTTTCCGCCGCCTCGCCCTGCATGAAGGCGTCGAAGAGCGTGGTCTCGAAACGGTAGGGACTTCGCTGAAGCTCCTTGCAGAAATCCTGGTAACCGGCTGCGTTGCGCGACGAAATGACCGCTATGCGCTGAAAGAGCGTCGGCTCGGGCAGTTCGCGGTTCATGTCGAAAATCCCGTCTTTTTGCAGCTGCGCTATCGTGCGCTGGCGCTCGGCTTCGATGTCGCCCAGCGTGTATGAGGGGTCTATGTCGCCTACCACTAGCGAAAGCCCGTACAGCTCATGGTAACTGACCGTCACCCGCAGCAGCAGTTTCATGCCCGGGGCGGGGTCGCTGCCCGTTTCCGCGCGGAAGTGCGGGGCTATGCTGCCCCACGACGAGCGCCACGCCACGGCCTGGACCTGCGCTTTGGGCTGTCCCTGCGCCCCCTTCTCGACCAGCTGCAGGTAGCAGTGCCCCGAATAGTTGACCTTGATCTCGCTCACCTCGGCCACCACCCACTGCGAAAGCGGCAACGCCTGCTCGACGCCGCGCTTTATCGCCGCCTGAAGTTCGGATAGGGTTATGTGGCCGGGATGTTCCATAGAACACAAAAGTACGGAAAAATATACTATCTTTGCACCACTAAAAATCGTTATGGAAGAGAATTCGATACTTTCCCGGCTCGATGGCCTGAAACTCAAATATGAGGAGTTGGGCCAGAAGATGACCGACCCCGAGGTGATCGCCGACATGAAGAAATTCGTGGCTTTCAACAAGGAATATAAGGAGTTGAAGCCCATCATCGAGGCCAGCGACCGCTACCGTACCATCGTGGCCAACCTGCGTGAGGCCAAAGACCTGCTCGCCACCGAGAAGGACGAGGAGATGCGCGAGATGGCGCGCGAGGAGATCGCCGAACTCGAACCGCAGGTTTCCCCTCTCGAGGAGGAGATCAAGTTGCTGCTCATCCCGCGCGACCCGCAGGACAGCAAGAACGCGATCCTCGAGATACGCGGCGGAACTGGCGGCGACGAGGCGGCCATATTCGCCGGCGACCTTTTCCGCATGTACGTCAAATATATCGAGAAACGCGGCTGGCGCTACGAGATCAACAACATGAGCGAAGGCTCGTCGGGCGGCTACAAAGAGGTAGTGCTCAAAGTGAGCGGCGAGGGCGTTTACGGCGTGCTCAAATACGAGTCGGGCGTGCACCGCGTGCAGCGCGTGCCCCAGACCGAAACCCAGGGCCGGGTGCACACCTCGGCAGCCTCAGTGGCCGTGCTGCCCGAAGCCGAGGAGTTCGACATAGACCTGCGCATGGAAGACATCCGCAAGGACACCTTCTGCGCCTCGGGCCCCGGCGGCCAGTCGGTCAACACGACCTATTCCGCCATCCGCCTCACACACATCCCCTCGGGTATCGTCGTGCAGTGCCAGGACCAGAAATCGCAGCTCAAGAACTTCGATAAGGCGCTGGAGGAGTTGCGCACGCGCATCTTCAACCTCGAATACCAGAAGTACATGGACGAGATCGCCGGCAAGCGCAAAACGATGGTTTCCACGGGCGACCGCAGCGCCAAGATCCGCACCTACAACTACCCGCAGGGCCGCGTTACCGACCACCGCATCAACCTGACGGTCTATAACCTGACGGCGGTCATGGACGGCGACATACAGGAATTCATCGACAAACTGCAAATGGCCGAAAACGCCGAGCGCCTCAAAGCAAGCGAAGAATAATGAATTCACAACAACTTTTCGAGCAGATCCTCGCCAAGCGCAGTTTCCTGTGCGTGGGCCTCGACACGGACATCCTCAAGACCCCCGAGTGCCTCAAAGGCGAGGCCGATCCCCAATTCGCATTCAATAAGGCGATCATAGACGCTACGGCGGCCTATACGGTGGCCTACAAACCCAATCTCGCGTTTTACGAGGAGCACGGCACGGCAGGGTGGGAGAGTTTCCAGAAAACCTGCGATTATATCCGCGAAAAATATCCCGAAATACTTATCATCGCCGACGCCAAGCGCGGCGACATAGGCAACACCGCCCAGATGTACGCCCGCACGTTCTTCAATACCTCGGGTGTGGACGCGGTGACCATTTCGCCCTACATGGGCAGCGACGCCGTAAAACCCTTCATCGGCCACGATGGCCGTTGGGCGGTGATCCTGGCGCTAACCTCGAACCCCGGCGCGGCGGATTTCGAAATGCTGCGTTTCGAAAACGGACGCGCCCTGTACGAGCAGGTTTTGCACACCACGAAAGAGTGGGGCACCATCGACAACACGATGTACGTGGTAGGGGCGACACAGGCCTCGATGCTTGAGGGAATCCGCCAGATCGTGCCCGACCATTTCCTGCTTGTGCCCGGCGTTGGTGCTCAGGGCGGAAGCCTCTCCGAGGTTGCCAAATACGGCATGAACTCACGCTGCGGGCTGTTGGTCAACTCCTCGCGGGCGATAATCTATGCCGACTCGTCAGAACGTTTCGCTGTGACTTCCGGCCAGCAAGCCGCCGAAGTGCAGCGCGAAATGGACGCGTTGTTGGCGCAGTATCTTTGATCGTAGTCTAAAACGAGGCGTCCCGGAACCGACCAGTTCCGGGACGCCTCGTTTTATATCAAACCTATTTATACTCGCTCACCGGCATCGAGCCGTCCAGAGCGCGCAGGGCGTTGGAGGCGAGGGCTTCGAGTTCGTTCTCGCCGGGTCGCACCTCGACCGGGGCGATGAATCCGACCATCTTTTTAAGGTAGTCGCCGACCTCGGGGTTGTGGGCTATGCCGCCGGTGATGATTATCGCATCCACGCGACCCTCCAAAACGGCAGCCATTGCGCCGATAGACTTGCCGACGTTATACATGAAAGCCTCGGTTACCAGGCGCGTTTTCCTGTCGCCGCTATCGCGGACGGCTTTAAGCGCGTCGCGCATGCTGTTCGTGCCCAGGTGGGCGACCAGGCCGCCCTGGCCGCAGAGCATCTTGCTTACTTGCTCACGGGTGTATTTGCTGCTGAAACACAGGTCGGCCAACGCGCCGCTCGGCACGCTGCCCGCACGCTCGGGCGAGAAGGGGCCTTCGCCTTCGAGGGCGTTATTCACATCCACGACCAGGCCCTTGCGGTGTGCGCCGACTGACACCCCGCCGCCCAGGTGCGCGACGATCAGGTTGAGCTCCTCATAGCGGCGGCCCACCCGCGCGGCATATTCGCGGGCCACGGCCTTTTGGTTCAGGGCGTGGAATATCGACACGCGGTCCATGCCCGGAAGTCCACTCACGCGCGCCACGTCCTGCATCTCGTCGACCACCACAGGGTCGGCGATAAAGGCGGGGGCCTCTATCTCGCGCGCTATGCTGTCGGCGATCAGTCCTCCGAGGTTCGAGGCATGCTGTCCGCTCACCCCGCGCAGCAGGTCGCCGCGCAGCGCTTCGTTGACCGCGTAGACGCCCGAGTGGATCGGCTTGACCAGGCCTCCGCGCCCGATGACCGCGTCGATGGACTGCGGGGCGATGCCCGCCTGTTTCAGCGCGTCCAGCACGGCGGTCTTACGGAAGTCGAATTGCTCCATGATCGAGCCGTAGCCGGCCAGCTCCTCTGCGGAGTGGGTGAGTGAAAGCTCGGTTACGGGAGTCATGCCGTCGAAAACGGCGATCTTGGTCGAGGTCGATCCGGGGTTGATGGCAAGGATGCGGGGAGTTTTCATGTTTTAAGGACTATTTGGCGCTCAGGCACGCCAGGGCGATAGAGTATAGTTTCGATTCCTTGGAGTCGCCGCGCGAGGTGAGCACGCATGGCGAGGTGGTACCCGCGACCATTGCCGCGAGTTCGCCGCCGCACATCTTGGTAGCCGTTTTAAAGAACACGTTGGCTGAGTCGATGTTGGGGAACAGCAGACAGTCGGCGTCACCGGCAACGGGACTGGTGAGTTTCTTGATGCGCGCCGTTTCGGCGTCTATTGCCACGTCCAGCGCCAGCGGACCGTCGATCTGGGCGTTGCCCAGCTGTCCGCGCTCACCCATTTTGGAGATTATCGCCGCGTCGACGCACGAAGCCACGCCGGGGAGCATCTGCTCGGTGGGGGCTATGCACGCCACTTTGGGCGTTTCGATGCCCAGGTTGTGCGCTATGGCGATTATGTTGCGCGTCATGGACTGCTTCTGGTTGATGTCGGGGTAGGGGATCACCGCAACGTCCGTGATCGTGAGCAGCTTGTGGTATGTGGGCACCTCGACCACCGTAACGTGGCTCAGCACGCCTTTCGGGGGCAGCAGCCCGCACTCCTTGTTGAGTATGCCGCGCATATATTTATCGGTCGACACGAGGCCCTTCATAAGTATGTCGGCACGGCCTTCGCTGACCATTTTGACGGCCATCGCCACGCACTGGGTGTCGCTGCCGCCCTCGATGATAGTAAACTGTCCGTAGTCGATACCTGCTCCCTCGCACACCTCGCGGATCGCCGCTGGCGAGCCGATCAGGGTGGCTTCGATCAGCCCCTCGCGTATGGCGTTATCGACCGCTTCGAGGGTGTGCAGATCCTGTGCGAAGGCCACTACGAGCCTTTTGCGTCCGCGCTGGCGCGCTTTCTCTACTAACTGCGAAAGTTTGGTAATCATAATTTTTAACTTTTAGGTGGCATAAAGTTAAATTAAAAAAGCGGATTTTCCAAGAAATTCCTGAAAAATCCGCTTTGTCGATTTTAAATCGCAATTATTCCGAGCGCTTTTTAAGCAAATTGAAAGTGTCGGTCGCGATGACCAGTTCTTCGTCCGTTGTCGCTACGACCACCTTGACCATCGATGCGGGCGAGGAGAGCACTTTGTCCTTTCCGCGCACGCCTTCATTGCTTTCGGTGTCGAAATCGAGCCCCATGAACTCCATGCCGCGGCATACGTAGCTGCGCAAGTTGGGGTCGTTTTCGCCCACGCCACCCGTGAAGACGAGCAGGTCGAGGCCCTCCATGGCCGCGGCGTACGAACCCACGAATTTCTTCACGCGCTCGTAATACATGTCCAGCGCCAGGCGTGCGCGTTCGTTGCCGTCTTTGGCCGCATTCTCGATGTCTCGCATGTCGGACGAGATGCCGGTGATGCCGTAAACGCCCGATTCCTTATTGAGCAGGTCGTTGACCTTGGCGATGGTCATATTTTTCTTGTCGGCGATGTAGAGCACCGCGCCCGGGTCGATATTGCCGCAGCGCGTACCCATCACCAGGCCGTCCAGGGGAGTGAAGCCCATCGAGGTGTCGTATGATTTGCCGTTGAGGATCGCGGTCACCGAGGCGCCGTTGCCGATGTGGCAGGTCACGATCTTCGATTTTTCGTAATCCAGGCCGGTCAGTTCGCACGCTTTGCGGGCAACGAATTGGTGTGAGGTGCCGTGGAAACCATATTTACGCACGCGCATCTCTTCATAATAGGAGTAGGGCAGGGCGTAGAGGTAGCTTTTGGCCGGCATGGTCTGGTGGAACGAAGTGTCGAACACGGCCACCTGCGGGATATTGGGCAGGATGGTCTCGATCGACAGTATACCCTTGAGGTTGGCCGGGTTGTGCAGCGGGGCGAGTTCGAAACAGCTTTCGATCTGCTGCATCGCCGTGCGGTCGACGATCACGCTCTTGGGGAAGTACTCTCCGCCGTGCGCCACGCGGTGGCCCACTGCGTTAAGGTCGTTGAGCGAGGCGATAACCCCGTACTGCTCGTCGGTGAGCAGTTTGATTATCATGTTGATGCCCGCCGAGTGATCGGGAATGCCCTTTACGACCGAGTATTTTGGTTTGTCGGCCGGTTTGTGGGTTATCACGGCGTCGGCCAGGCCGATGCGCTCGACCAGACCCTTTGCGAGCACCGAGTGCTGCTCTTTCGACATGCTGATGACCTGATACTTGATCGAGGAGCTGCCGCAGTTGAGAACGAGGATTACCATATTTTTCTAAAAGTTATTTTACCTTTTTTCGCCAAAACCAACGGTTTTGGCACAAGTCCCCCTTGTCAGAGGGGGATTTAGGAGGAGTGTCAACACTCAATAATGTGTATTTACGAATTCAAATTTCAGAAAAAGAAAACCTGTTTGAATTCGTAAATACACATTTATTTTGCGCTTGCCTGGCACGATGTGATCGCCACAAGGTTGACTATGTCTTCGACCGAGCAGCCCCTCGACAGGTCGTTTATCGGGGCGGCCATGCCCTGCAACACGGGGCCTATGGCCTCGGCGTGTGCAAGCCTCTGCACCAGTTTGTAGGCGATGTTGCCGGTTTCGAGGGTGGGGAAGACCAGCACGTTGGCCTTGCCCGCTACGGGGCTTCCCGGGGCTTTCGACGCCCCGATGCCGGGCACGATGGCCGCGTCGGATTGCAATTCGCCGTCGATCACCATATCCGGGGCCATCTGCCTGGCCAGGCGCGTGGCCTCGACCACTTTATCGACCATTTCGTGCTTCGCCGAACCCTTGGTCGAGAAACTCAGCATGGCGATGCGCGGCTCGAAACCGGCTATCGCGCGCGTGGTGCGTCCTGTCATAACGGCGATCTCGGCCAGCTCGGCGGCGGTGGGGTTGGGGTGTACGGCGCAGTCGGCGAATACCATGATGCCGTCCTCGCCGAAAAGCTTCTCGGGCAGCAGCATGATGAACGCACCCGAAACCACGCTAACCCCGGGCAGCGTCTTAACGTATTGGAACGCGGGGCGCAGCACGTCGCCCGTGGCGTTGGCCGCGCCGGCCACCTCGCCGTCCGCGTCGCCCGCCTTGACCATAATGGCGGCAAGGTACAGGGGGTCTTCGATCAGTTTTGAGGCCTGTTCAGCGGTGAGACCTTTCGAAGCGCGCAGCGACAGCATGATGTCGATGTAGCGTTGCTTGTCGGGGTTGTCGAGCGGATCGACCACCGTGGCTTTCGCGATATTCTCGAGGTAGAGCTCCGAGGCCAGGTGAGCCACCTTTTCCCGGTTTCCCAGCAGGATCACCTTGGCTATGCCTTCGGCGATGATGCGGTCGGCGGCCTTTATCACACGCTCGTCGCCCGATTCGGGAAGCACTATGGTGCGCGGGTTCGATTTTGCCGAAGCGAGAAGACGTTCTAAGAAGCTCATATTTTGCTGGTTTTTGATATGTCGTGCACGGTCACGGCAACAAATTTATAAATCTTTACGCCGCTTTGCAACTTTTTTGCAAATAAAAAAATGCGAATGCGATTTTTTGTTTACAGGATAATCTGTTAATTAACGAGGAAGTATATTCTATAATTTTTTCTTATATTCGTCAATCTCTCTCTGAAAATTGTTTTTGTGATAGCTGACGTCCTTGTATGCAATTCTGATACAGTGGTTGTATCTGAATAATACCATGCAGAAAGGTAATACTAAACCATTTATTATTACAAACATAATAATAATAAACTTTAGGGTCCCCCGAATGTCCTCAGCCCAAGTTGGCGAATTAATAAAAAGAGGTATTTCTTTCATCATAGATGAAAGAAAGTAAACAATGAATGCATATATGATGGAAAGAAGAGTTATGTTACTAAAGTGGCTAAATATAAATGTTTTAGAGTAATTATTATGCTTGATGTTAAATCTGCGTAATCCTCGAAGACCCCAAAATGGAACTGACGAAATAATTATTAGTCCTATGGCAATGATTGGAAATGCATCAATAAGCAACGAAATATTAAAATGAGAATACGCCCAAATAAAAAGAACATATAACACTAAGAATAATCCGATGCATGTACCTGCCTTGTACAGCCATCGCGTCCAGTTCATCGGAACAATTGGGGATGTTTTTTTTTCTCTATCTGTTTTTAGTCTTGTCCTGCCGATGAAGAATCCCCAAAGTGAAGTCCACAGGACACAGGAAAGTAATACAAAAGAGAGCAGGAATGTCATTAGCTGATCTTTTCCTATTATATTAGGGTAATATAACAACTCTTCACAGATAAACACGATGAGGCAAAATAGAAATGTATATATTGGAGCTGATGTCTGTTCCTCGGTCTCGCTTATATACTCACAATGGTTGAGATATTTGCCTTTTATTTTGTCAAATTCCGTATTACATCTATTCTCAATCGGCTGTATCTCGTTTATTAAGATAATTGGAAGACCTTTTTTAACTTCGCCATCCTCCGGTTCATCGCCTTTTTCCCTAATACGCAATAATAGGTAACGAACATCGTCCCTTATTTGATCAACTACCTCTTTTGCTATATCTGTTATCGTGGTGGATATTTTCTCCCGGACGGAACTTAGGATTGAATGAATGGGGTTATTCGCATTTAATATAACGCACAAAATAACAATGGTAGCCAAAACCCCCAAAAGGGTTTGACTACCATCTAATAAAGAAAAATGACTGGAAGTATAGAGAAACATCATGTCAAGGGGATAGGTTCGGCAAGCAAATGCTTAAGCGAGTCAAAGTAATTTGACAGTATCTCAGCATTTGTTGTGTTGTTTAAACAACAGATGGCTTCGTGTCTATCTGCTTTGATCTCCTGACGATACATTTTGTTGTCGGCGACGGTAAAGTGATTTCTTGCCACTCCCATCTTAACCGATTGTTCCCCATTCTTAATACGGTATAATTCGATGTTACCTTTTATTGAGTATTCTCTAAGCGTGTTTTTGTATATTTCATCAGCATAAAACAGATCTAAAAATGGATGTTCCATTATTATCTCTAATTTTTTGCCATCTCGCAAAAACTTATCCAATGCACACTTTAGCCCATCCATTATTTCCTGTCCCTCATTGTCTATGGGGTAGGATGCTTCGACTTTATCTTTAAACTCTTTGCGGAAAATAGAAAGTTCGCCGCAGAACATCTTTATATGGGCCGCCTTGTCGAGTATTACCTGCATTACTACAGCATTATGCCCTCTATCCGAGTTTAAGAAAGGTGTACTGCTTTCCGGTCCGTTAATCATCTCCTCGAGGGTAGCTTTGTACTTTTTAAGCGACATATGTTTGTGCGATTTTTACAAAAATATAAAAACTTTAATATAAACCGCCATTCGAATATATTTATTCTATGGGGTAGGATGGTTTATATTGGTATAATCTGATGTTAATGCATTATGGGCAATCGGCATGCCAAATTATCACTGCCAATCTTAGAGTTAATCTGAATGGTTGATCTGTCGTTTATCTCTAATTTCATGAGGGGTATATTGCTGATAGTTAGCTTTTACATCCGGTTAATAGCCTTGTGTTCGAGGTCAATAACCCGGCTGATCTCCATGAACGAAGCACCCTGCGCTGCACCGAAATCGCCTCCGACCAGCACCAGAAGATCCTCCTTCGACACTAATTTCTGGTTTTCGAGGTCGTACAGAGTGCGCAGCAGGAACGTCTGGCGGCTTTCCGCGGGTTCCTGGTACATGGCGTGAACGCCGTATGAGATCGACAGCAGACGCATCGAAGTCTTGCGGTAGCAGACCGCGTAGACAGGCTTTTGGCCGCGGAAAGCGGCGATATAACGCCCCGTGCGCCCGGTGAGCGAGTCGATCAGGATGGCCGCGACAGGAAGGTTGGTGCACGCCCTTACCGCCGAGCGCGCCAGCTGGGCGGTGATCTCGTGGTTGATGCGCACCATATTCATGTCTATCAGGGGCGGGTTGTTGTCGTTGTCGCGCTCGATCTCCTCGGCTACGCGCGCCATGGTGCTGACGGCCTCTACGGGGTATTGGCCGTTGGCGGTCTCGCCACTCAGCATAATCGCGTCCACCCTCTGGTAGATGGCGTTTGCGATGTCGCTCACCTCGGCACGTGTGGGGCGTGGGGCTGAGATCATCGAGTGGAGCATCTGCGTGGCTATGATAACCGGGTTCTTGCTCTCGATGCACTTTTTGACCAGCATGCGCTGCGTGACCGGGATCTTCTCGGCGGGGATCTCCACGCCCAGGTCGCCGCGCGCCACCATTACGCCGTAGGTCACGGTCAGTATCTCGTCGATGTTGTCCACGCCCTCGCGGTTTTCGATCTTCGAGATGATCTTCATGGGGCTGTTGTGCTCCTTTATGATCTTTTTAACTTCCAGCACGTCCTCTTTCTTGCGCACGAAGGAGTGGGCGATAAAGTCGAGGTCGGCCTTGATGGCCCACAGTATGAACTCGCGGTCGCGCTCGGTCACGCTGGGCAGGTTGATCTTCACGCCGGGGATGTTGACGCTCTTGCGGGGCTTGATCGCCCCGGGGTTCTGCACTTCGCAGACCAGCGCGTCACCGCTCTTCTCGACCACTTTAAGTTCCAACTCGCCGTCGTCGACCAATAGCGAAGCGCCCACCGGCACCTCGTCGCAAACAGAAGGGTCGTTGACATATATCGCACCGGGCGCCGAGGGCAGGTCTTTGTCCGTGCCGCGCACCTCGATGCGTTCGCCGATATTTACCGCGATGCCGCCGCAGTGCGCCTCGCCCATGCCTGTTATGCGTATTTCGGGGCCTTTCGTGTCGAGTATTATGGCTATGCTTTCGGATACGGCGCGGGTGTTGCGCACGATCTTTTCGGCGCTTTCCGTGGTTACGTGCGCCGAGTTGATCCTTACGGCGTTCATGCCCGCTTCCCAGAGAGAGCGGATAAATTCTACTTCGCAGCGTTTGTCCGATATGGTGGCTACGATCTTGGTGCGTTTGGTCATCTGTTTATTCTATGAGGCTTATTATTCCGAGGAAATAAGAGTCCATGCCGAAGCCCATGATCGAGCCTTTGCAGCGCGGGGCGATGAGCGAAACGTGGCGGAACTCTTCGCGCGCCAAGATGCAGGATATGTGCACCTCGACCACCGGGAGGGCCACCGAGCCGATGGCGTCGGCCAGCGCCACCGAGGTGTGCGTGTAACCCCCGGCGTTGAGCACCACCCCGTTGTAGCCTTCGGTGTCGGCGGCGTGGATGCGGTTTATCAGTTCGCCCTCGACGTTGGACTGGTAGTAATCTATCGCAATGGCGGGGAAGTCGGCGCGCAGCCCTTCGAGATACTCCTCGAAAGAGGTGGTGCCGTACACTTCGGGGTCGCGCTTACCTAAAAGGTTAAGGTTTGGCCCGTTAACTATGAGTATCTTCATAAACGTTTTAACTCTTTGGGCGGTTGCGCATATTGCACGCCACCTTTAGCTTGTCGGATAGTTTTTTTACGCCACAAAAGTACAACGCTAAATCGGATTTTTAGAATACTTTTGCATCAAAATATCAACATGGGCGAATTCGAACTGATCGACGTTATTAAAAAACTCTTTTCGGGGGTCGGATCGCCTCATTTAGAGGGCATCGGCGACGATTGCGCGGTTATCCCTGCGGGCGGCGAACACTCGTTGGTCATAACGACCGATATGCTCCTGGAGGGCCGGCATTTTTTGCGCGCCGCCGCGCCGCCTTTCGAAATAGGGCGCAAGTCGCTGGCCGTGAACCTTAGCGACGTGGCGGCGATGGGTGCGCGCCCGGTGGCCACGCTGCTCTCCATAGGGTTGCCGCGCGAATGCACCGGGGAGTGGGCCGAGGAGTTCATGCGCGGCTACCGCTCGCTGTCCGGGCAGTATGACGTGGCGCTGATAGGCGGCGACACGACGCTCTCGGAAACCGGAATAGCCATTAACGTGGTGGCGATAGGCGAGGCCGCCCAGGGAAAGATAAAACGGCGCAGCGGCGCACGTGCCGGTGATCTGATATGCCTCACTGGGCGGGTTGGCGCTTCGGCGGCGGGTCTGCGCGATGTGCTGGAGGGGAATTACACCTCGCCCCTTGCCCGCATACACCACAATCCCTCCCCACACGTGGAGCAGGGGCTTTGGCTCGGGCTGCAGCCCGGCGTGCATTCGATGATCGACCTCTCGGACGGACTGGCCTCGGACCTGCGCCATATTTTAAAGGCGTCTGGCGTGGGCGCGCGCGTGGACCTGTCGGCTATCCCGACCGACCATTCGCTGGAAGACGCCCTGCAGGGCGGCGAGGATTACGTGCTGCTTTTCACGGCACTGCCCGAGGTGGTCGCGGATTATCGCCGCGAGGTGGGCGAACTGTACGTGGTCGGGGAGATCGAGGCCGGCCATGCCGAAATAAAATGGATGCGCGGCGCTGAGCAGATCGAAGGCGACTGGCGCGGATTCACGCATTTTTAGTACCTTTGGCCTCATGAAAACCTATCCGCGAATGCTATCCATCGCAGGTTCCGACAGCGGAGGCTGCGCGGGCATCCAGGCCGACATCAAATCGGCCTCGGCGTGCGGATGTTTCGCCGCTACGGCCATTACCTCGCTCACGGTGCAGAACACGCTCGGCGTTAGCGCCGTGCACGTCGCACCTGTCGAAATAGTGCGCGGACAGATAGATGCCGTGCTCGGCGATATAGGCGCCGATGCGGTAAAACTGGGGATGCTGCCGACAACGCAGATCGTGGAGTGTGTGGCCGACGCCCTCAGGCGCCACGTCGCGCGCAACATAGTGCTCGACCCGGTGATGGTCGCCACCTCGGGCGACGAATTGATACCGCGCGAGGCCGCGGACGCCATCGTGGGGCTGCTGCTGCCGCTTTCGACGCTCATCACGCCCAACGTCCCCGAAGCGGAATACATTACGGGTGTGAAAATATCCTCCGGGGATGATTTCCCCGCCGCAGCCCTGCGTCTGCGCGAAATGGGTGCGCGCAACGTGCTGCTCAAGGCCGGCCACCTGGCCGGGGGCACGCTCACAGACTGCCTGTTTCTGGAGGACGGGCGGCAGCTGAGATACGTATACTGCCATATAGAAACCCCCAACACCCACGGCACGGGATGTTCGCTCTCCTCGGCGATAGCCTCATACCTCGCCCGCGGACTGGCCCTCGCCCCGGCGGTGGAACGGGCCGGCGAGTGGCTGCACGGTGCGATAGAGCGAGGGGCTGAATATATGACCGGACGCGGACACGGACCGGTTTTCCATTTCTATAAATCCTGGGAGTGATGCGACTGCGCGACTTTGCAAAGAGCCATCGGGTATGGGCGATTACGATAGTGGCATTCGTGCTGCTGATCACCTTTTTCGATAACGACAACCTGCTCGACCGCTGGAAGGTGAAGCGCCGCATACGCGACCTTAAACACCAGCGCGACTACTTCCAGGGCCGCATCACCGAGGACAGCACCCTGCTGCGCAACTTGCGCGACGACGAATTCCTGGAAAAATACGCCCGTGAGCACTTCCTTATGAAGCGCGAGGGCGAAGTGGTGTTCCTGATAGAGGAATAGATAAGGCTGCTACGGTTTGATGCTCAAGCGATGCGCAAAATCTGGCGCACGTTATGCGCACCTTCGTTGTTGTGCAGGTTTCTATTGTTGCGGTCTCTTTCGGAAATTATCCTGGTTGAAGCCGACGGTGAATTGCAGCACCTGCTGCCATCCCCATTTCTTGCCGTCGTAGTGGTGCACCGATGCGACGTATAGGCGTTTGCCGTTCTTGTCTATAGGCTTCCAGTAAAACTCCAGGCGGTCGTATATGCCACTGTCCGTGCGGAACCACGGCTCTCCGTTATATAAGGTGTTGCCGTACGTGCAGTAATAGGGCATCAAATCGTCGCCCAGGTATAGCGAATTGCTTATGCCGAAATTCCATTTAGACACCTCCAATTCGATCAGTGCGCCGTCCGGTCTGACGTAGCAGTCGAAATTCTCGCGGTCTTTCTGGAACGCCTTCATGTATCCGGCACGCAGCACGCCCTTGTCCAGGGGCAGCAGCCCATCGAAATTAAAGGCGGCGTACGGGTTTAGCAATATGTTGTCGACCACCCCCTCGTCCTCGCATGAACCTGCGTAGTGATACATCGAGGCGTTGTAGCCGAAATCGAATATGCGGGTCTGGATCTGCGCCGAGGAGAAGAGCATGAATTTTTCGTGCACCTTGTCGTCCTGTCTGCTGTTCCAGTCGCAGCAGAACTCGACGTAGCCGCGCTTGCCGTGCAATTGCCACAGCGTACCGTCGATGTTGCTGTCATAGAAGCGCACCGAGTCGCTGAAAAATGCGCTGTTGTACGTGCCCATCACACTTGCGCGCGGGAACACGCCGACGTAAGCGTTGAATTTTTTGCTTTCGTAGCCGTAGTAGGCGATCCAATCAGGCTTGGTTGTGAATGCAGGGGCGCCGAAATCGGCGACCAGGTCCGTGCCTATTTTGATCTGGTTGCCCCCGTTCCATCCGAAACCGATCTGGGGTGTGAGGCGCGAGCTGAACAGGGTTTGCGACCAGTTGATCGTGTTCTTGTACTCGCGGTTGTCGAAACGGGTGTCGAGCGCAACGTCGACCAGCAACTGTTGGGCTTCTGAATGCATTGCACACAGAAGTAGGGCAATAGCGAGTAAAAAACGGTTCATAGGTTCGGGTTTCGTATTGCAAATGTATAAAAAAACGGGGCGGACCATACGGCCCGCCCCAAAAAAATCCGGATAATAAGCTTAGAAAATGCTGTAAGCCACGGTAAGGCCGGCCATAACGATAGCCACCATGCTCATCAGCTTGATAAGGATGTTGAGCGAGGGGCCTGAAGTGTCTTTGAAGGGGTCGCCCACGGTGTCGCCCACGACGGTCGCCTTGTGGCAGTCCGAGCCTTTGCCGCCGTGGTTGCCTTCCTCGATGAACTTCTTGGCGTTGTCCCATGCGCCGCCCGCGTTGGCCATGAAGATAGCCAGCACGAATCCTGCGCCGAGGCCGCCTACGAGCAGACCCATAACGCCAGCCACACCGAATACAAGGCCAGTTACCACGGGGGTGATGATAGCCAGCAACGAGGGCATCAGCATTTCACGCTGTGCGCCGCGCGTGGAGATCTCTACGCAGCGCGCGTAGTCGGGCGTGGCTTTGCCTTCGAGTATGCCCGCGATCTCGCGGAACTGGCGGCGGACCTCCTCGACCATGCTCTGTGCTGCGCGGCCTACGGCGTTCATCGACAGACCGCAGAACAGGAATGCCATCATCGAGCCGATGAATACGCCCACCAGTACGTTGGGGTTCATAAGGTTGATGCGGTATGCCTCCACGAAGTCGATCATAGACGCGTCCTCGATCTGGGTGGTGGTGGTGAAATATCCGTTGGACATCCTGCCCAGCACCTCGCCCGCCATGGCCCCGGCTTCGTTGCCGATCCTGACCATAGCGATCTTGATCTCCTCGATGTATGACGCCAGCAGCGCCAGGGCGGTCAGGGCCGCCGAGCCGATCGCGAAACCTTTACCCGTAGCTGCAGTGGTGTTGCCCAGCGCGTCGAGGGTGTCTGTGCGGCGGCGCACCTCTTTATCCAGGCCGCTCATCTCGGCGTTTCCGCCCGCGTTGTCGGCGATGGGGCCGTAAGCGTCGGTGGCCAGGGTGATGCCAAGGGTCGAGAGCATACCCACGGCTGCGATGCCGATGCCGTAGAGGCCGATGCCGATATTGCTGCCCGTAAGCATGTTGGCCATGTCAAATTTGATGGCGAAAAGGAACGAGAGTATGATGGCTATGCCGATGGTGATAACGGGAATGGCGGTTGAGATCATACCCAGGCCGATACCCGATATGATAACGGTCGCCGGGCCGGTCTTAGAACAGTCGGCTATCTTCTTGGTCGGGTTATACGAGTGCGAAGTGTAATATTCGGTCGATTGGCCGATTATGATGCCGGCGACAAGGCCGGTGATCACCGACCACGAGATCCACTGCCAGTCGGGCAGCCCCAGCGACCAGAGGATCACGAACGTAGCGAGGGCGATCAGCGCCGAACTGGTGTTCACGCCCATGCCGAGCGAACCGAGCAGCTTTTTCATCGACGCGCCCTCTTTGGTGCGCACCAGGAAGATGCCGAATATCGACAGCAGGATACCCACGGCAGCGATCAGCATCGGTGCGAATACGGCTTTGGTCTGCAGTTCGACGCTGTTCTCGAAGGTCGAGAAAGCCGCCGCGCCGAGTGCCGCCGTAGCGAGGATAGAGCCGCAGTAGCTCTCGTAGAGGTCAGCGCCCATGCCGGCCACGTCGCCCACGTTGTCGCCCACGTTGTCGGCGATGGTCGCCGGGTTGCGCGGGTCGTCTTCGGGTATCCCGGCCTCGACCTTACCAACCAGGTCGGCGCCCACGTCGGCAGCCTTGGTGTAGATGCCGCCTCCCACACGTGCGAACAGCGCCTGGGTCGATGCACCCATGCCGAAGGTCAGCATGGTGGTGGTGATGACCACCAATTTCTGCGAACCGGTAGCGTCGACAAACTGGTCGAGGATAATGTACCATGCGGATATGTCGAGAAGCCCCAGGCCGACTACGACCAGGCCCATCACCGCCCCAGAACGGAAGGCCATTTTAAGGCCGCGGTTGAGCGACTCGCTGGCGGCCTGTGCGGTACGTGCCGATGCGTAAGTGGCTGTCTTCATTCCGAAGAAACCGGCAAGGCCCGAGAAGAAACCGCCCGTAAGGAACGCGAAAGGCACCCAGCCATTCTGCACGCCCAGCCCGTAGGCCATAAATGCGAACACGGCGGCAAGCACCAGGAATACGATGAGCACCACCCTGTACTGCTGGCGCAGGTAGGCCATAGCGCCTACGCGCACGTGCTCGGCGATCTCTTTCATTCGCGGCGTGCCTTCGTCCTGTTTGCGCATCCAGCGGTAGAAATAGTAGGCGAATCCCAGCGCAATGAGCGACGCGGCAGGGATAAGCCAGAAAATAGTAGGAATATTTCCCATAATTAATAGTTAGTTGAGTTTAGGTAAAATTTATTCAAGCTACAAATATAGAAATTCTTTGGACAAACCGCAAAGGTTTGTGGATTTGACGCTTTTAACCATTTACTATCTGGATTTGAACGCGAATAATCATGATTATGCAATAATAATTCGGTATATTTTCCTATATTTGTAAAAACCGGAAGAATCATTTGGAAGCATGAAAAGGATTCATTACGTATTTGGCTTGAGCGCCGTTGTTGCGTTATTATCATTCTCAGAGGGGGTATCTTTTGCCGAAAATACCGAACCGTTAGCTTCAATAACGATCAGCCCCAATCCGGTATATGAAGGAAAGGAATATAGGGTTGCACTCAATGATTACAGAGGTATCGTCATATTCAAAATACTTGATACCAAGGGAAATATCATAGATGCCGATACTGTTGACGCTAAAGTTCCATCGACGACTTTTATTGCGCGCTCACCGGGAAGGTATTCTGCGAATGCATATCCCCCCGGATTTAAAAGTCCCGCAGTGGCGCAAGGGTTTACTGTAAGGAAGAATAAATAATGCTTAAGAGTTTGCCTAAAACTCCCATTGAATTAATCACGCTAAAATATTAATGACATGAGAAAATTATCACTATTTATTCTCGGCGCATTGTTATTCGGCCTGTTTATTAATGGTGTTTCTCCGTCGGCTATGTCGGAAAATGTGTCAGCAGTCCCCGAGCCGGCCTCGATAGTAATAAATCCAAATTGCCCGAAGGCGGGTAAGGAATTCACTGTAAGGATCGATGGCTATAAGGGAGAAGTAACATACCGGATCTCTAATGCAGCAGGTGCCGTGCTGATAACGCATACTGCCGGTGACCCAGGGGTCGCACGATTTATTATATATCAATCGGGTATTTGTACCATAGCCGCTTATCCTCCGGGATTTACAAAGCCGATTGACGCTCGGCCACTTGTAGTCCTTTAGTGATTTTGTAGAGCTGTGAATCGATATGCGTCTTTTTGCCTGTTAATAATTGCCGGCATTTTCAATGCCTGTAAAGTCAGCGCGGCACTCCATAATGTTGTCGTTTTCAGCGGCGTTGTGGTCGATTCAGCCTCTAACCGGCCACTCGAATCAGTGGTGATTAGTGTGATAACCAGCTGGGATGGGCAGTTGGTCATACAGAACTATAACCCTGATAAAAAGGGGAATTTCAAATTTAGTTGCCGCACCGATTTGCGCAGCCGTATGGAGATATCGTCCCCCGGCTACAGGATTTACACCGCGGTGCTGGCCAATGACGAACCTGAATATTTCTTTGGGAGGATAAAAATGTCGCCTGATGTCCATCGGATCGACGAAATCGTGGTCAAAACGCGCGTGCAGATGTGTCGAATGAGCGGCGATACGGTAATATTCATCCCCGCTGCAGTTAAAACGATGGAGGGGGACCCTGTAATAGAATCACTACGGCACATGCCGGGGGTGGAGGTATTAAAGAACGGCAGTGTTAAAATAAACAACCAGCCTGTCAAGTATGTCTATGTTAACGGTAAATTGCTCTACGGCGACGATCCAGCTAAGGCATTATATGATATTGACGCATCTGCGGCCTCGGCTATACGGGCATACGACGAGGTGGACGAAATAGAAGAGATAAAATATGGCAAAAACGCACAAAAACGCAAGGTGCTAAATATAACGACGTTCGAAAAGATGACGACTTCTCTCTCCGGAAAGGTTCGGGCAGAGGGGGGCTACGATGTAAATAAAGATATCGACGCCCAGAGAACAGGGCGCTATTACCTGTTCGGGGAAAGCGGGTATTACAGTGAAAAAAAACAAATTTCGGTTAATGGCGCCATAGACAACCGAAATGCTTTGGACGATCTTAGTGTTAAATCAGGGGGCGATAGAAAATCTGTTGCTGCCGGATTTAAATTTGCTGTAGGCATACCAACCATCGGCCACAGCTACGGGGTGGATTACAATTATAATAATCTGCGAACAGAAACCTCGTCAAGGTCGTTTATGGATTATTTTCCAACCACGCAATTCCACAGCCAGTCGTATACAGTTGAGCAAGAGGCTGTAAATAAATCACATGAACATAGTTGCTCTGCCGATTATAATTATATTAAAAAAGAACGTTTCTCTGCAAATTTTCATTTATACGCGACTTTAAGCCAAAGTGACGCTAATTCGACAGATTTTTCGCACACGATACGCGACCAGGAGACGATTAACAAACTCGGCAGATCGTCGCATGTCGACGGCAGTTCATGTGAAATCTATCCAACGCTTCAGTTGAATAGGAAATTTGTGGGGGGTGACTCTTTTTCAGTGAAAGGCGAAATTAATTACAGAAAAAACACCGCAAACGAATTGCGGCGCGATGAGCAGCAAAGTCCCGACATAAGGAATACACATTATAATATTGATTCCGATAAACCGGCACTCAATATACGGATTGATCCCGAATATCGCATCAATACATCGAACGCAGGGACTTTCTCTGTTTACTGGCGTATGCATTACCTCTATTCAGACAGCTATGACCTTGCCGTCGACATCGTTACCAAAGAGGTGGACTATTCGCTTTCCGGTGATTATTGCGAACGCATGGTCACCGCGACTGGGGGATTGGGTTATTACTATTCGAGGCCAAAATATTTCCTGTATGTCAATATGGATTACCAGGCCAATGCATTAGAGAATAAAGAGAGGATACCGGACCATGGCCGCCATAATAAAAATTTTGGAACGTTTGAACCCAATTTTGGATTCACATACAAGCCTAATGCAACCGGTTTCCTTTCGTTACATCTTGTTACGACAGCCGGCATCCCGACGGGTCGGCTAAATGATTGGCTAGATGCCGATGACCCATTGTTCCTAATGGCGGGTAATCCGTCATTGAAATTTTCACGGGTCTACAGTTTATCCTTGTCGCAAGGCTCGGTTAAAAACCAGCGATCGCTCCGCAACAGATTGTCAATAGACTTCAATAACGGAGAGGTGGTTAATAGACGGCGTTATTTCGAAACGCCGACCGTCCTGCCCGAATACGACGGCTATGAAGCAACGGCGGGGTCGACATTGATATCCCCCGTAAACTCTGATAACTCTATTGATTTGCGGTATACGGTTGACTTCAAAACGCAATTGCGCCACATCCCGTTTCTGCTAAACGTCAACGCAGGTTATTTTTACATAAATCCACAGGAAGGGGTGGATCAATGTCTGGTCAGGACACATGACCACCGGGGCGAGGCAGGTATTTCGCTGACAAGCAATTTCTCTTCGCTTTTCAGGGTGTCGGTGGGCAGCAACACCATATACCGTTGGTTTGAGAACTCCGACGGCAATATAGACAGGGGTATTAAAGAGGCGCTCAGTGCCTCTTTAAGATGGGAATTTCTCGACAGGGCAATGTTCACGACCTCATATACAATGGAGTGTTACGCCAACTCTTCGGGCGTCGGGGAGTATGAAAACCATATCCTGAATGCATCGATAGGTTATAAACTCTTTAAGGACAGAAAGGGTTATATCGGCTTAAATGCATATGATATACTTAACCGAAACACGAATTTTGTCTCGCAGATCAATAACCAATATATTTCAAACGTTTGGCGCCAGACCTATTCGAGCTATGTTTCCATTTCGTTTGAATACAGGTTCAATAATCTTTAAGTTTGCTATCTTTGCCAATCCTTATAGGTTTTGGCCATGCAGAAAACGTCATACGAACAGATGGGGCGGTTGACTCCCGGCGAATTTGCCGCCGCACCGCGCATGGAGGTGGTCATAGTGCTCGATAACGTGCGCAGCGCCAATAACGTGGGTTCGTTTTTCCGCACCGCCGACGCTTTCGCCGCCCGTGGCCTCGCCCTGTGCGGCATAACGGCGTGCCCGCCTTCGAAAGAGATACATAAAACCGCCCTTGGTGCGGAAATGACCGTCGAATGGACGCACTATGCCTCTACGCCCGAGGCGATTGCGGCGCTAAAGGCCGACGGCTATACCGTTGTCGCGGTCGAGCAGGTCGGCGGATCGGTGTCGCTGCAGGATTTCGTGCCGCAGCCCGACAGTCGGTACGCCCTGGTGTTCGGCAACGAGGTCGACGGGGTAGGGGATGATGCTCTAAAATTGTGCGATGCGGCCATCGAGATACCCCAGGCCGGGACGAAGCATTCGCTGAATGTGTCGGTGAGCGGCGGGGCTGTGCTCTGGCATTTTTTCTCGGCGTTTATCGCCTCCCGCTAAAAGGCAGGTAGCCTAATAGACCTTTTCGCACGTTGTGACCATGTCGCCCTGTGCCCCTCCGGTCGCCATTTCGCTCTCTGTGGTGCGCACCATATAAAGGTCGCCTCCTGCGATCCGGCCCAACTCATCCTGCAGGGCGATCAGGTCCCATTTGTCGCCGCCGGGGCGGCACACCACGATATATGCGTCGAGTCCCTCCGAGTTGGCGCAGGAAGCATAACGGCGCAGGTAAACTGCCGCCGGGGCGCACGACGCCACGATTTTATCTATGATTTGTTTGTTTGCCGACAGGTTGTCCATGATATAAAAAGAGACAGTGCAGGTGACAAACACATTTTTCAGGCGAACACAAGTCCACACCTTACATATGATTACCGTCCACGAGGTCCCGAAGGCCCCCAAACGATGCTACACTGGCTCAATCTGACAGTCAAATCGAGTTATGTAAGGTGTGGTGTGAATCGTGAATGGGCGTTAAAAGAACGTGCGTCGCTTGAGTCGTGTTTGTCAAAGGCAAAAGTAGGAAATATTCCCGATTATTCCATACCTTTGGCAGGTACAAACTTCCAAACATTATGTCTACAGCCTCAACAACGCGTGCAGTGACCACATTCCGCCTTTCGGAGATGAAAAGCCGTGGCGAAAAAATAACTATGCTGACAGCCTACGACTACACTATGGCCCGGATACTGGATGCCGCGGGCGTAGACGTGATACTTGTCGGCGACTCGGCGGCGAACGTCATGGCCGGCTATGAAACCACCGTCCCGATGACCCTCGACCACATGATCTACCACGCCCGCTCGGTGACCCGTGCGGTGACGCGCGCCCTGGTGGTGGTCGACCTGCCTTTCGGTACATACCAGGGCAACCCGATGGAGGCGCTTGCCTCAGCGATCCGCATAATGAAGGAGTCCGAGGCCGACGCCGTGAAAATGGAGGGCGGCGAGGAGATCATCGAATCGGTTAAACTGATCGTCAGGGCCGGTATCCCCGTGTGCGGACACCTCGGGCTGACCCCCCAGTCTATACACCAATTCGGGACATACGCCGTACGCGCGAAGGAGAAGGACGAGGCCGATAAGCTTATAAGCGACTCTAAACTGTTGCAGGAGGCCGGTTGCTTCGCCATAGTGCTCGAAAAGATACCCGCATCACTCGGGGCCGAGGTGTCCGGGCAACTGCACATCCCCACGATAGGTATCGGTGCCGGAGGCGGCGTCGACGGCCAGGTGCTGGTGGTACACGACATGCTGGGCATGAACAACGAGTTCTCGCCCCGTTTCCTGCGACGTTACGCGGACCTGCATTCGATCATGAGCGGCGCCGTATCGCGTTATGTCGAGGATGTGAAAAGCTGTGACTTTCCCAACGAGAGCGAACAGTATTAGGCCTGCCCCTAACAAAATAAATGCGCCCCGGAAGAGCCGATGAAGTGAACCCCAAATATTGGACGGATTAATAAACTCAGAAATTATGAGCTCGGTATTGCACCGGGCTCATGTTTTTTAACGCGGCTTTTATCCGTTTGTTATTGTAGTAGTCAATGTACTCGACGAGTTCCTTTCGGAA
>JAVBOL010000022.1:0-32940 GCA_031550615.1 Rikenellaceae bacterium | reverse complement strand
GCAGGTGGCGCACGTTGGCCTTGCTGCCGGTGAAGTAGTTATCCAGGCATATCACGTCGTTGCCGTCGGCAAGCAGCCTCTCGCACAGGTGCGATCCGATGAAACCGGCGCCGCCCGTTACCAATACTCTCTTCATGATCCCGCGCTTAGTTCGTTGACCCTATCGAGTAAACCTCAAAACCTTCGTCGCGCAGCAACTCCTTGTCGTAGATGTTGCGACCGTCGAAGACCACGGGCTTTTTCATCCCGCGTTTGATCTCCGCCCAATGGGGCATGCGGAAATCCTTCCACTCGGTGAGCAGCAGGATCGCGTCCGCCCCCAGCGCGGCGTCGTAGATATTCCTGGCGTAGTATATGCTCTCGCCCAGCGTCTTGTGCGCCTCCTCGTGCGCCACGGGGTCGAAAGCGCGCACCGTGCACCCGGCCTCCAGGAGCATCGGTATGACGGTCAGCGAAGGCGCCACGCGCATATCGTCGGTGTTGGGTTTGAAGGAAAGTCCCCACACGGCTACGGTGCGCCCGGCCAGATCGCCCTTGTAGTAGGCGTGCAGTTTATTGAACATCACCTTTTTCTGGTCCTCATTGACGCTCTCCACGGCTTCGAGGATGCGCAGACGGTGCCCGTATTCGAGCCCCGACTGTATCAGCGCCTGTACGTCCTTCGGGAAGCACGAGCCCCCGTATCCGCAACCCGCGTAGAGGAATTTGCTGCCGATGCGTTCGTCCGAGCCTATGCCCTTGCGCACCATGTTGATGTCCGCGCCGGTCAGTTCGCACAGGTTGGCGATGTCGGTCATAAAGGATATGCGCGTGGCAAGCATCGAGTTGGCGGCATATTTGGTCATCTCGGCCGAGGCGATGTCCATGAAGATTATCGGGTGGCCGTTGAGCGTGAAGGGACGGTAGAGTTTCTCCATCACCTCGCGCGCCTTTTGGCTGTCCACGCCGATAACTATGCGGTTGGGGCGCGAAAAGTCGTTGATCGCGTCGCCCTCTTTGAGGAATTCGGGGTTCGAGGCCACGTCGAAGGGGATATCCACGCCCCTTTTGGCCAGTTCGCCGGCAATCGCCGCGCGCACCTTTTCGGCGGTGCCCACAGGCACGGTGCTCTTGGTCACCAACAGTTTATAGCCCTCCATGGTGCGCCCCACCTCACGCGCCACTTCGAGCACGTAACGCAGATCGGCGCTACCGCCCTCGCCCGGAGGGGTGCCGACCGCCGAGAAGACCACCGACACGTCGTTTATGACCCCGGCCAGCTCGGTCGCAAAGTGCAGACGCCCGGCGTCCACGTTCTTGCGCACCATCGTATCCAGGCCTGGCTCGAATATGGGGATGATCCCGTTGCGCAGGTCCTCTATCTTTTTGCGGTTCACATCGACGCAGGTCACGTCGATGCCCAGGTCGGAAAAACATGTTCCGGTCACCAAACCGACGTAACCGGTTCCCACTATGGCTATTCTCATCACCTAAAAGGTTCGTTTATTTCGTCAAAAATATGAATTATTTTCCAATTAGGCATCCCCTGCCCGCTGAAAACAGGCGGTTAATGCCGATATTTGCAATCGCTGCCACGCCCTGGCGTAAAAATTGAACGACAATACGGACTATGCGTAAATGGCTGATACTGCTCCTGGCGCTGCCGCCCCTGCTGGCGGCGGCGGATAGCGGCGTGCCGCAGGGCGAACAACCGACCCGTAGGCTTACCGGCAGGGACAGCGTCTATACTTCTGGGCGCCACGACCGCCTTTACGACTCGCTGGCGGCGCGCTACTCGCGGGGAGGGGTGTCGCGGCTTATCTACAACTCGGTTTTCGTGCGCCCGGACGACGACCGGCAGGGCGAGGTGACGGACCAGGGCGCACAGTGGCGCCGCTATGACGGACGGCGGATCAGTCGCGTGGAGATCGTCCAGGGCGACCTGCTGGGCAGCGATTCGTCGCGCATCGAGCGGCTTGCCAACTCGATCCACGTGCGCACCCGCGAGGCCGTGCTGCGGCGCGACCTGCTGTTGGAGGCTGGCGACCGCTTCGACGCCGACCTGCTCACGCGAAGCAATCGCAACCTGCGCTCCCGGGGCTACATAGCCGATGTAACGAGTGCCGTGATACGCGACCCAGCCGACACCTCGCGCGTGGTAGTGGTGGTCATGACCCGCGACAGCTGGTCGATAGGTTTCGACGGATCGGTACGCGGCGACGGACGCGCCATGATACAGCTCTATGACGCCAACTTCGCCGGCACAGGTAACCGCCTGTCGGTGGAGAACAGTTTTTCGTGGCGGCACGGCGACTACGGCGGACTGTGGGTGGGACTTAACATGCCCAACGTGGGCGGTACGTTCTTCAACGCCTCCGCCGAGGCGGGGCGCAAATGGGACGAGGCGATCCTCTCGCTGCAGGTCAGCCGCCAATTCCAGCGCACGACCGACTTTATGGCGGGGGCGGGCTGGAATTCGTCGAGGCAGGACCAGTATATGCTCTACGCCGACTCTTCGCGCCGCATCGGCTCGGGAGTGCTGGACCTCTGGGGCGGCGGGGCGCTGTGGCTGGGGAGTATTAAAAGCAGCGCCTACGTAGCCGGACGCATCACCCGCTCGAACTTCGGCGACCGCCCTCCGGTGGCCGCCAACCTCAACCCGGCATACCACGACGGTACGCTATGGCTCGCCTCGGCGGGGCTTTACCGTGAGCGTTTCTTCACCGCCAGCCTGATCTACGGCTACGGCCAGCGCGAGTACCTGCCTGTGGGTTACCGCGCCGAGGTGGTAGGCGGTTGGCTCAACGGCGAATTCACAGACCAGTATTACGTGGGCGGCAGCTACCGCCTGGGCGGTTTCAACTCCCTGGGTTACCTCATGGGCGGGGTGGGCTGGGGCGGCTACCTGCCGCGCGGCGAAAGCAGATGGGAGCGCCTGGCGCTGCTGTTGGAATCGAAATATTTCACCAACCTTTTTCGGCTCGGCCCGCACACCGGATTGCGCCAGTTCGTGAGCGTGAGCTACCTGCAGGGCTGGAACCGCGCCTACGGCAGCGACGAGGTGATAGCTTTCAGGGAGTCGGCCTCACTCAGGGCCCTGGGCGAACACGCCCTCGGCACCTCGCGCGCGCGCCTGTCGCTCGAAACGGTGGTATTCACCCCCCTGCAGCCGTGGGGATTCCGTATGGCGATGTTCGCATTCTCGGACCTGGGGATGCTCGGGCACAACGCCAATCCGTTCTCGAATCCCGCCTACGCCACTTTCGGGCTAGGCGTGAGGATCAAGAACGAGCGCCTGGTATTCAAGGCCATCGAACTGCGCCTGGGCGTCGCCGTAGGACCGGGCGGACTTATCAAAAGCCGCTGGGTCGAGCTGTCCGCCCAAAATGGCATCGACCCGGTGAGCTTCACCCCCACGGCGCCCCACACGGTGGCCTATGAATAAAGAAAGGCCGCCCGGTGGGCGGCCTTTCGGGGAATTCCCGGGTGGGAATTAGAATTTGTAGGCGAAACCTACGGTGATGCCGGGAGTGGCAGTGATACCCATTCCGCTATTAATAATTGCATCGAACATCATAGCGGGATTAGTCATAACATCCAGTTCGCTGGGGACACGCGCACCGCCGGTGGTGATCACGTTGCGGCTGTCAACGCCAATATTGAAGTTGGTGTATTTCCCGTCGCCGTCCCTGTCCTTGAATACATTGTAGCCCAGGCTCATGAAGTTGAGCTGGGTGGTCAGCACGATGCGCTCGCACACGTTGAAAGCCAGGATCGGGGTGAGGTTAACGCCGAATTGGGAGTATTTTATCGCCATTTCATCAGTGACATCAACTTTGCCCTGTCCATAATTAACAGCCAGTTTGGCAAGCACTTCGAACTTGCCGAGCTGCAGGAAAGAGTAACGGGCGAAAGGGGCTACACTCCAATCGTTCTGTTTGGCTTCACCTTCGCCCTGTTCGAACTTTGCGCCACACAGGTCAAGGCCCACACCAACGTCGAAACGGTCATTGAGGTAGTAACCTACGGCGGGTGCTACGGTGTACTTCGAATCGGTAAGATCGCCGGCATCTTTGGCTTTGGTCTGCTTGTAGCCGATGGCACCTTCAACATAGAACTGCGCCGAAGCGGTTGCCGTTGCAGCGACGAGGGCTGCGATGAGAAGAATTTTTTTCATGATCGGTCGTAATTAAGTTTTTTACTTGCCCTCACATAAGAGGACGTTTATTATTTCGGGGGCAAAGATAAACGCTTTTGTGTAAAAAAAAGCCTAATTATGCTAAATTGTTAATAACTTCCTTGCATAGTGATCGGTTATATATCTGGTAATGAGGATTTTTGCACATACTCCCCGGTTTCGCTTTTTTCCCAGAAAAAATGGATCAACCCGTTAGTTAGCATTATATAACGCGCCCCGACCACGCTATTGTAGCGCACCGCCTGGCCGAGCGTGGACCCGCAAAGGCGCACGGCGGGAGCCTTGCACTCGATCAGCATCAAAGGCTCTCCTGAGGACGACATCACAACCACGTCGGCCCTCTGGGGCTGTCCGCACACCGACACGGGATATTCCTGGCAGATCAGCTGCGCCGCCACGCCGCGGTCCTCTTTGAGCCACTCGATCACATGGCGGCGCACCCACTCCTCGGGAGTCAATCGCAGCCACCCTCCCCGCAGAGGATCCCACACCATCTCCACCCCATCGCGTCGTGCGAGGCGGAAGGCATATTGCGGAAAATTGAGTTTCGGCAGGGACATTGTGTGAAAGAAATCGTAACTTTACGTCGGATTTTTAAATTTTCGTCCGGCATTGAACACAAAGGTAAGAAAATATAGAATATTATGAGCGACAAGAACCGCAACACGCGCCGCGAAGAGGCGCTGCGCTACCACTCCGAGGGGCGCCCCGGCAAGATCGAAGTCGTGCCCACCAAACCATACTCCTCGCAGCAGGACCTCGCGCTGGCGTACTCGCCCGGCGTGGCCGAGCCCTGCCTCGAAATAGAGAAAAATCCCGCGGACGCATATAAATACACCGCCAAGGGCAACCTGGTGGCGGTGATCTCCAACGGCACGGCAGTGCTCGGGCTGGGCAACATAGGCGCGATGGCCGGCAAACCGGTAATGGAGGGCAAGGGATTGTTGTTCAAGACTTTTGCCGACATAGACGTGTTCGACATAGAGGTCGACGCCACCGATGTGGATAGTTTCATCCAGACCGTCAAAAACATATCGCCCACCTTCGGGGGCATCAACCTCGAAGACATCAAGGCGCCCGAGTGCTTCGAGATCGAGGAGCGTCTGCGCAGCGAACTCCCGATCCCGGTGATGCACGACGACCAGCACGGCACGGCGATCATCTCATCCGCGGCCATGCTCAACGCCATAGAACTGACAGGGCGCAGGATAGAGGACGTAAAAGTCGTGGTCAGCGGGGCGGGCGCCGCCGCGATTTCGTGCTCGAAACTCTACGTGATGCTGGGCATCCGCCGCGAAAATCTCGTCATGTGCGACAGCAAGGGGGTGATATCCTCCTCGCGCACGGACCTCAACGCAAGCAAAAGGGCCTTCGCCACCGACCGTCCCATCTCCACGCTCGAAGAGGCGATCAGCGGCGCCGACCTGTTCCTGGGACTCTCCGTCGCGGGGACGCTCACCCAGGATATGGTGCGCTCGATGTCCGCCGACCCGATAGTCTTCGCGCTGGCCAATCCCAATCCGGAAATATCCTACGAGGAGGCGATGGCCTCGCGCAAGGACATAATTTTCGCCACGGGGCGCTCGGACTATCCCAACCAGGTGAACAACGTGCTCGGTTTCCCCTACATCTTCCGCGGGGCGCTCGACGTGCGCGCCTCGGCCATCAACGAGCAGATGAAGGTGGCCGCAGCCCGGGCCCTCGCCGCACTCGCCAAGGAGAGCGTGCCCGACAGCGTGAAGGCGGCGTATAACGACAACAACATATCCTTCGGACGCACATACCTCATACCCAAGCCCCTCGACCCGCGCCTTATCACACAGATCTCGATGGCGGTGGCCAAGGCGGCCATAGATTCCGGCGTGGCCTCGCGCGTGATAGAGGATTGGGACGCCTACCGCTTCGAGCTGGAGAGCCGCCTGGGACGCGCCGACAAGCTGCTGCGCGCCCTGCGCACACGAGTGCTCAACTCGCCGCGCAGACGCATCGTGCTCAGCGAGGGGACCAACCTGCGCTGGTTGCAGGCCGCAGCCAAACTGCGCGACGACTCATTGGCCGACGTGACGATAATCGGGGGGCGCGGACGCATCGAAAAGGTGGCCGCAGAGAACAATATTGACCTGCGCGGGATTACCATAATCGACTTCCGCTGCGATGAAGAGCAGCCCCGCAGGGACAAATACGCCGCGCTGCTATACGCCCGCCTGAACCGCAAGGGACTGAGCATCACCGAGGCCAACAAATACATGATGCAGCGCAACTGGTTCGCCCCTATGATGGTCGCCGCGGGCGACGCCGACACGTTGCTGCTTGGTTATTCGCGCCGCTACACCAAGGACCTGCAACCCGTGCGCGAGATATTCGGAGGCGGGGCCGGGCAAACCCTCGGCTCGATGGTGATCCTCTCCACGCGCCAGGGCCCGATGTTCTTCGCCGACATGGCGGTCAACACCTCGCCGTCGGCTGAGCAGCTGGTGGAAATCGCCCGCATGGCCGCCGCCACGGTGCGCCGCTTCGGCAAGGAGCCCGTGATCGCGATGCTCTCGCACTCCAACTTCGGGTCGGACACCGAAAGCGAAGCGACGAAGGTGGCCGAGGCCGTCAGGATACTCCACGGTCGCTATCCCGACATCATGGTCGACGGTGAGATGAAGGCCGACATAGCCCTCGACACCGAATTCCGCAGCAAGGCCTATCCCTTCTGCAAATTGGGGTCGCGCCAGGTCAACACCTTCATCTTCCCCAACCTGCCCGCCGCCAACATATCATATAAAATGATAGGCCACTTCGGGGGCACAGAGGTCAACGGCCCCATACTTATGGGGCTCGGGCAGGGCGTGCACCTGATCGCCGAAACAGCCGACGTGCGCACCCTGGTCAACCTGGCCACGATAGCAATGTCAAGTTTATCAGATGAATAGCATTATGAAGAATATCCTGCTGACCCTTTCCCTGCTTTTGGTAGCCTTTACGGGCGCCGCGCAGCAGCCATGGACGCTTCCGGGCGAGATCGACACGAGGATGCAACCAGCGCGCACCCAGTTGCGCAGCTACTCCTCACAGGCAGCCGCCATAGAGCGCCAGGGCGGCGATTCGCAATGGATACGCGAGATCGGCGAGTGGACCCTCACGCGCAGCGACGGGGCGGAAGTCTTCTCGTCCGTCTACCAGATGCCCTTCGCATGGATCGACCGCGTACTGATGCTGCGCATACCGCGTGCCGGCGGCTCCTACACCGTGACTATCAACGGCGTGGAAGCCGGCTACAGCCAGGCATCGAAGACCCCCGCCGAATTCGAAGTGACAAAATTCACCCGCGAGGGGATGAACCGCATCGAAATAACGATGCACGAACCCTCAATCGCCCGCACGATAGAAAACTACCGCCGCGGCGAAACTCTGGCCGCCCCCTCGGGGGTCTGCGTAATCGCGCAACCCAAGCTGCGCGTGCGCGATATAGTTTGGAAAGGCCGCGTCAACGGCACGGACGGGGCGATGTCGCTGGGCGTGGTGGTCAAGAGCCACCTGCTCAACATACGCCAGGTGAGGGTGAATTACGAACTTTTAGCCCCCGACGGCAAGAGGGTCTCCTACGGATACAAGGACAGCCAATTCGAGATGAAGGACGAGGACACGGTGAGTTTCTTCTCGCTCATACCCGACGTGCGGGCATGGAGCGCGGCGCAGCCCGACCTCTACACCCTTGTGGTTAAGATGCAGGTCGAGGGGCGCTACACCGAATACATCGCCCAAAAGGTGGGCTTCCGTACCCTGGGCGCGCAGGACGGCGCGCTGACGGTAAACGGCGCCAAAGTCAGGCTCAACATAGCTGAATTCACCCCCTCGGGGGTGCCCTCCGACGACCGCCGCCAGGTCGAAGCGCTCAAGCGCACGGGAATCAACGCCCTGCGCCTGACCCCGTACCCCCAGAGCGACGAGTTTTACGCCATGTGTGACGCGGTGGGGCTATACCTGATCGACCAGGCGGACGTAGACACACACCTGGCGGGCAATTCACGCAAGCTGAAAGGCAACCCCTCGAACGACCCCGCCTGGTGTGCGGCATTCGTACAGCGGGGATTGGCTTGTTACCGCAACTCGCAGCTCCACCCCTCGGTGGTGGCATATTGCCCGGCGTTCAATTCAGCTAACGGCTACTGCCTCTATGAGAGCTACCTGGCGCTCAAGGCCGCGTGCAAGGACCGCCCCATCGTTTACCCCTGGGCCGACAAGGAGTGGAACACCGATGCCACGGCGGGCACGGGCGGAGGGTTATTCTTCCGCTGGGTGCCGGCGGAGGAGTAAAAAGGAAATGGGGTCCTGTAAGACCCCATTTCCTTTCAAAACACCCCTACCGCATAGGCATCGACGTCCTCAGCCGAAATGTGTTTGTCGCTCAGTATTATCAATCGCTCGACCACGTTGCGCAGTTCGCGGATATTTCCGCTCCACTCCATCGTTTTGAGCATATCCAACGCCTTGGTGTCCACCTTTTTAGGCTGTATTCCGTACTCGGCGCATATCTGGCCTACGAAATGGTCGACCAGCAGGGGTACGTCGTCTATGCGTTCGCACAGCGCGGGCACGCGGATCACGATCACGCTCAGGCGGTGGTAGAGGTCCTCGCGGAACAGCCCCTTGGCGATCTCCTTGCGCAGGTCCTTGTTGGTCGCGGCGACGACCCTTACGTTGACCTCGATGTCGTGGTCGCTGCCCACACGGCTTATCTTGTGCTCCTGCAACACGCGCAGCACTTTAGCCTGGGCTGCCAGGCTCATATCGCCTATCTCGTCCATGAAGAGCGTGCCTCCGTCGGCCTGTTCGAACTTACCCTTGCGCATCTTGACAGCAGATGTGAAAGCTCCCTTCTCATGGCCGAAGAGCTCGCTCTCGATCAACTCCGAGGGGATGGCCGCGCAGTTGACCTCGACGAACGCGCGGTCCGAGCGCGGACTCTTCTCATGCAGCCAGCGGGCGACGAGTTCCTTACCCGTGCCATTGGCCCCGGTTATCAGCACGCGCGCCTCCGAGGGCGCCACCTTATCTATAAGTACACGGACCTTTTCTATGGAGCTTGACCGTCCCACGATCTGCTCGGCGCGCGATCCGGCACGCGTGCGGATCACCTTCTGCACCTGCTCGGTGCGCAGCGCCTCGATGCGGTTGGCCGGGTCGGTGACCTGCTTGATGGTCGCCAGAAGACGGTTCTTGTCTATGGGCTTGGAAAGGTAATCGACAGCGCCGTTGCGTATGGTGTCGATCGCCACCTGCGAAGATGCGTCGCGCGAGGTAACGATAAGGGGCAGACTCGAAGAGAGTTGCATATCCTCTCCCAATGCATGCGGGGAGAAACGGCACAGGTCGTCGCATATCACAGCGTCATATGGCACTGTCTTTGACAGTATCACAGCTTCGGCATATTCCTGCGCCACGTCGACACGGTAACCCTCATACTCAAGCAACTCTTTGAGGGCGTTCCGTGTACTCCTTTCGCTATCGATCACTAAAACCTTTATCATTGTAAAATGGGGTTAGCTTCCTTGGCCCTGGCCAATAAATGGAAAAAAACTATACTTTTGTAGCAAATATAAATCACGATCGGGGCATTTGATACTCTCGCGACAAGCCCGAAATGAATGCAATAATCATGCCATCGCGCTGATTTTCAGAATATTTTTACGGTCGAATCGTTATATTTTCACGCCTGTTCGAATTACTGTAAAAATCCACACAAACCAAATATACCGCTATACGCGCCACAAACACATGAGAAAAAATTATAACCTGGAACGCAAAAGGCTTTTTTTGCCCGAATACGGACGCCACATACACGAAATGGTCGACTACCTCTGCTCCATAGAGGACCGCAACGAGCGCAACCACCAGGCCCGGTGCGTAATCGCGGCCATGGGCAACCTCAACCCCATTCTGCGCGACACGCCCGACTACACCCACAAGCTGTGGGACCACCTGCTGATCATGTCGGACTTCCGCCTGGACGTGGACTCACCCTACCCGACCCCCACGGCTGAAACTCTCTTCACGCGTCCGGCAAGGCTCGACTATCCGCGCCACGGGATCCGCCGCAAGCACTACGGGGCTAACGTGCAGCGCATGATAAGGGTCATAGAGCACTCCGGTGAGCCGGGCAGCGCCCCGTCACTCGAAGCGATAAACGACATAGCCCGCTTTATGCGTGCCAAAAGTTTCGAGTATAACCAGGACCATCCCAACAACGAGGTAATCATAAAAGATATAAAAAGCATGTCCGAAAACGGCATCGAGGTTGACGAAGAGAGTATCAACAACCTCAAAACGGACTACAAACAGATCGCTACGCAACGCGGGCAAACCCAAAAAAAGCATCAGCAAAACCGCCAGGGAAAGCAAAATAAGAACAAGCCGCAGAACCGGATGCGGCGCACCAAGCAACATCAATAACAAACAGGGCGGCCAATGAGGCCGCCCTGTTTATTTGATATCTATCCTACTCCCTTCGACGGCCATATCCGTCAGCGGGAAGACCGTCCGCGCCTGTTCGAGCAACTCCCCGCCGCCCTTGTAGCGCATCGAGCTATGCCCTATCACCAGCCGCCCGACACCTGCTTTGAGCGCCACCCCGGCAGCCTGTGAGGCGGTCGAGTGCCCTGTTTTGGCGGCCAGCGCGCGGTCGCCGTCGGCGAATGTGGCCTCATGGTAGAGCACGTCCACGCCCTGCACTATCGAGGCCACCTTGCCCGAGGGCAGCGTGTCGCTGCAATAGGCGTAACTGCGCGGCAGGTAGGGGCGGTAGGTCAATTCGCCGTTACTTAAATGCAGGGGCCCGGCCAGCACAGTCCCGTCGCCGAGCGCCGTACCCGCCTCGAGAGAGATATCCTCGCCACGCTTGGCGGCGGCGATCTGTGCGATACCCAGCCCGTAACGCGCCACGGCCTGCTTATGGATATTCAGCCCCGGGGTTTTCTCGCGGAAAAGGAATCCGCAGCACGGCACGCGGTGGCGCAGGGGGATCGTCCAGACCTCCATCACCTTATTCTCGAAGATCTTCCCGTGGGCGGTCGGGTCGACCTGATGCACCTCGACGGGATAGGGCAGCGCGCTGTCGAAATATTTAAAATGCGCGTCCAGCACCTCGCGGATCGGCGGCGGCGCGTAGACGGCCAGCGGCGTGCGGCGCCCCAGCAGCCCGAGGGTCGAGAGCAGCCCTGGCAATCCGAAATAGTGGTCGCCGTGCAGGTGGGTGATGAACACGGCGTTGATCTTCTGCGGATTTATACCGCACTGCATCAGGCGATGCTGCGTCCCTTCGGCACAGTCGATCAAAAAAATCTGCTCATGCACGTTTAGTGCATGAGCAGATTGATATCTCTCGGCCGTAGGCATCGCCGCGGTGCTACCCAATATGGTAACGCGGAACGTCACGGCACGAAAGGGGATTATTCGGCAGCCTCTTCGGCTTCCTCTTCCTTAACGGCTTTCTTGGCTGCGGCCTTTTTGGGCTTTGCCTCGGCGCTTTCCATCTGGGCTTTCAGAGCGGCCAGACCCGAGATGTCGCCCAGGGTGGTCTTCTCCATCGAAGCGTTCAGCTTCTTAACCGAGCTCTTGGTGGCGTCGTCCTTAACGACCTTCTCGCCACCGCCACGCCTTTCGCCGGTGCGCTCAGAAGCAGCGGGACGCTCTTCGTAGGTGCGCAGGTGCGAGAGGGTGATGCGCTTGGTGCCTTTGCTGAATTCGATCACCTTGAAGTCGAGCTTGTCGCCCACAGCGGGGGTCGAGCCGTCCTGCTTGGCAAGCTGGCGGGTGGGGCAGAAGCCCTCCATGCCTTCGCCTATCGAAACGACGGCGCCCTTGTCGGTCATCTCGGTGATGGTGCCTTCGTGCACGGTATCCACGCCGTACTGGGCCTCGTAAGCGTTCCAGGGGTTCTCCTCGAGCTGCTTGTGGCCCAGGCTCAGGCGGCGGTTGTCCTTATCGATCTCGAGTACGAGCACTTCGATGTCGGCGCCGATCTGGGTGAATTCCGCGGGATGCTTGATCTTCTTGGTCCAGCTCAGGTCAGAGATGTGGATCAGTCCGTCGATGCCCTCGGCGATCTCAACGAACACGCCGAAGTTGGTGAAGTTGCGCACCTTGGCGGTGTGCTTCGAATTAACGGGGTATTTCTCTTCGATACCTGCCCAGGGGTCGGGGGTAAGCTGCTTGATGCCCAGCGACATCTTGCGCTCCTCGCGGTCGAGCGTGAGGATCACGGCCTGGATCTCGTCGCCCACCTTCAGGAAGTCCTGTGCCGAGCGCAGGTGCTGGCTCCACGACATTTCCGAAACGTGGATCAGGCCCTCTACGCCGGCTGCGATCTCAACGAACGCGCCGTAGTCGGCCATAACGACAACCTTGCCTTTAACCACGTCGCCCACTTTCAGGTCGGCGCTCAGGGCATCCCAGGGATGAGCCGAAAGTTGCTTCAGGCCCAGGGCGATACGTTTCTTCTGGTCGTCGAAGTCCAGGATAACCACGTTGAGTTTCTGGTCGAGCTGCACGATCTCCTCGGGGTGGTTCACGCGGCCCCACGAGAGGTCGGTGATGTGGATCAGACCGTCCACGCCGCCCAGGTCGATAAATACGCCGTAGGAGGTGATGTTCTTGACCGTACCTTCGAGGATCTGTCCTTTTTCGAGTTTGGACATGATCTCCTTTTTCTGCTGTTCGAGCTCGGCCTCGATAAGGGCCTTGTGCGAAACCACGACGTTGCGGAACTCCTGGTTGATCTTAACGACCTTGAATTCCATGGTCTTGTCGATGTAGATGTCGTAGTCGCGGATGGGTTTCACGTCGATCTGCGAACCGGGCAGGAAGGCCTCGATGCCGAACACGTCCACGATCATACCGCCCTTGGTGCGGCATTTGATGTAACCCTTGATGATCTCGTCGTTGTCCAGGGCCGCGTTGACGCGATCCCATGAGCGGAGTTGACGCGCCTTCTTGTGCGAGAGCACCAGCTGGCCTTTTTTGTCTTCGGCGCTCTCCACGTAAACCTCGACCTTCTCACCTACGGCGAGTTCGGGGTTGTAGCGGAATTCGGCGATCGCGATAACCGCGTCGCTCTTGTAGCCGATGTTAACGACCGCCTCGCGTTTGTTGAGGCTCGTTACGGTACCTTCGACAACTTCGCCTACCTGCACATTGGACAGGGTGTTGTCGTATTTCTCTGCGATAGCTTCCTTGGGAGTGTCGTACAGACCCAGGTCGTTCTCGAATGCATTCCAGTCGAAATCTTCGTTCCTGACTGCTGCTTTTTCTTCCGCCTTAGCCTTTTTGGCGGGGGCTTCGGGGGCGGCCACCACTTCGGGCGCTGCCATTTCGGGAGTTTCCTCCATTACTTTGTTTTCTTCCATTGTTTTGTTAAGGTGTTGCTTACTAAATGGTTGGACTTTATTTATAGACTCCTCGCGGGAGAATAGGCGTCAAAGGTACTTATTATTTTGGAATTATGAATTATGAATCATGAATTATTAAATCGGCCCATTACCCGCAGCTTCCCCCTGCCCCCCTCATTATAATTCATGATTCATAATTCATAATTCTACAAAAACACTAACTTTGCCAAAAATTTCAAAAATGGCTTACGATAAATTTGCAGACAGGCACATCGGGGTTACGGAATCTCAGGTTAAGGAGATGCTCGGCGTTATAGGCGCAGGGTCTCTCGAAGAGTTGATCGGTCAGGTCGTTCCCGCAGACATAAGGCTCACGCAACACCTGGCGCTGCCCGAGGGGATGAGCGAGTACGAATACTCCGCCCACGTGGGTGCGCTGGCCGCGAAGAACCGCCAGCTGCGCTCTTTCATCGGCATGGGTTACTACCCCACCGCGTCACCCGCCGCCATAGTGCGCAACGTTTTCGAGAATCCTGCCTGGTACACCTCATACACCCCCTACCAGGCCGAAATATCGCAGGGCCGCCTCGAGGCGCTGCTCAACTTCCAGACCGCCGTCATTTCGCTCACCGCGCTGCCGGTGGCCAACTGTTCGCTGCTGGACGAGGCCACAGCCGCCGCCGAAGCGATGCTGATGATGCACTCGCTGCGTTCGCGCGACCAGGTGGCAAAGGGCTGCAACGTGCTTTTCGTCGATGAAAACGTATTTCCCCAGACCCTGGACGTGCTGCTGACCCGCGCCGAGCCTTACGGCATCGAGATCGTCAGCGAATCGTTCGAGGGTTACAGCTTTACCGGCATGGAATTCGGAGCTATCGTGCAGTATCCCGGCGCGGACGGCGCCATGGCCGATTTCGAGGATTTTACAGCTGCCGCACATGGCTACGGCGTTAAGGTTACCGCCGCCGCCGACATCATAGCCCTCGCGCTGCTGAAGGCCCCCGGCGAATGGGGTGCGGATATCGCCGTAGGCTCGACCCAGCGCATGGGCATACCGATGGGCCTGGGAGGTCCCTCGGCCGGTTATATGGCCGTGCGCGACGAATTCAAGCGCCAGATGCCCGGACGCATAATCGGCGTTTCGGTCGACCGCCTGGGCAATAAAGCCCTGCGCATGGCGCTCCAGACCCGTGAGCAGCATATCAAACGCGAAAAAGCCACCTCCAATATCTGTACCTCGCAAGCCCTTATGGCCACGATGGCCGGGCTGTTCGCCGTCTACCACGGCCCGGAGGGGATGCGCCGCATCGCGACCCACATTCACACTATGGCCGCAGCCGCAGGTGCCGCCCTCACGGCGCTGGGTTACAAGCTCTCGCGCGAAAATTACTTCGGCACGATCCAGGTCGAGGCCGACTCGGAAAAAGTGCGCGCCCTGGCGCTGGCCGCGGGCATGAACTTCTTCTATCCCGAATCGGGCATGGTGCGCCTGAGCTTCGACGAGGTGACCTCTGCCGCCGAACTGGAGGCCATAGTAGGCGTATTCGCCGAAGCGGCTGGCAAAAAAGCGCCCAAGGTAAAGGTCGGCGAGGCTTCGATCCCGGTAAGCATGCGCCGCACCTCGGCGATCCTCACCCAGGAGGTCTTTTCGAAATATCGCTCCGAAAGCGAACTGATGCGTTATATCAAACGCCTCGAACACCGCGACATATCGCTGGCCGACAGCATGATCTCGCTCGGCTCGTGCACCATGAAACTCAACGCGGCGGCCATGATGATGCCCCTCTCGCTGTCTGGCTTCCAGAATATGCACCCCTTCGCCCCCGCCGACCAGATGGAGGGTTACTCGGAATTGATCGCCGACCTGGAAAAGGACCTGGCCACGATCACAGGTTTCGCCGCCACCTCCCTGCAGCCCAACTCGGGCGCCGCGGGCGAGTACGCCGGCCTGATGGTGATCCGCGCATGGCACCAGAGCCGCGGCCAGAGTTTTCGTAATGTGGCCCTTATACCTTCTTCGGCCCATGGTACGAATCCCGCTTCGGCAGCCATGGCCGGCATGAAGATCGTTGTGGTGGCATGCGACGCAAACGGCAACATCGACGTGGAGGACCTTCGCGCGAAGGCCGCGCAATACGCAGGAGAGTTGAGCTGCTTTATGGTGACCTACCCCTCGACGCACGGCGTTTTCGAGAGCCGCATCCGCGAGATCGTCGACATAGTGCACGACGCCGGCGGACAGGTATATATGGACGGCGCCAACATGAACGCCCAGGTCGGACTGACCAACCCCGGGTTCATCGGAGCGGACGTCTGCCACCTGAACCTGCACAAGACCTTCGGCATGCCCCACGGCGGCGGCGGCCCGGGCGTAGGCCCGATCTGCGTGGCCGCGCACCTGGCCTGTTTCCTGCCCTCGCACAGCGTGGCCGAAACGGGCGGCAACGAAGGCATCACCGCCGTTGCGGCCTCACCCTGGGGCAGCGCGATGCTTTTGCCGATAACCTACGGCTATATAAAGATGCTCGGCGAAGAGGGGCTGCGCCGCTCGACCGAAATGGCCATCCTCAACGCAAACTATATGTCCTCGGCGCTCAGCGATGAGTTCCGCACCTTCTACACCGGCGAAACCGGACGAGTGGGCCACGAGCTGATCCTCGACCTGCAGCGTTTCCGTGCCGATTACGGCGTGGAGTGCGGCGATGTGGCACGGCGATTGATGGACTACGGTTTCCACGCCCCCACGCTCTCCTTCCCCGTGCACGACACTTTTATGATCGAGCCCACCGAGAGCGAGGACAAAGGCGAGATGGACCGTTTCATCGAGGCCATGAAGAGCATCAAGCGCGAGTGCGAGGCTATCGCGGCGGGTGACGAAAGGGTCAAAAACGACAACCTGCTCAAAAACGCCCCGCACACAGCCGCTGAGATCGCCGCGGACGTATGGGAACACCCCTACACACGAAACCAGGCGGCTTTCCCGTTAGTATGGGTGCGCGAGAGCAAGTTCTTCCCCTTCGTGTCGAAGATCGACGCAGGGTTCGGCGACCGCAATTTGGTCTGCACCTGCGAGTAACAAGAAAATTTTAACAGAAAAAGAAAATAATGAAAATTGCAGAAAAAACATTCGTATCGCTGAGCTATACCCTCACGGTCGACGGCCAGCAGGTCGAAAGCGTAACCGCTGAGGCTCCCCTCCAATTCATTTTCGGCGCAGGATCGCTGCTACCCACCTTCGAGAAGCACCTCGAAGGGCTGAAAGCGGGCGATGCGTTCAAATTCACCCTCTCGGCTGCGGACGGCTACGGCGAACTCATCCCCGAGGCCGTTGTGGAGCTGCCCAAGGACATATTTATGATCGACGGGGTGATCGAGGACGGCCTTCTGGAGATCGGCAACCAACTCCCCATGAGCGACAACCAGGGCAACCGCATGATCGGCACGGTCAAAGCCGTGTCGGACAGCGCCGTTTCCATGGACTTCAACCACCCGATGGCCGGCAAGTCCCTCAACTTCGAGGGCAAGGTCGTAGGCGTGCGCGAAGCCACCGAAGCCGACTTCATGCAGGGCCAGATGATGGGCGGCTGCGGATGTGGTTGCGGCGAGGATGGCTGTGGCGACGGTTGCGGCGACGGCTGTGAGCAGGATAAAGGCTCGTGCGGTTGCGGCTGCTAACCCCGCCCCCCGAACAGCAAAATGGCTGACCCGTTTAAGGTCAGCCATTTTTGTATCGGCATCAGTAATAAAACACCTTATCGCCGTCCTCGCGCGGATTATGCGGCTTCGCCGGCTCGATGGGATAGCCCAGGGCAATTACGCACAGCACCTTATAATCTTCCGGGATAGGCAGGAACTCACGCAGGTACTCCTCCGCCGACCCTGCCGCCGGATCCGTTTCGTCGTGCTGCCGGCCATTGACATGCACCCAGCACGAGGCCAGCCCCACACTCTGGGCGGCATACTGCAACGTCGTGGCCGAGATGGCGCAGTTCTCGACCCACAGGTCGGTCTTGGTCGTGTCGGCCATTATCATAATGGCCATCGGCACGTCCCTGAGGAACGCCGAGCCAGACGAGCGCATCCGCGACATCTTTTCGAGCTTCTCCGGATCGGTCACCACAGCCAGGCGCGTGGTGCGCATATTCTTCGAAGACGGCGCGGTGAGCGTATCAGCGATCAGCCCTTCGAGCACCCGGGCAGGTATCTCCCTGTCCTCGAACCGCCGGCAACTGCGGCGCGTATGGAGCATTTCCGAGAATGTCATGGTCATGAGTTTTGATTATGCAAATTTAGACAAATTTAATTCTTTCGCACCATGAGAAGACCCTGCCCAACACCGCGCCGCCGACAATGGCAACCAATAAATATACCGGGAATATTATTAGTTGGGACAAACCAACCATAAGGGGCCTGAGTGTATATGAAAAGGTCAAGAACATTAAAGGGTGGAAAAGGAAAATTACCAATCCGCTCTGCATATACTGCACGAATATCCAGTCTACGACCTGATTTCGCCTGACAAAACGAATAATATTCACAATATAATCCGAGAAGGCATACAGGACGCTCATCGCCCCTATCGAATATACCAGAAAGATTGAATTCGGAGGAAACTTATTAACCTGCATATCCGGCGAACGGTGCATAACAAAGACCAGCAAAATCGTAACAATGGCGCAAACCGAAGCGATTGCAAGGGCCGGCTTAACCATGACCGATTTGAACAGATCCCCGTAAAACAGTCCCAGGTAAGTCCAAAAGCCGTAAAACGCAAGCATCTTCAAAAAATACACGACCAATCCATCGTCAAAAAGTTCCAACACGGCTACAGATATGGCCATGACAACAAGGGGAAAGTATTTTAAGGCGACCGACGAGGTTTTATATATTTGCCTCAATAACGGGAATATGAGCATAACCAGCAGGTATACCGGTATGAACCATAAAGCCCAGTTAAGGTAATTCAGTGTAGATATCGGCAATTGAACGGGAATCATGATCCAGGAGAAAGCCAGTTTTGCGAACCAGGAAAGCGATGCCGGGCATGAGTAAACAACTATCAACGCCACGCAAACTGCCCCGTACGCCCAATACGGAATCATGATCCTCTGAAACCTGTTAATATAGAATCGCCCCACCGATGCGCGCGAGAATGCATTGCATGCGCCGGAAATGAAAAAGAAAAGTGGCATCTCGACAAGTAACAGGCCCTTCAATACGGAAAGCCATACCGGGTAGCTGAAGAATCCGCACCAAAAAAGGCAGTGGATCATAATCACCCACAACATCGCGAACCCCCTGAAAACGTCCAACCGCTGATCCCGCATAGCTTACCTTGTCAACACAGCCACGCCCGCGATGATGAGCGAAATGCCGATAACCTTTGCCGGCGTGATGGCTTCGCCGAGAAGAAAATAACCGATAAACAGCGTGAAAACGTAACCCAGGCTGACCAACGGATAGGCTTTGCTGAGTTCCATTTGCGAAAGCACGTAGAACCACAGCAGCAAACTGACCCCATAGCAGACTATCCCGCCCCACAGCGGAAGGCTGGCAGCCGCATCACGGGCTATCCGCACCGGAGTGGCGCCGCTTTGGCCTATCGCGCCCACCCCGACCTTGAAAAGGTATTGCGCCGCCGCGCCGAGCATTATGCTCACCAGGGCAAATAGATACTTGATCATCCGTTATACGAATTTATTATAAAAACCCTCGTCCGCAGCGTCGATCATCTGCTTGTCGCCGCGGCTGTCGCCGTAAGCCACCAGGCGGTAATTTTCCCGTTCGCCCAATTCGGCGTTCAATCTGCTGACCTTCTCCTTCCCGTAGCAATTGGCGGTGGTGAAACGACCGGTAAGCATGCCGTGCGCATCGACTTCGACGCCGGTGGCCAGTACTGCGTCCACACCCGCCTTGCGCGCCCAGGGCGTTATCCAATTCTCCACCGACGCGCTGACGATTATCAGCCTGTCGCCCGCTGCCTTATGCTCCCTGATGGCAGCGACAGCCTTCGGGCGGACTATTTCGTCGATGCGCGCCGCGAACCGCTCGCCCCATCCGTCGAAACGGGCCAGCGGGGTCCCTTTATAGAAATACGAGAACAGCGACTGCTTGACCTTCCAATTCGGTATCAGCCCGAGTTTCATGGCGGCCAGGGCCGGGGTGAAGAGCAGAAAACCCAAATAAAAGGCCGTTCTGCCCCTGCTGAAGGAGATGAATTCCAACAGGGTGTCCTTTGTGGTTATCGTCCCGTCGAAATCCATCGCGGCGACTCTCTGCTTTGTCGTCATAGGTATATGATTACCATAAAAGCGAGTATCCAGCCCAGGATGCACGCATGTATGAACCGGTCGCGGAGCAGGATCTTCGTAGGGCTGCCGCTTTTATTATCGACTATCGAGACCTGCAGGTAGCGCAGTATGCCCGCCAGCACGAAGAATGAGGTCAGGTAGATGTGGTCGCTGCCGAAACGCGCGGTCACGTCGGGCGAAACGGTATACATTATATACGCGACGACCGTAACGGTCGAGAGCAGGGTCATAACCTGGTTGATGAATTCCATGTTATAGCGGCTGGTGTTTTTTCGTGGTGCGACCCCAGAATCGCGGTACAGTATCACGTCGTCGCGCCGCTTGGCGAAGGCCAGGAACAGCGCCAGAAGGAAAGTCATCAGTATAACCCACTCCGTGAGCTCGATGCCGGTGGCGATGCCCCCGGCCAGCACGCGCAGCACGAAGCCCGCCGCGATAGTCATAACGTCAACTATTGCATAGCGCTTAAGCGCTATGCAATATGCGATGTTCATCGCATAATAAACCGCCAGCACGGCCAGCAACCCGTAGCACGCCGCTCCCGCGAACAGGCACACCGCCGACACCGACAGCGCCAGGCACACGGCCATCAGCACATACCCTCCGGCGAGGGAAACCGCCCCCGAGGCTATCGGGCGCCCGCTCTTCTGAGGGTGCGCCCTGTCCGCCTGCACATCGTATATATCGTTGAAACAATATATCGAGCTTGCGGCAAACGAAAACGCAAAGAAGGCGACCACACTCTGCAGCAGCAGGTGCGGATTCATCATCTGGCCGCTGAAGAACAACGGCAGGAACACGAAAAGGTTCTTAGCCCATTGCTGCACGCGCAGCAGTTTTAATATTTGGAGTGGTTTCATTACATGAACAGTCTGATGAACAGCTTAGCTGTCGCTATCGGCAAATTCAATATCTGGTAGACCATCGTGGTGTTGATCATATTGATCACGCTGAACGATACGCTCGAAATCCCTATGACCATCATAAGTATCGCCATCGCGGTCCTGCCGGGCGTAATGATCCTGACAAGCATGATATTGACCGCCGCCGCCCACCGATATGCGAACGGCGGGAACAGTTTAGAGGCAATATCACCGGGGATAATTAAAAATATGGCGAAAGAGCTCGTGATCCAGAAGAAAAACAGCCGTCCGTAATCGCAGCAAAGAACGGTAAAGGCCGGGATCATGCAAAAAAGCTGGAACAGCAGGATCGCCGAAAGGGTGGTTTTACTGCTGTCGTCATAATCTGTTGTTTCCTTGCGGAAAACTGATATCGCATTGGTTACGATATAATACACCAGCGGGAAAGTTAATAGCCAAACCGGCAACGACCACAGGCCGTAATGCGTTTTCAGGAAGTTGTACTCAAGGTGCATACGGAAAGTCTGGACGCTGTCCCATCCTATGGCGACGATCGCATTGTCTTCCCCTATGGGCCGTGCGGGCGAATTACCGGCAAGCACTTGCCATGAATCCCAGATCGCATCAGCCGTCGCCCGGTCGCCATGCGCCAGGCATGCAAGCCCGAAAGCGATAACCGAGGGGAGCAACGACGCGGCAGCGTACAGACCGGCCCTTACAAGCTGACCCCTGTTATAAATATTAACGAACAGCAGGAACAGGACCGGAAGCGCAAAGAAAGCGTAAAGCTCATGGGTCAGGATCACGAAAATCCCCATCACATTAACCAACAACACCTTACACAGTACGGGCATTTTGCTGCGGCACGCATAAAGTGAGAATATAAGGATCGAAACCATCATGCAATCTTTTTTGATCCATGAGTTGGTCGTGTAGAGGTCGGCACTGTTCGCATAAAAAACAGCGCCCAGGAAAAAACACAACGGCAGTATATAAAGCGTATATCCTTTTTTAATAAAAGAGCGGACGAAAAATGTTGTTAGAAAAGCCAGGAAAAGAACGCTTATTATTTTGATCGTCCACTCGACGTCAATGCCCGAATGCTGCGTAAAGAAGAACAATATCTCGCCCAGCAGCCCCCTTCGCACGAATCCTCCCTGATAATTTATCAGGAATTCGGATATGAACCACGAGTCATATCCGAAATCGGCAAATAATTGGGTCAAAAAACGAATGCCCAGCGCAATGAGAAATAAAACGTATATGCCATTAAAAACGGACTCGTTTAATCTTTTACCGCCAAAAAACTTTTGCAGTTTATTTTCCATATTTTATACCCGCATGAATAGTGTCAGTGCAAAATTAGTATTTTTCACATACATACCGCAGTCTTTTAGCATTCTGTGTTTTGCGGCACATGCGGTTTGCATTGCAACACATCCAAAATTTCGTACCTTCGCAGCAAGATAAACTACAAATATGACCATAGCGCTCATTTACGACTTCGACGGCACGCTTTCGGCGGGCAACATGCAGGAATATGACTTCATCCCGGCCGTAGGCAAGGAGAACCGCGAGTTCTGGGAGGAGAGCGACCGCATGGCGCGCGAGCAGGACGCCGATAAGATACTCACCTATATGTACCGCATGCTGCACGAGGCGCGCGGACGCGGCATGTCGCTCAAACGCGAGGCTTTCCGCGAGTCGGGGGCCAAGATCACCCTCTACCCGGGCGTTAAGGATTGGTTCAAACGCATCAACCGCTATGCCGCGGCGCGGGGCATCGAGTTGCACCACTATATCAACTCCTCGGGGCTCAAGGAGATGATCGAGGGGACAAGTATCGCCGGGGAATTCCGCAAGATATTCGCATGCTCTTTCCTCTACGACGTCGACGGGGTGGCCTACTGGCCCGCCGTGGCGGTGAACTACACCAACAAGACGCAGTTCATCTTCAAGATCAACAAAGGCGTCGACTCGGTCTACGACAGCGTGCGCGTAAACGAATACATCCCCGAGGCGCAGCGCCCCGTGCCTTTCCGCAAGATGATCTATTTCGGCGACGGGACGACCGACATTCCCTGCATGCGGCTGGTCAAAGACCAGGGCGGGCACTCCATCGCCGTCTACGATCCCCGCCAGCCGGGCGACCACTCCTCGGTGCAGACCCTGATCCGCGATAACCGCGTGAGCTACGTGTGCCCCGCCGACTACTCCGCCGGAAGCGACGCCGAGCACCTCGTGCAGACTATCATCGACAAGATAAAGGCAGACGACGACCTCGACCAACTTACAACCTCATACCGATGAAAATCGTTTTCGCCACCGCCAACATACACAAGCTGATCGAAGTCCGTCAGATCCTGGGCGAGGGGTTCGAGATCGTCTCCCCCGCCGATATGGGGATCAGCGACGATATACCCGAGGAGCAGCCCACTCTGGCGGGCAACGCCATGCAGAAGGCGCGCTGGATCTACGAGCGCACGGGCCTGTCGTGTTTCGCCGACGACACGGGATTGGAAGTGGTCGCCCTGGACGGTGCGCCAGGCGTATACTCGGCACGCTACGCCGGCGAAGGCAAAGACCAGCGGGCCAACATGGAGCTGCTGCTGGAAAACCTGCGCGGGGTCGACGACCGCACCGCCCGCTTCCGCACCGTGATAGCCCTGATCCTCGACGGGCGCGAATACCTCTTCGAAGGCGAAGTGCGCGGCAAAATAACCACGGCGCCCCGCGGCCTGGGCGGATTCGGCTACGACCCCGTTTTCGTTCCTTCCGGACACAAGCAAACCTTCGCCGAGATGTCCGCCGGGCTCAAAAACACCATGAGCCACCGCGCACAGGCCGTCGGGCGCCTGGCCGAGTACCTCAAAAACCTCACACCCGGGCAGGACGACCTGAGCATAAACCTGATATGAAGCCATATAAGGCGCGCGCAATAGTCCTGCACACGATAAAATACGGCGACACCTCATGCGTCGCCTACCTGCTCACCGACGCCCTCGGGCGGCAGAATTACATGGTGCAGGGGGTGAAAAGCCGTAGCGGCAAAGGCAACAAAGCCGCCCTGCTCCAGCCCATGTTCATCCTCGAAATGGAGGGGATGGAAATTCCCGGCGCACAGATGCACCGCATAAAAGAGCTCCGCAACCTGGTCCCACTGCATTCCGTACCATTCGACGTGCGCAAAAGCACCATCGCCCTGTTCATGGCCGAGGTGCTCTACCGGCTGGTAAAGGAGGTGGAGGTCAACAGCCCCCTGTTCGACTTCCTGTGCGCCGCGATGGTCGCCCTGGACGCGATGCAGGACGGAGTGGCCAACTTCCACCTCTGGTTCATGGTAAAGTTGAGTTCGCTGCTCGGATTCTACCCCGGAAACCAACACCAACCCGGAATGTGGTTCGACATAAAGGAAGGCCATTTCACCCGTATCCCCCCCGACCACCGGCTGCGGCTCTCGCAGGACGACGCCCAGATCCTCTCCGAACTGATGGACACCCCCCTGGAGGGGATAGAGAATATAAGACTCTCACGCACCCAACGCTCCGCATTCCTGCAGTCGATGCTCGACTACTTCGGCTACCACCTCGACCAAATCCATGCCGTCCAGAGCATCCAGGTGCTAAAAGAAGTGTTTTGATCTGTTTCGCGACTTTTTGGAAAAAGTCGCCCAAAAACTTTTGTGGATACTGCGTATCCTGAGATTACTTTGCTCGGAATTTTAAAACAAGTCAATAAGTGAGGGGTTGCGTTTTTACGCAACCCCTCACTTATTGACTTGTCCTAAGCTCGGACAAAATAAATTCCAGAAAACGAAGTTTTCAATAAAGTTTTTGGTGCAGCTTTTTCCAAAAAGCTGCGAAAAGGACTAATCCTTCAGTTTAGCGCTCAGGAATTCGCGGTTCAGGCGGGCGATGTGGGCTACCGAGATGGCTTTGGGGCATTCGGCTTCGCATGCTCCGGTGTTGGTGCAGTTGCCGAATCCGAGCTCGTCCATTTTGGCGACCATGGCTTTGGCGCGGCGCGCTCCTTCGACCTTACCCTGGGGTAGCAGGGCGAGGGAGGATACGCGTGCCGAAACGAAGAGCATCGCGCTGCCGTTCTTGCAGGTTGCCACGCATGCCCCGCAGCCGATACATGCGGCGGCGTCCATGCTTTCGTCGGCCTTTTCCTTGGCGATGGGTATCGCGTTGGCGTCGGGCACCCCGCCGGTGTTCACCGACACGAAACCTCCGGCCTGGAGGATCCTGTCGAATGCCGAACGGTCGACGGCCAGGTCCTGTATCACGGGGAATGCCGCCGAGCGCCAGGGTTCGATGGTTATCACCTCGCCGTCTTTGAAGCGGCGCATGTGCAGCTGGCAGGTGGTTATTTCGCTGTCGGGACCGTGCGCGTGGCCGTTGATGTGCAGCGAGCACATGCCGCAGATGCCCTCGCGGCAGTCGTGGTCGAACACTACGGGTTGTTCGCCCTTGTGGATCAGTTCGTTATTGAGGATGTCGAGCATCTCCAGGAACGAACTGTCAGCCGATATGTTTTCGATAGCGTATGTCTTGAAGCCGCCCTTGGCTTTGGGGTTGGGCTGGCGCCATATTTTTAACTTGAGATTCATGGTCTTATATTTATTCGTTGCAAAGTAAATATATCCGGGTGCAGTACGGCACCTACTCCTTGTAGTTGCGCTGGGCGAGGTGTACGGTCTCGAACTTGAGCTCTTCCTTGTGCAGGGTGGGCTCGGCATTCTCACCCACATACTCCCAGAGGGCGGCGTAGAGGTAGTTCTTGTCGTCGCGCAGGGCTTCGCCGTCTTCGGTCTGGTACTCCTCGCGGAAGTGGCCGCCGCACGATTCGTTGCGGTTCAACCCGTCGCGGGCCATCAGTTCGCCGATCTCAAGGAAGTCGGCCAGGCGCAGGGCCTTCTCCAATTCCTGGTTGAATTCGCCGTTGGTGCCGGTCACTTTCACGTCCGACCAGAACTCTTTGCGCAGCTGCTGGATCTGCTCTATCGCGGAGGTCAACGACTCTTTGGTGCGCGCCATGCCCACGTTGTCCCACATTATGTTGCCGAGTTTCTTGTGGAGCTCGTCGACGGTCTGCTTGCCGTTGATGGTGAAAAGGCGGTCGATCTTGGCTGCGACCTCTTTCTCGGCCTTTTCGAAGGCTTCGGTTGCGGTGTCGACCTTCTTGTCCTGGATATGCTTACTGAGGTAATCACCTATGGTATAGGGCAGTACGAAATATCCGTCGGCCAGGCCCTGCATCAGCGCCGAGGCGCCGAGGCGGTTGGCGCCGTGGTCCGAGAAATTGGCTTCGCCGATGGCGTAGAGGCCTTCTACGGAGGTCATCAGGTTGTAGTCGACCCAGATGCCGCCCATGGTGTAGTGCACGGCGGGGTAGATCATCATCGGCTCTTCGTACGGGTTCACGTCTACGATCTTCTCGTACATCTGGAAGAGGTTGCCGTAGCGCGCCTCGATAGTTTTCTGGCCGAGGCGTTTGATGGCGGTCGAGAAGTCGAGGAACACGGCCAGGCCGGTTTCGTTCACGCCGAATCCTGCATCGCAACGCTCCTTGGCGGCACGCGAGGCCACGTCGCGCGGAACGAGGTTACCGAATGCCGGGTAGCGGCGCTCGAGGTAGTAGTCGCGGTCCTCTTCGGGGATTTGCGAGGCCTTGAGCGTTTTGTTGCGCAGCTTTTCGACGTCCTCTATTTTCTTGGGCACCCAGATGCGGCCGTCGTTGCGCAGCGACTCGGACATCAGGGTCAGTTTCGACTGCTGCGTGCCGTGCACGGGGATGCAGGTGGGGTGTATCTGGGTGAAACACGGATTGGCGAACAGGGCGCCTTTCTTAAAGACCTGCCAGGCGGCGGAGCCGTTGGAGTTCATGGCGTTGGTCGACAGGAAGAACACGTTGCCGTAGCCGCCTGTGGCGATCACCACGGCGTGCGCTCCGTGGCGCTCTATTTCGCCGGTGACCAGGTTGCGGGTGATGATGCCTTTCGCACGTCCGTCCTCAACTACCAGGTCGAGCATTTCGTGGCGCGGGAAACTCTTTACAGAGCCTTTCGACACCGAGCGGTTCAGGGCTGCGTAAGCGCCCAGCAGGAGCTGCTGTCCGGTCTGGCCGCGGGCGTAGAACGTACGCGACACCTGCGCACCGCCGAAAGAGCGGTTGTCCAGCAGACCGCCGTACTCACGGGCGAAAGGTACGCCCTGGGCCACGCATTGGTCGATGATCAGGTTGGATACCTCGGCCAGGCGGTAGACGTTGGCCTCACGGGCGCGGTAGTCGCCGCCCTTGATCGTGTCGTAGAACAGGCGGTACACCGAGTCGTTGTCGTTCTGGGAGGTCTTGGCCGCGGTGATACCGCCCTGCGCGGCGATGGAGTGCGCGCGGCGCGGCGAGTCGGAGATGCAGAATATCTTGACGTTATAGCCCAGTTCGCCCAGCGAGGCGGCTGCGGAGGCTCCACCCAGCCCGGTCCCCACGACGATGATGTCGAGTTTGCGCTTGTTGGCGGGGCTTACGACTTTGATCTCGGCCTTATGTTTGCTCCATTTCTCGGCCAGCGGGCCGGCGGGGCATTTCGAATCTATCTTTATATTGCTCATTTTCTTGTCGTTTTAAAGGGGATTAGCACGCTCCGCCGCAGCAGCAGAGTCCGGCGCTGCGAAGGAAGAACGCCACGGCGACGGCGGCGAAGGCCAGCATCAACAGGGTGGCGTATATATTGGCGAAACACTTCAGGCGGGGGTACCACGTTTTGTTGCCCCAGCCCAGGCTCTGGAACATGCTCCACACGCCATGCGTGAGGTGGAACCAGATAGCCACGAACCACAGCAGGTATATCGCCAGGTTCAGCGGGCACGAGAAGGTCAACGCGATCAGCGCCGCGCCGTCGGTCGGGCCGATCATCTGACCTGCGGCCACAGCGTTTTCTATGGCTTCGTGGGTCATCGTTAGCTCAACGAGCTGCATCTTGGCCCAGAAGTGCACCAGGTGCACGATAAGTCCCAGCAGCACCACGCAGCCCAGCACCAGCATGTTGCGCGACGACCAGCTGACGCCTTTGGGGGCGGTTTCGACTGCGTAACGCTTCGATCCGCGCGCCAGGTAGTTCAGAAGGGTCAGGTAACAGGCGTAGAGGATGTGCAGCACCAGTCCCCCGGCCAGTATCAGCGAAGCGGCCAGGGCATACCAATTCGCGCCCAGGAATTCGCAGATCATGTTGTAGGACTCTGCCGAGAAAATCGCCACGAGGTTCATCGCGGCATGGAAGGTGAGGAACAGCACGAGGAATGCGCCGGTAAGGCTCATCACCACTTTGTTCACGACCGACGAAACGGGAAGTCGGATTGCTTTGGGATTGATCATGTGTAGGAAATTTTATCTATTTTTGAGTCGTAATTACTGTACAGGCAGTATAAACGCTTGCAAAGATACCTTATTGTTTGTAGAATAACAACCATTTTCGAATAATTTTTGATCTATGTCCGCCACCGGGAAAACAGAGTTGCGAAGGGCCATGCGCCACGCATGCGCCGCGATAGACGACGCCGGGCGCCAGGCCGCCTCGCAGGAAGTGATCCGCCATATCGAATCGCTGCCGGAGTGGCGTGCCGCGCAGGTCGTGGCGCTCTATTCGCCCCTGGACGACGAGGTGGCGCTGGGCGGCCTGGCCGGGCGCTGGCTGGGGGTCAAGACGATAGTGCTGCCGGTGGTCGAAGATTCCGGGATGAGCTTCCGCGAATGGACCGGCACGGGAGCCATGCGCCGTGGGGCCTTCGGGATCATGGAGCCCTCGGGCGGTGAGGATTTCCCTCCCGAAAAGATCGACCTGGTGGTCGTGCCGGGAGTGGCTTTCAGCCGCACATGCCAACGGCTGGGACGCGGCAAAGGATACTATGACAGGTTTTTGAAGACGACGCGGGCGTTCCGCGCCGGGGTCTGCTTTTCGCACGCCCTGGTCGACGATATGGCGTGTGAGTTGCACGACGTGGATATGGATGCCGTGATAAGCCCCGAAGGGGTTATACGAAAATAGCTATGGGAAAGGAAAATATGCCGCATATAGGCATCTTCGGGCGCGTGAACGCCGGCAAGAGCACCCTGATGAACTTTATCACGGGGGCGGACACCGCGATAGTTTCGCCCGTGGGCGGCACGACGACCGACCCCGTGCGGCGCAGTTACGAGATATTGGGCTTCTCGCCTGTGGTTTTGATCGACACGGCGGGCATCGACGATGGTACGCTGCTGGCCGCACAGCGCACGGCGCGCACCCAGGAAGCAGCGCGGCAGACAGACCTGGCGCTGCTGGTGTTCCGCGAGTGGGGTGCGCCTGAAGAGGAGTTGGCGGGATTTTTCGTGCGCGAGGGCATTCCTTACGCCACTGTCTCGAATGGTTGCGATGTGCCGTCAGACCTCGCAATAGACCTCTCGCACCCTGCCGGGGGCGATCACGGCGCACTCGTCGAACTGATAAAGGCGCGTCTGCCGGAGCGTTCGCGCGAGGCGGTCAGGATGCTCGGTGGGATGCTATCGCCTGGCGACGAGGTGATCCTGGTGTGCCCCATAGACGGCGGCGCACCAGCCGGGCGCATGATCCTGCCGCAGGTACAGGCGCTGCGCGAGGTGCTCGACGCGGGGGCGGCGGCACACGTGGTACAACCGGCAGCGTTGTCCGGAATATTGGCGAAAATTCCCGCGCCGCGCATGGTCGTGACCGATTCGCAAGTCTACAAAGAGGTGCGCGAGGCGGTCGACCCTTCGGTCGAGGTGACCACGTTCAGCATACTGCTGGCAGCCGCGAAGGGCGACTACGCGCTTTACACCCGGGGGCTCGAAAAGGTCGATTCGCTCACCGAAGGCGACCGCGTACTGATCTGTGAATTTTGCAGCCACCAGACCTCGTGCGACGACATCGCCCGCTCCAGGATACCCGAATGGCTGGAGGCTTACGCGGGCTGCAAGCTCTCTTTCAGCTACCTGCCAGCCGGTGAGCCGTTGCCCGCCGACGCGGCGGACCACGCCCTTATGGTGATGTGCGGCGGGTGCATGGCCACGCGCACGCGGGTGCAGCGCCGCCTTTCGCAGGTGCGTGCATTGGGTCTGCCCGTGACTAATTTCGGGCTGCTGATAAGAAAGATCCGATGATTATTCCTGCCCCATCCTCTCGCGGGCTTTCTGCGCGAGCAAACCGATGCGGCGTATGAAATCCGCCGCCGGGCTGCCGCCTATCATCGTGCCCTGCAACACTCCGTTGCCGTCGACCAGCAGGAAAGTCGGGTAACGGTCGACCTTGTAGCGGCTGGCCACCCACACGCCCTCGCCGCGCTCGGCGTCGAATTTGGCGTTGATGAAATTGGCGTTGAAAAAGTCACCCACACTCTTATCGGTGAACACTTCCTCGGCCATGCGGCGGCAGGGGCCGCACCACGTCGCGTATACGTCGATAAAGATCAGTTTATCCTGCTCCTTTGCCTTGGTGAGCAGTTCGCTGAATTTGGCTTTCTCGAAGACGATGCCCTGGGCGTCGGCCCTCGCCGCGGCAATCAGCATGCATGCGAAAAGGGCGATGGCGGGTAAATTTTTCATATCTGTCGTTTATTTAATCTTCTGCAACGTCCGTACCGTTTTTCACCTGCGTCGAGAGCAGTCCGCACGCGGCCTGGATATCCTCGCCGCGCGAAGAGCGGATCGTGGTGGTGATCCCTTTTTTGGTCAGCGCGTCGCGGAAAGCCTCTATGCGCGGCAACGGCGGCGAGAAAAAGGGTGAACCGGGTATTTTATGGAAACGGATGATGTTTATGCGGCAGGGCAATCCATTGAGCAGACGGCACAACTCCCGCACGTGCGCGGGGGTGTCGTTCACCCCGTCGAGGATAATATATTCGAAACTCACGCGCCGCTGCCCCGAAAAGTCGTGGCGGCGGATCACCTCGACGATCCTTTCGATGGGTTGCGCGTTTTGCAGGGGCATTATTTCCGCCCTCTGGTCGGCGAAAGGGTTGTGCAGGCTCACCGCGAGGTGGACTTTCGAGCGCGTGAGAAACTCATCCAGCGCAGGTGCGACCCCCGCCGTGGAGAGGGTGATGCGCGTGGGACTCCACGCCCAGCCCCAGGGCGCGGTGAGTATATCGAGCGAACGCAGCACCTCCTCCAGGTTATCCAGCGGTTCGCCCATGCCCATGTAGACGATGTTGGTCAGCTTTCCCGTTTCGGGGATCGAGGCGGCCTGTGAGACGATCTCGCCCGCGGTGAGGTTGTGTGCAAAACCCATCGCCCCGGTCGCGCAGAAGCGGCAACCCATGCGGCAGCCCGCCTGGGAAGATACGCACAGCGTGGCGCGGTCGCCGTCGGGGATATATGCCGATTCGATGTGGGCGCCCCCGAGCGTCGGGAAAAGGTATTTTTTCGTGCCATCCTGCGACGTGGCTACCTTTTCGGGTGCGAAACGGCCTACCGTGTACCTTTCGTCCAGCGCCACGCGGGCTTTGAGCGGCAGGTCGGTCATCTGCGCGATCTGCGCCGCGCCTTTCTTATAGAGCCACGAGGCGATCTGCCCAGCCGCGAAGCGGGGTAGGCCGACCTCTGCCGCAACTTGCTGCAACTGCGCGGGGTCTTTACCGAAAAGCCACTCTTTCATGGCGCCGATCATTCCAGGTTCTGTACCATGTGCTGCTTGGCCTTGGCCAGCGGAATGAGTGAGCAGGGGCCGTTGATGCAACCGCCCTCACACGCCATAACCTCGACGAACTGCGCGGTGGGTTTTTTGACCATGCCGCGCAGAAGTCCTATGTTTTTCTTGTCCAGCCCCTCGATGTTGACCATCGTGTAACCGGTGCCGACAGCCTCGCGGATGGCTTCACGCACTCCGCCAGCCCGGGCGTAACCGCGCGACGAGCCCGAAATACCCACCTCGAGCGGCATCTCCGCGCAGGTGGTGGGGTCAATCTCGTAGGCGGCCATGAACGCCGCCAGCTCTTCGAACGAAAGTATGTAATCCACCTCCTCGACCAGATCGCCTTCGTGGCGCTTGGCCAGGCACGGGCCTATGAAGACCACCTCGGCGTCGGGGTAGCGCTGTTTGGCTATGCGCGCGGCGTAGACCATGGGGCTGCGGGCGTCCGATACGAAGGGTTTCATCGCCGGGGCGTGGTTCTCGACCCAACGCACATAAGAGGGGCAGCACGAGGTGGTCATCATGGGCTGTCCGGCCTCCATGCGCTCTTTGAATTCGGCGGATTCGTGGCGCGAGGTCTCCTCGGCGCCCAGCGCCACCTCTATCACCTCGTCGAAACCTATGTTCCTGATCGCCTGTAACACCTGCCCGGGAGTGGCGTTATACTGCCCGTAGATGGCCGGGGCTACGATGGCCACGATCCTCTGCTCGGGGTTGGCGATGCCTTTGTGCACGTCGACGATCTTGCTGCGCTCCATGATCGCGCCGTAGGGGCACGCCTGCATGCAGCGTCCGCAGTAGATGCATTTGTCCTTGAGTATGTGCTCGGTGCCGTCCTCCTGCTTTACGATCGCCTTGACCGGGCACGCCTCTTCGCACGGCACGGGGGTGTATACCACGGCGTGGTAGGGGCACACCTTTTTGCAAAGGCCGCAGCCTATGCAATCGTCCTGGTTGATGACCGCCTTGCCGCCCTTGAAGTTGACCGCTTTACGGGGGCAGTTCATCTGGCATGCGCGTGCCTCGCAGCCGCGGCACATATTGGTGATGAAATATTGGGATTGCACGCACGCGCTGCACGCCTCGTGTACCACCGAGAGGATATTTTCCTTGACGTTCTTGTTTTCGAGCGAACGCTTTACGTAATGCTCCATCGAATTCAGATCGATGTCCTCGTCCTTTATGTCGAAACCCAGGATCGAGATGATCTTGTGCTTTATGATGTAGCGGTCCTTGTGCACGCAGCATCCGCCGTTGCGCTTGCCGCGCGGGCGCATCTCGACGGGGATCTTGCGCACGTCGCTCATCAGTTTACCCTCTTTCATCAGGCGGACCATGCGGGCGAGTATCTCGCGCTTGGTCTGCATCGCATAATTGTCGTAAAGCATATTAACGTAAATTTCGGATAGGGATTCCGGTTTTGTTATCGTCTAAATCACCGTTAACGCCCGAATCCCTATCCGAAATTTACGTTAACAGCTTTAAAAAGCCGTTCTGTGTTGACACCCCCACCCAAACCCTCCCCCTC
>JAVBOL010000014.1:0-10108 GCA_031550615.1 Rikenellaceae bacterium | reverse complement strand
AAAGCCGGCAACTCGCGTTGTCGGCTTTTTAAGATTTTGTCGGGGTACCGAGATTCGAACTCGGGGCCTCCAACTCCCGAAGCTGGCGCGCTAACCGGACTGCGCTACACCCCGCGACAAAATTGAGATTGCAAAGATAATAGTTTTTTCGTAGCGTACAAAAAATTATTCCTGCAACGGTCTTTCGACGTAGCTGCGGTAATCCTTCACCACAGGCACATAGTCGCCGTCGAACAGAGGCGAGGAGATCAGAAAGTCAGCCGTCGAGCGGTTGAAAGCCGCAGGTACGTTATAGAGCGTGGCCAGGCGCATCAGCGCTTTGACGTCCACGTCGTGCGGTTGGGGTTGCATGGGGTCCCAGAAAAATATCAGCATATTGATCCTGCCCTCTGCGATCATCGCGCCGAGTTGCTGGTCGCCGCCCAGCGGGCCAGATTTTAAAAGTGTGATATCGAAACGACCGCTTTGAGCCGAGCCGCGGCGGTCGAGTATCGTCTTTTCGACCATTTTACCCGTCGTGCCGGTGCAGATCAGGTGGTGCTGCAGGAGTATCTCCCAGTTCCAGTCAACCCATTCGGCCAGGTCGCGTTTCATGTTGTCGTGCGCCACAAGGGCGATACGGAGTTTTGCTTTCATAATTTGCGTCAAATTAACATCCTAAAAAAAAGTCATCCTACTATTATTCGCCGCAAAGGTAATCCAAAGCCGCCGGCTTTCCAAAAAGTTAGCGATTACTTAACGCCGGGCGCGGCGGCTTCACTTCATGTAATCGGGCATTTCCTCTGTTTCGGGCACGTCGCGGCACGAATATTTCGCCGCTATCACCCCGTCGCGCAGCACGACCAGGCCATTTGCAGCCCTGAGCATGGTTTTAACCACCACATCGTCCACGGTAAGGTATTCCACCTCGAGGCCATCGGCGGTGAATGACTGCCCCTGTGCCGCCACAGGCGAGATCGCCACGACCCTGTAACCACGCTTTATGCCTTCGCGGGCGGCGTCGGCCAAGCGGTTGGCGCACTCCTCGTCCAACGCCGCGGGATCGGCTATGCAGAGCATCAGCAGCACCCCTGGCTGGCCCAGCAGTTCGGCGGTCACGTCCTGCCCATCGCGCAGCAACGCCAGGTCGGTGACGGAACTACCGGCAGTCGATTCCCTTTCGGCGACCACCGTGTCGACATATTCCCACGTCGTGGAATCATACCACGTGGTGTCCGTAACGGCGAATTCCGTGACTTCGCCCGAGGCGAGGTTGCGGTATAACAGGCGCGTTTCGTCCTGCGCGGATGCGCCTTCCTGCATCGCTTCGAGGACGTTCACCCCCACGCGGAAAGGCAGCAGGTCGACCACCGGCAGGTGGCGCATGCTGTAGACGCTCATCGCCACGACAGCCGCGGCAGCCACCGCGCTCCAGATCACCTCACCCACCTTTACGCGGCGCGGTATCGACACCCAGGCGTCATAGAGTATCACCAGGCTGAGGGGCAACAGCAAAAATGCATTTTTATAGAAGGTCTGCCAGTTGGTCAGCTTGAGCAGGTCGCCGAAGCATCCGCAGTCTGTGACGGGGTTGGCGATGGCGATATAGAGCGTAAGCAGGGTAAAAAAGAGCATGAACAGCGCCGCACCCGTCGCTGCCACGCGCACCAGAAGCCCGAAAAGCAACATAAAGCCCATAAGCGTTTCTGCGGTCGATAGCGCTATGGCGAAGAAATATTCGCAGCCCGAGAGCCAGTCCATGCCGAAGGCGCTGAAATACTCGCCGAATTTGATCGCCGAGCCCATAGGGTCGACGCCCTTGGCCAGGCCCGAAATGATGAAAAGACAGCCCAGCGCCATGCGGCACAGCACTATGAGCACCTTCCTGAGTTTCATTGTATTTGGCATAAAAGCAGGGGTTAGAGCAAAGTTTCTATTTTTGCCCTTATGCGGGCGAATATATCTTCCGGGGCGGGCATCGTATCGCCCTGGCAGCACTCTATGACATGAAAATCGGGCTGCGAGGCGGCCAGCGACAGGTAGACCTCGCGCACGTTGCGCTGTAGTTCCATCGAGCCCTCGTGAATATCGTCCTTGCCGCGCAGGTAGCTGCGGTCGTCGCCCCCGCGCCCGGCTTTCAGGCGGCTCTCGGTGATCGAAAGGGGCACGTCCAACAGCATCGCCAGGTCGGGGCGCGGCAGGGCGTTATAGCCGAATTCGAGGTCGAGTATCCACCGCATCAGCTTTTCGCGCTCTGCGCCGCACAATTTCGCGCATTGGAAGGCGACGTTAGAGTAGACGTAACGGTCCAGGATCACGAATTTCCCATCCGCCAGCCAGCCGTTTATCAACCCTTTGGCGTCGTTGCGGTCGCCGGCGTAGAGCAGCGCCACCAGGTATGGGTCCACCTGGTCCACGCCTCCGAATTCGCCTCGAAGGAAGCGGGCTATAAGTTCGCCGTAATAGGGCGCGTCGAAACGCGGGAAGTGAAGGTACTCATAGGCCACGCCACGCTCTTCGAGCCAACGGCGCAGCAGCGCGATCTGGGTCGATTTACCCGCCCCGTCCAGTCCTTCCAGTTCAATGAATGCCATCAGCGCAGCATTTTTAAGGCGCGCCCGACCCCCGCAACCAATGCGTCGACCTCCTGCGCCGTGTTATACATGGCCAGCGATGCGCGGCACATGCCCTGCACGCCGAAGCGCGTCATCAGGGGCTCGGCGCAGTGGGTGCCGGTGCGTATCGCGATGCCTAATTTATCGAGTATCATGCCTATATCGAGCGGGTGCGTCCCGTCGGCGCGAAATGAAACTATACTGCATTTTCCCGGTTGAGTGCCATAGATGCGCACCCCGGGCAATGACTGCAAGCCCTCGGTGGCGCGTTGCAAAAGCGCTCTCTCGTGGGCGGCCACCTGATCGGAGGGCAGCCCCCCAACATATTTTATCGCCTCCGCAAGCCCTATCGCTCCGACGTAGTTGGCCGTGCCGGCCTCGAATTTAAGGGGCAACTCCGCCCAGGTCGTGCCCTTAAAACTCACCGTGCCGACCATGTCGCCGCCACCCATGAAGGGGGGCATCTCTTCCAGCCAGCGCCGTTTGGCGTAGAGCACGCCGATGCCGGTCGGGCCGTATAATTTATGTCCCGAGAAGGCGTAGAAGTCGCAATCCAGCGCCGCCACGTCGACCCCGCCGTGCACCACGCCCTGGCATCCGTCGACCATGACCGCGGCCCCCCGGGCATGCGCGAGGTCGATGATGGGTTTGAGGTCGGGGCACGTGCCGAGTACGTTCGAGGCCTGTGTGACGGCCACGATGCGGGTGCGCGAATCGACCAATTCGGTCAGTTTCTCTGTCATCAGGCGGCCATCGTCATCCACCGGCAACACCCTTACCTCCACTCCTTTGCGGGCGCATACCAACTGCCAGGGCACGATATTCGAGTGGTGTTCCATTTCGGTGACCACCACGTTGTCGCCTGAGGTGAAATAGCGTTCCGAGAAGCTGTAAGCCACCGTGTTGATCCCCGCCGTGGCCCCGGCCGTGAAGACCACTTCTTCTCGCGAAGCCGCGCCGATAAAGGCGCGCACCGTTTCGCGGGCGGCCTCGTACCCTTCCGTCGAACACTCGCTCAAAAAATGCACCCCGCGGTGTATGTTGGCGTTCGCGGTCAGCAGGATACGGTCCATAGACTCGATCACCGCGCGCGGTTTCTGCGCCGTGGCCCCACTGTCCAGATAGACCAGCGGCTTACCGTGCACCTGGCGGGCGAGTATCGGGAAATCCTCCCGTATCTTATCTACGTCCAGCATATCCTAAAGTTTTTCGAGCCTTTCGGCGACTATGGCCTCGATCATCGCGCGTCCCACGCCGATATGCGCGGTCACGTCGCCCACGAAGCCCTCCAGCTGCATGCGGCGCGCCGTGGGCAAATCGATACCCCTCTGGCGCATGTAGTAGACCTCCTGATCGTCCAACTGGCCGACGGTCGCGCCGTGGCTGCACTTCACATCGTCGGCATAGATTTCGAGTTGCGGACGGGTGAATATCTTCGCCGAGGGCGAGAGCTGTATATTGCGGCTGTTTTGCATCGCAACGGTCTGTTGCGCACCCTTTGCCACCAGCACGCGACCAGTAAATGATCCAATGCCGTCGGCGGAGACTATACCCTTGATGCTCTGGTCGCTGTGGCATCCTGCGGCGCGGTGCTCGACCTTCACGTCGAAAGCCTTGCGTTCGTCCGCCCCGGCCAGGTAGAGGCCGTCGAAACGCAGCGAAGCGCCCTCGCCGAGCAGATCCGAGCGCAGCGAGGTGCGCACGCATCCCTCGCCGGGCGAAACGGCCACGGCGCTCAACTCAGAGCCGCCTTGCTGCCGCACCCAAGTGCCGGAAAGCAGCGTCGATCCTACGCCTACGCACGATATTTCGCTTAAAGCCACCTCGGCGCCCTGCGCCATGACTATCTCTGTGACGGCGTTTACCAGGCACTCCGCGCCCTTGGCACAGCGGTGCGCCACGACGATCTCGGCTTTCGCACCCTGCTCCACCACGACTAAAATGCGCGGGAAGCATGCCGTGGGTTCACCGTCGGGATATATGCAATCGACGACCACAGGGCGGTCGGGCGCTGTCCCGGCGGGCAGGTAGACCACCGCACAGTCCTGCGCGAACATTCCGTTAAGTCCCGCAAGCGCATCCCCGGCCACCGTGCCATAATGCCCGGCCACAGGCGATCCGCCAGCTTCGCGTAGGCTGCCGCACCATGCGCCGTCGCCCAAATCCACGCCCGTGCCCTGCACGAAGCCGCGCAGGATGGTTATCTGTGCCGCGCCGGGCGCGACCTCGCCGCCGCACACCGTTTCGGGCGCTGTCCCGGCGGGCGGGGTGAAATAATATTCCCAGTCGCCCCCGTAAAGGGCGTCTACGTCGAAAAGGTGGTAGCGCTCGTCCTTCTTGCCGGGCAGTCCCGTCAGGCGCAACTGCTCGGCCCAGCCGCCGCGGAGGCGGTTTATGGCCGCGGGCATCCCCTCGCCCGCAAGGTCGAGGTTGGAGAGGTAAAGCTCCACCAGTCGTTGTGATGTGCTGCGTGCCATTATCCGTTGATGAGCCAGTCGTAGCCCTGCTGTTCGAGTTTAAGGGCGAGGTCGCGTCCGCCCGAATGTATGATCTGCCCATTATAGAGCACGTGCACGAAATCGGGCACGATATAATCCAACAACCTCTGGTAGTGCGTTATGACCACCGTCGCGTTGTCCTCGCGGCGCAGTTTCATCACCCCGTTGCCCACGATGCGCAGCGCGTCGATGTCCAGTCCGCTGTCAGTTTCGTCCAGGAAGGAGAGTGTGGGAGAGAGCATCGCCATCTGGAAGATCTCGTTCTTCTTCTTCTCTCCGCCTGAAAAGCCCTCGTTGACCGCGCGGCCGGTGAGCTTGCTGTCGAGTTCCACTATCGCCCCCTTCTCGCGCATCGTGCGCAGGAATTCGGCTGCCGTGAGCGGTTCGAGGCCCTGGTATTTGCGGCGCTCGTTCACCGCCGCCTTCATGAAGTTGGCCATCGTGACGCCCGGGATCTCGACCGGATACTGGAATCCGAGGAAAAATCCCGCGCGGGCGCGCTCCTCGATGGGCATCGACAGCAGGTCGCGGCCACAAAAGGTAACCGAGCCCGCCGTAACGTCGAATTTTTCGTTTCCGGCCAGCACCGAGGCGAATGTGCTCTTGCCCGAGCCGTTGGGCCCCATTATGGCGTGCACCTCACCCGCGCGCACCGTGAAGTTGATGCCGCGAAGTATCTCTTTACCTGCAACTTCGGCGTGCAGGTCCTTGACTTCAAGTAAATTCATTTCGCTAAAATTATGAATTATGAATTATGAATCATGAATTAAACACGGCTTCGGACAGAAGACCTTATTGGCATCCACGATTCATAATTCATAATTCTTAATTCATAATTTAATTAACCCACAGAGCCTTCGAGGCTTATCGAAAGCAGTTTTTGCGCCTCGACGGCAAATTCCATAGGCAGTTTGCCCAGCACCTCACGGGCGTAGCCGTTGACGATCAGCCCCACGGCGTCCTCGGTCGAAAGACCCCTCTGGCGGCAGGAGAGCAGCTGTTCGTCGCTGATCTTCGAGGTCGTGGCCTCGTGCTCGACCATCGCGCCGGGGTTCTCGACCTCGACGTAGGGGAAGGTGTGCGCACCACACCTCTCGCCGATCAGCAGCGAGTCGCATTGCGAGTGGTTGCGCGCCCCCTCGGCCTTGCGCGCCACTTTGACCAGGCCGCGGTAGCTGTTCTGGCTCTGCCCGGCAGAGATGCCCTTGGACACTATGCGGCTGCGGGTGTTGCGCCCCAGATGTATCATTTTGGTGCCCGTGTCGGCCTGTTGGTGGTTATTGGTCAGCGCGACCGAGTAAAATTCGCCCGACGAATTGTCGCCGGCCAGTATGCAGCTCGGGTATTTCCACGTGATCGCCGATCCGGTTTCGACCTGCGTCCATGAGAGGCGGGAGTTATCACCCTTACATATACCCCTCTTGGTCACGAAGTTATATACCCCGCCCACGCCGTTCTTATCGCCTGGATACCAGTTCTGCACCGTGGAATATTTAACCTCGGCGTCTTTCATCACCACGATCTCGACCACGGCGGCATGCAGCTGGTTCTCGTCGCGGCGGGGCGCGGTGCACCCTTCGAGGTAGCTCACGTAAGCCCCCTGGTCGGCCACGATCAGCGTGCGCTCGAATTGCCCCGTTCCCGCGGCGTTGATGCGAAAATAGGTGCTCAACTCCATCGGGCAGCGCACCCCGGGCGGGATATAGCAAAACGAGCCGTCGGAAAAGACCGCCGCGTTCAATGCCGCGAAGAAGTTATCGGTGTGGGGCACGACGCTGCCCAGGTATTTCTGTATCAATTCCGGGTAATCCTTCACCGCCTCGCTCATCGAACAGAAGATGATGCCCAGCTCGGAGAGAGTGTCGCGGAATGTCGTTTTGACCGACACCGAGTCCATCACGGCGTCCACGGCCACGCCGGCCAGCGCCATCTGCTCCTCCAGAGGCACGCCGAGTTTTTCGAAAGTGGCTTTCAACTCGGGGTCGACCTCGTCCATGCTCTGGTACTTGGGGGCGGTACGCGGCGCGGCGTAGTAAATTATGTCCTGGTAGTCGATAGTCGGGATGTCAAGGTGCGCCCAAGTGGGCATTTCGAGCGTCTTCCAATACTCGAAAGCCTTCAGGCGGCGGGCGAGCATCCACTCGGGTTCGCCTTTTTTCTCCGATATCAGGCGCACCACCCCCTCATCGAGGCCGCGCGGGATGGTGTCGGTTTCAACGTCGGTCACGAAGCCGTACTGGTAGTCCTGGCCCGTGACCTGATCGATGATATTGTCGCTTTGATGATCCATAGGTTGCTGCAGGGGCGGGAAAAATCTCCCGGTCATAGGTGCACATTGGCCTGGAGTGCAAACCCCAGGCCATTAATGCATATATCTACTTAAGTTTACTGCTGGGGCAGCGCGTCATACATCGCCTTGTACTTGTCGGCCCTCTCCTGGCCGCCGGGCATGTCGCGCAGACGGATCGAGAGGTTTTTCAGCAGTTCGATGGCCGCGGGGTCGCCAGGCTTGAGGCTGAGCGCCTTTTCGAGCGCGGGCAGCGACTCGGCGTAAACCTTGTTCACTTTGGCCAGCTCGGCCTCATACTCCTCGCGGGTGTGGTAGACGTTCTTGTTGAACTCGGCGTTGAGCTTGTCGCCCTTTTTGATGTAGAGCAGACCGAGGTTGAAATTGGCGCTGTAATCCTTGGGCAGCAGCTGGGCGGCCTGTGCAAAAGCCTCGATGGCCTTGTCCGAATCACCCAGCTTGTCATAGATCAAGCCCAGGCCCGAATAGAGCGATGGGTTCTTGGGATCTTTCTCGATAGAGGCCTGTACCACGGGAATGATATCCTTGGGATCGCCCTCGCCCTGGGTGTAAACCACCAGCAAACCCTCGACGATCTTCGAGTTTTCGGGGAATTTGGCAAGGCCCTGCATCAGGATGTCCTTGGCTTTGGCGATCTCCTTCAGGCCATTGTAGCAATGGTAGAGGTAGTAGTAGGTGTCGCCGTCGGCATAGTAACCCACCTCGAGGGCCTTGAGCAGGTACTTCTCTCCCTTTTCGAACTCATTCGAAGCGACGTAGAGGAAACCTGCGTTGAAGACCACCAGCGTGTCGGTATAGTTAAGCGGTGCAGCGGACTGGAGGTCCGAAGACGCGGCGAATTTGGCTGCGGCGGCCTTGTAGTTCTCCAGCGCTATGTCGTTCGAAGCGGCCTGTTTGTATTCGTTGGAGGCTTTGTTGAGCCCCTCTTTCACCTTGGCCGCCGTGCCGGCGTCGAGCGAGTAGGCTTTCAGGTAGGCCTCGCCGGCTTTGGCTATCGGGTCGGCGGTGATCTCAAGGGTGGGTACCCAGAATTTCATCTTGTAAACATCTCCGTCTTTCTGGTAGTAGGCCCTCAGGTTCTCGTAGCTGCGCACGCGGTAGGTCTGGTCGCCGACCTTCTGGGTCTTGACCTCGCCTACGGGTTTGCCGAACATCATCTGCGCTGATTTCTCGTCCATGCCTGTGTAAGCGCCCGTCGAGGGGGCGGCGGCGACTTCGAGCATCGTTTTACCGCGGTCGAGCCACGTGGCCGCCTTGGCGTTCTTCTTGGGGTTGGCTATGTCGGCGTCCGACTTGGCTATCTTCGATTTAAGGCCGTCCACGTCGACCTTGACCTGTGCGATAGCGGGCGAAAATCCTACTGCGAGGATGGCTGCTGCTAAAAGGATCCTTTTCATATCGTTAAGTTTTTAAGGTTGTTATTCCGTTGCCTGTGTCTGTTCCTGGGTCGGCTCAGAGCTCTGGTCCGCCACTGCGCCCTCGACCGTTTCTTCGTCTTCGCCGGCGCCCGGCACCGCGATCACCGAAGCGATCTTGTCATCCCCGCGCAGGTTGATGATCCTCACGCCCTGCGTGGCACGTCCCGCAAGTCGTATCTCCGACACGCCTGTGCGGATGGTAAGGCCGCTGCGGTTGATTATCATCAGGTCGTTCTCGTCCGTAACGGCCTGTATAGAGATCAGTTTGCCGGTCTTTTCGGTCACCTGGATCGTCTTGACGCCCTTGCCGCTGCGGTTCGTGACGCGGTATTCGTCAAGGTCGGTACGCTTGCCGTAGCCGTTCTCGGACAGCACCAGTATGTCATTGCCGCTGTCCGGCTCGACGCATACCATGCCCACCACGTGGTCGCCCGCATCGAGGTTGATGCCCTTCACGCCGGCACCGGTGCGGCCTATCGCCCTGACGGTATTCTCGTTGAAGCGTATCGCCTTGCCGCCGTTGGCCGCCAGCATCACCTCGGCGTTGCCGCTGGTGAGTATGGCGTCGAGCAGCTGGTCGCCCTCGTGGATCGTAATGGCGTTCACGCCGTTCGAGCGGGGACGCGAATATGCTTCCAGCTTCGTCTTCTTGACGATACCCTCGCGGGTGCACATGATGATGAAGTTGTTGTCGATATACTCCTGGTCGTCGAGGCGGCGCACGTTGATATAGGCCCTCACCTTGTCGTCGGGCTCGATCTGGATCACGTTCTGGATCGCGCGTCCCTTAGAGGTGCGCGTGCCCTCGGGCAGCGCGTATACTTTCAACCAGAAGCAACGTCCCTTCTCCGTAAAGAAGAGCATCCAGTTGTGCATCGTGGTCACGTACATGTGCTCGATGAAGTCCTCGTCGCGCGTGGCGCTGCCCTTGGCCCCCACCCCGCCGCGGTTCTGCTTGCGGTATTCGGCCAGCGGTGTGCGCTTGATGTAGCCCATGTGCGAAATGGTTATCACCATCTCGTCGTCGGCGTAGAAATCCTCGGGGTTGAACTCCTCGGCGCTGAAAACCACTTCGGTGCGGCGCTCGTCGCCGTATTTCTCCTTTATCTCGATCAGCTCGTCCCTGACGATCTGCATCTGCATGGCTTCCGAAGCGAGCACGTCGTTGAAGTAGGCGATGCGCTTGCACAGTTCGTCGAATTCCGCCTGTATCTTGCCCCTCTCCAGGCCCGTCAGCGCACGCAGACGCATGTCTATGATGGCCTGCGACTGCACTTCGCTCAGCGAGAA
>JAVBOL010000040.1:0-33589 GCA_031550615.1 Rikenellaceae bacterium | reverse complement strand
AAGGTGGCGGCTCGTGAGGGGATCGCCCTGCAGGCCGGGTGTTATGTGGGAGGCACGGGGCCGACCTTCGAAACGCAGAAGGAATACGGCTATGTCCGCGCCATCGGGGGCGATACGGTCGGCATGTCCACCACGCCCGAGGTGATCGCCGCGCGGCACATGGGAATCGAGGTCTTCGGCGTGTCGGTGATAACCAACATGGGTCTGGAAGGCATGAAATCGACACACGAGGAGGTGCAGGTCGAGGGCGCGAAAGCCGGAAAACGAATGACCGCCCTGTTCGAACAGATGATTAAAACATTATAACGACATGGTTAACAAGGTAATACTTATAGGCAACGTAGGCGCTGACCCCGAAATACGCACCCTCGAAGGTGGCGTAAAGGTGGCGCGCATCAGGCTCGCCACGACCGAGCGCATCTTTAACCGCCAGACCCAGGAGGCCAAGGACCATACCGAGTGGCACAGCGTCACCCTGTGGCGCAACCTGGCCGATGTGGCCGACCGTTTCGTGCGCAAAGGCAGCCAGATCTACATCGAGGGACGTCTGCGCTCCCGCGAGTGGGAGGATCAGACCGGGGCGAAACGCTACGGCATCGATATCGTGGGCGACGAACTTAAACTGTTGGGCCGCCGTCCCGAAGGCGCAGCCGAAGGCCAGGGCGCTCCCGCCGGCCAATACGGTGCTCCTGCCGGCGGCGGTTACCAGACCCCGGCGTCACCTGCCGCTCCTGCCGCATCACCCGCCGCCGCGCCGTCCATTCCGGCCAACGACCCCGACGATTTGCCGTTCTGATTATAGACATTTAACCCCTAAACTGGATTTAAGAAACAGGGTAACGTTTAGACATATTTATAAAGGAGCTTCATTCTTTATAGTTCTCACCCAAAACAGAGGAACCCGGTTTGCCGGGGTTTTGATGGACGCATAAAGATTGCAAGCCCTCGTTATAGCCAGATAGCTATGACTTGGGCGCAGTGCAATTCTGTCCGTCAAGGGTATCCTCTGTACCTGGGTGCGAAGATTGTATCTGCGCTCTTTTTTTGTGCCTTATATGAAAATAACAGCTCTCTCATCTTTATAAAGCCTTGCGAACCTCAACATGGAAACTGCCCGCCCGGTCGGAAAATACGCTCCGGCCGGTTTTTTTCGTCTGCGCCGGAACTGCGGAATGTATGCACCGGTAGCGGACCGCAGACAAAGAAAAAAGGCTGCCCGCAAGGCAGCCTTTTTCCATATATTCCCCAAAACCTATTTCAGTATCACCTCGTTGGCTCCGATCTGTTGCCCGTCCATAAATATGGCTACCTTATAAGTCCCGTTGGTTATGCCCCCGCCGGTGTAGTAGAGGCTAACGCTCAGGTCCTGTCCCTGGTAGTCGATCTCTCGCACGGCTGAGTAGGTGAGCTGCTTGCCGTCAGCATCGAAGGTGGGGCTGCCGGCGATAGACATCTGGTAGCCGTCCGGACCCTGGATGCGCGCGTAGACGTTACGCTGTCCGAGCGAGGCTATCTCGTTGGCCGTGAGGATGAAATCCACCCTCATGCGCGCCGCCCTGGATGCGCGCGTCACTTCACGGTCGCTGCTGCTAAGGGCCAGCAGGTTGATGGCGCGGGCTTTTATCACCGCCCCCTGGCGCACCTTGATCTCCAGTTCGCCGGCGGTCTCTTCGGCGCGGGCGCGGGCTGTCGTCTCCTCGGCCAGGCGGGTGCGCAGACCTACGTTCTCTGCCGTCACCTTCTGGTTGAGCTTATTGAGCGAGTCGATCTGCTGCACGAAACCGCGCATCACAACCCTCAGCGTGCCCACCTCTTTCTCATACTGGCGGATCTTGGAGGCGGAGAAAGAGCGCTCTTTCTGCAGACGCTGCATCAGCGAGTCGGCGCGACCGCGCTCTATGCCCAGGTTCTGGCTTATGGTGTCGTTGGTGGTCTTCAGGCCGTCCATGTCGACCACGAGCCTCGATATCTGATTTTCCAGCGTGTCGCGCTTGATCTGGAAATCCTCTTTGAGGGCTGAGGTCTGGCTGTAATAGAGGTATGACAGGCCGGCAAGTATCAGGGCGAGGATGACGATGACTATCTGGTAGCCTTTGATCGACTTGTTCTCGCTGTTGTAATTTTGCTCTTCCATAATCTGGCTTATTATCGGGTAAAGGTACGAAAATTATTTTATACGGCTGTCGAGGGGGTATTTGAGGTTCTCGAATTTCTTGATCCTCACGCTGATACTGCCCACGCGGATCGGCGATTCGATGTACAGGGGGATGTGGTTCAGATCATCCGAGACCCAGAGGAACAACTCCGACCCGTCTTCGAAAGACTCGCCCGAGGAGGTCACCAGGTGCATCGAGAATTTGAGCGTGCGGAACTCGCCCACGCCCTTTATCGAGCGGATCTCGCGCCCCAGGAAACGGTATTGCATCGGGCGCACGGTGTCTTCCAGCACGACTTTGAGCGTGCGCGGCTGCCCCGGCGTGAAACTGTCCGCCGGCAGGGAGCGGATGTTGTAGAACAGCCCCACGGCGTCCGAAGCGCCCGGGCTGAGCGGCAAGGTCTTCTGCTTGACGTTTGGCCGCTTGAGGTTGCGGTAACGCGAATCGGCCTTCATGGTCGACCAGTCGTAGGTCATGGTGTGGGAGAAACGGTAGCCCCCCTCGCGCAGTTCGGCGTTGAATTTCAGGGGGCGCAGCGTCTTCTGGTCAAGCCACGAGGTGTAGGTGTCGTTAAGGTCGAAGAACCAGCGGAAGAAGGGCTGCACGCGTCCGGTGCCTACGATGTGGTAGACATCGCGCCCGTCCAGGGTGCGGCACGCGGTGTTGATCGCCACCACGGCCACTTCGGAGTTGGGCACCAGTTTGGCGCGGTAGAACACGCCGAATTCGAGCTTCTCGCCGCAGGTGAAAGCCGCTTCGCGCACCTGGGAAAAGCCCGGTAAGGCCGCCAGCAACGCGCCGAGCAATATAAGAAAATACTTTTTCATCATTTTCAAAAAACGTATCGGGGTGCAAAGTTATGAAATCATGGCGAAATCGACGGGTTGGGGCCCGGAATATTTTTGCATCAGCGCGCGCAGCATCTCCCAGTCGGGCGAGGTGAGCTGCGGATCGGCGTCCAGGACGGCCATCGCCACTTCGCGCGCTTTTTCGATCAGCTCACCGTCGCGTGCCAGGTCGGCTATCTTCAAATCGAGTGCCATGCCGCTCTGCTGCGTGCCGTTCAGATCGCCCATCCCGCGCAGTTTCATATCCATCTCCGAGAGGTAAAAGCCGTCGTTGCTCTCGACCATCGCCTTGAGCCTGGAGCGCGCCTCGCGCGAGAGTTTATCGCCCGACATGAGCATGCAATAGGACTCGTTGGCGCCCCGTCCTACGCGTCCGCGCAACTGGTGGAGTTGCGAGAGGCCGAAGCGCTCGGCGCTCTCGATGACCATCACCGTGGCGTTGGGCACGTCGACCCCCACCTCGATCACGGTGGTCGACACCATGATGTGCGCCTCGCCGGCCTTGAACTGCCGCATCGCCTCGTCCTTGTCTGCGGGCTTCATCTTGCCGTGCAGCACGGTGGTGTGGTATTTCGGTAAAGGAAAGTCGCGCGAAATACTCTGGAATCCGTCGTAGAGATCTTTGTAGTCCATCTTTTCATTCTCCTTTATCAGGGGGTAGACAACGTAGACCTGCCGTCCCCGCTCTATCTGGTCGCGGATGAAACCCCAGACCAGCAGCCGTTGCGCGTCGCGGTAATGGAGTGTTTTCACCGGTTTGCGCCCCGGGGGCAATTCGTCTATCACCGACACTTCGAGGTCGCCGTAGAGGGTCATCGCCAGCGTTCGCGGAATGGGCGTGGCGGTCATCACCAGCACGTGCGGCGGCTGCTGGTTCTTTGTCCAGAGCCGAGAGCGCTGTTCTACGCCGAAGCGGTGTTGCTCGTCTATCACCACGAATCCCAGGTTTTCAAATTGCACCCTCTCCTCCAGCAGCGCGTGCGTGCCGACCAGTATGTCCACTTCGCCCGAGGCAAGCCCGGCGAGTATCTTTTCGCGCTCTTTCTTGCGCGTCGAGCCGGTCAGGCAAGCCACTTGTACGCCGCTGTTTTCTAATAGACGCTCAAATGTGAAAAAATGTTGCCTGGCGAGGATCTCGGTGGGCGCCATTATGCAACTCTGGAAGCCGTTGTCGGCGGCCAGAAGCATCGTCAGCAGCGCCACCAGGGTCTTGCCGCTGCCCACGTCGCCCTGCAACAGCCTGTTCATCTGGCTGCCGGAAACGGTGTCCCTGCGCACCTCCTTTATCACGCGTTTCTGCGCCCCGGTCAGGGGGAAAGGCAGCGAGTTGTATAAGAAATTGAACTTTTCGCCCACGCGCGGGAACAGGAACCCGTCGCTGCGCGTGATACGTGCCGTGCGGCGCGAGAGTATGCCCAGCTCGACCCCCAGCAGTTCCTCGAACTTCAGGCGGTGGCGTGCGGCGTGCAGCTTGGCCGCGCTCTGCGGGAAGTGGACGTTATAGAGCGCCTCGCGCAGCGGCATCAGCCCGTTCTGCCCGATCAGCTGCTGCGGCAGCGTTTCGGCGATATAGGGGTTTATGCCGTTCCAGAGCGTGCATATAAGGTTGTACAGGTTTTTCGATCCGAGGTGGTTGGTCGCCAGCTTCTCGGTGGTCGGGTAGACCCCCTGCACGCTGTACGAAGGGCGCGAGAGCAGCGAGGCGATGGTCTCGACCTCGGGATGCACCATCTGCAACCTGCCGTTGAACACGCCAGCGCGCCCGAAGAGCACATATTCGCGTCCGCGCTCGACCTGTTTTTCGATCCATTGCGTGCCCTTGAACCAGACGAGCTCCGCCGATCCCGTGCCGTCCGACACCTCGGCGACAAGGCGCTTTTTGGGCCCCGTGCCGATGTACTCCAGCGACTCCACACGACCGCGTATCTGTATAAAGGTCTGGGCGTCGGGGTCCACCTCGCGGATCTTGTAGACTTTCGTGCGGTCGATATAGCGGAACGGGAAATGGTAGAGCAGATCGCCGTATGTGGCTATGCCCAACTCTTTTTCAAGGAGTTGCGCCCGCCGCTCACCGACGCCCGAGAGCCTGTTGACAGGGTTTTTCAAAAAATCCGCCATGATGCAAATGTACATATAAATCGTACATTTGCATCATGGAATTCTGCGACTCACTTACCATTTTCTCCCGCGCCCGGACCACCCCGGTTCAGGTGGGCGGCGTTGTTATCGGCGGCGGCCATCCCGTGGTGCTGCAATCCATGACCTCCACCGACACGCTCGACGTTGAGGCCAGCGCCGCGCAGACGGGCCGCATACATGCCGCCGGGGGGCAGTTGGTCCGCCTGACGACCCCTTCGCTGCGTGAAGCCCGGGCCATGGCCGCGATCGCCGCCCTCACCCCCGGCGTGCCCCTTGTCGCCGACGTGCACTTCACCCCCGAGGTGGCGTTGGAGGCCGCGAAGCATGTCGCTAAAGTGCGTATAAATCCGGGCAATTTCCGCCGCAAGGGGGATGAGTTCGAGCAACTTATAGCGATCTGCCGCAAAAATGGCACGGCGCTGCGTATCGGTGTGAACCACGGCTCGCTAGCCCCCGAGATCCTCGACCGCTACGGCGACACGCCCGAGGGCATGGTCGCCTCGGCGATGGAATTTTTATATATGTGTCGTAAGCTCGCTTTCGATCAGGTAGTGGTTTCGATGAAATCGAGCAACGTGCGCGTAATGGTGCACGCATATAGGATGTTGGCCGCCCGCATGCGCGCCGAGGGGATGCGCTATCCCCTGCACCTGGGCGTTACCGAGGCGGGCGACGCCCTGCAGGGACGCATAAAATCCGCCGTTGGCATAGGCGCGCTGCTCTCCGACGGCCTGGGCGACACGATCCGCGTATCGCTCTCGGAAGATCCCGAGCGTGAGATCCCCGTGGCGGCCCTGTTGCGCGACCATATCGCCGCCCGCGACGGACACGACCCGTTGCCAGAGATCATCGACCCGGCGCTGTACCACCCCTATGAATACCATCCCCGCTCCGGACGTCTGCCCGTGCTGCGCTCGGAGATCGGCAGCCCCGACGGGTTTGCCGTAATAACCCCCGCCACCGCCAACCCCACCGCCGAGTGGCGCGCCGCGATACTGAATATGACCGCCGCGGGCGACATGCGTCCGGTGATGCTGCACAAGAGGTACCCCGCCGGCACGCCCGTCGACGACCTTGCCGTAATGGCCGCCGCCGACTTCGGGCCCATTTTGCTGGACGGCCTGGCCGACGGGATGTGGATCGAATGCGAGGGTATTCCCCAGGACAAAATAGATGAAATAGGTTTCCAGATCATGCAAGCCTCGCGTGTGCGCACCACATGTACCGAATACATCGCCTGTCCCGGCTGCGGTCGCACCCTCTACGACCTGCAGGGCACGCTGGCCGCCATAAAAGCCCGTACCGCCCACCTGGCCGGCCTGAAGATCGGCGTTATGGGCTGCATCGTCAACGGCCCCGGCGAAATGGCCGACGCCGACTACGGCTACGTAGGCTCGGGCCCCGGCAAAGTGACCCTTTATAAAGGCAAAGAGGTGATAAAAAGGAATATACCCCAGCAGGAGGCGCTGGACGCCTTGCTGGACCTGATAGAAAGCGAACAAAAAAAGAAGGAGGCCATGTAGCCTCCTTCCATTTTTTTCACGACGAAGCGATTACGCGAATTCCACAATTAAGGTATTCTTCGGGATATTCACTCCTGCCTCCACGTTCAGCGACTTGATAGTGCCGTCGATGGGGGCGAGGATCTTATTGTTCATCTTCATCGCTTTGAAGATGGCCAGCAGGTCCCCTTTTTTGACTTTGTCGCCGGGCTTAACGCTGAACTCGACCACCATGCCGGGCATAAACGAAAGCACGTGCCCGGGGTTTGCCGCTTGCCAGGGTTTGCGCGAAACGTACATTTTGTTTAATACGGTGGTGTACGTTCCGTTCTCGGTTTCTACGGTGTCGTATTTTTTCTGTTCGCTCATCTTGTCCGGGGTTTAGAACGGGGGCAGACCGTGTTTTTTCTTGGGATGGCCCACGTTTTTGGTCGACGACACCTGCAGGGCGTGCTCGATGCTGGCGCGGGTTTCGCTGGGCGAGATCACGGCGTCGATATAGCCTTTTGCGGCTGCCACGTAGGGGTTGGCGAACTTGTCCTTATACTCCTGTATCTTCTCCTGGCGCATCGCGTTGGGGTCTGCGGCCTCGGTGATCTCCTTTTTGAAGATGATGTTGGCGGCGCCTTCGGGACCCATCACGGCGATCTCTGCCTGGGGCCATGCGAAGACGAAGTCAGAGCGCAGGTGACGCGAACCCATGGCGATGTAACCGCCGCCGTAGGCCTTGCGCAGGATAACCGTCACTTTGGGCACGGTTGCTTCGCTGTATGCGTAGAGCATCTTGGCGCCGTGGCGGATCACACCGGCGTGCTCCTGGTCGATACCGGGCAGGTAGCCGGGCAGGTCTTCGAGGGTTATGATGGGAATGTTGAAACAGTCGCAGAAGCGGATGAAGCGTGCGGCCTTGTCCGCCGAGTCGCAGTCGAGCACGCCGGCCAGCACGAGGGGCTGGTTGGCCACGAAACCTACGGTCTGGCCCTTCACGCGACCGAAGCCGATCACGATGTTGGCTGCGAAGAGTTCCATCACTTCGAGGAATTCGCTGTCGTCCACCAGCGATTTGATCACATCGCGCACGTCATAGGGCTGCGAGGGGTCGGTGGGGACGATCTTCGAGATGTCGTATTTCTTTTCCGGCAGGATCGTCTCCTCGATAGGAGCTTTGACCGCGTTGTTGGCGGGCAGCATCGAGATCAGCTTGCGGATCTGCAGGAAGCACTCGTCCTCGCTCTGGGCGTAGAAGTGTGCGTTACCGGTGGTCTCGGCGTGTACGCGCGCGCCGCCCAGTTCTTCCTGTGAGATCTCCTCGCCGAGCACGGTCTTGATAACCTCCGGTCCGGTGATGAACATCTTCGAGATATTTTCGACCACGAAGACGAAGTCAGTCAGGGCGGGCGAGTAGACGGCGCCGCCGGCGCAGGGGCCGAGGATCACCGAGAGCTGGGGAATGACCCCGCTGCTAAGTGTATTGCGGAAGAATATCTCCCCGTATCCGGCCAGGGCGTTAACGCCTTCCTGGATACGTGCGCCGCCCGAGTCGTTGATACCGATAAGGGGCATGCGCATGTTGAGCGCATAGTCCATTATCTTGGTGATCTTGCGTGCGTGCATGAAGCCGAGCGAACCGCCGGCCACGGTGAAGTCCTGTGCGAAAATCGCGATGGGGCGTCCGCACACCATGCCGGTGCCGATTATCACGCCGTCGCCGGGAAGCTCCTTGTCCTGCATCCCGAAATCTTTGTTGTCATGTTTTACGAATATATCGTACTCCATGAACGTCCCCTCGTCGAGCAGGGCGATGATGCGCTCACGGGCGGTCATCTTACCCATCGCCTTCTGTTTCTCGATTGCCTTTGCCCCGCCGCCGGAGTAGAGTTTCTCCTTGCGTTGCTGCAGGTCGAGGATCTTCTGGTCTTCTGCCATAAAATTAACGTTTAGGTTATTGTTATTCAGAGTGTTGTTTTTGTTTCAAAAGGTTTTTAGCAGCACAAGTTTACGAATAATTTTACAGATAACACCATCCGGGTGCGTTTTTAAACCCGCGTACGGGGCATAATACCCTGATATACAAATATATCGTCGGACAACTGGCGAACGTCGGGCGCGGCGTCGAAAAAAGCGTAGAGGGCCGACCCCGACCCCGACATCGAGGCGTAGGCGGCACCCATATCGTAAAGCGCCTCTTTGAGTTGCCCCAACCGGGGGTGCAGCGCGAAGATATGCTCTTCGAAGGCGTTTTTTATATTGGCCCTCCAGTCCGGAAGGGGTAGCCGCAACCTCTCCCCGAGCGGCACTTCCGGCACCCGGGGTACGATACCTCCGTAAGCCTCAGCTGTTGATACCGCCACCGGGGGTTTTATTAACAGTATATGCTTTCCGGCCAATTGCCGTGGCGTGTCCGCTGGGGAGAGCACCTCACCGCGTCCGCGCGCCATCGCCGCGCGCGACTCTATAAAGAAGGGGACGTCGCTGCCCAATTCCCCCGCCATCGCTTGCTTTTGGGCGATAGAGAGCCCCAGGGAAAAAAGCCTGTCGGCCAGGGTTATCACCGCCGCGGCGTCGGAAGAGCCCCCGCCCAGCCCCGCCCCGAAGGGCACGGCCTTTTGCAGGAAGATGTGCGCCGCACCGGCCCCGTAACGCTCCTGGACCAACTTCAGGGCGCGCATGCAGAGGTTCTTCCCGGGTGGGCAGTCGATCGGCGCACCGTAGACGGTGAGCGAGTTTTCCCCGGCGGGGGTCAGCTCCACGGCGTCGCAAAGCCCGGTTAGGGGCAGCATCAATGTGTCCAGATCATGAAAACCGTCCTCGCGGCGGCGCAGCACGTCGAGTCCGATATTTATTTTGCAGGGGGCGAAAAGCAGCATAGTGAAGCGATGTGAAGACGAAATTACTATATTTTTAGGAATTCACTATATTTGCACAACGCAAAATCCCGCAGACCATGAAAACCAACCGCATACTCGCCCTGGCGTTGCTGCTTGTCGCCGCCGCCACGGTCCAGGCCCGCGATCAGGCCACCACATACAAAGTGACCAACCCCAACCCGAAAGACCTTGCCGACGCCCCCGTCGCCGTCCCAGCCCCCGATTGGGCGCGCTCGGTGACGGTCTACGCCGACAAGGAGGAGATACCCTCGCAGCTGGACGATATAAGCGGCGATGGTCGCCCGGACGAAGTGGCCTTCACGCTGCCCCTGCGTGCGAAGAAGAGCGTCACGGTGCGCGTGGAGTTGAGCGACGCCGCGCCCCTCGCCGACCGCTACCCCGCCCGCGTGCACGCCCAGATGTTCCTCAAGGAGGGCAAAGACAAAATAGTGCCCAAAACGGAGATCTGCGCCACGCAGGATAACATGTACAACAAACTGCACCACCATGGCCCGGCATTCGAGTCAGAGTTTGCGGCCTATCGCATCTATTTCGACAAGAAGCAGACGGTCGATCTCTATGGCAAATACAACCCGGGGCTCGAACTGGCCGAGACGCTGTGGTATCCCACCGACGAGCAGCTGGCCAAAGGCGCCGGCGACGACATAATCCGCGTTTTCGGATCGGTGGGCGTGGGCACGCTCCGAGGCTGGGACTCCGGTGCGCGCCGCGCGACCAACATCGAGCCCATGAAGAGCCGTTGCGCGCGCATCGTGGCGTCGGGGCCTGTGCGCACGGTGGTCGACATGCAGGTCAAGGGGTGGAACTACCGCGACCGCGAGGTCGACATCACCTCGCGCTACACCCTCTGGGCCGGCCATCGCGACTGCCGTGTGGAGAATATTATCGAGAATGGCGCGGGCCTCTACTTCTGCACAGGCGTGCAGAAACTCGCCGCGCGCACCTCACACCTCAAACCCGAGGCGGGGCTTTCCGCCGTCTGGGGCACCGACTGGCCGGTCAACGACACGGTCAAATATGCCAAGCAGACCGTCGGCCTGGCGGTGGCCATCGAGCCGTGGCGCGTTGTGAGCTCGGCGGAGGACGGGGAGAATTACCTGTGGCTGCTCTCGGTCGACGAACGCGGACACATCGACTACCGCATCACCTACTGCGCCCAAAAGGAGAATTTCGGGGTTAAGACCGACAAGGAATTCTACCGTTACGCTGAGGATTGGGCTGCTGAGCTGCCCGTGACCGTCAAAAAATTAAAATAGCCGTGCAGCTGCGCACCATAGTCGACATTCCCTCATTGGCCACCCGCATCTCGCATGCGGCGGAAGGGGTGCTTTTGGGGTCGTGCTTCGCGCAGAATATGGCCGTGCGCTTCAGGGACGAAAAATTCCCCGTCGCGGCCAACCCCTTCGGGATATTGTACAATCCGGCCAGCATCGCCGCCGCGCTGGATATGCTCGCCGCGGGGCGCACCTTTTCGGAAACGGACCTGCACCACCATGACGGGCTGTGGCACAGCTTTTCGCATCACGGAAGTTTTTCCTCGCCCGATCCGCGCGAGGCGCTCGTGGAGATGAACCGCGCCGCGGCCCGGGGCTCGGCGGCCCTCGCCGTGGCGGGATATGCCGTTATCACCCTCGGCACGGCATGGATCTACGAGCGCCGGGGGGAAGTAGTGGCCAATTGCCACAAGTTGCCCGGGAGCGAATTCACCCGCCGCCGCATGGACGTCGAAGAGATCGTCTGCGTCCTTGGCCGCGCCATTGCCGAAAGCCTTAAAGGTAAAGGCGTTATCCTGACCGTCAGCCCCGTGCGCCACATTAAGGACGGCCTGGCGGAAAACTCGCGTAGCAAGGCCATACTGATCGAGGCCGCCCACCGCATGGCCGACGCGCTGCCCGGAGTGGAGTATTTCCCCTCTTATGAAATAGTGTGCGACGAGTTGCGCGACTACCGTTTCTACACCCCCGACATGCTGCACCCCTCTGAACAGGCCGCAGATTATATCTGGCAGCGCTTTCGGGAGGCGGCCATGGACCCCGGCGTGCGCGAATTGGGCGACCGGCTGCGCGCCGTCACCCTGGCCGCCGCCCACCGTCCGCTGCATCCCGGGACGGAACAATATGAAAAATTCCGCCGCTCGATGTCCGCCCGCGCCCATGAGTTGCAAAACGCCCACCCCGAGGTCGACCTCGGGGATGAAATAACCTTTTTCGAACGATGAGTCTACGCAGTTTCACCTGCCCGCGCTGCGGCGCCACGGTCAGCCTTCCCATTGCCTGGATGCTTGGCGTCGAGGTCGTTTTCCCATGTAAGGAGTGTAACGCAAAATTCAAGACGGGGTACAGGATGGGCGCGTTGCTCAACGCCCTCGCGCTGGTCGCCGCGCTGGTCGCCGCCAACCTGTGCGTGTGGTTGTTTTCATCCTACACCCTTCCTCTTTTCGTGGTGCTCATCATTCCTATGTGGCTGTTAATGAGCGCTGTTTTCCGCAAAAAATGGCTTATCCGCAAGGCTTGCCGCGCCGGGCGGCAGCAGGAGAGTTAAATTGCGTCGTTTTTAGATAGAAAACTCATATCAAATGATTACCTTTGCGGGATTGAACACCCCAAAGAGTAATGAAGAAACGCAGCCTCATATTTTCCGCAATATTACCCCTGCTGGCCTTTCCGCAGGGGGCAAAATCCGAAAAACCGCGCCTGGTGGTACAGATCGTGGTCAGCCAGATGCGCTACGACTACCTCGAAAGGTTCGGCGCCAATTTCTCGGAGAAAGGACTTCGCACATTCATAAGGCAGGGCGCATTCTTCACCGACTGCCGCTACGACTACATGCTCACGGGTACCGCCTCGTCGCTGGCGACCCTCACCACGGGTTCGATGCCCTCGACGCACGGCGTCGTGGGGGGGCACTGGATCGATTTCGTGAACGGCAAAAGCGTGCACCTGGTCGAAGACCCCTCGGTCTGCGGGCTGGAGTGCGACGCCTCGCGGGGTTGTTACTCCCCCATGGAGCTGGTCGTGCCCACGCTGGGCGACATGCTACTCGAAGAGTCGCAGGGCAGCCGTGTGGTGACCGTCGCCTCGTCGCCCCTCTCGGCGGTGGTCATGGGCGGTTTCACGGGCGAGGTCTACTGGTGCGACGAGTCGCGCGGCAAGTGGATCACCTCGTCTGCCTATGCCGACAAGATGCCAGCCTGGGTGGTCGCGTATAACGGCACCAATCCCGCCAACCATTACCTGGACGCGCAATGGAACCTGCTGCTCGACAGGAGTAAATACGTCAACAAGCGCTATTCGGCGGTCAACATCCCCTACGACACGCGCCTGAAGAAGGTGGGCCTGTTCTCCGACCTATTCAAAAAAGAGGAATTTTCAAAGGACTTTCATAAGATCTACCATACTCCCGCCGGGAACACCCTGGTGAAGGATTTCGCCAAAAAAGCGATAGTCAACTGCGACTTGGGGCAGGACATGCAGCCCGACCTGCTCAATATCTGTTTCGACGCCTCGCGCCACGTGGGCGAACTTTTCGGCCCCGAATCCATGGAGGTCGAGGATATGCTCTACCGCCTGGACGCCGACCTGGCCGACCTGCTGGAGTGGATCGAATCGTTGGTAGGAAAAGATAAAACGGTGATCGTGCTCACCTCGGACCACGGCGCGAGCGATTCCTACGATCGCGGCGACAAGCAGCCCCGCGACCGTTTCAACATCCCGCAGTTCAAGGTGATAATGAACGGTTTCATGAACGCCCAATGGGGCTCGGGCGACTGGGTGCTGGGCTACTGCGACCGCCAGCTTTACCTGAACCGCGACCTGATCTACCGCAAGGGCCTGAGCCTGGAAGAGGTGCAGAACCGCGTGGCTGCCTTCGCCCTGCAATTCCGCGGGGTGTCGCACGCCATGACCTCGACCGCCCTTTCGTCGAGCGCCTTCGCCTCGGGCTACGGGAGGCTGATGCAGAACAGTTTTTACCCGCGCCGCTCGGGCGACGTGGTGCTCAACCTAATGCCCGGCTGGATCGAGGAGCGCGACGAGGTGCGTTCGCTCTCCGGCTCGATGTACGACTACGACACCCACGTGCCCCTGATGGTTATCGGCGGCGGGATCACCTCGCAACGCATCCGCGCGCCCGTCGATCCGGTGCAGATAGCGCCGACTTTGGCACGCCTGATGCACATTAACCGCCCCGTGGCAGCCACCGGCGACGACATCGAAGAGCTGACGCAATACGAACCGATCTAAAGTTATGCAAGACCCAAGGCAAGAGGCCATAATCGAGGAATTTTCAGTTTTTCCCGAGTGGCTCGACAAATATGAGTACCTGATCTCGCTGGCCGATGGCCTACCTGAGATCGACCCCGCGCACCGCACCGACAACTATTTGATAAAAGGTTGCCAGTCGAGGGTGTGGGTCGACGCCGCGCTGCGCGACGGGAAGATGTACTTCACCGCCGACAGCGACGCGATCATCACCAAGGGCATCGTCGCCCTGCTGATAAGGGTGATGGACGGTCGCACGCCGCAGGAGGTTTTAGACACGGAACTCTATTTCATAGACAAAATAGGTCTGTCCGAAAACCTCTCGCCCACGCGCGCCAACGGCCTGTTGCAGATGATCCGCCAGATGAAGCTCTACGCGCTGGCCTACGCCAATAAAGCACAACGATGACCCCGGAGGAGATAACGCGCATCCAGAAGGATGTGGTAAATACGCTGCGTAACATCTATGACCCCGAGATCCCGGTCAACGTATACGACCTGGGCCTGATCTACGAGGTCGATGTCGACCCCGAGGGGGCGGTGACGATACGCATGACCCTGACCGCACCCAATTGCCCGATGGCCGACCAGCTGTTGCAGCAGGTCGACGAGGATGTCAAAAAGGTCGCCGGGGTGACGGGAACCAACGTGATACTGACCTTCGATCCGCCCTGGGACCGCTCGATGATCTCCGAAGAGGGACTTTTGGAACTCGGAATGCTCTGAATAAGCGATGACCGAAAGCCGACTCATATCCGACCTTTGCCGCCTGTTGTGGGAGCGTAAGCACCTGCCCCTAGCCGGTGTGGGTGTGGAATATGCCGGGGATTTCGATCCCGCGACAGGCAATTTCACCGGCGCCGAGCTCACCCTCGACGGTGTGCGCTGCCTGGGCGCGGTGGTTTTCGGCCATGTCGAGGCGTGTCCCGCGGAGGCCGTGTTGCATATCGTGGAAAAACCCGCCCCTGCGCTGCTCTCCCCGCGCGGTACGGCGGTCCGCCAGGCCGTGGCCACGCTTTCCGCAGACCAGATAGCCCTTTACATGAAGGTGCGCACGGGCTTTGAAGGCAAACCTTTGGAGAATCCCTGCGCTGAGCATATCCGCAGCCTCGACGCCGCCAAACGCCTCTCGCTCTTCACACGCCTTTACGACGACCGCATGGAGCGCAAGCACCGCGAACTGCTCGCGCTGCTGGAGAGATCGGGCGGCGACTGGAACCAGACGGTCTACCTGATGCTTTTCCGCGCTATGGGCGGATCCGACCTCAAGGAGCAATACGGCCAGGTCGCCTCGCGCGTACCCTACCACGCCGTTGCCCACGAAAAGGGAGACCGGGCGATGGTCGAGGCGATGCTTTTGGGCGCCGCCGGGCTGTTGCGCGCGATGGAGGACGACCACTACACGGTGCAGCTCAAGGCCCATTTCGACCATGCATGCCGCAAATACGGCATCACCCCTATGGATGCCGCCGCATGGCACGGTGCGGTCACTTACGCCCCACCCGTGTTGCGCCTGGTGCAGATAGCCGGATTTTTGGTCAGCCGCGAATTCATCTTCGACCGCGTGCGCTCGTGCCGCACCCCGCGCGACCTTTACGGATTGCTGCGCGCCGGATTGCCCGACTACTGGCTCTGGCGCTACCCCAAAGGCTCGGAGTTGGGTAAGGCAAAGATAGAGTCGCTGGGTATCAACATGGTCGTGCCCCTGATGTACGCCTACTCTTTGGAAACCGCCAATGGCGAAATGCGCGAAGCCGCGCTGGGGCTGTTGGAGCAGATACCGCCAGAAAACAACCGCAAGACGATTCCCTGGAAAGACGCTAAAGTCAATATGCAAAGCGCCCACGACACCCAGGCGATCCTCGAACTGACTAACGAATATTGTACCCCAGGCCGTTGCCGCATTTGCCCGGTAGGCCGCATAACATTAAAAAATCTCTGAAAATGGACATATTATCAAGTATCATCAAACTCTTTTTCGGATCGAAGGCCGACAAGGACCGCAAGGAAATCCCACCCGAAGTCGAGAGGATCCAGGCGCTCTACCCCGAGATCGAGGCGCTGGACCACGACGGTCTGCGCGCCCGCTCGGCGGCGCTGCGTGAGGCTATCGCCGAATACATCCGCATCGACGAGGAGCTCGTAGCCTCGCTGCGCGTCGAGCTGGACAAAGCCGACACCTCGCTCGAAGAGAAGGAGAGCATCTCCAAGCAGATCGAGGAGACGATCAAGCGCATCGACGAGCGCATCGAGGAAAAATTGGACGAAATATTGCCCGAGGCCTTCGCCATAATGAAGGACACCGCCCGCCGCTTCACGCAGAACGAAACGGTTGTGGTCACCGCCAATGACTTCGACGGCGATCTGGCCGCCACGAAAGACTTCGTTACCATCGAGGGCGGCAAGGCGATCTATAAAAACAGCTGGCTGGCCGGGGGCAACCTCGTGAAGTGGGACATGATCCACTACGACTGCCAGCTTTTCGGCGGGGTGGTGCTGCACAAGGGGCGCATCGCCGAGATGGCGACCGGTGAAGGTAAGACGCTGGTGGCCACGCTGCCCGTGTTCCTTAACGCGCTGGCCGGCAAGGGAGTGCACATGGTGACGGTCAACGAATACCTCGCCCGCCGCGACAGCGAGTGGATGGGCCCGATGTACCAATTCCACGGCCTGAGCGTGGAGTGCATCGACCGCTACCAGCCCAACTCGGACGATCGCCGCAAGGCATATAACGCCGATATCACCTTCGGCACGAACAACGAATACGGCTTCGACTACCTGCGCGACAACATGTCCATAGCGCCCGAAGATCTCGTGCAACGCAAGCACCACTTCGCCATCGTCGACGAGGTCGACTCGGTGCTGATCGACGACGCGCGTACCCCGCTTATCATCTCTGGTCCCGTGCCCAAGGGCGACGACCAGATGTTCGAGCAGTACCGCACCCCCATCGAGCAGCTTTTCAACCAGCAGCGCACCCTTGCCACGCAGCTGCTCTCCGATGCCCGCAAACTGATCACCGAGGGCAAGACCGAAGATGGCGGCGTACTGCTCTACCGCGCCCACAAGGCCCTGCCCAAGTATAAGCCGCTCATCAAATACCTCTCCGAGCAGGGTATCAAGGCGCTCATGCAGAAGACAGAGAACGTCTACATGCAGGACAACAACCGCCGCATGCCCGAGATCACCGACGCGCTCTACTTTGTGATCGACGAGAAACTAAACTCCGTGGAGTTGCAGGACAAGGGCCACGAATGGCTCAGCAAAACCTTCGGCGAGGAGGGCTTCTTCGTGCTGCCCGACATGGGCAACATAATGGCCGAGTTGGACCGCAGCGGTTTTTCCCCTGAGGAAAAACTCGCCAAGAAAGACGAGGTGATAAACGACTACGCCGTCAAATCCGAGCGAGTGCACACCGTCAACCAGCTTTTGAAAGCCTACGCGATGTTCGAGAAGGACGTCGAGTACGTGGTGATGGACAACAAAGTGAAGATCGTCGACGAGCAGACAGGCCGTATCCTCGAAGGGCGCCGCTACTCCGACGGGCTGCACCAGGCCATCGAGGCCAAGGAGCGCGTGACGGTCGAGGCCGCCACACAGACCTTCGCCACGGTGACCCTGCAAAACTACTTCCGCATGTACCACAAGCTGGGCGGCATGACCGGTACGGCGGAAACCGAGGCCAGCGAATTCTGGAGCATCTACAAACTCGACGTGGTGGCCATCCCCACCAACCGCCCCGTGATCCGCGACGACCGTCAGGATTTGATCTACAAGACCAAGCGCGAGAAATACAACGCCGTGATCGAGGAGATCGAACGCCTCGTGGCAGCCGGTCGCCCCGTGCTCGTGGGTACGACTTCGGTCGAAATTTCGGAGCTTCTGAGCCGCATGCTCAAACTCAAGGGAATAAAACATAACGTCCTGAACGCCAAGCAGCACCAGCAGGAGGCGCAGATCGTCGCCGAGGCCGGGCACACCGGGCAGGTGACCATCGCCACCAACATGGCCGGTCGCGGTACCGACATCAAGCTGAGCGCCGAGGTGAAAGCCGCCGGCGGTCTGGCCATCATAGGCACCGAGCGCCACGAGTCGCGCCGCGTGGACCGCCAGTTGCGCGGACGCGCCGGACGACAGGGCGACCCCGGCTCTTCGCAATTCTTCGTGTCGTTGGAGGACGACCTGATGCGCCTTTTCGGTACCGAACGCATCGCGGGCCTGATGGACCGCATGGGGCTCAAAGAGGGCGAAGTTATCCAGGCCGGCATGATGACCAAGGCCATCGAGCGCGCCCAGAAGAAGGTCGAGGAGAACAACTTCGGTATCCGCAAGCGCCTGTTGGACTACGACGACGTGATGAACAAGCAGCGCGAGGCCGTATACTCCCGCCGCCGCCACGCCCTCTCCGGTGAGGGTATCGAGCTGGACCTGAACAATATGATGATGGACTTTTCGGAGTCCTTCGCCGATAACTACCGCGACGAGGACTACGAAGAATTCAGCCTCGAACTGATGCGCCAGGTCGCCGTGCAGCCCTCTTTCGACCAGGAGGCATATAAACATGCCGCACGTTCGCGCGAGGAACTCTCCGAGTTGCTCACCAAAGACCTCTACGCCACCTACCAGCGCCGCGCCGTGGCCACCGCCACCGCCGCGCTTCCCGTGATCCGCAACGTCTACGAAAAGCAGGGTTCGCAGTACGAGAATATCTACGTGCCGATGACCGATGGCCTGAGGGGATTCAATATTCCCGTAGACCTGAAGAAAGCCTACGAAGGAGGGTGCGCAGAGATATATAAGATCTTCACCAAGGTGGTGATGCTCACTACGATAGACGATGCATGGAGGGAGCACCTGCGCGAGATGGACGAACTGCGCCAGAGCGTGCAGAACGCCTCTTACGAGCAGAAAGACCCGCTGCTGATCTACAAATTCGAATCCTACGAGCTGTTCAGCAAGATGCTCGATAAGATCAACCGCGACGTGCTGGCCGTGCTCGACAAAGGTTACATCCCCATGCGTGAGCAGAACGACCAGGAGTTGGAAGCCCGCCGCCGCCAGGAACAGGCGCGCATAGAGATGGCTCGCGCCCAGGCCGCAAGGATGGAGGCCGCCCGCAACGCCGGCACCGGCGAACGGTCGAAACCCTCGCCCGTGCAGGTCGACAAGAAGATAGGCCGCAACGACCCCTGCCCGTGTGGCAGTGGCAAAAAATATAAACAATGCCACGGTAAATAGGGGGACGCTGCGCATATCGCACGGCATCTTCGGCACATCCTTTTAATTTTTAATCCTCACATACGTAAAGTATGCTCCGGTTAAAAATCAAAACGATGCACCAAATCTGCCGCACGCTATGCACAGCTGTGTTGTCTGGGTAAAGAGAATAGAATGACCGAAAAACTCACCGAAAGCAAACTCTTGCGTGACCTCGATCCCGAGGTCATAGATGAGGTGTATTCGCTGGCCTCGGTCAAACGGTTCGCCAAGGGCGACGTGGTGGCGACCCAGGGTACGCGCATGCTCTCGTTGCTGCTTCTCACCGAGGGCCAGCTTCACGCCGAGGCCACCGGCAAACGCGGCGAGAAAATGAGCGCCGAGGTTATCAACGCCCCCGCGCCGCTGGTCCCCGCCAGCCTCTTCACCCCCGAGGGCGCGATGCCCGCGACCCTCACGGCGCGGGGTCCTGTGAGCGTGCTGAGCATCCCACGCGAGCAGTTGCTCGATTTGATGCAGCGCCACCGCCAACTGCTGCGCAATTTCCTGGAGGTGGTCTGCTCTCCCGAAGGTTTCGTCTCGGAGCGCACTATCTACCTGGGCTGCAAAACCATAAAAGGCAAAATAGCCCGCTACCTGTTGGACGTGCATGCCCGCGAGAAAGGTCCCGAATTCAACAATCCCCTCACGCAGCGCGAAATGGCCGACCTTTTCGGCGTTACGCGTCCGGCGTTGGCCCGCGCCATGGGCGAGATGTCGGCGGAAGGCGCGGTCTTCATCAAAGGCAAGAAGGTAAAGATCATTTTCACCGAGAAACTCAAACAATACATCAAATGACTGCAGAGAGATTGTGGGGTGTGGTCGCAGCCATGCGCGCGAAAGGCCCCCTGGTGCTTAACATCACCAACTATGTGGTAATGAACAACACGGCCAACGCCCTGCTGGCCGCGGGAGCCTCCCCGATCATGGCGCACGCCAGCGAGGAGATAGAGCAGATGGTCGAAATATGCGGCGCTACGGTGATAAATATCGGCACGCTCGACAACCGCACGGTCGAGTCGATGAAGCTGGCGCTCCGCAAGGCCGACCTGTTGGGCAAGCCCTCTGTTCTGGACCCCGTCGGCGCAGGTGCCACGGCCTACCGCAACGAGGTGGTCGACGAGTTGCTCTCTATCGCCTCGCCGTGGTTCATCCGCGGCAACGCAGGAGAGGTGATGACCGTCGCCGGACTGACGGTCGAAAGCAAAGGGGTCGATTCGACCGTGTCGAGCGACAGCAGCGTCGACGCCGGGGTGCGCCTCGCCCGCGAATGCGGCTGCGTGGTCAGCATAAGCGGCCCTACGGACTACATCACCGACGGCCACAAAATATGCAAGGTCGAGAACGGCAGCCACCTTATGCCGCTGGTCACGGGACTGGGATGCACGGCCTCGGCCCTGCTGGGCGCTATGGCGGCTGTGGAATCCGACCGTCTGCTGGCCGCCACGGCTGCTGCTGCTTTTCTGGCCGTGTGCGGCGAGATAGCAGCCACGCTGTCTGCCGGACCCGGCACGCTGCAGCTGCACCTGTACGACGTTATGCACACACTGACCGAGGAGCAATTCAAACAAAAGGTGCGCGTGAGCGCCGCCCTCGCGTGAAACTCTACCTTGTGACCGACCGCCCCCTGCTGTTGGGCAAAGACCTGATATGGACGGTTGCCGGGGCCATAGCCGGCGGGGTCACCATGGTCCAGTTGCGCGAAAAGGATTGCGCCACGCGAGAATTCGTGGAGTTGGCGCGCGCCCTGCACGCGGTGACCGCCCGGGCTGGGGTGCCGCTTCTGGTCAACGACCGCGTCGACGTGGCGCTGGCCGCGGGCGTCGAGGGTGTGCATGTGGGGCAGAGCGACATGGCCGTGTCCGACGTGCGCCGCCTGATGCCCCCCGGGGCGATAGTCGGCCTTTCGGTGGAGAGCCGCGAACAACTCGCCGCCGGCGAGGGGCTGCCGGTCGACTACATCGCCCTGAGCCCAGTTTTCGGCACGCCGACCAAAACCGACACCGTGATCGAGTGGGGGCTGGAGGGCATCCGCGAGGCCCGCGCCGCGACCCGCCGCCCGATAGTGGCTATCGGCGGGATAAACAAGGCGAACGCCGCACAGGTAATGGCCGCGGGCGCCGACTCGATATGCGTCGTGTCCGCGATATGCTCCGCCGCCGATCCGAAGGCCGCCGCCCGCGAATTTTTAGAAATCATTTAACCGCTTGATATGTCACGCCGCAACAAAACGCTCCCTTTCATCGAATCGCTGAAAATAACCGACATAGCCGCCGAGGGCAACGCCCTGGGGCGCTGGAACGACCAGGTGGTCTTCGTGCGCATGGGCGTGCCCGGCGACGTGGTCGACGTGCAGACCTTCTCTAAAAAGAGGCGGTTCATGGAGGGCAACATAGTCCGCTTTGTCGAGCGTTCGCCGCTGCGCACCGAGCCTGTGTGCAGCCATTTCGGGGTGTGCGGGGGCTGCAAGTGGCAACACCTGCCCTACGCCGAACAGTTGCGTTTCAAGCAGAAGCAGGTCGAGGACCAGCTCACCCGCATCGGCAAGGTGTCCCTGCCCGCGATAAGCCCGATCCTGGGCTCGGCCAAAACGGAATTCTACCGCAACAAACTCGAATTCACCTTCACCCCCCGCCGCTGGATGACCCGCGAGGAGATCGCCGCCGGAGATGAGATCCAACCCGGCGGAGCACTCGGTTTCCACATCCCGGGTATGTTCGACAAGGTGCTCGACATCGAAAAATGCTGGCTGCAACCCGACCCGTCTAACGCCATCCGCCTTGAAACCAAACGTTTCTGTGAGCAGAACGGCTACAGCTCGTATAACGTGCGCGAACACACGGGCCTGATGCGCAGCGTCGTGATCCGCACGGCTGGCACGGGCGAGGTGATGGTGATCGTGGTTTACTCGGGCGAGATGCAGGAAGAGCATAAGGCGCTTTTAGAGCACCTGAAAACCTCTTTCCCGCAGATCACCTCGCTGATGTGGGCGGCAAGCTCGAAACTCAACGACTCGATAGCCGACGTCGACATTCTCCTCTACTCGGGGCGCGACCACATCTTCGAGCAGATGGAGGGGCTTCGTTTCAAGGTGGGCCCCAAATCCTTCTACCAGACCAACCCCGACCAGGCCTACGAACTCTATAAGGTCGTGCGCGAACAGGCTGCCCTGACCGGCGGCGAAACCCTCTATGACCTCTACACCGGCACCGGCACGATAGCCAACTTCGTGGCGAAAGGCTGCGCCAAAGTGGTCGGCATAGAATATGTGCCCGACGCCATCGGGGACGCAAAAGAAAACGCTAAGATCAACGGCATAGGCAACACGTCGTTCTTCGCCGGCGACATGAAAGATATGCTCACGGGCGATTTCATCGCGGAGAACGGCGCGCCCGACGTGGTGGTGCTCGACCCCCCGAGGGCAGGCATCCACGAGGATGTGGCCAATGTGCTGCTCCAGGCCGCCCCGCCCCGCATCGTCTACGTCAGCTGCAACCCGGCCACCCAGGCGAGGGACATCGCCCTGCTGGACGCGAAATACCGCGTGGAGCATGTGCAGCCGGTCGATATGTTCCCCCACACCCACCACGTGGAGAATGTGGTGACGCTGCTAAGGCGATGGTAAGGGCCGCCGCTGTATTTGCCGCTTTGTGGCTGATGTGCCTGGCCTCCGCCGCGCAGGATAACCATGTGAGGATAAGCGGATCTTTCGTTGGCGACAGCACCGTTTTTATCGCCGCGCCGACATCCCCAGGGCTCTATTCGGTGATGCTGCGGCGTGCCGGGACGGTCTATACGGACACCGTCTCCGTCGGGCGCACATTCCTGAAGATCCCCACCGGCGGAATACGATTTTTCAGTTCGAGCTCTGTTTTGGGCGACGCATGGGGTACTATCGACACCTCGGTGACCTACCGGCTGCCCTTCGGTGACGAAAAACGTGAGGTGCCCTACCGACTGGGGATAGAGAGAGGGGCGGTGACGCACATATTCAGCCTCGCAAAGGGCGACACCGTATATGCCTCCCGCAAGGGGGTCATAATTAGCGTAACCCACATCGAGCGCGCACACGCTGCCGAGGCGGCACGCGGGGGACAGGTGTTGGTGCAGCACCTCGACGGGTCGCTGGCATATTACCGCGGATTGGAAGAGGCTTCCGTGAGGGTGCGTCCCGGACAAATGGTGTTTCCATTTACGGCCATGGGCCTTGCCGGGGAGAACGGCAAATACGGTCGCAGCGTATTGCTCTGTATCCGCGCGCCACACTTCAACAAAGGCAAACGCCCGGGCTTCGAGTACAGCGACATCCAGCCCTCGTTCGCGACCGCGGCGATGGAACCCATGCCCGGCGGACGGAAAGGGTGGCTCGTCACCCCGAGGGTCAGCTATGAGATCTTTATCCAGGAGATGACGCGGGACGATTTTTAGGCTCCGGTTTGCTTTTTGCCGCGGGTTTTTATAACTTCGTGGCAACCAAACTCTTGTTGCCATGAAAAAGGCGCTATTCCTTTTTACCGTTTTGGCCATGCCGTTTATCGTGGCCGCCCAACCCGAAGGCACCGCCCTGGAACTCGACAGCGAATGGCGCGACAACACCTTGGTTATAACGGCTAAGGTATATATCCCCGGGGTCTACACGGTCTATATGAATTTTAACGACCCGACCAACGTATCGGTCAATTCGTATGAGATCCGCTCGGTCTACGCCTCGGGTGAGATTATGCGCCTGAAGGCCATCGACCCCGAGAAGACTGCCAATGCCAACTATACATATTTCTATGTGCCCGGCATCGTGGGCAGCTATCGCACCGACTCAATGTTCGTCTATGCGCTCCCTTTTTCGCGGTTCAAGGACGGGGTCATGGTAAGTTATGCGCGCAATGCCGATGAGGTGCTCAAAAAGGTACGTACGCCCGATTGGGTTTCCGTAGCGTTCTCCCTGCAGCGCGGCGACACTGTTTTCGCCGCCCGAAAAGGAACGGTCGTGAAGGCGTACGACCAGTATCAGCAACAATTCATACACCCCGCCCGCATAAATACCATCGAGGTGCAGCACGCCGACAACACTTTCGCCCACTATGCGGGCATAGAGTACAACGGGGCGTTGGTCTCGGTGGGCGATGTGGTCTACCCGGGCACTCCTCTGGCTTTCGCGGGGGCGATAGTGGACGACCGGTACGTTTCTTTCCTGAACGTGAGCAATTTGATACTCAACAAGAGTAAATCCGACGACTTTTCGGCGATTTTCGACAATATACACTTCAACCCCATATTCGCCACCACGGAGGGCAACCGCAAGGTGGAAAATAATAAACGCCAACGCGCCGTGCTCTCCGATGGGATAATTACCCTCGAAATGAACGCACGGGAGAAGAAAAAATACGCCGCCGAAGGTCTTCCGCGGATAATTCCGCCAAAAGCTGCCGCTGAGACCGCCGCCCGCCTTGCCGTGCCGCTCCCGGTCGTGCCGTCGCCTCAGGGTGAGCCGCCCCGGACAGCGGAGCCTACCGCTCCGGCGGCCAAACCTGCGCCGTCCGCCGCCCCGGCGTCTGCATCGGGGACCGGGAACCTTGCGTCCGGGGCCGCTTCCGCCGGGACCAAAGGCTTCGCATTTTCCTATTCCACCACTCCCGAAGGGGCATATCGCATCAATGCAAAGCAAATATCAGCCGGCATGTGGTCGGCATTGCTCACGTTCCGCGATGTTGACAATTATGATATCCCCCAATATTTCGTCGATACGGTGTCGACCTCGCGACGCATCTTTTACGCCGCGCCGACCGACCGCACCCGCAAGGGCAACGTGCGCTTCACCACCCGCCAGATCGCGGGTAACGTAGCCGCGCTACCAGACACCACCTATAAATACCGGATGCCATTCGCCGATGGCCAGGCCCATAAATACACCGTTTCCCCTCCGGGCGTGAAATACACACAGTTACGCCTGTTTTCCGTGCAGGGGGAGACTATACACGCCATGCGAGAAGGGATAGTGGTCACGGTAGCCCCCAAGAAACAGGAGGACCCGGCGGCGGTGCCCGAAACGGCATATATTATAGTGCAACACCCTGACGGGTCGCTGTGCCAATATGGATCCGGGGTCAAATTATCAGACTTCTCGCCAGGCGATAAGGTAGCCGAGGGTCAGCCCCTGGGCACGGCAAAGGGTACGTACATTCAGATAATGATGCACTATGCGGTCTTCAGCGACGGCAATTTTGCGTACCGTAGTTTTGTGCCGATGTTCAGCGTCGCTAAATAATCTTACGCCCCCGTGCCGCGTTTTGCATACGTTTTGCATCTGTTAAGAGTAAACCAACACGTTAATTATGAAAAAACTGATTTTAGCCGCCGCATTCATTGCCGCCGTGAACTTCGCACAAGCCCAGCAACAGTACCAGGAAAGGGATTACATAGAGGTCAACGCCCGCGCCTCGCGAGAGGTCACCCCGGACGAGATATTCCTGAGCATCACCCTCGACCAGAACGACACCAAGGGCAAATACACCATCGACCAACTCGAAAAGCAACTCTACAACGCCCTCAAGGCTGCCGGTGTGGACGCCGATAAGGAGCTGCGCGTGAGCGACATGTCCTCGCAACTCAAAAGCTACCTCCTGAAAAAGAACGAGGGCCGCATCGCCAAGGACTATATACTGAAGGTGACCAACGAGCAGCTGATGCCGGTATTCCGCGAACTCGACAAGGCGGCCTTGCCCACGGCGTCGATCAGCAGTTCACGCTACTCGAAACTCCAGGACCTTTACGACGAGTTGCTGGCCGAAGCCGTGGCCAAAGCCAAAACCCGCGCCACGCTGATGGCCCAGGCCGCCGGACAGCCCCTCGGGGGGATGATCTACGCCCAGACCTATGACAACTCCTCGGCCTACGACGGCGGTATGGCTACCAACGTCATGATGTTCAAATCCCGCGCCGCCGGGATGGTGATGGACGAGGCCGCGCCGACGTTCGAATTCAACAAGCAGCGCGTCGAGGTCAACGTGACCACCCGCTTTACGCTGCTCGGGAAGAAGTAGATGAGAGGAATAGAACTTACGGGGGATGGTTCGCAGACATTGCGCCATCCCCTTTTCGGCGACGCGTACCACTCTTTGAACGGGGCGGTGGGAGAGTCGCTTCACGTGTTCATCGGGGCGGGATTCCGGTATATGGCAGAGCGGTGCGACCATCCTGTCAGGGTGCTCGAAGTCGGGCTGGGCACGGGGCTGAACTGCCTACTCACCGCACGCGAAGGCGTGGCGGCACATTATACGGGACTGGAACTTTATCCCCCCGCCGAGGATGTGTGGAGTGCGATGGACTACGCCGCCGATCCATTTTTCACGGCGATCCACCGTGCCAAGTGGGGTGAGAATGTGGCCGTTGCGCCCGGTTTCTCGCTGCGCAAGCTACTCGCCGATTTGGTTAGCACGCAATTTGACACTACCTTTGATGTGGTATACATGGACGCCTTCGCACCCGATACCCAGCCCGAAATGTGGAGCGAGGCGGTCTTTTTGAAATTATATGCCGCCACAGCCCCCGGAGGCGTCCTGGTGACCTACTGCGCCAAGGGCGAGGTAAAACGTGCGCTCAGGGCGGCGGGATACACAGTTGAGAGGCTGCCGGGAGCGTTGGGCAAACGCCATATGCTCAGGGCGATAAAGAAAGAATAATGGAAAAGAAATTCACATTCGATTACACAGGCTACGACTCCTTTGCGTCGATGCCCCCCGCCGACCGCGAGTTGGTCGAGGCTGCGCAAAAAGCGTGTGACACGGCATACGCCCCCTATTCCAACTTTCATGTGGGCGCTGCGGCGAGGCTCGAAAGCGGGGCGATAGTCACTGGTAGCAACCAGGAGAGTGAGGTTTTCCCTGCCGGGGTGTGCGCCGAGCGCACGCTGCTGTTCCACCACCAGGCGCACGCGCCGCAGGACAGGATCGTCGCCCTGGCCATCGCCTCGAAACCCGGGACGAGGGAGTGTTACCCGTGCGGGATCTGCCGCCAGGTGATCGCCGACACCGAGAAGCGCCAGGGACAGCCCATCCGCGTTATAATGAGCTCGGAAAAGAGTGCAAGCGTGGTCGCCTCGGCGCGCTGCCTTCTGCCTTTCACCTTCGAATTGTAGCCGATGTTCTCCCCCTCACAGATACTCTACGAGGATAACCACCTGATGGTGGTGAACAAGCGTGCGGGCGAGTTGACCCAGCCCGACACCTCGGGCGGCGAAGCCCTCGAAGACACCATCAAGGCATTCATAAAGGAGCGCGACGCGAAGCCGGGCGAGGTTTTCCTCGGGGTGGTGCACCGTGTCGACCGCCCGGTGAGCGGTGCCGTGGTCTTCGCCAAGACGAGCAAGGCGCTGGTGCGCCTGAACGAAATGATAAAAGCCCGCGCCATTTCGAAAACCTACTGGGCGATCACCGAAAAGGCCCCCGAAAAGGCCGATGGGCTGCTCGTGCACCATATCGTGCGCAACGCGAAGAACAACACCTCGCGCGCTTTCGCCGCGCCGCAAAAAGATAGCAAGGAAGCGCGCCTTCAATACCGCGTGGTCGCTTCGTCCGACCGCTACCACCTGCTGGAAGTGGAGCTGCTCACAGGCCGCCACCACCAGATCCGCGCCCAACTCGCAGCCATAGGCTGCCCCATCAAAGGTGACCTGAAATACGGCGCGGCACGCTCGAACCCGGGGGGTGGCATCTGCCTCCACTCGCGCCGCGTAAAGTTCACACATCCCGTAACTCCGGCGGCGGCGCCCCCCCGCGAAATAGAAGTGACCGCACCCGTGCCGTCCGACAACCTGTGGCATTTTTTCGAGGGCAAATAAAAAAGCCGGATGCAGCTTATATCATGTGCATCCGGCTTTCATTTGTGTAAAATGGCTATTTCATTTTTAATATCCTTTCGCGGAACTGGCCGATAGTGTAAGGACCCCAGATACCGATAAGCATCGTCCTTTCCGCCTGGTCGCACTCCCCGACGCGGTAGAACGGGTTGACTCCGTGCTTGCCGCTCGACCCGTAGTTCTTCTCGACCGAGAATTTTGCGTACTCCTGGAACTGGTCCAACAGCTTGTATGAGTAATCCTCACCGTTGCTCTGGAAAAATATGCTGTCCTTGCCGGGGGCGGTCGCATTGTTCGAAGAGAGCAGGTTGGTGACTTTGGTCAGGTTATTTTCGGGACGTATATCCACGAAGCGCAGGTTGGAGAGCGTGAAAGCGTCGTGGGAGGTGACGATCTTGCCGTCTGTCTGCATCAGGTGCAGCTCTCCGCCCGCGATAGCCAGGAAGTAGAGGCTCATATCGAAACTCTGGTGCATGGTCATCACTTCGACCGCGCCTTTGAGCAGTTTCTTACCAAATGCCTTTTTGGGCTCACAGGGGCATATCGCCTCGATGGGGGTTTCGCCTACGGCGGCCTGCAACATTCCGAATTTGGCGGGATTGGAGAGTATCTCTTTGATTACTTGCTCTTTGTCGTTTGCCCACGCGCTGTTCGCGTCATCGTAGGCTTTGACGAATTTGCCGGTGAATTTGTCTTTGAAAAGATAGAACACCAGCATAAAGCCGCCGATGCATACGATAGGGATAAGGATTGTCCAAGACATGGTCGTTTGGGTTTAAATGGTTATGTTTTTAGGTTTAAAGGTTGCGTTTTATGGCGTGTCCCGTATCGGGGTCAACGTATACCGTCCGGGTGCGCATCTTATCGCCGGCCAGCGCGATGAGCCCGCTTATTGCCATGCCGACGATCCATATCCACCAGGGCTGGTCGCCGATTCCGAACAGCAGACATACCAGGCACAATAAAGCCAGGCCTCCGGCGAAACGCAGTATCACGTTGCCGATAAGTGAGCGAAACCAGTTGTCGGGACTTCCCGAGCGACGTTCGTTACTCATAAATTAATGTCGGTTTAGGTTGTAAACTGCAAATATATAGAATTTTATGCCTCGCGCTACGAACCTTTAGATAATTATATGCAAATAACAGCAAAAACACAGAATGGTGATTACCAGATGCGTAAAGGAAAATGTCCATTGGTCCTTTACATGCCGGTCGATTGAGTTTGTTCGAAGAAAATTCGTAACTTCGCCACACAAATGCGTATAACCAATAAAACGACATAAAATGAAAGGTCCCGTTTCACAATTCATCACCCACCACTACCGCCACTTCAACGCGGCGGCACTTATCGACGCGGCAAAGGGCTACGAGGCACACAAGCTGGCCGGCGGCAAAATGATGGTCACCCTGGGCGGCGCAATGTCGACCGCCGAGTTGGGCATCTCGCTGGCCGAGATGATCCGCCAGGGCCAGGTCGACATAATCACCTGCACAGGGGCGAACCTCGAAGAGGATATCATGAACCTGGTCGCACACTCGCATTACAAGCGCGTAAGCAACTACCGCGACCTGACACCCGAGCAGGAGAAAGAGCTGCTCGACAGCCACCTCAACCGTGTTACGGACACCTGCATCCCCGAGGAGGAGGCATTCCGCCGTCTTCAGGGCCACATTTCCAAGATATGGAAAGACGCAGACGCCAAGGGCGAACGCTACCTGCCCCACGAGTACATGTACAAGATGTTGCTTTCGGGCGTGCTGGAACAGTACTACGAGATCGACCCCAAGAACAGCTGGATGCTGGCCGCGGCAGAGAAAAACCTGCCGATCATCGTCCCCGGTTGGGAAGACTCGACGATGGGCAACATTTTTACATCCTACGTCATCAAGGGCGAGGTGAAGGCCTCCACGATGAAATCCGGCATCGAGTACATGATCTATCTGACCGAATGGTACCGCGCCAATTCGGGCGGCAAGGGCGTCGGCTTCTTCCAGATCGGAGGCGGCATCTCGGGCGACTTCCCGATCTGCGTCGTGCCGATGATGTACCAGGACCTCGAATGGGAGGATGTGCCATTCTGGGCATATTTTTGCCAGATCTCCGATTCGACCACCTCTTACGGGTCGTACTCGGGCGCCGTGCCCAACGAGAAGATCACATGGGGCAAGCTCGACGTCGACACGCCGAAATTCATCGTCGAGTCCGACGCGACTATCGTCGCTCCTCTGATCTTTGCCTATATTTTAGGCTGGTAGCGGCTGCGCATATCGCACGGCCCGGTCTCGCTCCCTGGCGTAATTTTTCAAAACGATGAAAAAGATCATCCGCTTTTGTCTGCGAATCCTCCCACGCGAGACGATGCAGCAAATGGCCCCGCACGTGCTGCGTGTGGTCGCTCTGTTCTACCGGGGAAAGGGGGCGCACTGTCCCGTTTGCGGACGCGATTTCCGCCAATTCTTGCCATACGGATATGTAGCTCCCCGGGAAAACGCCCTCTGCCCGGGCTGCATGTCGTTGGAGCGTCACCGCCTGTTGGAATTGTTCCTGCACTCGCGCACCGACCTCTACACCGCCATGCCGAAACCTCTGATGCTGCACGTCGCCCCTGAGGCGTGCTTTATGGGTAAATTCGCGGGACTGCTGGGCAAAAACTATATCACTGCCGACCTCTGCTCTCCCCTGGCGCGCGTGAAGATGGACGTGCAGTCGATACCATTTCCCGAAAACAGTTTCGACATGGTAATGTGCAACCACATCCTCGAACATGTGAGCGACGACCGCCTGGCTATGCGCGAACTTTACCGCGTGCTTAAGCCCGGAGGCTGGGGCATAGTGCAGGTGCCCATCGACCGCAAACTCAAAATGACCGCCGAAGACCCGTCGGTGACCGACCCTAAAGAGCGCGAAAAGCTCTACGGCCAATACGACCACGTGCGCCAGTACGGCCTGGACTATCCCGAACGTCTGCGCGAAGCCGGTTTTATGGTCGTCGAGGAGGATTTCGCGGCCACCCTGCCTGCTGGGGAGCGCAAACTTTATTCGCTGCCCTCGGACGAGATTATATATATGGTAAAGAAAAAGGAGGCCTGAGCCTCCTTTTCCTTTACTTGTAAACCTCTTTCTTCCCCGCGCGAAGCGTGTTTTTCATCAGCGAGATAATGGTCATCGGCCCTACGCCGCCCGGAACGGGGGTGATGTAGGAGCATTTCGGCGCCACCTCGTCGAAGAGCACGTCGCCCTTGAGCCTCCATCCGGCCTTGGCCGTGGCGTCAGGCACGCGCGTGGTGCCCACGTCGATCACCACCGCGCCCGGCTTGACCATTTCGGCGGTCACGAAACCGGGCTGTCCGATGGCGGCGATCACGATATCGCCCTGCGATACGACCGAGGGCAGGTCTTTGGTGCGGCTGTGGCAGATCGTCACGGTGCAGTCCCATCCCTTCTGCGAGAGCATGTTGGCCACGGGACGGCCCACGATATTGCTGCGTCCTATCACCACGCAATGTTTTCCCGAAGTTTCGATCTTATAATATTTCAGCAGCGAAAGTATGCCGTCGGGCGTGGCGGGCAGGTAAGCCGGCAGCCCCAGCAGCATGCGCCCGGTGTTTACAGGATGGAAACCGTCGACGTCCTTGCGCGGGTCGATAGCTTCGAGCACCTTCTGCTCGTCGATATGGCGCGGCAGGGGCAGCTGCACGATAAAGCCGTCGACCGCCTCGTCACCGTTAAGGCGTGCGATCAGCCCGAGCAATTCGCCCTCGGAGGTCTGCTCGGGCAGACGGATCACCTGCGAGTCGAAACCTACTTCCTGGCAACATTTCTCCTTGTGCCCCACGTAGGTCATGCTGCCTCCGTCCGTACCGACGAGCACGGCCACCAGGCAGGGGCGCTTGCCCCCCGCAGCCACGACCTGTTCCACCTCCGCCGCGATCTGTTTGCGGATCGCCGCCGCTACTTCTTTACCGTCAATGAGTGTCATATTCTGTATTTTTCGTGCCACAAAGATAATGTTTTTTGGCCGTGATGAGCAGCGGCTTTGAAAAGTCGGCAGCATTATATACTTTTACACGTAAATCCCCTGTTATGATAACGTTTATAATCTGCCTCGCCCTTCTGGTGGCGTCGTATTTCACCTACGGCAAATATGTGGAGCGCATCTTCGGCGCCGATAACGACCGTCCCACACCATGCAACACGCATTTCGACGGTGTCGACTACGTGCCCATGCCGGCCTGGAAGGCTTTCCTGATCCAGTTGCTCAATATCGCCGGCCTGGGGCCTATCTTCGGCGCGGTGCTCGGGGCGTGCTACGGCCCGGTGGCCTTTATTTGGATCACCCTCGGAGGTATCTTTTTCGGTGCGGTGCACGACTACTTTTCGGGAATGATATCGGTCGAGCTGCGCGGACTGAGTTTCCCCGAGATCGTGGGACGCTACCTGGGCACGGGCGTAAGGCAGGTGATGCGCGTCTTCACGGTGCTGCTTATGGTGCTCGTGGGTGCGGTGTTCATGCTCGGCCCGGCGGGACTACTGGGTGGGTTGACCCAGTTTACCGAACTGACGGTGGCGGGGCTGACCATTCCTAATTTCTGGGTCTGGGTCATCCTGATCTATTACCTCATCGCCACGCTGCTGCCCATCGACGCCATTATAGGCCGCATCTACCCGCTGTTCGGCGCCGCGCTCGTATTTATGGCCGTCGGCATCCTCGGGGCGCTGCTTTTCGGCGATTACCGCATCCCCGAGATCACCGAATCGGGCTTTGCCAACCTCAAAGCCGGGGCGGATAAATTCCCGATCATACCAACGCTCTTTATAACTATCGCGTGCGGGGCCATCTCGGGCTTCCACGCCACGCAGTCGCCCATGATGGCGCGCTGCATGCGCACCGAGCGCCAGGGAAGGGGAGTCTTCTTCGGCGCTATGATCTCCGAGAGCATCATCGCCATGATCTGGGCCGGTATTGCCATGGCTTTCTTCGGCGGCGTGCCCCAACTCAGCGAAGCGCTGGCCGGGCATGGCGGCAACGCGGCCTGGGCGGTCAATACCATATCGTACGAAACGCTAGGCAAAATAGGAGGCGTGCTGGCCATCCTGGGCGTTATCGCCGCCCCCATCACGACGGGCGACACGGCATTCCGCAGCGCGAGGCTCATCGTGGCCGACGTGCTGGGGCTCTCCCAGAAGGGGATACTCAAGAGGCTATGGATCTGCATCCCGCTTTTCGTGGCCGGTTTCATCATCACGCTGCTGCCCTTCGAGGTGGTGTGGCGCTACTTCGCCTGGGCCAACCAGACCCTCTCTGTGGTCAGCCTGTGGGCCTTCACCGTGTACCTGCAACGCCGGGGCACGAATTTCTACCTGACGCTCATCCCGGCGCTCTTTATGACTTTCATCACCTCGGCCTACCTGCTTACCTCTGGCGAGATGTTCGGTGTGGACTACGCTGTCGGGGTGTCCGTCGCCGGGGCGGTCACCGCAGCCGTGCTGCTGCTCTTTATCCGGTTCGCCGGCAGGAAGGAGTAAAAAAAGCGACCCCGTCCCATTTTGAAGTGAACCCCAAATATTGGACGGATTAATAAACTCAGAAATTATGAGCTCGGTATTGCACCGGGCTCATGTTTTTTAACGCGGCTTTTATCCGTTTGTTATTGTAGTAGTCAATGTACTCGACGAGTTCCTTTCGGAA
>JAVBOL010000003.1:0-199920 GCA_031550615.1 Rikenellaceae bacterium | reverse complement strand
CCTGTCTATCCCGAATATCATCTGCGACGTGTCCCCCCGCTGCCGCATCTGGCCGTTGAGCTCCATTTCGAAATGCAGTTTGCCCGCATCGCCGCCCAGATCGTCCAGCTTCAAAAAATGCGGGGATACCGCCGCCGAGCGGTCGAAACTTTTGCATATCTCCCACGGCAGCCCCTCGGCGATGCAACGGCGCTGCAGGTCGCGGGCCGTAAAATCGATCCCCAACCCCACCTCGTCGTAGCAACGCCTGGCGAAACGCTCCTGTATATGGCGCCCCACGCGGTTTATGCGCACCACCAACTCCGTTTCGTAATGCACTTCATTGCTAAAGGACGGCAGGTAAAAAGGGTCGTTATTGCGCAGCAGCGCCGTATCGGGCTTCATGAAAAAAATCGGCTCCGAGGGCACCTTGCCCCCGTCGTGCAGCTCTTTCACGTGGTCGGCGTAATTACGCCCTATGCAGATGATCTTCATTATTTCTCCAATAAATCCGGCCGCAAACGTTCGGTGCGCTCCTCGGCCTGCTCCTGCTGCCAGCGCGATATCTCGGCGGCATTGCCCGAAAGCAGCACGTCGGGAACGGGCCAGCCTTTGAACTCCGCAGGGCGGGTGTAGACCGGCGGGGCGAGCAGGTTGTCCTGGAAACAGTCCGTTAGGGCCGACGCCTCGTCGCCTATCGCCCCTGGCAGCAGGCGCACCACGCTGTCGGCGATCACTGCGGCGGCCAGTTCGCCCCCCGTGAGGACGTAATCGCCTATCGATATCTCGCGCGTGATAAGGTGCTCGCGGATACGGTAGTCCACGCCCTTGTAGTGGCCGCACAGGATTATGATATTGCCCAGCAGCGATAGCCGGTTGGCCTCGCCCTGGTTGTATTGCACCCCGTCGGGCGAGGTGTAGATCACCTCGTCGTAGGTGCGCTGGCTTTTCAGCTCCTCGATGCAACGGAATATCGGCCCGGGGGTCATCACCATGCCCGCCTCGCCGCCGAAAGGGTAGTCGTCCACCTGGCGGTGCTTGCCTTCCGCCCAGTCGCGGATGTTGTGTACGGCGATCTCGACCACGCCCGCCTGTTGAGCGCGGCGCAGTATCGACTCGTTAAGGGGTGAGGCCAGAAGCTCGGGGACGACGGTCAGAATGTCAATCCTCACGGCGTGTAAATATAAGGTATAGTATAGGCAGGATACCGCCGGTATTCAGTACGGCCAGCAACACGAACCACACGGGCTGCCTTTTGCGCGCCGCGCGCCACATGGCCATGAGTTTCCAGAGAACCTCCCAGCACAGGATCATTATAAGGAGTACGGCGTTAGCCGCAAGAAAAGCACCTATTGCCTCCATAGTATTAGAGTTTTAGCATGAAACCTCGCCCTGCATCACCTCGGTGATGAAAGGATTGTAAAGCGCCTCGTGTCCCAGGGTGCTTGCGGGGCCGTGTCCCGGGAAAATCTCCACGTCGCCACCCAAAGGTAATATTTTATCCAATATCGAGCGCATTATCCAGCTGTAATCGCCGCCGGGCAGGTCGGTGCGCCCGATGCTCTCGCGGAAAAGCGTGTCGCCGGTAAAGAGCTTGCGATCTGCGGCGTCGAAAAGGCACACATGCCCCGGGGTGTGTCCCGGAGTGTGTATGACCTTGAGTTCGCTCTGCCCGAAACGTACCGCGCCGCCGTCCGCCAGGTCTATCTCGCGCGCGGGGATCCCGCCCACCTCGAAGCCGTATATCGCCCCGTGGGTAGCCGCAGAGTCGACCAGAAAACCGTCCTGTGGATGCAGCGCGAAGGGCACGCCGAATTCGCTTTTGAACCCCTCCACGCCGAGCATGTGGTCGACGTGGCCGTGGGTGTTGACGGCCATTACGGGTTTCAGCCCGTTCTCGCGGATGAATTCCGCCAGGCGGCGTTTCTCGGGCGCGGAATACGCGCCGTCGTCAATTACTATGCACTCCCCGGTGGCGTCCCACACCAGGTAGGTGTTTTCGCCGAAAGGGTTGAGGGTGAATGTCTTTATATTCATATCGTTTTGGTATGGAATATTCCAGCGGTCTGCGGTTTGGCCGTCCCGATCATCAGCCGCCGCGTCAGCTCGAAGCGGTCGCAGATAAGAAGCACGGCTACCGGGATGGCGATCTGGGCGGCGATGCATAGCGGCGAGGTGGCCTTCACGCCGGCGTCCTCGACGAGCGTGCGTATGGCCATGTGCAGGTACATAACCAGCATCGAGGCTCGGCCCACGATCCCCAGCGCGGTCGAGGTGTGCGGCAGGTGGCGTTCTATGACGCGCGTAAGCGATATCGCGCCCAATATGCCCACAACGCTGCACGCCATCGACAGCAGCGGGATGCCGTAATCGTTGTGTTTCAGGTCGATCTTAAGCGGGAAGATGGCTGCCGCCGCGACCGCCGCTGCCGCCCCCGCGACCATGAGCCACCCGTAGCGCAACGTGATCCTGTCGAGCGCTCCCTGGTGTGTGCGCATCATGTGCCCCATCCATATAAGAGGCAGGGCGTACAGGGCGACGTTTGCTCCCCAGGGCAGGTAGAGCTCCCCGCACCATGCGTCGTTGGCATATGCCAGCGCGAGCGACAGGCACAGTATGGGTATGAGTTGCTTGCGGTGGCGGTTATATATATGGTTGTATATCTGTTGCGCGATGAAAAGGCAGGTGGGGAACCAGAATGCGCAAGCGATGGACATGGGCAGGTAGTTGCCGCCCATCAGCGCCCCCCTGATGTATTTCCATTCACTGTGGTAAGGCTTTTCTATGAGCTCCGATATGGCGAAAGGGGCGAAAATAGCCGCCAGGAAAAACAGGTAAGGCACCAGCAGGTGCCCGCTCTTGCGTATGAAATACTCCTTTTCGGGCGCCGGCTTGAAAAGGTAGCCGCTAAGGAAAAAGAACAACGGCATGCGCACCAGCGACAGCGGCTCGAAAGACCACGTATGGTATAAAACCACCGCGACAGCCCCCAGCCCCTTAGCTATATTGATCCAGTTGTAATACATTTCCGGGGCAAAGGTAATAAAAAAGGCTGCCCGACGGACAGCCTTTTTAAAGAACGGTGGCGGGTATTACTTGCCGGCCTTCTTATCATAGTGCTTTTGGTACCGGTTCATGAACTTATCTACGCGACCAGCGGTATCCACGAGCTTCATCTTACCGGTGTAGAAGGGGTGAGATGTGTTCGAGATTTCCATCTTGTACACGGGATAGGTTTCGCCGTTCACTTCGATCGTTTCTTTTGACTGTACGGCGGACCTGCACAAAAACACCACATCGTTAGACATATCCTTGAACGCTACCAGACGGTAATTTTCGGGATGGATTCCTTTTTTCATGTGTGTTTTGTTTTAGTGTGTGAAAATAAGTGCGGCAAAGATAGCGATAATTTCGGGTTTTCCAAATCCTGCGCCGCTATTTATATGCGATCACCAGCACCTTGGTATATTTCCAGAACGCCGCGGGGTCCGATATGGTCAGCCATTGGCCGCCGTCCTTGTCGCTCGTTATGCGCCAGGATGTGGCGGGGTGGGTGCTCACCAGCATGGGGTCGCGCCCGGTGAGCCGCATTCGCGTGAATGAGCGCGTGTCGACGCTGTTGAAACCGTTGAGCGAATGGTTCTCGTTGACGCTCAGGCGACGACCTATGAATCCGTTGCGGTCGATCACCCCCTCGCGGAGCAGGTCGCGCTGCGTCCCGTCCGTGTAGTAGGCGGTGTGCAGCAGGGCTCCGGCGGCCTGTGCCTGTTGTTCGATCTCGCGGCTGCGCTGTTCGAGCGTGCCGATGGAGCTCGCGGCGGCAAGCGACTGGATGTGTTTGTTCTTAAGGCTGTTGCGCAGGGCGTCGATAAGGGCTTCCTGCTGGCCGGCCTGTGCGGTTATGCGTATCAGCAGGTTTTGCAGCGAATGGGCCGTCAGGTCGGCGCACCCTTCGCTCGTGCAGCCGAGCAGCGTGCCCAACTCTGCGCGGTTGCGGCGCGAGAGGGTGTCGAGCGCGGCTATGCGGGAGGCAACACGTGCGGCTTCGTCCGCACCGAACTCTTTTTGAGCCAGTTGCACTTCGATCATCTCGCCCTGGTCATGTATGGTCTGCTGGTTGGCGACAATGGTTTCGATGGCGCCGAAAGCGGTGGCCAGCAGCGTGTCCTGTATGGCGATGGCCGTTTCGAGCGAGTCTGTGCGCGCCGATTCACCATCCCGGGTCTTGCCGCCGTGGCAACCGGCCAGCGCGGCGGCTGCCGCAACGGTCGCGATGATTTTATAGATGGTCACCGTCAGAAAGTGTATTTAGCGCTGAAGCCCAAGTCGGCCATGCGGAAGCCTTCTTTGCCCGTGAAGTTGAAGCAGGGCTTGTAGTCGAGTGAAAAGGCGATGGGCGCTTCGCGCAGGGCGTATTCGAGTCCGCCGATGGCGTCTATGCCGACCGAGAATTCGCGTCCGCCCCAACGCCATGTCCCGGCGTGCGCACCCGCGCCGTAGTAGAACGTCCAGCCCCGACCGATCACCGGTATGTTGCGCTCGTACAGGCCGTAAAGGCTGATCCCCTCGCTGCAGCTCAGTATCGCCTCTATGGAGTTTTTAGGGTCCAGGTTGTATCTCGCGTCCAGGCCGGAGGCGATCCCGCCGCCGCGCAGACCCAGTCCGAAGTTGTAGCTCTGTGCAGATGCCGCCCCCATGCAAAGGGTGAATATGGCGGCCATAATAATCTTTTTCATCTATTGCTTTAATGTAGTGTTCTATGGCGCAAAGATAGTAATAATTCACGTTATCCGGCATACCCGCGCTTCGATGGACGAAGGTGGTGTATTGCAGTCAAATAACAAATTTCTCATAATAGCCCAAAGTTGTCATAAATGATAATATTTCATGAGGTTTATTAAAAGATAATTTTTATCTTTGTCGGGTAAATACAAAAATTGTCATCTTTGGAGATATTTTTGTATTCAATATTCATTTTTTTCGGGATTGAGATTAATGTCTGGACACCTTCCGTTGCTGGATAGTGCGTTAGGGTCGGAGAGCGAAAGGGTCGTGTTAATAAGGCTGAGGGCCAGTGGTTTATATACCGCCGGTGTCCCCCCGCTATGTGTTTTGGACAATTAAATGGAGTCTGTCGCTGTCGAGTGCTGGTATGCATTGAGGGTCACGTACGGCCGGGAGATGAAACTCAGGGAGTTTCTGATGCCTTCCGGCGTGACTTGTTTTGTGCCCATGTGTTATCGGGAGACAGAGCGTAACGGCAAGCGGTCGCGGCGGTTGGTCCCGGCGATAAGGAATATAATTTTCGTGTATTCCACCCTGGAGCGCATCGGGCAGATCAAACGCCAACTCGGAGAGAAGATACCCGTCCGATATATCATGGACTGCGCCACCGGTGAGCCGGTGGTGGTCCCCGCCAGGGAGATGGAGTATTTCATAGCGGTAAGCTCGACCAACAACGACGAACTGATATACCTTACCGACGTGAAGCAGGTGCCCAGGCGCGGCCAGCGCGTAAAGGTGACCGGCGGGATTTTCGAAGGTATCGAAGGGGAGGTGGTGCGCATACGCAAAGACCGCCGCGTGATGGTTTCGCTGCCCGGGGTAATGGCGGTGGTGACCACCTTCATCGAGCCGCGGTTGCTTGAGATCGTATAAATTGTAAGCAAACAGATATGGCGTTTTTCTACCTGATTGTATTTTTCGCGAGCCTTACGATAACCCTGCTGCTGATCCCCAGGGTGCTCTTCCTGTCGCTGCAGAAGCGCCTGATCGACGCTCCGGATTCCCGCAAGAGGCATAAGGAGATCTCCTCGCGCCTCGGAGGGCTTACCTTCTATCCCGGCATTATGCTGCCGATCTGCATCCTGGTATGCATAGATTGCTACTTCACCACCTCGCTCTGGTACCTGGTCGTCACGCCGTGGTTCCTGGCGTGCCAGGCGGCCTGTTTCGTGATGTATATACTCGGCATATCCGACGATATACGACCGATCGGCTACCGCTACAAATTCATATTCCAGATATTCGCCGCCGGGCTGATAATAATATCCGGCGCGTGGATCAATAACCTGCACGGGTTTTTGGGCATTTACGCCATACCCAATGCCGTGGGAATACCGCTGACGATGCTCTTCGTTGTGCTGGTTATCAACGCCATGAACCTGATCGACGGCATCGACGGCCTGGCTTCGGGCCTGGGCATCATGACGGCTGTGGTATTCGCATTCATATTCAACGGCCTGGGACTGATCTCCCCGGCGATCATCTGCGTGGCCATGGCCGGTTCGCTTTTGGGCTTCTTCCGCTATAACGTTTTCGGTCTGCGCCGAAAGAGGGTCAGGATATTCATGGGCGATTCGGGATCGCTGCTCATGGGGGTGCTCATGGCGGCGCTGGCGGCCAAACTGATAAACTACCGCCTTTTCAGCGACCCCGGGATCAGCCGCCTGAATGCCGTGGTCGCCATTTCCATGCTGATGTTGCCGTGCTTCGACGTGGCGCGCGTGATGATACAGCGCGTGGCGGTGAGCCGTTCGCCCTTCAGTCCCGACCGCAACCATATACATCATAAGATCATGGATCTGGGATATTCCCCCAGGTGCACACTGTTTATGCTCCTGGGCGCCGAGGTGGTGATAGTGATGATAAACTTAGTCCTGCTGCAAAGCACCGATTCGGTCACCGTGGTGGCTTTCAGCGACCTCGCCTTATGGATAGCGACGAGCATATATATCGACACAAGACTTGTAAAACGAGCAGAAAATAAAAAATAGATGAAAAAGTTACCCCTTCTGATCCTTACCGTGATCCTGGCCGCTTCATGCGCCACATCCAAACGGATCGTATATTTACAGGATGCCACGCCCGGTCAGCCGGCGGCGGTGTCGCAGCCCCGCATAATAACCCTGCAGCCCCAGGACCAGGTTTCGATCATGGTGTCGAGCAAGGACCCCGAGCTGGCGGCCATACTCAACCTGCCCCGCATACAGCAGTCGGTCGGTACAAGTGGCGGCGGCAGTGGCAGCGGAGCCAGCAGCCAGGGCATACTCGGCTACACGGTGGACTCCAAAGGCGAGATAGATTTCCCGGTACTGGGCAAGGTGCACATCGAGGGGCTAACGCGTGAGCAGATCGCCGTGATGCTCAAAGACCGCATCATATCGGAAAACCTGCTCAAAGACCCGGTCGTGACGGTTGACTTCATGAACCTGCAGTTTTCCGCCCTCGGGGAGGTCTCCCAGCCCGGGCGCTTCGACATATCCAGGGACCAGATCAACATTTTCGAAGCTCTGAGCATGGCCGGCGACCTGACCATAACCGGCCAGCGCGACAGGGTATTCGTCGTGCGCACGGATAAGGAGCGCACCACCTACCAGCTCGACCTGCGCTCGGAGTCCGTATATGACTCTCCTGCGTTCTACGTCCAGCAGAACGACGTGATCTACGTCGAACCCAACAAGATGCGCGCCAACCAATCCACGATCAACGCCAACAACGTGCGCAACGTATCGTTCTGGATGTCGCTCGCCTCGTTCCTGATGGCCGTTACCGCAATTGCAAAATAACGATACGATGACAGATAATTTCAATAGCCCCCTGGGGTTCATCATCTCGGTCAAGGACCTCTGGAACCTCGTGCGCATCAACTGGCTGTGGTTCGTCCTCTCGGTGGCCGCGTGCCTTTTTGTCGCGGCGGCCTATATCGCCACAACGCCGCCCACCTACACCCGCTCGGCGAACGTGATGATAAAGGACAACGCCAAGGGCAAATCGACCATGTCGGCCGGCGGCGGCGAGGCGTTCAACGAAATGGGTCTGCTCAAGGCCAACACCGACATCAACAGCGAACTCTATATCCTGCGCTCGCCGGTGCTCATGGAAACGGTCGTAAAGCGCCTCAAACTCGAATATAATTACCGCGCCGTACACCGCCACCTTCGTATGATCGACCTTTATGAGATCACGCCTTTCACGGTCGAGCTGGACAGCGTGCTGGTGAATTCACCCATCAGCTTCACCGCCAGGCTGCAGCAGGGCGACAAGGTGTCGGTAAGCGACTTCACGATAAACGGCATCCCCTCGGACTTTACCGCGGAAGGGACGCTGGCCGAACCTATAGTCTCCCCCTACGGCAGCTTTACGCTATATGCCACGGCGTATCATACACCGAATTCGCCCAGGACGATCTACTTTTCCAAAGACCCGGTATACGCCGTGGTACGCGGCACACTTGCGCGCCTGAGGGCCGAGCTGGTCAAGGATGACGCCCCGATCATCACCCTTAGTTACGCCGACTACAGCGCGCGCCGCGCCGAGGACGTGCTCAATATGCTCATAACGGTCTATAACGAAAACTGGATCAAGGACAAGAACCAGATCGCCACCAGCACCTCGCACTTTATCGACGAGCGATTAAAGGTGATCGAATCGGAGCTCGGCTCGGTCGACGCCAGCATATCGAGCTACAAGAGCGCCAACCTGCTGCCAGACGTGGCTGCGGTGTCGAGCATCTACCTCGCCCAGTCGACCACCAACGCCTCGAACCTGGCCGCGCTGCAAACCGAGCTTTCGCTGGCGCAGAACATACGCACCCACCTGCGCGCGGCAGCCGGCAAGAACCAGCTGCTGCCCGCCAACAGCGGCATCGCAAACCCCAACATCGAGGCGCAGATCGACAAGTACAACGCCCTGATGATCCAGAAAAACTCGCTGGTGCAGAACAGCAGCGAACAGAACCCCGTGGTGGCCGACATGATCCAGACGCTCGGTTCGATGAAAGACATCATCCTGCGTTCGGTCGACGACTATATCTCGACGCTCAACATCCAGTCGGAAAACATCCGCCGGGAGGAGGGCCAGATCCAGCGCAAGATTGCCTCCAATCCCGAACAGGCCAAGCACCTGCTCTCCGAGGAGCGCCAGCAGAAGGTAAAGGAGTCGCTTTTCCTCTTCCTGCTGCAAAAGCGCGAGGAGAATGAGCTCACACAGGCTTTCTCGGCATACAACACCAAGGTGGTCAACGCGCCCTCCGGCCCCCTGGCTCCCACCTCGCCCCGCCGCAATGTGGTGATGATGGCGGCGTTGGTGATCGGGCTGATGATCCCCCTGCTGGTGATACTGATGATCGAGAGCCTCAATACGCTGGTGCGCGACCGTAGCGACCTGGAGAAGCTGGCCCTGCCGTTCGTCGGCGAGGTGCCCTACCTCTACCAGGGCCGCAAAGGCAACCTGCTCAAACGCATATTCTATGGCCGCGACGACAAGAAGGACGACAGCGTGAAAGTGGTGGTCGAGAACAAGAGCCGCAACATGATAAACGAGGCTTTCCGCTCAATCCGCACCAATATCGACTTTATGCGTCCCAAAGGCGACAAGGGTACGGTGATGGTCGTCACCTCGATGCACGTGGACAGCGGCAAGACCTTTATCTCGGTCAACGTGGCGATGAGCATGGCCGTCAAGGGCGCGCGTACGGTGATGCTGGACATGGACCTGCGCAAGGCGTCGCTCAGCGAACTGGCCTCTTCGCCCAAACAGGGATTGGCCGCATACCTGAACGGCAGCGTAACCGACCTCGACCAGGTCATCGTCAAAGGTGGCCTCGACCCCAACCTCGATATCCTGCCCGTGGGCAAGATCCCGCCCAACCCGACCGAGTTGCTGTTGGGCGAAAGGCTGCCCGAGTTACTCGAAACGCTCAGCGCGAAATACGACTACGTGTTTATGGACTGCCCCCCGATGGATATCATCGCCGACACGTCGATCATCGCCAAATATGCCGACATGACCCTTTTCGTGGTGCGCGCCGGACTTATGGACAAGCGCATGCTTCCCGACATCGAAGCCTACCAGACGGAGGGTAAACTCAAAGGCATGGCGGTCATACTCAACGGCCTGGACTACTCGCCCAACCGCTACGGGTACCGCCGTTACGGCTATTACCACAGCCGCTACGGTTACGGCAGCTACGGCTACAATAAAAAGGGCTACGGCTACGGTTACGGATATGGCTACGGCAGCAACGACCAGGTTTACGGATCGAAAAAGGGTAAGAAATGAAAGGAATAGTCCTCGCCGGCGGGTCGGGCACAAGGCTCTACCCCATAACCAAGGGCATCAGCAAGCAGCTGCTGCCCATCTACGACAAGCCGATGGTCTACTATCCCATCTCGGTGCTCATGCTCTCCGGGATCAGGGAGATACTTATCATCAGCACCCCGCGGGACCTGCCGGGTTTCCGCCGCCTGTTGGGCGACGGGTCGGACTACGGCGTGCGGTTCGAATATGCCGAGCAACCTTCGCCCGACGGACTGGCCCAGGCCTTTATAATAGGGCGTGAGTTCATCGGCGACGACACGGCGTGCCTGGTGCTGGGCGACAACATATTCTACGGACGCGGCTTCACCGGCATGCTGCGCGAGGCTGTAGCAGATGCGGATAAGGGCAAGGCGACCGTCTTCGGCTACCGTGTGAGCGACCCCGAGCGTTATGGCGTGGCCGAATTCGACGAGCAGGGCAACTGCCTCTCGCTGGAGGAAAAACCCGCCTCACCGAAGTCCAATTATGCCGTTGTGGGGCTCTATTTCTATCCCAATAAGGTTGTCGACCTCGTGCGGACCATAAAGCCGTCCGCGCGCGGCGAATTGGAGATCACCACCCTCAACCAACGTTTCCTGGAGTCGGGAGAGCTCAAGGTGCAGACCCTGAGCCGCGGCTTCGCATGGCTCGACACCGGTACCCACGACTCGCTGAGTGAAGCCTCGACCTTCGTCGAGGTGATCGAAAAGCGCCAGGGGCTCAAAGTGGCGTGCCTCGAAGGGATAGCCTACGAACAGGGGTGGATCGACCATGACCGACTCGTGGAGATAGCCCGCTCGATGGAGAAAAACCAATACGGCCAGTACCTGCTGCGCCTGAGTAAAGATAAATAATGGAGGTTACCCGGACAGACATAGAGGGTGTGGTGATCCTCACCCCGCGCATATTCGGCGACGAACGCGGATATTTTTTCGAGTCCTTCTCGCAGAGGGAATTTGAGGAGAAGGTCTGCGGCACCACCTTCGTGCAGGACAACCAGTCGCGCTCGTCGTACGGCGTGCTGCGGGGCCTACACTTCCAGGCCCCGCCCTTTTCACAGAGCAAACTCGTCAGGGTGGTCGAAGGCGCGGTGCTGGACGTGGCGGTTGACATACGCCGCGGTTCGCCCACCTACGGGCGGCATGTGGCGGTCGAGCTCTCGGCTGAAAACCAACGCCAACTATTCGTCCCGCGCGGTTTCGCGCACGGTTTCGCCGTGCTGAGCCCCTCGGCGGTGTTCCAGTATAAATGCGACAACTACTACGCTCCGCAGAGCGAGGGCGGGTTGCTTTTCAGCGACCCTGCGCTGGGGATCGACTGGCGTTTGCCGCAAGCGGATATTATCCTCTCGGACAAGGATGCCAAAAGCCCGCTGCTGAAGGATATGCCCGCCGCATTCGACTATAACGATAAACTATACTAACCCATGCAATTCAGCAGGTCAATAATTATCACCGGCGGCGCCGGATTCATCGGTTCGCACGTGGTGCGCCTGTTCGTCGAGAAGTACCCCGATTACCGCATCGTCAATGTCGACAGCCTGACCTATGCCGGCAACCTGGCCAACCTGGCAGACATACAGGACAGGCCGAACTACGTATTCGAGCGCGCGGACATCTGCGATTTCGAACGCATGCAAGCCCTCTTCGCGCAGTATAACGTCGATGGGGTGATACACCTTGCCGCCGAGAGCCACGTCGACCGCAGCATACGCGACCCCTTCACCTTCGCCCGCACCAACGTGATGGGTGCCCTCTCGCTGCTCCAGGCCGCGCGCATGGCGTGGCAGGGCGCCCTCGAAGGTAAACTTTTTTACCACATATCGACCGACGAGGTCTACGGCACGCTGCCGCTCGACGGCGGATTCTTCACTGAAACCACCTCCTACGACCCGCACAGTCCATATTCGGCCTCGAAAGCCTCGTCCGACCACTTCGTGCGTGCATTCCACGATACATACGGCATGGAGGTGATCGTAACGAATTGCAGCAACAACTACGGCCCCTACCAGTTCCCCGAGAAACTGATCCCGCTGTTCATCAATAACATCCGGTGTCGCAAGCCCCTGCCGGTCTACGGCAAAGGCGAAAATGTGCGCGACTGGCTCTACGTGGTCGACCACGCCCGGGCGATAGACGTGATCTTCCACCGCGGTCGTGCCGGCGACACGTACAACATCGGCGGCTTCAACGAATGGAAGAACATCGACCTGATAAAGGTCATCATCGCCACCGTCGACCGCCTGTTGGGTAATCCCGAGGGCCATTCGCTCGACCTTATCACCTACGTCACCGACCGCGCCGGCCACGACCTGCGCTACGCCATCGACTCCTCGAAACTCAAGCGCGAGTTAGGCTGGGAACCCTCCCTGCAATTCGAGCAGGGCATCGAAAAAACCGTACGCTGGTACCTCGACAACCAATCCTGGATGGACAACATCACCAGCGGGGAGTATGAGAGGTATTATTCAGAGATGTATAAGGGGCGGTAGTCTGTCTTTTAGCGCATTTACCCAGGCGCTACCGAAAAATTAATGTCCGAACGAGTTAAAAAAAGTTGGCTGAACGCCAAGGTGAACACGGTATGTTATTTCATATCGTTATTCGTCGCCTTTTTTTCGCGTAAAATATTCATCGACCACCTCGGGGCTGATTTCATCGGCCTGACGGGCACGTTGCAGAGTCTGCTGGGTTTTCTGAACCTCGCCGAACTGGGGGTCGGTACGGCTGTGGCGTATACCCTCTATAAACCGCTGTTCGAAAAAGACCGGGACAAGATCAACGAGATCCTATCGGTGATGGGATACCTCTACCGCCGCATAGGCCAGGTGATCTGCGTGGGTGCCGCCGTGCTCGCCTGTTTCATGCCGCTTATATTTCCCCCTTCGCAGCTGGTCCCCGCGCAGGGTGTATCTTACGGTACGATATATTGCGCTTTCGCGGCATTCCTTACCGGTTCGCTGATAGGCTACTTCGTCAACTACCGCATGGTGCTGCTGAGCGCCGACCAACGCAACTACGTCGTCACGGGATATATCCAGATAATGACGACCATCAAGGTGCTCATACAGATGGCGCTGATCGTCTATGTCCACAGCTATTACCTGTGGATCGCCGTGGAGTTATTGTTCGGTGTACTGAATGCCTTGATCCTCAATTATAAACTGGATAAAACTTATCCGTGGTTGAGATGCAGTATACGCTCCGGCAAGGACCTAACCAGGCAATATCCGGAGATAACAAGAAAGGTGAAACAGGTGTTTTTCCACAAAATAGGCTCATTCGCCCAGTTTCAGTCGATGCCGTTCCTGATATATGCATTTGTATCGCTGCCTGTCGTAACCGCTTATGGTAACTATATACTTATCACGAGCAAAGTCGATACGATGATAGGCAATGTGCTGAACAGCACCGGCGCCGGGGTCGGAAGCCTTATCGCGGAGGGGAATAAGGATCATATCCTAAAAATATATTGGGAACTGTTCTCTGTGCGCATATTTGTTATGTCTGTGATCGTGTTCGCGGTGTATATGCTGATTAATCCATTCATAGCCATTTGGCTCGGCGCGGAATATCTCCTTTCCGGCACTGCGTTGCTGCTGATAGTGATATATCAGGCAATGGGACTTCTGCGCGGCACTACCGACCAGTTCATCAATGGGTACGGCATGTTTCAGGATACGTGGGCGCCGGTAACCGAAGCGCTGATATTCGTTGTGGTGGCAATTGTTGGCGGAATATTGTGGGGATTGGAGGGCGTATTGCTCGGAGGTGTGGTGAGTATTGTGGCGATAGTGGGGATATGGAAACCGTATTTTCTGTTCAGTAAAGGCATGCATAGGCCGGTGATTACTTATTGGGGCGGGCTTTTACGTCATTTACTGCCCGTATTCGTTGCAGCCTGTATAACCATGTATATTCTGCACACTATCAATTTGGCCGACCAGGCGGCTTCGGGTTATCTTGGTTGGATATATTATGCGTCCGTTTTAGTGACTGTATATTCATTAATATCTATAATATTGTTTTATGCGACGTCTAAAGGGTTTAGGTCCGTGGCGTGGCGTATTCTAAAAGCGGTGAAGAGCAGGTAATTATGGTAAGTGTAATAGTTCCGGTATATAATAGAGCAGAGTCCTTGTCGCGGTGTGTCGATAGTATATTATCACAATCGTATTCACATATTGAGTTATTGCTTGTCGATGACGGGAGTAAAGATGACTCTGGGCTTATCTGTGATGGATATGCGCAAAAAGACCCGAGGGTAAAGGTATTTCATAAGCCTAATGGCGGAGCCAGTTCGGCACGTAATATGGGATTGGATAACGCTGTGGGCGACTGGGTGTCGTTTGTAGATTCCGACGACTATTTGAATAGCGACTTTCTTGAGATTCTGATGTCGGGACCGGAAGCGGATATGGCGATAGGGTCGTGTCGGTCGATGATTAATGGCCGCTTATCAAGAATATGGCGCATACCAGATGTGCAGATTGATTGCATGGCGTCTATGCCGGAATTTTTTGCCAATAACCTGACGTCCCTGCTGATGCAATCCGCATGTGTAAAACTATATAGAAAGTCACTATTTGATGATGGGACTGTGCGGTTTAACCCGGAAATAAGTTTGGGCGAAGACCAACTCTTCGGGCTTATCCTTTATAACCGGATCGACTCGGTGAAGGTCAATGGCCGGGCCGTTTATAACTATATGCTAAGCTATAATTTTTCAGAGAGATATGCCATGTCCCTGGATAAGGTAAATCATATGCTGTATCTATTAATGACCGAAGTGGTTAATCTGGAGAAAACATATGGAATAGACCTCTCTGATTATAAGCGCAGTGTAGTTACAGGGTGGCTATGTGATAGTGTACGGCTGGAAGACATGTTCGATAAGCAGACGGACAGACAGCGGCGTGAGATATATAGTAGTTATATTCCATGCGAAGAGTTGGATCACAACCCGTCAATGTTATGTCTACGGAGAATGAAAAACCATTGCCGGAATGGAAACCATAAAGAGGCATTACGGTTGTCGAAATTATTTACTGATAATGCCGGTCAGACCATAAAACAACGGAACGATCTTTATATTTCAGATAAGTTGCTTCTTTGTTTTTATTTAGAAAAATTCCCTCAGCTTTTTCATGTTATGGCATTCCTATTAGGGAAGGTCAATGCTTTTAGGCTTATTATTAAACGGAATAAGTTATTTAAATAGCAATCAATGAAAACGATCACATTCATACTTCCTTCCCCCGGCGCTAAACCCGCCGGTGGCTACAAGGTCGTGTATGAATATGCGAATCGTTTGGCTGCTGACGGGCATAATGTCAATATCGTATATGCGGGTTCATTGTTTTGGCGAAAAAAGACGCCTTACTACAAATTAACTAATTGCGTGAGATACCTGCAGTCGCTTGTCAATGGATATTCCTGCCGCAAATGGTTTCAGCTTGACAAAAAGGTCAGGGAGGTGCTGGCCCTGTCGCTCAACTATCGCCACGTGCCTGAATCGGATATATATGTCGCCACATCGCCCTATACGGCGATGTATGTGAAAGATTATCCGCTGGGTGCAGATAGCCGGTTCTATTTTATACAGGACTACGAAGCCTGGGGAAATGTAACTGACGAAATGGTAAAGGAAACATATCACTACCCTATGCGGAAAATCGCGATCTCCACATGGCTGCATGATATGATTTGTGAGCGGGGGGAGGAGTGTCGCCTGATCCCGAATGGCTTTGATTTCAATTATTTTAAGTATAGCACTCCTTTTGCAGCTAAAGATAAATATCGCATAACTATGCTCTACCATCAAATGGAGCGTAAAGGCTGCCAATACAGTTTTGCAGCCCTCGATATAGTGAAGAAAAAATATCCCGCCCTGCGGGTAAATATTTTCGGTACCCCAGGGCGTCCTGATTCGTTGCCTGAATGGTACGATTATCACTGCTGCCCCGATCCGAAAACACATAATGCGCTCTACGACCAGGCGGCCATATTCATCTCCTCGAGCCTTAATGAAGGCTGGGGGTTGACGGTTGGCGAAGCTATGATCTGCGGCCAGGCGGTAGCGTGTACCGATAACCCCGGCCACCGGGAGATGGCTGTCGACGGACAGACCGCGCTACTTTCCCCCGTCAGGGATTCCGCGCGCATGGCGGAGAATATAATCAGCCTGATCGAAGACGACCAGTTGCGTTACCGGATCGCCGCCCGGGGGCACCAATTCATCAAAAGGTTCTCGTGGGATACGTCTTACGCTGAATTATCGGAAGCATTCGGATTAAACAGATGAAACTCGCCTCATTCGACATATTCGACACCGCGTTGATCCGCAAATGCGGCCGGCCTGAGAATATCTTTTTCCTGCTTTCGCACAGGTTGTATCCGCACGACCAGGGCAAACGGGCTGATTTTCTGCTGTGGCGCAATGCTGCGGGAAGGCGCGCACATGATAAATTCCCCGGCAGACAGATAACCCTCGGGGATATATATAATGACGAATGGCTGTCCGGATTCAGTGAGTTCACACCTTCCCTGATGATGGCGTGCGAAAAAGAGGTGGAGTCGGAAAACCTGATGGTAAATCCGTACGTGAGGGGAATGATCGACCTTCACAGGGGGCGCGGTTTTCAGGTTTGCTTCATCTCCGATATGTATCTGGACAGCGAATTCCTGGAATCGCTGCTCAGGCGTGAAGGTTGTCTTGCCCCGGGCGAGAGGGTATACGTATCCTGTGAATGCGATGCGCGGAAATCGAATGGGTTGTTATTCGAAACCCTGAAGAAGCAACTGAATCCGTCCGAATGGGTCCATTATGGGGATAACCTGAACAGCGATTATAAAATGGCTCTTCGCCATGGAATAAAAGCCGTTAGGGTGGACACATCGTTCACCGCAGCCGAGCAAAAGATCATAGATGCAGAAACAGTAACTCGATATGGCAGCCAGTTGAGCGTCATGACGGGAATTTCCCGGGCAGCCAGGATAACCCTCGGAAATGACGCGTTTGCTGCCATGGCTTCGGATCACGTCGCCCCGGCATATATTCCTTATGCGTTATTCGTCGCAGGGCTGGCCCGGGAACGAAATATTAAACGGCTCTATTTCCTCTCGCGCGACAATTATATCATAATGAAGTCGGTTGAGGAGCTGGCCCCCGCCGATATAGAACTCAAATATTTTTTCGTTTCGCGCAGGTCTTTATTACTGCCGTATTTGACAGATACCTCTGCCGAGTCATATCTTGCCGTTATGGACCACGGCTCCGTTTACTCACGCAATGTCGATGCATTGTTGTCGCATCTGGGTACGGACAGGGATGAGTTGGCCGGATACGGCATCGGATTTAAATATGAGAAGATCGGCGATTGTGCGCAGGAACAGGATTTTCTAAACAAAATATTCGTGAGTGATTTCACCCCCGTTTTACATGAGCGGGCGATCAGGGCCAATAAAACCGCGCTGGAATATTTCCGGCAGGAAGGGTTGCTCGATTGTGAGCGTGCAGCGATAGTCGACGTCGGATGGCTGGGAACGTCACGGCTGATGATTAATTCAATATTGCGCAACGCGGGCTACGGCGATGTGGAATTCTACTACTATGGCGTACGGGGCGATGTAATGCCTGTCAAGTACGGATATTATATCTCATATTTTGCCCCCGGCCAACTCACCACTGAGGCCACTTGTTTGATAGAGGACTATTTCTCCGCATCGCCATATCCTACGACGACAGGTTATTATCGTGATGAAAACGGCTGGATAAAACCGCGTTTCCATGAGGGCGAGCACTATTGCGAAACGGAAATTACCCGGGCCAATATAGATGCGATAAAGTGGATGACCGCCCGGATAGTCGCCCTGGATTTCAATTCGGACGCCTGTTATGCATGGGCTAAACTATCAACCGACACGGTCATAAACCTTGATGTGCCGGTGGATATTTCTCCTTTCAGCGAATGCAAGCAGACAGATATGGGACCATTCATAAGCCGCCTGTCGCTATGGGATGCCGTGAAAATCGTATGCCTGGGAGATCATGTCACGGCCTTCGATAAGGCAAGCCTGTTGCTTACATTCGGCCACAGGCTGCTTCCTGCACTTTGGAGCATGCACCGAAAAACCGGAGCATTGCGTCGGCGCGTTTATCTGAAAGTGTCAAAGACAAGATCCGGTAACGATGTATTTAATAATATTTATATGTTAGTCGCAAGGCTTACACAATCTAAATCATGGCGTTGAAAATTAATTTCAGGTAATTATGGTCACATTGGTATGTTGTTATAACGATCGCAAAATGCTTGGGGATATGCTGCTTGCCTCATTGGCAAAACAAACCGCCAAGCATAATGTCGTGTTGATCGATGCAAGTGAACACGGGTTTACAGGTGCGGCACAAGCCTATAACGCGTTCTTGGATAATCCAGGGGAATTCAATGCCGAGATATCGGATTATCTGATATTCACTCATCAGGATATAGCCTTCATAGACAATGATCTACTGGAGAAAGTTGAGGCTCTCTTGCAAAAGTCGCCGAATGATATATTCGGATTCGCAGGTATGACAAGCTCGGGAGTGGTGAAGTCTAATTTGCGATATCAGTCGGATGATAAATACATAGTGAGGACGCAGCTGGATTCTGCCGAGCAGGTCGAATCGCTTGACGAGTGCTGCTTTGCAATGACGAGAGAATTATGGTCCAAGGTGCGCTTCGATGATAAAACATGCGATGCCTGGCACTTATACGCGGTGGATTTCTGCTATAATGCGAAACGCTTGCAAGACAGTCGGAGCTATGCGCTGCCTTTGGCCGTATATCATAAATTCGATTCTGCTGGAGGGCTCGGAGTAGACCGGGTTTTCCTGCGTACGCTTCGTAAGATGATGGCAAAGTACAGAAAGAACACGGCAAGGATATTTGCTCCCTGCTATATAATAGATACGTCATTTGTTAGGGGCAATATCAGATTGTTGAGGTCGTACTTAAAATTAATGCTGGCCTGATTTGCCATCGCATTAAAAGAATCATGGGAAATAAAGATAAATCCCGTTACGAATATATCGATGCGCTGAAAGGTGTCGCAATCCTGTGCATCACCTTGCTGCACTTCGAGGAGGGCGTTTTCCCGGAATGGCTGAATGTATGGATCGGGCGGTTTATGATCTCGGCCTTCTATTTGGTCGCCGGCTGGTTGTATGGCATAAGGGATACGCATATCTCTCCCCGGGAGTTATTCCGCAAGCGGTTGCGTCAGTTGGGGTGGCCCTATTTGTGGTTTACGCTGCTTATCCTCGCATTCGACGCGCTGTGGACGCTGTCCGGATTTATGGACGTAAAAATGGTGCTCAGGGATGTGTACAAGTCGATAGTTTTGCGCGGCATAGGTACGCTGTGGTTCCTGCCCGTGCTGCTTTTCGGGGAGTGGCTGTTTTGCGTAGTCCGTAACAGTAGGCAAAAGTGGATTACCGCCCTGTTTGCTCTGGCGGTCACCTTGGGAGTCTCATATATCTATAATACCATATGGTGTCCATTGCGTGACACGGACGATCTGCATCGTATCCTTGACGCCCCGATGCACCCCGTGGTGTGGAGCCTGAATGCATGGCCGGTAATTGGCCTGGGCTTTCTTCTGGGACGTTATATCGGACCGGCTCTGATGCATCCCCAAAGGCTGTTGACCGGTTTTGCCGGAGTGCTGCTTGTCGCTTTCAGCCTGTTGCTGACAGTGGCACCCCCCTTCCATATATTCTATATAAATGATATCCTGACTAATATAGTGCCCTCGTTGGGCCTGATATGCATTTTCGTGGCATTGGGAAGCGGTCTTTTTACCCGGTTCTTTTCGTACTGGGGGCGCAATTCGCTTATCCTTATGTGTACGCACTTCAGTATAACTGAAGAGATACTGAAAGTATTCGACAGCAGGGTGCTGCACCACGAGGCATTCAGCGGACAGATCACGTTGGTTTATTTTGCCGTCACCCTGCTGCTGACCTGGATGATAATTCCGGTGTTTAATAACAAACTCCGGTTTATGCTCGGTAAATGAGAAAGATAGCCGTCGTAATCCTCAACTATAACTCTTCCGGCGATTGCCGTAAGTGTGTTCTGTCATTGAAGTGTCAGCAAGGGGTCGACGCCGAGTTGATAATCGTCGATAATCGCTCAACGGCGCAGGATAAGGATGCGCTACGGCAATTGTGCGCAGACCAGGGTTGCACCCTGCTTGAAAACGACAAAAACGCAGGGTATTCAGCCGGGAACAACACCGGACTTCGCTATGCCGCCTCAAAGGGTTATCAATATGCCCTTATCGCCAACCCCGATATGCTGTTCCCCCAGGCGGATTATTTGGCGGCCCTGGTGTCTATAATGGATTCCGATGCCAAAACGGCGGTCGTCGGCTCGGATATTGTCGGCGTCGACGGCATCCACCAAAGCCCGATGCTACGTGACGGCGGTTGGCGCGGCAGCTTTGGTTGGATAACCGGAATATTTGGCGGCAGAAAGGGCGGCGCCCCCGATTTTATAGACAATTACGCCCAAAGCCATTACTGCCATAAAGTCAGCGGATGTTGTTTTTTGATAAGGGTATCGCTGTTGGAAACAATAGGGTTCTTCGATGAATATCCTTTTTTATATTGCGAGGAGGCGATCCTCTCGCGGCAGGTCGAGATGGCGGGTAGCAGGATGTTCTACACGGCTGACAGCCAGGCTATACACATGCACGTAAAGAGCGCAAAAGGCAACCCCCTGCCGCGCTTCAAACAATGGAAGCGCTCACGGACGTATTTCATAAAACGCTATTCGGGGGATAATTGGTTTGGGACGCAAATCTCGGTTATCTCGCTCTCGATACAGGTTTTGGTAATGTGCCTTGGATACCGGGTTAAGAAAATGCCGGGTTTGTTTGCTGCAAAACATGGATGATATGGTTGTGATAATGAATAAATTGTCATTGTGGTTTGCCGGTATATGCAGGGATAATGCTGCCCGGTCCCTCTTGTCGAGGTCGGAATCAAACGGTATTAAAGGTTTCCTGATCATATTGGTGCTGCTTGGTCACAATAAATACATGATGGAGGGGGAGTATATATTCAGGTTCCTTTATTCATTTCATGTGTACTCATTTTTTCTGTTGCCCTTTTTATATGATTTCAAACCGGCAAGCACCGCAGAATTCGTTTTGAAAAATGCAGGGCGTTTTTTTGTCCCGTACATGGTTTTTTTTCTGGTTTTGGTAGGCATCAAGTATTTTACGACCAATTCTGTTTCAGTGGCCGGAGTTGTCGTCGCATTTATAACAGGAAACCAACCCTTAATTAGAAATGCATTGGACACGGGGGGATTCCTGTGGTTTATTCCCACAATGTTTTCATTACTGCTTATACGTAATGTATATTATTCAGCCAGAGTGGCGACCCGGATTGTGTTTACGGCAGTTTCGCTTATATGCCTTGCATGTTGGTCATTCGGTTGGCTTAATGGCGTATTGATTTATTCGCCGCTTTCGCTTTTTGTCGCCTTCGCAATGTTGTTGCCGGCCCTATTATTAAGACATATCGAGTCCGCCGTATCACCGGCAGTTGTTGGCCTGTGGTTCTTTATATTAATGGTCATAATATTTATCTTATACCCGTCTGCAGCCTCGAATCCGAATCTTTACCTGATATGCAACAGGATGGTATGTCCGGTAATTATCTTTGCGTTTATACTATCGTTTAGGCGGGTGCTTGCGAAAAGCGCGATGTTGATAAATATAGGCAAACAGTCGTTCGGAATTTATCTGATACATATTTTCCTTTATAATGGCGCATACCTTTTTATCGATAGGTATGTGGAGATGAATTTCTGTTTTGGAGCCGTTTTATTCGCAGCGGTACTATCTCTGTCCTATGCCATATCCAGGCTCAAAGTATTCACATATATAGTAAAGTAATGACAGCAAGGCAAAATCGTCTTCGCATTTTCGCCACGGTTTTTATTGTGTTGTTTGGCATATATTATTTGCCGATCGACAAGGTGGGAGGCATGGGCCCCATAAAAGTTGGCTTAATGATCGCTTCTGTATTTGTCTTGTTGTTTTACACATTCAAAGTGTCGAAGGCTATGGTTTTCGGCACGATCTATATACTTTACCAGTTTTTTTCGGCCAGCCTTCACCCCGAGACCTGGCGGTGGTCTACGCTGTTGTTTTCAGTGGGTTTAGTTTATACTTATGTCTGCTTCTATAATCTTGTGTACGCGGAACATGTATTTACCATCGACCACTTTATCAGGATAGTTAAGGGTATGATGCTTGCTTTCTTTGTGCTATGCATAGTACAGCAGGTATTTATTACGGTCGGAATACGCTATTTTCCGCTCATTAATCTAACATACATATTAAATCGCGGTATCGGATGTAACTCTTTCACTATAGAGCCCAGTATGTTCGCCCGGTTTATGTTGGTTTTTTATTACGCCTATGTGAAATGCCAGGAATATAAGCGGGGGAAAGGGCCATTCAGCCTAAAGGAGTTGTTCTCCGGGGAGCATCGCTGGGTGACCGTCAGATTCCTTTGGATGATGTGCACGATGGGCAGCGGAACGGCGTTTGTTTGCCTTATAGCCTTTTCACTGTATTTCGTGCGTTGGAATAACTGGTTCTATTTAGCGCCCATGTTGATAGCCATGTACTTTGCCCTGCCGGCACTGAATATAACCCAATTGGACAGGGCTACCTCGGTCATTAATGCGACAGCGACTTTTGAACGTGAACATGTGACGAAAGTCGACGGATCGGCGGCCAGTCGTATAGCACCTATATTGAACTCTTTTGATGCTGATTTTTCAAAAGCGGAGACATGGTTCGGCAAAGGCGTCGATAATGGCATTAGCATGTCTCCATATGAGAGGACGATATTCGATGACTATGGGCTGATATTTTATTTAATCGCATTGTCGTTCAATTTCGCGTGTACATATCGCTTTTTCTCTCTGTCAACGCTTTTTATGTTTATGGGTTTAAGCGGCGGCGCCGGCAGTAATACTCAATATGCCTGGGAACTGATGATGGTTATTACATGCGTCAGGTATTTCTATGAAAACAGGGGGCGTCTAAATAACAGCGAAGAGTCAAATAAAAACATATAACGTGCTTTGATTATGAATATAATTGATTTTCTGGATGATTGTCGTTATTGGGGGACTTCCAGAAATAAATATCTTGACAAGATATATTTCTATCAGGCAGTAAATAAGCTAACGGCAATTGTCGCGAATCTGATTTTACCGGTATATTTTCTGCTCACCAGAACGAATCCAAAGTATTCGCTTGAGAATAAAACGAAGAAATGCGAAAAAGTGATAATCTCCCTGACGTCATTTCCCCCGCGTCTACCTAAATTGCATCTGGTTATCGAGTGTCTGTTGCGCCAAACAGTTAAACCGGATGCGATTATATTACACCTGACTAAAAGCCAGGTTGAGTCTGTGGATATATTGCCTGAGAAGTTGCTGGCACTACAGCGGAGAGGGCTGAAAATAGAACTGTGTCCGGATAACATACGTTCACATACAAAATACTATTACGCTTTTAAGAACAACCCCGAAGATATAGTCATTACTGTGGATGACGACCTGTTTTATAGAACCGACCTTGTCGAGAACCTGCTTGATGGTCACAGGCGATACCCTGAAGCGATTATCGCCAACTGGGTCAAAGAGATACTGCCGGGAACGACACGGTATTCTGAATGGCCGGATATGTCGCGCAAAAAACTTGCGAATAATTTCCTGTTATTCGGTGTAAGCGGTGTATTGTATCCGCCGCATTGCATGCATGAAGACCTGTTTAATTTGGAAATGATTAAAGGACTTTGCCTTACTGCGGACGATGTATGGTTGTCATGTATGGCTTTGTTGAAAAAAACCGCGATCTTTTCCACCGGATACAAATACAACCATCTGCCTGTCTCTATCCGCAATAACGAGACACTTCTGGCAACCAACTGCACTCAGAATAATGTACAGGTGGATAATTTGAACTCCTATTATTTTAAGCATCTCGGCATAAGGCCTTTTATTGATCTGCCGCATACACAATCAAATGGTCAATGATTTAACCCTCGCAATCTGCGTCTATAACGCAGGGCGGTACATCGAGCGGACACTTGAGAGTGTTATGGCGCAGACGAAGCAGGATTTTCACCTGCTTATCGTCGATGACTGCAGCACGGATAACTCCGTCGAAAAGATCGAGGCGTTCTTTATGCGCCACCCGCGCCAGTATGAGCTGGTGAAATTTGATAATAACCAGGGTATCGGCCACGCCAGGCATTTCGCCGAGCGGAAAGCCGATACGAGATATATGATGTTCCTCGATTCCGACGATTGCATATATCCGTCGGCAATCGAGAAAATGTATGCCAAGATAACCTCTGACACCGATCTTATGGCGGTGGGATGTCATCTCGAATATGTCGACAGCGAAGATCGAAAGATCGGTGGAGGTATTTTCCTCGGGGAAACTACCAAGGAAGGCTTTTATGCAAAGGCAAAGGAGAATAAGTTGATATTCATGCAGCCGACCGCCATATATGATCGCGAACTTGCACTTTCTGTCGGCGGATATGTTATCGACGGATACCCGGAAGGCAAACCGCGGCATCAGGATTATTGCGAGGACCTCGACCTGTGGACGCGCATGAGCGATCTTTATAAAGAGAAAAAGGCGATTGTCGTTTTACCCGAAGTTTTATGCAAATACCGCAAGGCGGAGGGCCTCTCCTCTAACTCCTTTAACATGATCCTCAAGATGCGCTACACGAAACAAAACCTGCTGCGCCGCCGCAGCGGGGGAGAGGATCGAACGTTCATAGAGTTCTACGACTCGTTGTCCGCCGCCGATCTAAAGCGCCTAAGGCATGACGCCGCCGCTGCCGACAACCTGCGCAACGCCGTTTTCTATATACGCAAAAAGAATATCATAAAGGGAATTTCGAGCATCGTCAGATCGGTATATTACCGTCCGGGCTACATCGTCGACAAGCTCATTAAGAATTCCGGCATCAAAAAAGGGTAACTATGGGCGCGACCGCCGCAGATCACATTTCTGAAGTAATATCATTCCTTAACGCGCACGCAGATTACGCCGTGTTGCGGAATTACCGGGGCTTGCCGGACTCGAACGCCAGCCGCGATGTAGACATCATAATCACGCGGGACAGCCTTAGGGCCATTAAACGGCCTTTGGTGGATTTGATCGACAGCTCGGGGTGGAAGATCATAACCTATCTTGACAGCGACCGCCTTACCACATTCGTTTGCGCCATTAATACCGAAGGCGGCACGGAGGTCGTGCAATGGGACTTCTTTATCAATACGTCCGCATTCGGCATATTGCTGATGGACGCCCCCGAGTTCTTACGTCATAAGAAGTTCAACGGTTTTTTATATTATGTCGCAGCGGAGTGCGAGTTCCTGGATAAATATTTATATAACCGTGCGGTAGGCGACCAATATCCTGAGAAGTACGGGGATACGCGCCGCATGGCAGAGCATACGCCGATAGTGGAGGATAAACTGGGGCGGATCTTCGGCATGGCCTCGGCGGCGGATTGCGACCGTGTCGGCGGGAATAAACTCATATTGCGTGCGTTGTGGCAGAACATAAAGCGGGATCCACTGGCCACACTCGGTCGCATAACCTGCTTCTGCTATACCTATACGAAGAATTACATCTGCTCGAATACCGGATTCAGCATAGGTTTCACCGGACCTGACGGGGCCGGAAAGACTACCGTTATCGACCTGATCCTCGGTAGGCTCGGCAGCGTCTTCGGCAGCGCCCACAGGTATTATCATTTCCGTCCCCAACTGTTTGGGAATATGGGGGATGTGGCCCAATCGGTAAAGCTAAAAAAGGAGGTGGACCGCGAATATGACAAACCGCACCGGGGAGGTAAAACCGGCTTTATCAGTTCGTTGGTGCGTCTGCTCTATTATTCGTGCGACTACATCGCTGGTTATTTCGTGAAGGTGAAGTCGGCCACGCGAATAACGCGCATAGTGATATTCGACCGCTATTACACCGATATAATCTGCGACAGCCGCCGCAGCCGGATATTTCTTAATTATAAGTTTTTATATTGGTTCGGTCGCGTGTTCATCCCCTCGCTCGATTATAATATTCTGCTCACGGCGGACACCGCGACGATACTTTCGCGAAAGCAGGAGCTGGATGTAAACGGTATAAAAGCCATAAATGAAAAAATAGATTATCTGGCGACGAAAAATGGGTTTGAGAAAATATTAAATAATGGTGTTCCTGACGCTGCCGTTACCCATATTCTTGATATTGTTTTTGCAAAACAGCACGAGCTAAATATTAGCAGGTTGATACATTGAAATCGTATTTACAGGCTTTTAGCGAAAGTTTATTATATTAATTCTAACAAGCAATGTCAAAATCTCCAAATATATATTGGATAGATGCCGTAAAAGCAATATGCATGTTCTCTGTGTATCTGCTTCATTCTGAGCAATACTATGGTATGGGCGATATCTCTTATGGCCGTTTTTTGATGCCATTTTATGTTAATGCGTTCTTTTTTGTTAGCGGGTATTTATTTTTCAGAAAACAAATGAAGATAAGCCAAAGTGTCTTAAAACCTCAGAATTTTAAGAATGGATTGGTTAACTTACTATATAGATTAGTCATCCCAACTATTATATTTTCTTCATTTCTATATTTGCCCAAAATGTTATTTCATGAAAACAGCATATCCATATACCAATATTTCCATGATGTTTTTGGTGGTGTTTCATATTGGTTTACGTCAGCATTGGCAGTCGCACAGATTATTATTATGATCGTATTGTTTTTGTCAAATAGGGTAGGCATATTTTCTATACTTGCGATTTCAGCAGTTCTGTGGTGCTTAGGCTGGTATTTGTTTGGTATTGACACTGACCCATTTCCCTGGAATTACAAAAAAGGTATGATAGCGACATTATTTATGGCAGTAGGCGGACTTTACCAAAAATATGAATCTGAAATAGACAAAGCTATCGGACTATATGGATATGTGGCAGTTAGCGTGATATATATAATAATCATGCTGATATACGGTATTAGGGATTCAATTCTTATAAATGGGATTATTAGCATACTGGGGATAGCTTTCATTACGGGACTGTGTAAGTTATTACCTCCTGTTAACATATTGGGTTTTATCGGGAAAAACTCAATAATTCTCTATTTCTTTTCTGGAGTTATGCCTGCAATGACAGGATTATTATTCAAATGTATAATACCTGAAGCACGATATATTGTCACACTACTTGTCATGGCGCTTTCAGTCACTCTTGGCTTGGTGTGTGTATTGATAATCAATAAATACATGCCATTTTTGATCGACTTACGAAAGTTGTCGTTTTTATCGAATGAGAACTAAGATCTTCATCTCCGCCTACGCCTGTGAGCCCGGCCTCGGATCCGAGATCGGGGTGGGGTGGCATTGGGTGCTGGAGATGTCAAAATATTTCGACCTTTGGGTGCTTACGCGAAAAAGCAACCGGGCCAATATCGAACGTTGGATCGCAGAACATCCCGAATTCGCCCAAATCCGTTTCCTTTATTTCGACCTGCCGAAATGGGCTCGTTTCTGGAAGAAAGGGCTGCGCGGCGTGCGGACTTATTATAATATCTGGCAAGCGTGCACCGACCGCATCGTCAAACGCACGATGCAGGATAACGATATAAGGATATTCCACCATCTCACATATGGCAACGCCCTGTGGCGGGTCAGCGCGTACGGACAAAGGCAATTCTTTATATGGGGCCCGGTCGGCGGCATGGAGACGATCCCGCAGGAATTCAGCCGACACTACGACCTGAAAAGCCGCGCGATAGAGGCTTTGAGGCGGATCGTCGTTAAATCTGCGCGCCGCAACCGTGGATTTATCGACCGTTGTGGGAATGCGGATATTATACTTTGCAAAACAGCCGATACGCTCAATGCGATCCCTGCCGGGAGCAGATCGAAAGCCGTGCTGTTCACCGATGTGGCAGTGGAGCTGCGCGAAACGCAGGGCGCTGCAGAGGCCCCATCCTACCTGGTCAATTACCTGGCCGTAGGCCGCCTCGACGCATGGCGCGGCTTCGACCTTGCGATAGAGGCTGTGGGAAAAGCCCGTGCGAGCGATCCGCGCATAACGCTCGATATCCTTGGCGAAGGTGCGGACCGTGCACGTATTAGCGCGTTGATCGAGCGTAAAAACCTGTCGGGCGCCATCAGGCTTTGCGGTAACGTAGACTCTTCGGAATATCTGTCAAAACTCGCGGCATGCCGCGCAGTTGTCAATCCCGCGCTCAAAGAGGGTGCAGTGACCGTGGCTTTTGACTCTATGGCTTTCGGCAAACCGCTTATTGCGGTCGATACGGGCGGATATACGAGATATTTCGAAGAGGAATATTCCACCGTGATCCCGCGCCGTTCGCGTCGTGAGATCGTCGACGGCCTTGCGCAAGCTATGATAGAATATGCCGACCATGGCGTTGCGCAGCGGAAAGGGGCGCTTGCCCGTGAGCGTGGCGTCTCTTTGGGGTGGGATAAAAAGGGCGCGGAAATAGACGCTTTGATAACGCAGAGATATGTTACCGCAGACAGATAATATATTGCTGCCGGGCGTCGGCGAAAAATTCATCTCTTTCGCCAACGCCGACGGGAAACGCTGGATAATGCCCCGGCGCGGCATGCGGCTGGCGATGGGGCTTTACCAGCCGAGCTCTCTTAAAGGCCGGCTGGTAAAATCATGTCTGCCGCTGCTTTCCCGGTTTGCGATAGTCCGCAAGGCGCTGCGTATATCGTCCATGCGTTGTTCGCTCACACCCGGGCTGAGGGAGTTGATATGCGGTATATTCGGCGTTGGCGACATAGACTTCGCGATATTCTGCGGCACACCGTCCGCGCACCGGAAAATTACGATGCAGGTAAGTTCGCGCGGCCATATACTCGGATATTGCAAGTTCACCGACAATGATGCGGTCTATGCGCTGTTCGAACATGAGGCTGGCATTCTGAACGACCTACGTGCCAGGGGGCTGGAAAATATCCCGCAATGCCTGTTTTGCGGAGCGCTGCCCACGGGCGAAGGTGTGTTTGTGCAGACGACCGGCAAGACCGGTCGCTCGAAAACGCTGCATAAGTGGGGCGCATTGCACGAGGGTTTTCTGTCCGAACTGCACGATAAGACGCAGACTTCGTGCAGGTTTGATATTACGGATTTTTCAGTGATGCTTTCGCGGCTCGAATCTTTGATGAGGCGTGATAATATTGATGGCAACGATGTTATAATCAGGGCTATAAAACTGGTCAGGGGAAAGTATCATCCGGAAGATGCGGTCGCTTTTTCATCGTACCACGCCGATTTTACCCCGTGGAATATGTTCGTGGAAAACGGCGAACTGTTCGTCTTCGATTTTGAATACGCTTGCCGGAGTTATCCCCCGGGCCTGGATCGATATCACTTCTTTACCCAAACCGCCGTTCTTGAGAGGCACCGGCAGACGGAAGAAATTTTCGCGGAGTTCAAACGCGCCGGGATACCATCTTTTGGCTATATCTGTTATTTGCTCGATACGACGGAGCGCTATATCAGCCGTTCGTCGCTGCCGCTTGACTGCCAGACCAGGGAACAACTCTCCCGTTGGGTGTCGCTGTTGTCGTTGCTGCTTACCGATTATCCGACCGACGATGAATAAAATAACCTTCATCCACTCCCTGAATAACTTCTCCGGCAGCCCTAACGTGCTCTCGGCGGTGGTGCGCGGACTGACCGCACGCGGGTATAAAGCCCGGGTGGTCACCAGCCGCGGCGAGGGTTTCCTGTCTGGTATCGAGGGGGTCGAATATAGATACACACACTACCGCTGGATGGGTAACGGAGCGCTGACTTTCATGCTGCTGATGCTTTCGCAGCTCGAAATGTTCCTGCGCACGCTGTTCGGTTCGCGGCACAGGATTTACTATATCAACACTATAGTGCCTTTCGGGGCGATTCTTGGGTGCTGGCTCACGCGTAAGCGTTATCTGATCCATGTGCATGAGAATATGCGGCAGAATAAAGCGCTTTATGTCATCCTGCGCAACGTTTACCGCCTGTGCAACCGCCGCTCGATATTCGTGTCCGGTTACCTCCGCTCGACTGCCGTGGGATGCCGCGATGGCCGGGTAATTTATAATTCCCTGCCCGGGGAGTTTATCCGAACCGCCAGGAATGCCGCCAAGGCGCCGGCCAATATATTGATGGTGTCGAGTCTGCGCCGGTATAAGGGAGTCTATGAATTCGCGCAACTGGCCGGAATGATGCCGCAATATGAATTCGAACTCGTGCTGAGCGCCGACCATGCGGAGGTCGACGCATTCGCCAAAGAGATAAGCAAGCCGAACAATTTGACCCTGTACCCGATGCAAACCGACCTGCATCCATTTTATCGCCGGTCGAAACTGCTCCTGCAACTCTCGCATCCTGAATCGTGTGTCGAAACCTTCGGCCTGACCATCCTGGAGGCCATGGCCTACGGAACACCGTCGATCGTACCCAACGTCGGAGGTCCTGCGGAACTGGTGGCGGATGGCGTAAGCGGCTACACGGTCGACCCTCACGACCTGCGTGATATCGAGGGCAAAATAACCCGCCTGATGTCCGATGAGGGACTTTACCGCACGTTTTCACAGGCTGCGCTCGGCAGGGCGGAGGATTTCGACCAAACGGCAATGCTCAACGCCATAGAGGATTATCTGAAATGAAAGTAGCTATCATAGGCACCCAGGGCCTCCCGGCCAAATACGGCGGTTTCGAAACGCTGGTCGAGTACCTGGTGACCAATAAAATATCGCCGGCGGTGGAGTATACCGTCTTTTGCAGCGCCAGGGATTACGCAGAGCGACCGACGGAATATAACGGCGCCCGGCTGAAATACGTGCACGTATTTCACGCCAATGGGATACACAGTATCCCATATGACATCATATCGTTCATAAAGGCGCTCAGGGGTTATGATTCAGTGCTCGTGCTGGGCACCTCGGGATGCGTATTCCTGCCTGTTTTCCGGCTTCTGTGCCCCCGCAAACGCTTAGTGGTCAATATCGACGGTCTTGAGCACCGCCGCGCGAAGTGGGGGCGTGCCGCCAGGTGGTTCCTGAGATTTTCCGAAGCCATGGCCGTGCGCTTCGCCGACGATATAGTGGTCGACAACCAGGCGATTCTCGACTACGTGGCCGCCACGTATAACCGCCCCTCGACCCTTATCGCCTATGGCGCCGACCATGCCCGGCGCGAGGTCTGCGAATCTTCGCAGACTGAGATACTTGCCGGATACGGGCTTGCCCCACAGGGATACGACCTTGCGCTCTGCCGCATCGAACCCGAGAACAACTGCCACGTGATACTCGACGCCTGTGCCGGTGCGGGGCGGACGACGGTGTTCGTCGGCAACTGGGACCGCAATCACTACGGGCAACAACTGCGCGAACGCTACGCCTCGACCCCGCACATAAGGCTTATAGACGCCGTCTATGAGCTCGATACGCTCTATGCGCTCAGGCGCAATTGTCGTGTCTACCTGCACGGCCACAGCGCAGGGGGCACCAACCCGTCGCTGGTCGAGGCTATGATGCTCGCCGCCCCGGTGGTGGCCTTCGACTGTCCGTATAACCGCGAAACGACCGAGCACGCCGCAGATTATTTCCACGACAGCACCTCGCTGCTCGGGTTGCTCGACGGACGGTGCGACCTGCCCGCAAACGGCAGGAAAATGCAGGAAATAGCCCTTCGCCGCTACATGTGGCGCAATATAGTAGAACAATATGAACAATTATATTTATAGAAGAAGATGTTTAACCTTTGCAAACAAAGCCTTTCCGCGAGTGGGATACTCGCGGGGCTTACAGATTTCCACAGTCACATACTGCCCGGCGTCGACGACGGGGTAAGAACCACCGAAGAGGCGCTTGCCGCGTTGTCGGATTTTCAAAAAGCGGGCGTTAAAAGGGTGGTGCTCACCCCCCACGTCATGGAGGATTATCCGCTCAACCGCCCGGAAGCCCTGCGTGAGCGTTTCGATGCGCTGTGCGCCGCATATAAAGGCCCCCTGACCATGTCGTTGGGCGCCGAGTATATGCTCGACGGGGCATTCGACGCCCACCTTTCGCGCGGCGGATTGCTTACCATAGCCGACGACCACCTGCTGGTTGAGGTGTCGTGCGCCTACGAGCCCCTCAACCTGTCCGAAACGCTGCGCAGCATCAACTCGGCGGGTTACTATGCCGTACTCGCGCACCCCGAGCGCTACGGATACATGACGCGAGAGAGATATAAAAAACTCAAGGATGCGCAGACCCGCTTCCAGCTCAACCTGCCGTCGGTCGCTGGCGCTTACGGACGCGACGCGTCACGCCGTGCGGCATGGCTGCTCGGGCAGGGTTATTACGACCTTATGGGCACCGACCTGCACAGCCCCGGCTCTTTCCGCCGTGAGGCAGCGGTGCGCGGACTCGACAGGCAAACGGTCAGGTCGCTCGAAAAACTCCGCGAAAAGAGCGCGGCGCTCTGAGCGGTAAACAATAAATGTGCGGCACGATCTATTAGGGTTGTGCCGCACTTTTATTGAAAAAATGGATAACTTTGATGGCGAAGTCCATAGTAAAACGAAATGGGAAAAGAGATCGAACGCAAATTCCTCGTCAGTGGCGAAGGGTTTAAAAACGAAGCGACCGGAAACACCCGCATCACCCAGGGTTACCTGAGCACGGTCCCAGAGCGCACCGTGCGCGTGCGCGTGAAGGGCGATAAGGGCTTTATCACCGTAAAGGGCATCGGCAACGACTCGGGCGTGAGCCGCTACGAGTGGGAGAAAGAGATACCCGTGACGGAAGCGCGGCAGCTGCTGGAGATATGTGAGCCTGGCGTGATCGACAAGACGCGCTATAATGTGCCCGTTGGCGCGCACACCTTCGAAGTGGATGAATTCCACGGCGCGAACCGTGGGTTGGTGGTGGCCGAAGTCGAGTTGCGGGACGAGGACGAAACCTTCGTCCACCCCGCCTGGCTGGGCGAGGAGGTGACGGGCAGTGTGAAATACTACAATTCGGCGCTTAGTAAGGATCCCTATGCCGGGTGGGGTGAATAAGCTGCGCGGCAAAATCGTATTGCGCTGGCCGTTACACGTGACGGCCAGTTTTTTTTGTATATTTGCCATATGATCGAGATACAGGCTAAAATACACGATAGATTCTCCGTCGAGTTCAAGGTAGGCTTCGTCACCCGGCGCAAGCTGAGGTTGAACAACTTCGTGATGAATACCTGGATCTTCGTTCCGAATGGACTGGATATCAATGCGCTGACCTACTCCAAAGGGCAGTTCTACAAGGACGTCAAGTCGAACGTACGGCTTATAACGCCCGTTTTCCCGCTTGGGGACATCGTGGACGGGAGCGCCATCCCGCTGCACCACCTGCAGGAGGCTTTCGACCGCCTGGCCGGCGATCAGACGCGCACCGCCCTGGCCGAGTACGAGTACCACATCAAGATGTTCACGGCCATCTTAAAAAGCGCGCTGCGCGACGAAATACAGCGCATCATCGGTGCCGCCAGCGAGGGCGACATCGAGTGCATGTGCACCCAGTTGGCCTCAAACCTCGAAAGCATCGCCTCGCGCTACCGCGACCTTCGCCGCATCATCGACGTGCCCACGGTGGCGCCCGGCGTGCAGGATTATTTCCAATTCGGCGATGAGTTCATGAGCAACATAATGGAGTTGTACCTGTTCAAGCTGATCCGCTGGCTCCAGCAGCGACCCGTAAAGCACGGGCAGGTCGCCGACAGGCTGGCCGGCCTGGTGCGCAGCGAGACGGAGTATAAACGCCGCATGGGTTACGTGGTGGTGGAAAAGGAGAGCCCGACCGCCAACCGCGACATAGTTTTCCGCCAAGGTGTGCTTAAAAAGTACGTCGAGAGCGAGTTATTCCTCAATGCGAAGCGCAGGAAGGACGGCGTGCTGGTCGAGCAGGTCTATTACAGCCTCGCGGCGGGCATGTCGATGATCTTCGCCACCGTCGTCGCCTTCTCGGTGCAGCAGACGTACGGCAATTTCACCATGCCCCTTTTCGTGGCGCTGGTGGTGAGCTATATGCTCAAGGACCGCATCAAGGAGCTGATGCGCTACTACTTCGCCCACCGACTCAAAAAGAAATATTTCGACAACAAGACCACCGTCAGCATCCAGGGAAAAGAGATCGGCTGGATCAAGGAGGGCGTCGACTTTATCACCGACGATAAGACCCCGCGCGAGGTGATGGAGATCCGCAGCCGCTCGACGCTTTTAGAGGCCGAGAACCGCGTGAGCGACGAGAAGATCATCCTCTACCGCAAAGTGGTGCAACTGGACCGAGAGAAATTGGAGCAGGGCAACCAATATGCCATTTCGGGGATCAACGATATCGTGCGCCTTCACCTGACGCATTTCACCCAGAAGATGGACAATCCCGAGATCCCCCTCTATTTGCTCGACGCGGAGAGCAACGCCGTGCTGATCGACGGCCAGAAGGTCTACTACATCAACCTGGTGATGCAATTCCAATTCGAGGATTCCGTCAACTACAAGCGCTACCGCCTTGTGGTCTCACGCGACGGCATCCGTGAGATAGAGGAGATGAAATAGCCGTTATTGCCCGATACGCTCCCTTACATGCTTCATCTCCCGCTCGATCTTATCCATGCGGAACCTGCCTCCCGACATCGAATCGCCGTCATACCAGCGGGCGAAAGCCCCGTGCTGCGATTCGTACAGGTGCGCGCGGGCACGGGAGAAATTATCGAGCGCCGAATCGACTTTCTGCAAACAGAACGCCTTGTCGCCTTGCCCCTTGTAGGCGGTTATGTAATCGTGCAGCGAAAGGCTCAGGTAGTGCATGAAATAACACTGCGAACGCAGGTTGTCATTCAGGAAAATTCTGTTTTCGACCGGCAGCTGGTTTATTACCCTGTCGCACTCTTCGGCCACGGACCCGAATCCCGCCGCCGCACGCTGCATACCATCGAGCAGCGCATCCACCTGGTTGGCCTGGTTCTCAATGCGGAAAGTGCGTCCCGGCTGGCGCTCGAAACGGTTGTCTTTCAGCGGCGAGGGATCGAAGGTGAAGAACGAGGCGCTTATCTGGTCGAAAGTGCGGGCATAGCGCTGGTCCTGGAACAGGAACTGGCGTTCAAGGCCCGGAAATGTCGGTTTCTTCTGTTGCCAGTATGAGTCGTAGTAGCGTTTGTACAGCCCAGCGATCTCGGCGGCGTGCGCCTGGCCGAAGTATTGGCTGCAAAAGTCACGAATGAACGCGTCGCTGTCATAGTCGTCGAAATCCCAAAGCATCCGGGCATTGGCCGAAAGTTCCATCACATATTCGCGTATATTACCGGCATTGACCACAGAGAAACAGAGGGGCGAACGGCTGTCGGCATAACGGTAGTTGAATTCCATCTTCTGCGGGCTTTCGCATTGGGCCAGGTGCGAACCGGTCGAAGTGAATTGCAGGTTCATATAATAACCCAGCTTAACCCCGGTCGCCGGGTCGAACCCCACCAGGTCGTCACCCGGATAGTGGTCGCGCCGGGCAGCCACATAGGTCCATATAACGTTCTCGCCCACAGGTGGTTTTAGCAGCCCTTTGGCCAGCAGGTCGGAGAGTTCGTCATAGAACGTCATCCGCACATATGGCTCTTTTTCACCCGTTACCTCCCGTATCAGGCCGAGTTGCAGCGCAAGCATACGGTTGATAACCTCCGCGCGCTCCCTCTCTGAGGCGGGCGCGTCTTTATATGTGTCCCAGAATGGAATGTCGCTGTTGCCGCGGAAGGCGATCAGCCACAGGTTCTCTATGCCGCTGCGGTGCACCGTTTCGATGCTGTAACGCCAGTAATCTATCAGCGCCTGTTGGTTGGCGATCAGCAGCCCGGGCGGGTCTACGCCGCGGATGGTCTTCCAGTATTTCTCCCACCCCTCGCGCGGGTTATTGTTGAGCGGCGTGTGGTGGGTTGATGTCAATACCAGCCCGGCACGGCTGACGCGGTGGGCATAGTCGGTCATCAGGAACGGGTAGTCGACCGTCGAGCTTTCGGCCTCTAACGTGTTAAGTTTCAAGCGGAGCATCGTTTCAAATGTGCGCTCCTCATTCTGCGGATCGAGCCTCGTCCATGGGTCGTAAAGGTCCCTGTCGTTAGGGAACCAGGCGCGGTAACGCACCTGCGGCGCCGGGCGGTGATACACATACGAACGCCCGATCTCCAGCGACTCTTTACGCTGCGGCACCCACGAGGAAAAGAACCAAAGCGGCGGGACGCCCAGGAACTGTTCGCTGAAAGAGTATATGGCATATATCGCCCCGCGCATATCACTGCCATGCAGGTAGATGCGATCTTTCTGCGGATCTACGTAAATGGAGTGCGCCTCAGCCCCCGTTAATTTCCTCAGCCCTTTGCCTTCTGTGGATTCATTTACCACCACGATGTCTACGCCGCTTCTACCCGGTTTGCCGGCAATGACTGGCGTGAAACCCATGACCCGCCCGAAATCGCGCTGCAGGTGCCCGACAGCCCTTCTGACCGCTTCCGGTTCATCGTCCGCAAGCACGATCCTAAGGCTGCCGTCCGCGGAAATAACCGGATTGCCGGTCGAAAACGAGGCAAATGGCAAAAATAAAAGTAAAAAGAGAAGAGGTTTCGTCATTATATTCGCTATGAGTGTAGCAAAACGGCCAACGATTTGATAATCATTGGCCGATTGTGGAGATGGGGGGAGTCGAACCCCCGTCCAAACAAGGAACCCGCAGGCTTTCTACACGCTTAGCTTACGTTTGATCCTCTTACCCGGGGCTGGCAGTAAGCGACCCACCCCGGATCGCAGTCCGTTAATCTCGTCGCGCGGACCCGGACACGCCCACACGACTATCCCTTCATTGATGATACCCGGATAAACGGTTCAGTGTCAAAAGGCGGGACACATTCCCCCGGATACTCGTCCGTTCAGCATCCTTGTGCTCGTCGGATTAAGCTAATGTTACATCGTAAGATTAGGCAGCGAGTTGATAGCTTTGATTGCCATTTAAAGTTTGAGCGTTCACTTTTACGGGAGTGCGCACAATACCCGGCGTGCTTACCGACGAACTCTGCCTGCTGTCAAAACCGGTCATCCCCATCGATTAAACGTTGCAAAGGTATGGTTTATTTTCCTAATTTTGCAGTCGATGAGCCTGACCCTGAAAATAAAATCGGCGGTGCGCCGCGCACTTTACCTCTATATGGGGCGCAACTATGCCGTATACAGGCTGTTCGCCGCCATTCGCGAACGCACTTTCGGCAACGCGCGCCTCTACCGCCGCCGACCGCTGCCTTACCCCGCCGACCCCACGATGATATATATGTGCGACGTCCAGCAGGGGGTCAACGGTGGGCTCACCGACCGGCTCAGGGGCATGGCCACCGTGTGGAAGGAGTGCAAGCGCGCGGAGTGGAGGCTGGGCATACGTTTCGACACCCCTTTCCGGCTGGAGCAGTACCTGCAACCCGCTGCCGTCGACTGGCGCATGGAGGACAGCGACCTCTGTTTTGAGAGCGCCACGCCCGTTTTCTGCCAGAACTATGTGGATGGCCGCTCGACCGAATTCGGGTTGAGGCTGCTGCGCGCCAGGATGAAGCGCCGCAAAATGCTGCACGTATACACCAATATCTGCCCGTCGTGGGACGAATTCCCTGCGCTTTTCAACGAACTTTTCCGCCCTTCGCCGGCGCTGCAGGAGCATATCGACCGCCATCGCGCGGAGTTGGGCGGCGAATACGAAGCCGCAGTGTTCCGCTTCCAGGAGCTTCTTGGCGATTTTTACGAAGGGGGCCTTCCGCCGCTTTCGGACCAGGGGCGCGGGCAGCTTATCGAAGCATGTATCGCCCGGTTGGAGGCGCTGCACGAAAGCCGTAAAGGGCGTTTGCTGGTGACCTCCGATTCGGCCACATTCCTTGCCGCCGCCGCGCGCCTGGAATGGGTCTACACCATCCCTGGCCGCGTGGTGCACATAGATTTTACGCCGGGCGAGGAACATGGGGTCTACATGAAATCTTTCGTGGACTTCTTTATGCTGGCCTCCGCGCGCCGCGTCACGCTATTTACAGGGCCAAGGATGTACCCGAGCGGATTTCCGCATGCGGCGGCGCTGGTCGGAGGGGCGCAGTACGAGCATGTGAAATTCTAATTTTTGGCCGGTGGATTATGGCATATCCGGTCAAAAATGCTACCTTTGAGGGTTAAACTGCAAAGCATAATGGAAAGCAACCCCCATGATACCGGCGCGGGCATGGTGATCGACCTGCATGACGTGTCGATCTACCATACATCCAATCATATAGGCCAGACGCGCCGCCATCCTGACGATGAATTGGTGCTTTCCGGGGTCAACCTCGGGGTAGGTCCCGGCGAGATGGTCTACCTTATCGGCAAGGTGGGCACCGGCAAGAGCACGCTGCTCAAAACGCTTTACGGCGAGGTGCCGCTGCTGGAGGGGCGGGGCAGCATCGTCGGCTACGACCTGCGAAAGTTGCGCCGCCACGACATACCGCACCTGCGCCGCAAGCTGGGTGTGGTGTTCCAGGACTACCGGCTGCTGACCGACCGCAACGTGTTCCATAACCTGCACTACGTGATGGGCGCGACGGGCTGGACCAGCGAAGGCAGTATGCGCCGCCGCATCGAGGAGGTGCTCGCGATGGTGGGGCTGCAGAACAAGGAGCATAAGATGCCTTTCCAGCTCTCGGGCGGCGAACAGCAGCGCCTGGCCATCGCCCGGGCGCTGCTCAACGACCCGAAAGTGATCCTCGCCGACGAGCCCACGGGCAACCTCGACCCGGCGTCGGGAGAGGATATTATGGAGCTTTTCCGCAATATCGTCGCCTCGGGCACCTCTATCGTCATGTCTACGCATAACATCAACAATATACACTATTTCCCCTCGCGCACGCTGCGTTTCGGCGCCGGCAGCGTCGAGGAGCTCGACATCTGCGCGATGCTTGGAATTTAGAAGGCAAGTCACTATATTTGTTACCGTTTTAACGAAATAATCGAACACATTGGAAAACGAAAAAACAGCCGCCGCAGCGGCACAGCAGAGCGAATATTCGGCATCGAGCATACAGGTGCTCGAAGGGTTGGAGGCAGTGCGCAAGCGTCCGGCGATGTACATCGGCGACGTGGGCGTCAAGGGTCTGCACCACCTGGTATATGAGGTGGTCGACAACTCGATCGACGAAGCGCTGGCCGGCCACTGCACTAAGATAGACGTGGTTATCAACGAGGATAATTCGATAACCGTCACTGACGACGGTCGCGGTATCCCCGTGGACTGGCACGAGAAGGAGAATAAATCGGCCCTCGAAGTGGTGCTCACGGTGCTGCACGCCGGGGGTAAGTTCGACAAGGACAGCTATAAGGTGTCGGGCGGTCTGCACGGCGTGGGCGTGTCGTGCGTCAACGCGCTCTCCGACCTGCTGGTTGCCGAGATACACAAGGGCGGCAAGGTATACTGCCAGCGCTACAGCAAGGGCGCGCCGACCACCGAGCTCGAAGTGACGGGCGACACCGACCGCACGGGTACGATAATCACCTTCCATCCCGACGCGACGATCTTCGTGGCCACCGAATATAACTTCGAGATACTTTCATCGCGTCTGCGCGAGTTGGCCTACCTGAACAAAGGTGTGCGCCTGAGCCTTACGGACAAGCGTGAAAAGGGCGACGACGGGGAGTTCCTGCACCAGGAATACTATTCTGAGGAGGGGTTGAAGGAATTTGCCCGTTTCCTGGATGCCAACCGCGAACCGCTGATCGAAAATATCATCTATATCGACACCGAGAAAGACGGCGTGCCCGTCGAGGTGGCGATGCAGTATAACACCAGCTTCGCCGAGAACGTACACTCCTACGTCAACAATATCAACACGATAGAGGGCGGCACGCACCTGACCGGTTTCCGTCGCGCGCTGACCCGCACTTTGAAGAAATTCGCCGACGAATCGGGGATGCTCAGCAAGCTCAAATTCGAGATCAACGGCGACGACTTCCGCGAGGGCCTGACTGCCATCGTGTCCGTGAAGGTCGCCGAGCCGCAGTTCGAGGGACAGACCAAGACCAAGTTGGGCAACGGCGAGGTATCGGCAGCCGTAGACCAGGCTATCTCCCAGGCACTTAATTACTACCTTGAGGAAAACCCCCGCGACGCCCGCCAGATCGTCGAAAAGGTGATCCTGGCAGCCACGGCCCGCCACGCCGCCCGCAAGGCGCGCGAGTTGGTGCAGCGCAAGACCGTGCTTTCGGGCTCGGGACTGCCCGGCAAACTGGCCGACTGCTCGTCGCGCGATCGCGAAAAGACCGAGATCTTCTTCGTCGAGGGTGACTCGGCAGGTGGTACGGCCAAACAGGGCCGCGACCGTAACTTCCAGGCCATCATGCCGCTGAGGGGTAAAATCCTGAACGTCGAGAAGGCCATGGAACACAAGATATTCGAGAATGAGGAGATCCGCAACATCTACACCGCGCTGGGCGTTTCGGTGGGCACCGAGGAGGACAGCAAGGCGCTCAACACCGACAAACTGCGCTACGGCAAGATCATCATCATGACCGATGCCGACGTCGACGGCAGCCACATCGCCACGTTGATGCTCACCTTCTTCTTCCGCCACATGAATTCGCTGATCCGCGACGGACACATCTATATCGCCACACCGCCCCTCTACCTTGTGCGCAAGGGAAAGCAGGAGCGTTACTGCTGGAGCGAGGACGAGCGCGAAAAGGCAATAGACGATTTCGGCAGCAAGGGCCTTCATATCCAGCGATATAAAGGTCTCGGAGAGATGAACGCCGAGCAGCTTTGGGATACCACGATGAATCCCGGCACCCGCATCCTGCGCCAGATCACCATCGAGAGCGCCGCCGAGGCGGACCGCATATTCTCGATGCTGATGGGCGACGAGGTGCCGCCGCGCCGCGAGTTTATCGAGAAGCACGCCAAGTACGCCAACATCGACGCTTAGGTCGGGTTTCGCTTGGGTTGGCATACGCTATGCACAGCTTCGTTGGCGGGGCGTATGGTATTTATGACGTATAATATTTATAAGGTATGGCCATGAAAAAGATCGATCCGAAAGAGATCGATGGGAACTTCATCCGCATGATCGGTGAGCAGTGGATGCTCGTGACAGCCGGCACGCCGGGCGACTTCAACACCATGACCGCCAGTTGGGGCGGGGTGGGGGAGTTGTGGCATAAGCCCGTAGCTTTCGTATTCATCCGCCCGCAGCGCCATACGTTGAAATTCACCGAGCGCGAGGCGACTATGACCCTCTCGTTCTTCGACCACGACAGGTACGGCAAGGCGTTGCAGGTGTGCGGCAGCAAGTCGGGGCGCGACACCGACAAGGTCGCCCTGGCCGGGCTCACCCCCGAAAGCGCGCCCTCGGGCGAGGGCATGACCTTCGCCGAGGCCTCTTTGGCGCTCGAATGCCGCAAACTCTATGCGGAAAACCTCGACCCGGCGGCATTCATCGAAAAACCGCTCATAGAAAAGATATATCCCGGCGGCGATTTCCACAGGATGTATATCGTTGAGATCACCGCGGCGTGGATAAGGGAATAGGATAAGGTGGCAAGAAAAAGGGCGGACATGAAACCATGTCCGCCCTTTTTTTGTCATAAAGATTATTTATTGTCGAGCGCCTCGTCGATTATCGCGGCGAGGTTCTGGTAGTGCGCTTTGGCGATGCCGGCGCTCGCTGCAGCCGCACGCTTAATATCGCGCGAAAGGTCGGTGAGCTGGGTGCGGGCGATGGCCGCGGCGTCCGACGGGGTCGTCGGGCTCGACGATGGGGCCATGAGCGCAGCGCCGGCGCCCGCCGGGCTTGCTGCCGCGGGCTTGTCCGTCATGGCGATCAGCGACTTGACGTAGTTCTTTTGCAGGTTGCGGCGGTAGATGTCGGGGGTCCTGCCGCTGGTCAACTCGCTCCAGATGCCCTTGCGCAGCCCCGCGAAGAGGTCGGCGGGGGTGTAAGCGCCCTGGCCGCCGAACTGCTCGGTACGCGAGAGTTTATCTATCGTGGCCTTGCTCAGGATGCGTTCGAGGGTCTTCGACTGCACCGCCCCGATGCTGCCCAGGGGGTCTACGACGGCCTTACTGATGAGTTTCTGGTCGATGAGCCACGTCGGTGTGGTAAAGAGTTGGCGGTTGAGGAAATCGACCGCTTCGCGCTGGATGGATGCGGGAACGAACTGCATCGCCGGGTCGGTCTGCTCGATGGCTACCGGGTTGGAATATATCCCGCCGATGTTGGTGGCCACGTGGCCCATGTAGCGGCTGAACTGCGACACGACGTTGTTGTAGAGTATTTTGGCCTCGCCGTAACCGTCGTTGGGACGCGAGGTCCATTCGATGATATCGGGCATGATGCGCTTGAGGTTTTTAATGCCGTAGTCGCTGGCTTTCATTGCGTTGTCGCCCAGGTCCTCGCTTTGGTTGCGGGGGTCGTTGCGGTCGGATTCGGTGCCGAAGCGGTAGCGGTTGTCTGAGGTCATCTTAGCGATGATATCCTTGTTGGAGAACTCCTCCTCGTCCTCGGGGGTCGCGAACTGGGGAAGCCAGCGGTAACCCCATTCGATGGACCACTTGTCGTATATGCCGATACGCGGGAAGATACCCTTTTCGGAGATGTTGTCCTCGGGTTGGGCCACGTAGTTGAAACGCGCGTAGTCCATGATCGAGGGGGTGTGGCCGTTGGCCTCGACCCATGCCTTGTCGCGCAGCTTCTCGACGGGCACGGTGGCAGACGATCCGAAGTTATGGCGAAGGCCGAGGGTGTGTCCCACCTCGTGCGAGGATACGAAACGGATGAGTTCCCCCATAAGTTCGTCGTCAAGGGTCACCTTGCGGGCGCGGGGGTCGATAGCACCAGCCTGTACGGTGTACCAGGTGTGCAGCAGCGACATTACGTTGTGGTACCAGTTGATGTGCGTTTCGAGGATCTCGCCGCTGCGGGGGTCGTGCACGTGGGGGCCGCTTGCATTGGCGATATCCGAGGGCTTATAGACTATCGCCGAGTGGCGGGCGTCCTCAAGGCTCCAGGTGGGATCGTCGGTGGGTGCTTCGAGGGCGTAGATTGCATTCTTGAAGCCGGCCTGTTCGAAGGCGACCTGCCAGTCGTTGACGCCCTGGATCAGGTAGGGTACCCATTTTTTGGGCGTCGCTGGGTCGATATATATAACGATGGGCTTGATCGGCTCGACCAGTTCGCCACGTTTGTAGGCAGCCTCATCCTTGGGCTCGAGCCTCCAGCGGGTTATGCGGCTGCGGGTCTCCACGCCCTGCGGGTTAGCGTCGAAGTCGACGTAGCTCACGGCGAAATAGCCCACGCGTGCATCCGATATGCGCGGACGCATGGGTACTTTGGGAAGCAGCACCATCGAGGTGTTCAGTTCATAGGTCAGCGGGGTGGAAGGCATGCCGATCATGGCTTCCAGCATGGCCTGTATGCCGGTCGACGGCACGCGGGCGTATGTGCGCACGGTGCGTACCTCGATGTTGGCCGGGAATACCTTCAGCGTGTCTATATAGCTGGCCTCGTTTATCATCATGCCGATGCCTCGGTTCTTTTTCATCCCGTCGTCTATCGAGAAGATGCCCTTGTCGCCTTTCATGTAGTCGGTCACGTCGATAACGTAAGTGCGCAGGTTGGCCGCGGTGTCCTTGCGCACGGCCAGCGTGGAGAACGAGGCGACGATGGGCTGTATGCTGGCATTGGCCACGGCGCGCATCATGCCTGTCGAGTCAGCCGAATGGTCTACGTAGGATATGTTGCGCATGAAGATACGGTTGGAGGGCCCGCTCTCGAAACGGATCACCTCTTCGCTGACCTGGTCGCCGGGGTAGCCGGTCTTCTGTTTCTGGATGCTGGTGGGCGCTTTGCTTATGCGGCCTACGACTATTATGTCGCGCCCGAGCAGCGAGTCGGCGATCTCGAAGTAGTATTTATCCTTGATCTTGTGCACCCACATCATGCCTTTGGCCGTCTGGGCATCTTTGGTTACAATCTCGCGGTAGGGTTTCAGGCCCGATTTGTCCTCGGGCTTGGCCGCAGGTTTAGCGGCTGCGGCAGGTGCGGGCGCGGGTTTCTTTTTCGAGAAAACGCCGGCCTGGCTCTGCGTCGCGCCGGCCATTAAGACCGTCGTGAGCGTTAAGATTAAAAACTTTTTCATGCTTATAGATTTAGTTTTTATATTTTTTTCATTACAAATGTAATGATTTATCGCAAAAAATATACCCGAATCGTTACGATATATCGTTCCCGCCAGCAGATAATGTTATTTTATCATTAACATTTACCCTTCGGGGCGCATCGCAACTTATTAATGACTATTTTCGTACCGAATTTTAAAAGATAAAAAGACATGGCCTACAACCTTAGCCGCCTTTTCCAGTTTTTTTTGCCTAAAGACGGCAAATTCCTTCCCCTGCTCCGCGCCCAGGTGGCCGACGTGCTCAAAGCGTCTGACCTTCTGATCCGTTTCAACAGCACGCCGAGCCAGGAAGAACGCAAGATGATCTATGCCGAGATCAAACGCACCGAAAGCCACTGCGACCGCATCCAGGACGAGATCCTCGATGAACTCAACAAAACATTCATCACCCCTTTCGACCGTGAGGACATCCACCTGCTGGCCTCGCAGCTGGACGACGTGCTGGATATGATAAACGGCTCGGCCAAGCGCGTTATACTATATAATCCGCGCGAGATGCCCCAGAGCATGGTCATAATGGCCGAACATATCAAAGAAGCCGCCGAAAGCCTCGACGTGGCGATCAAAGAGCTCGACAAGGTGAAGCGCGACCCGAGCGTGGTGCGCGAGTGCTGCCGCCGTCTGCACGAGATCGAGAACCGCGCCGACGACGTTTACGAGAACTTCATCATATCGCTTTTCGGCCAGGAGAAGGACGCTATCGAACTGCTCAAGCAGGTCGAGATCATCCAACTGCTCGAAAGCGCCACCGACAAGGCGTACCGCGTGTCGGAAGTGCTTAAGACGATCATCGTAAAATACGCTTAACAGGCATGACCCTTCTGATCGTTATTATCTGCCTGGCGCTGATCTTCGACTACATCAACGGTTTCCACGATGCGGCCAACTCCATCGCCACCATCGTGTCGACCAAGGTGCTCACCCCATTCCTGGCGGTGCTTTGGGCGGCGATGTTCAACTTCGTGGCCTTCTTCATCGCCAAATACTGGATCGGCGGATTCGGTATCGCCAACACGGTGGCCAAGACCGTCAATGAGGATTTCATCAGTCTGCCGGTGATCCTCGCCGGGCTTCTCGCCGCTATAATCTGGAACCTTTTCACGTGGTGGAAAGGCATACCCTCATCCTCTTCGCACACACTTATCGGCGGATTCGCCGGGGCGGCTATCGCCAGCGCCGGATTCGAGGCCGTGCACTCTGCCGTGGTGCTCAAGATCGCCGCGTTCATACTTTTAGCCCCGTTCATCGGCATGGTAATGGCCTCGATCATCACCGTTATCATAATGAACGTGTGCCGCCGCGCCAACCCCCACCGTGCTGACCAGTGGTTCAAACGGCTGCAGTTGGTGTCGTCCGGCCTTTTCAGCATAGGGCACGGCCTTAACGACTCGCAAAAGGTGATGGGTATCATCGGCGCCGCCATGTTCGTGGCCGGCGGGAAGACCCAGAGCATCGCCGATATCCTTATACACCAGCCCTGGATACCTATCGCCTGTTTCTCGATGATAGCCCTGGGTACCATGTCGGGAGGCTGGAAGATCGTCAAGACGATGGGCACCAAGATCACCAAGGTGACCCCCCTGGAGGGCGTGGCCGCGGAAACGGCAGGTGCGCTGACTCTGTTCCTGACCGAGAAGTGGCATATCCCCGTGAGCACCACACACACCATTACCGGCGCTATCGTCGGCGTAGGCGCCGTAAAGCGCATGTCGGCCGTACGTTGGGGCGTGACGGTAAACCTCATGTGGGCGTGGATCATAACCATACCCGTGAGCGCGGCGCTGGCCGCCGGGGTATTCTGGCTGATTAAGGTTGCCGGAGTGCAATAAAACAATGGCTGCCCATCGGGCAGCCATTGTTCTTTAAGCCTCTTCGAGCAGCTTCTTCGCGTCGACGTACTGTGCGATGCCCTTGGCGACCTGCTTGGCCTCCCTCATCGCCAGCACGACCGTTTGCGGGGTGTGCACCACGTCGCCCCCGGCGAATATCCCTTTCCGGGTGGTCATGCCGTAGGGCCGCTCTTTGGTTATCACGTAACCCGTGTCGTCCACGTCGATCCCCTCGGTGGTGGATACTATCCTGTTGGCCGGACGCGACCCGATGGCCATCATCAGCCTGTCGGCGTCGAGGGTCTGCTCACCGCCCGGTGTTTCGAGCACGATGGTTTGCAACCTTTTTTTCGCTCCGCGGAGCTCCTTTACCGTGGTGTGCCACATGAACTGCACGCCTTCGGCCAGCGCCTCCTCATATTCGGTGCGCAGGGCGGTGATATCCTCTTCTCCCTGGTTTGAAAGTACGGTCACGCCTTTGGCACCCATGCGCAGCGCCGTACGGGCCGCGTCCATGGCCACATTGCCGGCCCCGATGATGAACACGTTGTCGCCTGGACGCATCGGAAGGTAGCTTTTATCTATGCTCCCGCTTTGGAAAAGGGCCACCGTGCGCAGGAAATATGACGATTGCACGACCCCTATCAGATCGCCGCCCGGAATGTCGAGCGACTTGGGGATCGCGGTGCCCGTGCCGATGAACACGGCGTCGAAGCCGCTGTTGAACATGTCGTCCACGGTGATGTCGCGCCCCACCATGCATGAGGTTATGAAACTCACGCCCAGGGCGGCTATGCGGTCTATCTCCCTGCGCACTATGTCTTTGGGTAGGCGGTACTTCGGAATGCCGAACATCAGCACCCCGCCCAGGTCCTTCTCTCCCTCGTAAATAACCACGTTGAACCCCTCGCGCGAGAGGTCGCCCGCCACGGTCAGTCCCGCCGGGCCCGACCCTATCACGGCGACTTTGCCTCGGTTCTTCTGCCCGATCTTTTCGCGGATCAGGCCCATGTCGCCGTCGAAATCGGCGATAAAGCGCTCCAGCTTGCCGATCTTGATGGCTTTGCCTTTATGGGCGAGGATGCAATGCCCCTCGCACTGCTTCTCGTGTGCGCACACGCGACCGCAGATCGCCGGCAGGTTGCTGCGCTCGTTTATGATGTGCAGGGCGTTGCCTATATTGCCCTTCGAGAGTTGCTGTATGAAGCCCGGTATGTCATTCTCTATGGGGCACCCCGCCACGCACGTCGGGTTTTTGCAGTTAAGGCAGCGCTTGGCCTCCGTTATGGCCTCGGCGGTGGAGAATCCCTTGGTTAACTCCGTGAATACTAACTTTTGTTTTTTTGAATCCATGATGCGATAAATTGATTATGCAAATCTAACTTTTTTTATGACTCGGTTAAATAGGTATAAATACTTATCCTAAATATGATAAATCACTACCTGTTGCCCGCGCGCGGTGAAGTATTTTTGCAAACATGAAATAATATGTGGTTATGGGAAAACTGTTCGATATGCTCATGGAAGACGTCCGCATGAAGGAGGGCCTGACCGCCTGTATGAATTGCGGGGTCTGCACCGGTCTATGCCCGGCTGCCGATTTCTATGACTACGACCCCCGACAGGTGGTCAATATGGTGCAGAGCAAAGACGATGCCGCTATCGAGGAGTTGCTCAAAAGCAATACGATATGGTACTGCGGCGAGTGCATGTCATGCCGTCCGCGCTGCCCGAGGGCCAATACGCCCGGCTACGTCATACAGTCGCTGCGCACCCTGTCCCAAAAGCTGGGTTACTTCGTGGAGAGCGAGAAAGGGCGCCAACAGCTGGCCCTCAAACGCATCATCGGCGAACACATCCTCGCCACGGGCTACTGCATAACCCCGACCCTGGTCTCGCCCGGGCTGCACCCCGAACAGGGCCCGGTCTGGAAGTGGATAGTCGAGAACAACGAGGAGGTCTTCGAGCAATTTTCCGAGAATTACCGTAAACCCGGCGTCGGGGCGTTGCGCAAGATCGACCCCGTGGCGCTGGAGGAGCTCGACCGGATCTTCGAAGTGACCGGGGGTCACGACTTTTTCGAGAATATAGAGGCGTGCTCAGACCGCAAAGCCCGCGAACTGGGCTGGAAAGAGGGCGCCACGAAGGAATATATGATGGACGTTTACACCAGAAACCAACAATACAATGTACAGGAATAGTTGGAGGGATTACCAGAAAGAGATCGCTGACGACAATTATTTTTACGCCCGCAGCTGCATCCGCCAGAACTTTTTCCCGGGCTCTGAGGCGGCCTTCCTGGATATTATGCGCGGCGACCTGGGGCGCAACGTGTTCGAGGAGCCGCTGCACACCTCATGCACAGGCATAGGCTACCACAGCGACATAGTGCCCCTGGACACGATCATGACCGTCGTGGCGCGCCAGTTTTCGCTGATGACCGAGGCCGGGTGCGAGAATTTCGTCCCCTCGTGCATCACCTCTTTCGGCGTCTATTCCGAGGCGCTGGAGATGTGGCACGATTTCCCCGAGTTGGAGGAGAAGGCGCACGAGTACCTCTACAAAGCCACAGGCCGCGACTTCAAAAAACCGAAGAACCTGGCTCACACCTCCGATATCGTGTTCCATCACCGGGAGCAGATCGCCTCCCAGGCCAAACATAAACTGGTGAACGTCCACACGGGCAAACCTCTGCGCGTGGTCGAGCACATAGGCTGCCACTATGCCAAACTGTTCCCGAAAACGGGCGTGGGAGGCGCCGAATTCCCATACGTGCTGGCCGGGATGATCGAGTCGTGGGGCGGCGAGGTCATCGACTACCCCGAGCGTAGGCATTGCTGCGGCTTCGGCTTCCGCAACTACATCGTACAGGCCAACCGCGGCTACTCGATAGCCAACTCGCAGAAGAAATTCGAGTCGATGGCGCCCTTCAAGCCCGACTTCATCGTCACCAACTGTCCCGGCTGCCCGATGTTCCTCGACCGCTGGCAATACACGGTCGCACAGATGGAGGGCGTGACCTACGGCCAGGACGGACAGGGCATCCCCGTGCTGACATACGAGGAAATGGCGGGACTGGTGCTCGGCTACGACCCCTGGAGGCTCGGCATGCAGATGCACCAGGTCAACGTCGAGCCGCTGCTCGATAAGATGGGCGTAAAGTACGATCCAGCAGCCAAATACCTCGGCAAGAACGGAAAATATATAGGACAGCCCGAAGCGGCGGTCGTTAATTGTTGCTCCCCTAATATCCTCTGATGAAAAACGTAGTTATAATAGGCGGTGGCATCGCAGGTATGCAGGCAGCCGTGACCCTTTCCGAACTGGGCATCAAGTCCACGATCATAGAATGCGACGAGCAGCTGGGGGGCAAGCTGCGCGACTGGCATAAGTTATTCCCCACATATACCCCGGCCTCGGAGGTGCTCGTCCCCCTGCGTGAGCAGGTGGCGCGCTGTGGCGCCGAGGTGCGCACTTCGACCCGGGTAGAGGAGCTCTCCGACGATGGGGTGACGCTCGCTGACGGCAGCCGCATAGACGCCGACGCGGTGCTGGTCTGCTCGGGTTTCGACGTGTTCGACGCCGGCATAAAGGAGGAGTACGGATACGGCATATATAAAAACGTATACACGACCGTCGACCTGGAGCGCATGTTCAACCGTGGAAGCGTGGTAATGGCCGACGGCCAAACGCCAAAACGCATCGGGCTGCTGCACTGCGTGGGATCGCGCGACGAAAAGGCGCAGCAGCGCCCCTGTTCGCGCGTGTGCTGCGTGACGGCGGTCAAACAGGCCATCGAGCTCAAGCAGATGCTGCCCGACGCCGAGATATACGACTTCTATATGGACATACGCATGTTCGGGCCCGGATACGAGGAGATGTACCGCACCGCGCAGCAGCAATATAACATACATTTCGTGCGAGGGCGCATCTCCGAAGCGAGCCAGACCATAGACGGCCGGGTGCAGATCAAGGCCGAGGACACGCTCGTGGGCCGCCCCCTGCGCATGAGCGTCGATATGCTGATCCTGGTGGTAGGCATGACCTCAACGGCAAGCAACCTGCGTTTCGCGCGCCATCCGGCGGTGGAGCTCTACCCGAGCTCGTTTATCCGCCCCGCTGATATGTTTTCGGGCAACGTCTGCTCAGCCAGCCCCTCGATATTCTACGCCGGCACCGCCACCGCCCCCAAGAACGTGGGCGAAACGATGAACGAAGCCGTCGCGGCGGCGCATAAGATTAACCATTACCTGCGCGCCAAATGATAAACTGGGGCTACTCGATATCCAAGCCGCGCGCCATCAACCTCGACAAGAGCGACATGGCGCCCTCGGACCGCATCTGGAAGTCGCTGCCCGAGTTGGAGGCGTGCATCGCATGCGGCACCTGCACGGCGACCTGCACCGCCGGGGCGCTCACATCCTTCAACTTCCGCATGGTGCACACGCTGGTGCGGCGCGGCGAGTACCAGGGCGCATGGGAACAGATGAACAAATGCATGCTGTGCGGCAAATGCCGCCTGTTGTGCCCCCGCGGCATCAACACCCGCCAGGTGGTGCTGACCATTAAACGAGAACTGAGCGACTACGGGTTATGATGATGTACAAGCCTTTCGTTATCCCATTCGTCGTTGGCGTGGCCGTGCTTTTCACTGTCGTGGCCTATAAGTATGTACGGTGGTTCTGGCTTCTCTCGCCCGGGGACAAGCGCACCGTTGGACGCGGTATATTCACCGCGCGCACATTCGGCGCCGTGGGCGAGGCGGTCGGCGAGTCGCTGCTGCACCGCCGCATCTGGAAACGCAACCCCGTGTTGGGATATATGCACATGAGCCTGGCCTTAGGCTGGTTCCTGCTGATCGCCGTGGGGTGGGCCGAAACGGCGTATTTCATGGGTGCAGAGCCCGTGCCGCTGCATGCCCACGTCTTTTTCAAACAGTTTTCCACCGGCCTGGACCACTCTACGCCCGGGGCGCACGCCTTTGCCCAGGCCATGGACCTGTTGCTGCTTTTCGTGCTTTCCGGCGTGGCGCTGGCGTGGTTCAAACGTTTGCGCTCACGTGCGTTGGGCATGCGCCGCACCACAAAACACATCCTGGGCGACCGCGTGGCGCTGGGTGCGCTGTGGTTTATCTTCCCCGCCCGCCTTATGGCCGAAAGCGCCACGAGCGGAGTCGATCACACGGGTGGTTTTCTGACCGGATCTATCGGCGAATGGCTATTTTCGGCCCTCGGCGCGGACTTTTTGACCGCCGCCGAACCGTACACGTGGTGGTTTTATTCCCTCTGCCTGGGCGTGTTCCTGTGCGCGATGCCTTTTTCGCGTTATATGCACATCTTTACGGAGATACCCTTGATCTTCCTTCGCCGCTACGGACTGCGCAGCAAGCACGAGCAGGGCAGTTTCGACCGCTTCCAAAGCGAGGCGTGCTCACGCTGCGGCATCTGTATAGACCCCTGCCAGTTGCTTTCCGACGCCGGCATAGGCGGTGTGCAGTCGGTATATTTCCTGCGCGATCTGCGCTATAACAAACTCTCCGGCGTCGTGGCCGAAAACTGCCTGATGTGCGGACGTTGCGAACGGGCGTGCCCGGTAGGCGTGGAGCTCAACACGCTGCGCCTCTCCTCGCGCCACGCGCGGGTGAATACCTCCGCCGATTCGCGCTACAACTACCTGCAGGGCATCGACCGCTCGTCTGGCGGGGGTAGGGTCGGCTATTTCGCAGGTTGCATGACCCTTCTCACGCCCCGCGTGCTGCAATCCATGGAGTCGATCTTCGAGGCCGCCGGTGAGCAGGTCTGGTGGGCCGACCGCGAGGGCGGGGTGTGCTGCGGTCGTCCGCTGAAACTCTCAGGCGAGGTCGACGCGGCAGGGCGCATGATGGACTATAACCGCGAACTGTTCTATAAACACGGGATCACCACGCTGGTAACCTCGTGCCCCATATGCCTGAAGGTCTTTCGCGACGACTACGCGTTAGAGGGCGTCGAGGTGTTGCACCACTCGCAATATATCGCCCGGTTGATGGCCTCGGGCCGTATCTCGGTCTGGTCGGGCGATGAACTCTACACCTACCACGACCCCTGCGAACTGGGCCGCGGCTGCGGTATATACGACGAGCCGCGCGAGGTGATCGCCCGCGTCGGAGCCCTGGCCGAGCTTAACGAAAACCGCGAGAACGGCCTGTGCTGCGGCTCGTCGCTGGCCAATACGGCCATTGATGACCATGGCCAGAACGCCATTTCGTCCGCAATGTCCGGGCGCATAGCCGCCACCGGGGCCTCGGCGGTGGTCACCGCATGCCCGTTATGTAAAAAGGCGATAGCCCGCAATGCAGGTGTGCCGACATACGATTTAAGTGAGATCGTAAGCCGCTCACTGCAAAGTCAATAAGGTTGGGTGATAATAAAAGTGTTGTAAAAAATTTGTTTCCCGGCGAAATTTGATTACCTTTGCATTCGCAATTGAGGAAATATACATAACCGATATATCGCGGGGTGGAGCAGTTGGCAGCTCGTTGGGCTCATAACCCAAAGGTCGGAGGTTCGAGTCCTTCCCCCGCTACCACAGAGGACAGTCTTTTGGGATTGTCCTCTTTTTTGAATCGTAATATAATTATTATATCATGCCCCTTTTTAGTATAGTTATCCCCGTGTATAATGTGGAGCAATACCTCTCACAGTGCATAGAGAGTGTAGTTGCACAGACATGTCCTGACTGGGAATTGATACTGGTCAACGACGGCAGTCGGGATGCGTCGGGCTCGATCGCCGATAATTATGCTGCGGCAGATTCACGCATACGTGTGTTTCATAAACCTAACGGGGGTGCTTCATCCGCCCGTAACCTTGGACTTGAAAAGGCGTGCGGCGAATATATTTGCTTTATTGACTCCGATGACTGGATCGAACCGGATATGCTCTCGCATTTCGGGGTTACAGCCGACAGCATCAATGCCGATATGTATATTTCGGGTGCGACTTTCGTAATCGATGGAAAACCATATTCCCGCAAGTGTTACGAGCCCTTTTATAGTGCCGACCGTAGCGAAACAGGGGTTAAGTTCGCCCGCCAGGGCATTTTCAACAATGGTTATCCGTGGGGTAAATTATATAAGACGAGCATAATACGTGAAAACGGGCTGATCTTCGATGGAAATCTGAGCCTCCGCCAGGATCATATGTTTGTTTTCGATTTTTTGGGTTTAGCTCGTACGGTGGCAGTTACCGGCGAGGCGCCTTATCACTATCTTGTTCTTATTGTCGATAATGACAAACGCAGTTTGTCGTCCCGCTATATCCCTTATGCTGAATTGGTGTACACCGCACAGCAATTCGAGCAGAAAATAAGTATGTTGGGTGAATCGTTACACCTTGATTCCTCGACGCGGCAGGGGATGTGGCGCAAATTTGTGGCTGGCAACCACCTCGAAGCGTTACGTGCATTATTCCGCGAGGATACGACAAACGAAAATATCATAGCCGAGCGCGATTTCTGGAAGTCTGACGAGGCGGCCTCAATGCAATTATCCACTTATAACCGTCTGCTAATAGGGGTTATAACTAAAATCAAGCCTGTAATCCTGGTTCGTATAATAATGAAAACCATTATCTGGTTAGCTGACCGTCGCCCGCGTAATGATCGCAAGATACGTTTCCGTGACCTGGCTGGACGCTCTTCGGAGATTATTACGCAATAGTATCTGACTAGCCAATTGTTCTCTCGCTTTTTCTTTACTTTTGCGATAACTAAACATTTAAACCCACACAAATGCAAAAGGCCATATTAATCTGCATCTCGATATTCCTGGGCATAAATGCCTTTGCCGCAGATCCTTCAGTATGGACCGACCAGGAGTTGAAATCATGGTACGACAAGAAGGAGTGGGCAAACGGCTGTCCCTATGAGCCGGACAGTTCTGTGGATATCCGGAAGTTTGCCGTCAGCTACTTTACCTATCGGGAGCAATGGGATAAGGTGTTGGCCTTTTTCAGGGACAATGACCTGCAAAACCTGGAATTAAAGCGCCACCAGATCGACGGGGACAGGGTTTTCGCCAATGTGTCCGACGCTTTAACGCGTGATTTCGAGAAAACCAACTGCGAATTCCACCTGAAAATTATCGACATTCAATTCGTCGTTCGCGGAACGGAAGGATTCGGTATCAGCCGTCAGGTGGGGAGCAAGATCGTAAGGGCGTATGACCCCGTAAAGGACGTGATGTTGATCCTGCCCGAGGAGGAAAAGGTCATCGCATCCGATCCGACACGTTTTTTTGTCTTTTTCCCCGGGGATCCGCACAGGCCATGCATGAGTGTCGGCGAAAAATCGCAGGTCAAAAAAGTCGTAGTGAAGATCAAAACGGAATAATGGCGACAGGACGTCACATCGCTCGCCACAGGGCCAAAACTTAAGTTTTGGCCTTTTTTATTGTTTGTCTAATAATATGATTATATTTGTGATACACAACCCTAACCCTATCTTATATGAAGAAAACTCTACTGTTCGTCGCCACCATGTTGGTTGCGTGTAACCTTTTCGCACAGGAAATCGAACGCCGTAATGGCTATATAGGCATTTGTGCCGGTCCCGCCTTTCCGGTCGGAGATATTGATAATAGCCAGATAAGCGGAGGCGCGCAGCTTAACCTTGTTAATTTTGGTTACCTGTTCTCTGACCACGTGGGTATTGCCGCGACATGGTTCGGTACGTCATTTGTCGCAAAATATGATTCTGATTATAGCATTGGCACAGGCGGAATGCTGGCCGGACCGCTGTTCTCTACGGCTACAAAAGATTATAAAGGGGAGTTCGATTTTAAACCCATGATCGGATTTGCCCGCGGTAATGAAAGATATATGAATGAAACATATACCACAAGTGCGGCTTTCGCCTGTGCATTGAGTGGCACGGCACGATGGAATTGCGGCAGGAAAATTTCAGTTTCCGCAGGTCTCGACTACTATTTTGTAAAGCCCGATGGTTTGAATATGTCTTCGTTTGCGATAATGTTCGGGATTAATTACCGCCTGAAATAACCCCGAAACTTTACAGACACCCCCTCGCGTTAAAGATCTTTAAACCATAAGACATTATTTTGCAGCCATATTTTATGGGTTATCGGGGCGTCGTATGGGGTCCCGTTGGCCTTGTATTCAACAGTGTTTGATTGTAGCTCCATCGAAAACGAGTTGCCTGTAATATTTACAGAATTGATAAACATTGGTTTGTTGTAAATCAGTTTAGCCTCATTTTCAGTTATTATTATGATTGAGATGTTTGAGGGTTGACTGGCGTAAATGTATTCTTCAAATATAAGGGCGATCGTGTTATTCGTTAATTCAATGCGAATATAGTTTCCTGAAAGATTCAAACTTGGTGACAATTCCCCCCAGCCGTTAGTATTTTGAAGCTGTAGAGTTGTTACTCCATTCCTGACTAATTCTATAACATTAAACTCAATCCATTCATCTTCGTCGTTCCTGTACTTTAATAGCCTCAGATCGGACTTTCCCGAGCTATCCGGCAATCTAACCTCCTCTGTTCTTGTTAATACATATGGCGTTGTTTCAGTTAAGTCACCGAGATAATATCCGTCTATGAACTTTTGCTTGATAACTATTGTGTCATCTGCAAAAGTGTAAATCGGTTCATTTGTCTTTGCCCGTGCCACGCTAGATATGCTTGATATTAGAAAAATGGTTGCAATCAGCTTTTTCATGGTTATTTATATAAGAAAAATTTAACATTAGGTCGTTTTTCCGAACCAAAACTCTGTCTTGATGGTTGCGATTCAGCTCTTTTGTTTTTTCCCGTATCCATACAAACCGGCCAACCGTTTACCTCTTCGCCTGGAACAATAACAACCACATGCCCGCTGGCTCCGGAGGGATTTATCCAGCCTGCAATTACTATCCTTCCGTTATTGGCATATTCTTGCGCCTCAGAGAGGGTGATCTGCATCCAATTATCAGAGTCTGTCATCTTTTTTATCATTTCGTTTGCCTTAAGACCCGTGAGCTCGGGCGAATTCGCCAGGTTTAAAAACAGATGATTTACCCCGAAATTACAATAGGGGTCTGTGCGTCCATATTTGCTGATAATCCATTGCACTGCATTTTGAGCGGCCGCAGTTATTTGCTCTGTAGTATATATATTCTGACTTGGCTGTGGGGGTGGCGGATCGTTGTTGCCGCCTCCGCCACCCCAGTTGCCACCACCGGGGTCGTCTTCTCCTGGAGGATATGGTGAGGATCCACCACCGCCCTGATCTGGATCGGTGCACCATGCGCGCGTAAAATACCTGATATCCCAATGCAACATGCTGAATATGTTCTGCGCTTTATCTAAGGTGCTTTGAACGGCATAAGCGGCGATTTCACTTGGGTAATAACTGTCCGCCAGAAAAGAGTTTAGGGTTATCTCATAACACCCTAAGAATTGTTTGGATCGGGAATGGTATATCGCTTCCTCAAAGACATCTTTTCTGTCGTCGAGACTCATGTAGTAGACCACTATATTGGGGTCATATTCGTTATAACAGTATCTAATCTGGTAATCCACGATGAATGAATAGTCGCCGAATTCCAGATTACGTGTCCCCATGGCAACCCTTGATGGCGGAGGCGTGGTGCCCAGAGGTATGTCGAATTCGATTCCGGTCGATGTCCAGTCTGCAAGCGAATCAGCGTTAATGAATGTCCAGGCGGCATGGTCGAGCAAGACACCTTCTTTGTCGAGAATCAGCGGTGTGTCGAGTCTGGTCGGGGCCGAGTCGTCATCGGTGGGTGTGAATGGCCACAGTGTGATGCCGGTGATGTGTGAGTCACGCACCAAAGGAACCATAAAGTAGAGTTGGTACCCTCCTCCCATACACAGCACATTCATATTAGGCATTGGTGTCCCGATCTTTTGCATAGCCTGCCACTCTTCGGCCCATCCGGTCCTCTTGCGCACGAAATTGATGAAAAACTCTCCCCTACGGTCAAGTTCGTCAAAGATAATGGGTTTGTCGTGAAATTCGCTAATGCATGACAAAGTTATGGAACCTAAAATAAAAAATAATGATAAACGTAAAAAATGCTTCATAGGCATACATGCTTTTATAGGTCCGTATGCCGGGTAGGTATGCAAAAATCATGCCGACGGAGCGGCTAAGTGATGTATATTGTGAATGATAGCCTTATTATTCCGCCCGTCGACAAATATGTACAGCGGCTTCGGGAACCGCACGTGGCGCACGTAGACCCCCTCGCTGACGGTTTCGGCACAGGCCAGTAAATCCATATCCAGCCCACCGTCGCCCATGAATGGGTTTATGGTCAGGTAGCCGACCCCGAAGGAGATCAGATTCTGGAAGAAGTGCGTGCCCTGACTCGGCTCGACGCGGAAATTTTCCATGCCGCACTCCACGATCACCGCCGCTTCGGAGATGTTGCCCCATTTGACCGGCACGCCCAGGAATGGGTCGCTCGACCCCCAGCGCCCGGGGCCGATCAGCACGTAACCGGCGCCGCGCTTCTTCATCGCGCTGTTTACCGCGTCGACCTCCAGCGCTATCGCTTCGGTGCGCGTGTTGTCGAAAGCCTCTGCTTTGACCCACACCACGTCGCATACGCCCTCGACGGGGCCCATGCCCACGGCGCTTTGGGCCCATAGCAGCGCGCCATCCAGACGGACCTGCGACCAGTCGAGCGAATGGCGGTTCTCGCTCTCGACTATGGGGCGTATCTGCAGGAAGTTGAAGATCTTTTTGCTGCCGTAGGGCACGTCCAGGTTGGCGGCGAACTCGATCTCCACCTGGTTGCGCATCTCGCCGCTGCCCATTTCCAGAAGGTCGGTAAGTATGCCGGCCAGGGGGAAAGTGTCGTATTTGAGGACCGGGGCGAAGGTCACTATCCGACGCCCCTCTTCGTAGCAGCTGTCCGAGATCATCTGGTTCTGCATGTCCCACGTCGAACACACCAGCTTGACGTTGCGCATGTTGCGGGATGAGTTGACCTCCACCAGGCGCAGGTTGACTGCCTCGTCGAGCGAGGTTTTGAACATTTCGGGGCGCAGGTCGAGCACATACATTTCGCGCTGGGTCTCACGCAGGGCGAGGTCGACCGACGATAGTTGCAGGATATGGTGCGGGTGGCGCGGCGAGAAACGCAGCACGCGTCCCCCGTCGACGACCATTTTTCCCAGGCCGATGGCGATTTCGGCTACCCCATCCTCGGGACGCTCACTGCCCAGGGGGTAGAAATTCAGCGACCGCGCCACGCCCGACAGGGTGGGAAAGAAGCAGCCGTCCTCGGCCGAGCCGCAAACCTCCTGCACCACCACGGCCATTTTTTCCTCGGAGAGCATGTTGCCGCTCGCGGCGATATACTGGCGTGCAGAGGCGAGGAATACCGAGGCGTAGACGCTCTTTATGGCTTTCGAGAGCAGACGCAGCGTCTGGTCGCCGTTCTGCGCCTGCGGGATCATATATGTCGAGTAGATGCCGGCGAAGGGCTGGTAATGCGAGTCTTCGAGTTTCGAGCTCGACCGCACGGCCAGCGGCCCCGAGGCGTAACGGATAAATACGCGCAACTTGGCGATCAGCCATTCGGGCAGACGCGAGGCGGCGAATTCGGAGAGTATCTCCTCGTTGGAGAGTTCGCTGCCGATCACGTACTGTAGGCCGTTGATGTCGAGGAATTCGTCGAAAGCGTCCGTGGTTACGATAAGCGTGCGTGGCAGCATGATGCGCACGTCAGGATATTTATCGTAGAAATTGTGCTTTTCGAGCATGCTGTTCATAAAGGCCAGGCCGCGCCCCTTGCCTCCCAGCGACCCGTCGCCTATGCGCGCCACCCAGACATTTTCGTTGTATGTCTCCTCGTCGAAGCGCGCCACCACGCCCTGGGAGAGCATCATGCGGTAGTCGCGTATCTTTTCGACCAGAAATTCGCGCATCGAGGCCACCTCGTCGAAGTCGCCCGGGGTGAGCAGCGCGAATTCATGCCCCAGCGAGAACACCCCGCGGGCCAGCATCCATTTCGAGAGGTGGTTGTGGCCGGCGTGATGGAGCAACACCCGCTCGGGCAATCCGGCGATCAGGGACTGCATCTGCGCGAGGTTTTCGGCGCGCCCGGCCTCGCGTCCCGTGGCTGGGTCGGTGAAGACGAAATCGCCGAAAAGGAATTCGCTGCGTATATGGTCGCCCAACTCGTGCAGCAGGTTTTCGGAGTACTTTTCGAGGAAACCCACACCCAGTGCCGCCGCCGTGGGGCGCATGCTCTGCTGCGAGGATTGCAGCAACACGGGCATGTGCGGATTGTCCTTCTGAATCAGGCGGCACAGGTCGATGCCCGCGTCGGGCTTTTCCTCGTCGGGACTGTCCTGCGGGTCGATGACGAACCCGATGTCCGAGATCACCCCCAGCAGGTTGTCCTTATATTTTTCGTAGAGCCCTACAGCTTCGTTGTAGCTGGTGGCCAGCAGTATCTTGGGCCGCGAACGCTTGCGCAGGATCTGCTGCTGCTCGTTGAGCGCTTCGCGCACGAATTCGCCCGTTTGCAGCATTATCACGCGGTAGATCACCGGCAGGTATGACGAGTAGTAGCGGATCGAATCCTCGACCAGCAGCAGCGACTGCACCCCCACGTCGAGTATGTCGTCCGGGGCGTTCATGCGGTCTTCGAGCAGTTTTATTATCGCCATTATCAACTCGGGGTTGCCGTGCCAGCAGAAAATATGGTCTATGCCCGAGCGGTCCTCGCCCTCGATGTGGCGTGAAATGTTGCGCGTGAAGTGGGTCATCAGCACCACTGGCAGCCCGGGGCGCAGCTCTTTGGCCATGCGCCCGAAGGTGAATGCGCCGGGCTCCCCGACGTTGTACATCGTTATCACCAGGTCGATCTCCTGCCGCGTGCCGAGCACCGTGAGCGCTTCGGCAGTGGTGTCCACGCGGGTGAACTGCGGCGGACGCGTGAGGTTCAAATCGTGGTACTCCTGGTTTATGCGTTGCTCGATGCGTCCGTCCTCTTCGAGGATATAGGCGTCGTAGCTGCTGCAGATGAGCAGAATGTGCCCTATTCGGCGCTGCATCAGGCGGCGGTAGTCCGTCGCCTCGGCAGAGGCCCTGATATGAGTGTCCATAATATGCAGGTATTAAGAAACAAAGAGCGGCCTTGCGCCTGTAGGTAAGGCCGCAAAACCGCTCGGTGTACAGGTGGCTCTCGTGCAGCCCTAAACTAACCCTTGCGCCAGCATTGCCTTTGCGACCTTGATGAATCCGGCGATATTCGCCCCCTTGACGTAATTGACGTACCCGTCTGGCTCGGTGCCGTATTTCACGCATGCGGCGTGGATGTCGGTCATTATGGCCTGGAGTTTCGCGTCCACCTCATCGGGCGTCCATTGCAGGCGCATCGAGTTCTGGGCCATTTCCAGACCCGATGTCGCCACTCCGCCTGCGTTGGACGCCTTGCCGGGAGCGAACAGCAGCTTGTGCTTCTGGAACAGCGCCACCGCCTCGGGGGTCGAGGGCATGTTGGCGCCTTCGGCCACGCAGGTGCAGCCGTTTTTGACGAGCGTCGCCGCGTCTTGCTCCGACAGTTCGTTTTGCGTGGCGCACGGCATGGCGATGTCGCACTTCACGCCCCAGGGTTTCTCCCCGGCATGGTAGATCGCGTTAGGATAGCGCTCGACGTATTCACGAATACGTCCGCGCAGTATGTTCTTCAGTTCCAGTACATATTGCAGTTTCTCGGCGTCGATGCCGTCGGGGTCGTATATATAGCCGTCCGAGTCGGAGAGCGTGACCGGCTTCCCGCCCAGTTGCAGCACCTTTTCGACGGCGTACTGCGCCACGTTGCCCGAGCCGGATATCACAACGGTCTTGCCCTGGAACGTTTCGCCGCGCGTGGCGAGCATCGCCTGTGCGAAATAGCATGTGCCGTAGCCCGTGGCCTCGGGGCGCAGCGGTGAGCCGCCCCAGCCCAGGCCCTTGCCGGTGAGCGTGCCGGTGAATTCGTTGCGCAGACGCTTATACTGGCCGTACATGAAGCCTATTTCGCGTCCGCCCACGCCGATGTCTCCCGCAGGTACGTCGGTGTCAGCGCCCACGTGGCGCTGCAACTCGGTCATGAAACTCTGGCAGAATTTCATCACCTCGTTGTCCGAGCGGTTCTTGGGGTTGAAGTCCGAGCCGCCCTTGCCGCCGCCCATCGGCAGCGTGGTGAGGCTGTTCTTGAAAACCTGCTCGAAGGCCAGGAATTTCAGGATGCTCAAATTGACGCTCGGGTGGAACCTCAGCCCGCCTTTATAGGGGCCTATCGCGCTGTTCATCTGCACGCGGAAACCCCGGTTGACCTCCACTTCGCCGCGGTCGTTGAGCCACGGCACGCGGAACATGACCACCCTCTCGGGTTCGGCCAGCCGCTCGAGTATCTTCATTTTGCGCAACTGCGGGTTTTCGATAATGTAGGGGGCCAGGCTCTCGACGACTTCGTGCACCGCCTGGTGGAATTCTTTTTCCCCCGGATTTTTGGCGACCACCGCCGCCATGAATTCTTCAACGTACTGTTTCACTTCTTTTTGCATCTTCTTCTCAAATTATGTCAATGGCAAATTTACAAAAATTAGCCCAAAAATCAATACGTAGGCGCATAGATGGCTGTTTCTGAGATTTAACTATTTACGTGAAAGTTCAATTTATGTTAATAATTTTACGTCATCTTTTTGCCTGGGTTTCAATCGCGCACGCCTGAAATATTCCGCGATTAGAAATTAAAATATTTTAAGAAAAGTCATTTTTTTGCGACGCTTGTTTTGCCCCCACACGGCAAAGACGAAAAATTTTAGGATAAGGCATTATTTTGAAGTACCTTTGCGCACGTATAAGAAGGAAACACCGATGAAATTTACAGAATTAGGCCTCGGCGAAGAGGTCATGCAGGGCATCGACGCGATGAACTACGTCGAAATGACCCCTGTGCAGGAGCATACCATGCCCGTGATAATGACCGGGCGCGACGTGATCGGCTGCGCCCAGACCGGCACAGGCAAGACGGCGGCCTACCTGCTGCCGCTTATGGATAAACTCGCCCGCGAGGGCAACCCCGATGACCAGGTAAAGGCGCTGATTATAGTCCCCACGCGCGAATTGGCGCAACAGATCGACGTACAGATACAGGGATTTTCATATTTTCTGCCCGTTTCGGCAGCCGTGGTGCACGGCAGCGGCGACGGCACCGACTGGAGCCGCCAGAAGCAAGGCATCGTAATGGGCGCCGACATCGTGGTGGCCACCCCGGGCCGCCTGTTGGCTTTCATCGACATAGCCAGCGGCATAGATTTCTCGCACGTCGAATATTTCGTGCTCGACGAGGCCGATCGCATGCTCGACATGGGTTTCTGGGACGATATAATGAAGATCATCGGCCAACTGCCCACCGAGCAGCGTCAGACGCTGCTTTTCTCGGCGACCCTGCCGCCCAAGATCCGCGAGATGTCAAAGCAGATCCTGCGCGACCCCGCCGAGGTGACCATCGCCGTGTCGAAGCCCAACGAGGCTATCGAGCAGACAGCCTATGTGGTCTACGACGCCCAGAAAAACCAGCTCGTGAAGGAACTTTTCGGAAAACCCACGGGCAGCAAGACCATAATGTTCTCATCTTCGAAGCTGCGCGTAAAGGAGTTAGCCTTCACGCTCAAGCGCATGGGTATCAATGCTGCGGCGATGCACTCTGACCTCGAACAGTCCAAACGCGAGGAGGTGATGCTCGATTTCAAGAACGGCAAGATCGACCTGCTTGTGGCCACCGACATCGTGGCGCGCGGCATCGACATCGAAGATATAGGCGTGGTGGTCAACTACGACGTGCCGCGCGACGCCGAGGATTACATCCACCGCATAGGCCGCACGGCGCGCGCCAGCGCGGAAGGTAAGGCGATCACTTTCGTCGGAGAGAAGGACCAGGGGAAATTCCACGCCATAGAGCGTTTCCTGGGCCGTGAGATCCCCAAAATAGCCCTGCCGGAGGGTCTGGCGACATTGGCCTACGCACCTTCGGAGGATGGTGGACGCGGCCATGGCCGCACAGGCTCGGGACGCGGTCGCGGCGCCGGATCAGGGGACAGTTCCCAGCGCAAAGGCCACAGCCGTGGCCGCGGGCGCAGCCGCGGGGAGCGCTCGTCGACCCAAACGGCGGAAACGCAGCACCATTCAACGCCCGAAGTGGCGGCGCAGGGCGAGCAAAAGCCCAAACCGCGCCACCGCGGGGGCCGCAACCGCCGCCGGGGCCCGAAACCCGGGACTGCTGAATAGTTAGCGCCCCGAAACCCGGGAAGACCGAATAGTTGATAGCGCCCCGACCCGGGCGCTATTGATATTTTAACGCGAGTCCGACGAATCCACCTTATTTTAAATCGATGACCCGCTCCAGGCCCACCTCCCTGGCGAACCCCTCGTCGTGGGTCACCACGACCAGCGTACCGCGGTAACCTTTCAGCACGTCGAGTAAAATACCCAGGCTGGCGATGTCGAGGTTATTGGTGGGCTCGTCCAGTACCATCACATCGGGCGTGCTGTTGGAAAGCATCATGCAGCACAGCCACAGGCGCATGCGTTCGCCGCCGCTCAGGGTGCAGCACGGTTTGTCCCATAGTGCGTGAGGGAACATGGCGCGGTGCAGTCGCGTTTTGACCTCGTGCCCGGCCAGGGGGGAGGTGTTGTGGCGCATGGCCAGGTCGAGGACGGTTTCGGAGGTGTCGGCCTGTGCATAGTGCTGGTCCATAAAGATGTGGCTGAAGCCGCCGAGCGTGGCCTCACCATCCGACGGTCGCAACTGCCCGGTGATTATCCTCAGCAGGGTCGTTTTGCCGGAGCCGTTGCCCCCGCGCAGATGTATGCGCTCGCCGCTGTAAATGTCCAGATCCAACCCGACAGGCCACAACTTGCCGCGATCCCACGAATGGTTGGCCCCACGCAGCGAACAGAGCAGTTTGCCCTCGTGCAGGGGCGCGTCGCCGAAGTCTATCCTGAGCGCCGCCGCCCGGTCGCGCTGCGCCCGCAATTCGCCGAGCCTTTGTGCTGCGCCCTCGATTTTGCGGCCATGGTCGCCGCTCAGACGGTCGGAGGCGGCCTGGGCGTTGTCTGCGACCACTTTGCGCATGGCGCGCACCAATTCCCCTTTGTGCCTCTCGCCGCGCGACTCTCGCTTTTGCTGCCTTTGGAGTGCCTGTCGCTCCCTGGCCCGTGCGAGGCGCAGCGATTTTTCCTGCTCACAGATGCTGCCTTCGAGGGCGGCGGCCTCTATCGCCCGGCACTCGCGCCAGAAGGTGTAGTTGCCGCCGTAGACGCGCATGCGTCCGCCGACAAGTTCGCACGTGGTGTCGAAGGTCTCGAGCAGAGAGATGTCGTGGCTCACGACCACCACCGTCGCGCGTGTCGAGGCGATGTATTCGCACAGCATCTCCCGCCCGTGCGAGTCGAGGTGGTTGGTAGGCTCGTCCAGCAGCACTATGGATGGCTGCGAGACCTCGATCCCCGCTAACAGTACGCGCGTCTTTTCGCCGCCGCTCAGTTTTTCCATCGGTGTTTGCAGCCCGATCCCCGGCGGCAGCCACCTGGAGAGCGCCGCCAGGCAGCGCGCTGCGATGTCCCAGTCCTCGCCCAACGCGTCGTAATCGTCCTGTGAGGTGCTTCCGGCGGTTATGGCCTCCAGGGCGCGTAACTTTTCTCCCGCACCCAATGCGTCGGCGACGGTAGGACCTGCGTGGGTGACGTGCTGCGGCACGTAATATGGTTGGCTGTCGCGCACGATCTCGCCCGAGGTGGGCTGCAGCAGTCCGGCCATAAGCCTGAGCAGGGTGGTTTTACCCGATGCGTTGGCGCCGACGATGGCGATGCGGCTGCCCGTGGGGGCGGCGAAATCCAGAGAATCGAAAACGTAATTATGATTGCCGTACCTGAAACCCAGGCCGTGTAATGTGATACCCATAACTGAGAAAACGGTGTTTGCGCCCCGGAAGCCGGAGTGAGGTTAATCAGAAGTGAATGTGATCTTTCCGGGCTTACGGCGCGGAATCTCTAACCGTTGATTCTCATTGGTGCAGGTATTGGTTCGCGTTGCAAAGATAAGAAATATATGCTCCGATCGCCGCACCGCCTCTTCCGGCGTGAAATTTTTGTGATGTTTGTGAAATTTCCTACCTTTGCTTACTTATATTATATGCATAGAGTGAAATTACATACGGCGATAATGTGCCTTGCGGTCGTTGTGGCCGCCGGGGCGGGTTCGTGCATGGGGCGCAGCGGTAAGAACACTGCCGCCGGGAGCCCTGCCGCCGCCCCGAAACAGTATGGTTACAAGGTTGTTACGAGTTATCCCCACGACCCGAAGGCCTATACCCAGGGGTTGCTTTGGTATGAGGGCTGCCTTTACGAAAGCACCGGGATGAACGGCCTTTCGTCGCTGCGCAGGGTGGATCTCTCCACCGGACGGGTGAGGGAAAGCCGCACGCTCGGCGACGAATACTTCGCCGAGGGGCTGGCCCTGCACGAGGGGGTGCTCTACCAGCTAACGTGGCGCAACGGCCGCGCTTTCACATATAACCTCGACGGGCTCGAACCCGCCGGGGAGTTTTCCTACCGCGGCGAAGGGTGGGGGCTGGCCGGCGACGGAGATCACCTCTACATGAGCGACGGCAGCGACCTGATCCGCGTGTTGGAACCCCTCACGTGGCGCACCGTGCGCACCTTTCAGGTCACCTCGCGGGGCACGGGCGTGCAAATGCTCAATGAGTTGGAGTGGGTCGGCGGCGAGCTGTGGGCCAACGTCTACATGACCGACCAGATCGTGCGCATAAACCCCGTTACGGGCGAGGTCACAGGCGTGATCGACCTGGCGGGGCTGCTTCCTGTGGCGCTGGCGACCCCCGACACCGACGTGCTGAACGGCATTGCCTACGATCCCGCAACCGGGCGCATCTTCGTGACCGGCAAGAACTGGAGCCGCCTTTTTGAAATAGAATTAGTGGAGAAACTTTCGATATGATGAAATTTTCGATTTGGGAACAACTCGCCGGACGCGTGCTGCTGCTTGACGGCGGCATGGGGACGCTCATCCAAGGCCACGGCCTTGGCGAAAAGGAGTACCGCGGAGAGCGCTTCGCCGCCTGGCAAAGCCCCCTGGAGGGGTGCAACGACCTGCTGGTGCTCACCGCCCCCCAAGTGATAAGCGGCATTCACGAATCGTACCTGAACGTGGGCGCGGACATCATATCGACCGACACGTTCAACGCCAACGCCCTCTCGCTGTCCGACTACGGATTGCAGGAATACACCTACGAAATAAACCGTGCGGCGGCAGAGCTGGCGCGCGGCCTTACGGACCGATTCTCAGTTAAGAATCCTTCGAAACCGCGTTTCGTGGCGGGATCCATGGGCCCGACCTCCAAATCGGCGTCCATATCGCCCGATGTGAACGACCCCGGAGCGCGCAGCGTGACATTCGACTCCCTGGTCGAAGCTTACCTGCCCCAGGTGCGCGGATTGATCGACGGCGGGGCGGATATGCTGCTGATAGAGACGGTTTTCGACACGCTCAACGCCAAAGCCGCGATCCGCGCCATAGAGTTGGCCGGGCAGGAAAAGGGCGTTAAGTTGCCTGTGATGATCTCGGGCACGATCAGCGACCGAAGCGGACGTCTGCTCTCGGGCCAGACCGTAGAGGCGTTCTATACCTCGGTCGCCCACGCTCCCAATCTTATTTCGGTGGGGCTCAACTGCGCTATGGGCGCACAGCAGATGCGCCCCTACCTCGAAAGGATGGGTGCCGTGGCCTCGTGCCGCATCTCGGCCCACCCCAACGCCGGACTGCCCAACCTTATGGGCGAGTACGACCAGACGCCCGCGGATATGTGCGCGAGTGTCGAGGGATTTTTGAAAGACGGGCTTCTGAACATCGTCGGCGGATGTTGCGGCACTACCCCCGCGCACATAGGCGCGATAGCCCAGGTGATCCATAAATACAGCCCCCGTCCCGTTCCCGCTCCCGCGCACATCACCGCCCTGAGCGGCCTGGAGAGGCTCGAAATACGCCCCGAGGTCAACTTCGTCAACGTGGGCGAGCGCACCAACGTGGCAGGATCGGCGAAATTCGCCCGCCTGATACGCGAAGGCCAGATGGAACAGGCCGTGGCCGTGGCCCGCGACCAGGTCGAAGCCGGGGCGCAGATAATAGACGTCTGCATGGACGACGGCCTGATCGAAGGAGTGAGGGCCATGACGGAATTCCTCAATCTGGCGGCGTCCGACCCCGAGGTGGCGCGCGTGCCGGTGATGGTCGATTCCTCGTCGTGGGATGTGCTTTTGGCCGGTCTGCGCTGCGTGCAGGGCAAGGCCGTGGTCAACTCGATATCATTGAAGGAGGGCGAAGCGGAGTTGCTGCGCCGTGCCGCCGCGATCCGCTCATTCGGGGCTGCCGCCGTTGTGATGCTCTTCGACGAGAGGGGACAGGCCGACACCTTTGAACGCAAGGTCGAGGTGGCCGGGCGCGCCTATAAACTGCTGACCGAAGCCGGATTCCCGGCTGAAGATATAATTTTCGACCCCAACGTGCTTGCCGTCGCCACGGGCATCGAAGAGCATGACTCCTACGGGGTGGCGTTCATCGAGGCGTGCCGCTGGATCAAGCAAAACCTGCCCCACGCCCGCGTGAGCGGCGGGGTGAGCAATCTTTCCTTCTCATTCCGCGGCAACAACGCCGTGCGCGAGGCCATGCACTCGGTATTCCTCTACCACGCCGTCGCGGCAGGTATGGACATGGGTATCGTCAACCCCTCGATGCTGCAGATCTACGACCAGATCCCGCGCGAATTGCTCGACCTGACCGAGGATGTGGTGCTCAACCGCCGTCCTGACGCCGCCGAGCGCCTGACCGCCTACGCTTCGCAGATAAAGGACCAGGGCATGGCGCCCGATCCCGCACAAAAGGCATGGCGCACGGAAGGCGTGGCCGCGCGCATAGAGTACGCGATGCTCAAGGGTATTGCCGACCATATAGCCGGGGACACCGCCGAGGCCTACGCCTCGCTGCGCTCGCCGCTGGCGGTGATCGACGGTATGCTGATGCCGGCGATGAACCGTGTCGGCGAACTTTTCGGGCAGGGGCGCATGTTCCTGCCGCAGGTGGTGCGCAGCGCCCGCGTGATGAAACAGGCCGTCGCCGTGCTTACCCCCTATATGGAGGGCGGCGCGCAATCGGGCTCAGGCAATGGCCGCGTGCTGATCGCCACCGTCAAGGGCGACGTGCACGACATAGGCAAGAATATCGTATCGGTCGTAATGGCCTGTAACGGTTACGAGATCCTCGACCTGGGGGTTATGGTCGAAGCGGAGCAGATCGTCGAGAGGGCGATAGAGTGGGGCGCCGACGTTATCGGCCTGAGCGGACTGATAACCCCATCGCTGGAGGAGATGACCAAGGTGGTCGCTGCGCTGCAACGGCGCGGAGTGCTCACCCCGGTTATCATCGGCGGGGCGACCACCTCGGCCCTGCACACGGCGGTCAGGATCGCACCTCACTACAACGGGCTTGTGGTGCATGTGCGCGACGCGTCGGACAACGTGCGCGTGCTGCAGCGCCTGATGGGCGACCAAAAGGCTTTCGGCGGCGAACTTCGCACCGCGCAGGGCAAACTGCGCGACGAATATATGCGCAACCACACCAACGCGGTCCTGCGACCGCTCACCGAGGCGCGCCGCCACGGCTACGCCAAGCAGCCGCAGGGGGTGGCGATCCCCTGTGAGCCGGGCCGCGCCACGTTCCACGACTACCCGGTAGCCGACCTGATACCATATATAGACTGGCGTTTCTTCTTCCCAGCGTGGGATATCAAGGGTAGTTACCCCGACCTGCTCACCTCGCCCGAAAAGGGCGAACAGGCGCGCAAACTGTTCGCTGACGCCCAGCAGATGCTGCAAACCATTGCGCGCGAGGGCTCACTGAGGATGCATGCCGCGCTGGGGCTTTTCCGAGCCTCGTCGATCGGCGACGACATCGTGGTGCTGGATGACAAGGACAACATGGCGCTGCTGCCCATGCTGCGCAACCAGACCGACGGCGTGGAGTTCAACCACTGCCTTGCCGACTACCTGCTCCCGGAGCAGAGGGTGGCCGGGGGCGACTATATAGGGCTTTTTGTGGTCACTGCCGGCGACGGGCTCGAAGCGCTGACGCGCCGCTACCGCGAAGCGGGCGACGACTACAACGCCATTATGTGCAAACTCCTGGCCGACCGCCTGGCCGAGGCTCTGGCCGAGGCGATGCACGCCTATATGCGTTGCAAGATGTGGGGTTTCGAAGCCCCGGGCGAGGTTTCGCCCGCCGGGTGTATCGAGGGCCGGTACAAAGGGCTGCGCATGGCTTTCGGCTACCCGGCATGCCCCGACCATTCGCTCAAACGCGAGGTATTCGAACTGTTGGGCGCTGCGGAGAAACTGCCCGTCGGCCTAACGGAGAATTTTATGATAAACCCCGGCGAATCGCTCTGCGGAATGGTCTTTTCAGACCCAGCCATCGAGTATTTCGGCGTGGGGCGCATCGGCGAAGACCAAATGGACGATTACGCCGCACGCCGCGGTATGACCGTCGAGCAGGTGCGCAGCCTTATACCCAACAACCTTTAAAAATGAAAGTTACAGAGATAATATCCCAGGCCGCCCACGCAGGGAGCACCCGTTTCGCCATCGAACTGCTGCCCCCGCTGAAGGGCACCGGCCCCGAGGCTACATTCGCTGCCATCGACCCCCTGGCCGAGTTGGGCGTGGCATACGTCAACGTCACATACCACCGCGAGGAGGCGCAATATACCGAGCGTGCCGACGGGTTGCTGGAGCGCAACGTGGTGCGCCGCCGTCCAGGGACGGTGGGAATTTCCGCGGCTATCGAACGGCGCTACGGCATCGCCGCCGTGCCCCACGTGATCTGCGCCGGACAGTCGCGCTACGACCTGGAGGACGCGCTGATCGACCTCGACCTGCTGGGTATACGCAACGTGCTGGCACTAAGGGGGGATAACCTGCGCGGCGAACACTCCTTCCGCGCGCATCCCGGCGGACACTCATACGCCGACGGCCTGGTGACCCAGATCGGGGCGATGAACCAGGGGCGCTTTATAGACGGCGAGTCCGGCTCGGGCCACAAATGCGACTTTTGCGTGGGCGTGGCCGGTTACCCGGAGAAGCATGCCGAGTCGCCCAATATGACCACCGACATGGCCGCGCTCAAAGCCAAGGTCGAGGCCGGGGCGGACTACATCGTCACGCAGATGAGCTTCGACAACCGCCGCATCTTCGCCTTCATCGAGGCGTGCCGCGCGGCAGGAATCACCGTCCCCGTCGTGCCGGGCATCAAGCCTCTTTCGACCCGTGAACAGTTAACCGTGCTACCCCAGGTGTTCCACGTAGATTTGCCTGAGGATCTGGTCAATGAGGCCTATAAATGTAAGGACAATAAGGCAATACGCGCGCTCGGGGTGGAGTGGGCGATAGCGCAGGCGCAGGAGTTGAAAGCCGCCGGACTGCCCGCGATCCACTTCTACACGATGGGCAAGACCGACAACATGGTGCAAATTGCCAAAGCAGTATTCTAAAACATTATAAATATGTTCGATTTAGCGATTATCGGCGGTGGCCCCGGGGGTTACGTAGCCGCGGAACGTGCCGGAGCGGCAGGACTGAGCGTGGTGCTCTTCGAAAAAAAGGAGTTGGGCGGAGTGTGCCTCAATGAGGGCTGTATCCCGACCAAGACGCTGCTGTACAGCGCAAAAGTCTATGAAACGGCCTCGGCTGGCGTGAAATACGGCGTCACGGCGGGCGAAGTTTCCATAGATGTCGCCAAGGTATTCGACCGCAAGGCAAGGGTCGTGCGCCGCCTGGTCGGCGGGGTGGGCATGAAGATGAAAGCCCACAACGTGCATGTGGTGAAAGGCGCGGCAACGATAAAGGGCCGCACCGCAGACGGATTCGAGATAGGGTGCGGCGAGGAGGTTTTCCAGGCGGCTAAACTATTGATCTGCACCGGTTCGGAGGCCTTCGTGCCTCCCGTGCCCGGACTATCCGTCGAGGACGGGGTGGTGATGACCAACCGCGAGATACTCGTGTATAACGGTCGCCCCGGATCGCTCGTTGTGATCGGTGGCGGGGTGATAGGCATGGAATTCGCCAGCTTCTATAATTCGCTCGGCACGCAGGTGACCGTCGTTGAGATGCTGCCCGAGATACTCGGGGGCATCGACGCCGAGATCAGCGCCATGCTACGCGATGTCTACACCAAGAAAGGCGTCAAATTCAACCTCTCGTGCAAAGTTACGCGCGTTGAGGGCGGCGAGGTGTTCTTCACCGCCGCCGACGGCACGGAGCAGAGCGTCACGGGCGAGAAGATCCTGGTCAGCGTGGGTCGCCGCGCCGTAACGACTGGTTTCGGCCTTGAAAACCTCGGCGTGGAACTCGACCGCGGAGCGGTTAAGGTCGACGATAAAATGCGCACCAACGTCGAGGGCGTGTTCGCCGCGGGCGATGTGACCGGGTTTTCGATGTTCGCCCACACCGCCAGCCGCGAGGCCGAAGTGGTGGTGAACAACCTTACCGGCGGCGACGATCGAATGACCTACGACGCCATTCCCGGTGTGGTATACACCAATCCCGAGGTCGCCTCGGTGGGACTTACCGCCGCCGCAGCCGCCGCAAAGGGCATCGAATGCCGCGAGGTGAAACTGCCGATGGCCTTCGCCGGACGTTTCGTCGCAGAGAACGAAATGGGCGTGGGGCTGTGTAAGGTCGTGGTAGACAGCGATCAAAAGGTGATAGGTCTGCACATGATCGGCAACCCGTCGAGCGAGATCGTATTCGGCGGCTGTATGGCCATCGAGCAGCGCATGACGGTGGCACAGTTGGAGAAGGTGATCTTCCCGCACCCGACCGTGTCGGAGATCTTCAGGGAAACGATCTTCACCCTGTAGAATAGGGCCAAAGGCGCATAGATGCGATAAATCGGTAAAAAAATATCCGCGAAGCGTTTGCGGATTGAAAAAATTACTATCTTTGCGCGACGGTTTTACGGAGAGGTGCCAGAGTGGTTGAATGGGGCGGTCTCGAACACCGTTATACTCGCAAGGGTATCGGGGGTTCGAATCCCTCCCTCTCCGCCAGGTAAGACGCAGCAGTATTGAATTAAGCGCCGTATTCCATGTGAATACGGCGCTTTTCGTTTTTGACCGGATAGCAAGAAGCTGCAGGTTTGTGCTTGAAGCCTTCAAGACCGTCGATATAATTTTGTGGAGTTCCGACATGCCATCTATATTTGTAAAATGAAAAAGATCGTCATCGCCTCGGACTCTTTTAAAGGATCTCTATCTTCGTCGCAGGTCGCCGATGCCGCTTGTGCGGCGTGGTTGTCAATCCCCTGGTTGCCATTCCCTCCGGAGGGATCGTCGGAATACTGGCGATGGGACAGGCTCGTAAAATGGGCAAAAGTCTACGCTACGGCCTGGAGAAATGTCGGTGGTGGCTGTGCTGCTCGTCGACACGGATACGATAGCGGGTATTATCAAAGCGTCCACGATGAATGAATATCATCGCGGCGGGCATCAGTGCGGTCTGGGGCGCGGCGAAGATCAACTCAGGTGAGACGATGCTCGACCACCTGCCCCACGGCTCGTTCTTCCACGCCACGGGAGGCTCGGTGGAGATGGATATCAAGGAGCGGCTGAAGCCGATCCCCTATGAAACCGCCGTAGGGTTCGTACTTGCCGCCGGAAGCGTGGTGTGTTGCGCGATGGCCACCTGACCTCACTTAACCGGCGGTCGGTAAGTACTTACTTCCCCCTCACGTCAGAGCTCGATCAGCGGCGAGCACACGATGTTTTTCGTTTCGAAGTAACAGCTCGCCCAAGATAATCCAACCCCGAAACCGCAGAGGCACAAGGCCGCGGGTTTTGATATTCCGCCCAATTCTGTGACGATGGTCATGGGGATCGACGCCGAGGATGTGTTACCGAAATTCTTCAGCGACATGGGGACCTTTTCGATCGGAATATCGAGAATGTCGGCGACCGTTTCGAGGATCATCCTGTTAGCCTGGTGGAATAAGAAGTAGTCGGTTTTCTCCATGTCCAGGCCGAAATGGCGGTAAAGTCCTTCGATGCTGTCGGGAACTTCCGAGATGGCGAACGAGAATACCTCTTCTCCGTTCATGGCGACGTGTGTGCCTTTGCGGGCCACGCCTTCGGCTAACTGCACTTCGCGCAGCGACTCTTCGGTGACCGGGTGGCGTGCGCCCCCGTCGCGTATCATGATGGCATCCGCCCCGCTACCGTCCGTTCCCATATCGAAGAACATGGACCCGGCCTGGGGGTCGAAACAGAGTAGGGTAGCCGTACCCGCGGCGCCGAAGAGCGGCCACGTCGTCTTGTCGTTGGTCGACAGTTGGGCCATATTGGCGTCACCCGAGAGCAGCAGGGCGCGGCGCAAATTTCCCCCGGAAAGCATCGAGGCAACGATGCTCAAGCCCTGGACGTATCCCGAGCAGCCAGAAGTCACGTCGAAGGCGACGCAGCGGGTGCTGAGCCCCAGCCGCTGTTGCAACAGGCAGGAGGTCATCGGGATGATATAGTCCGGCGACTGCGACACGAAGACCAGCAGGTCGATCTGCTCCCGGGCCACGCCCATGTCCGCCATAAGACGCTCGGCGGCGGCGAAGCAGAGGTCGGAGGTGGTCTGGCCGGGGCGCGGCCTTCTTGCTTGCTCCACGCCGGTGGCCTTCACGAATTGGGCGTACTGCTTGCTGTCCATCAGGTGGGTCACGTCGTGGAAGTCGCGCACAAGCGCCGGGACGCATGCCGCGATGCCCTCGACGCGCACGGAGGGTATATCGAAGAGGGCCACTACTTGTTCTTTACGATGTTATAGAGGTCTTCCACCGTCCGGCTGTTGCGAAGGTCGTCCGCTTTGAGCGTAACCTTATACGTTTTGCGTATGATCGCGATCAGCGTAAGGGCCATGATCGAGCACCACTCGTCATGATCCCTGAAGGCTGTTTGGGGGGTAATGCTCTGCTGGTCCTCGAAGGCTGATGCCACGACCTGCGTAAAATCATTCAGTTCCATATAATAGATCGATTAAATGTTCTCTGTGTTGGTAATATGATTTTTTTGTCAACTTGTAATACCGGAAACGGCTGCCGCTTTCTTCGTGTTCGACGGGTTCGTAGCCAAGGGCGATATTCAGTCGCGTGGCCTTGACGTTGTCATCGGCAGTTTTACAGTATATGGTCTCAAGTCCGAGTTGATGGAAACAGCAGTCCAGTCCCTGCAATGAACTCAATACCGGAATTGCCGAATCCAGATAATGTTGATCGGCGATAAATATTCCGGCTTCTCCGCTTTTGGCCTTGCGGTCTATGTTTTTGATATGCGAGATGCCGATAGGTATGCCGTTACAGACAATGATCGAGTAGAACGTGGTTTCACGGTTCATCGACCCGAACCATTCCTGTTGCATTTCAGGAGTGATGTACTGTTGAAATTCCATATACTTTCGCACCGGCTCAGAGTTGCGCCAGTTGCGGACGAGTTCGAGCTTATCCTCCGTAAGGGGGATAAGGCTCAGATCGTATTGATCTTTACATGTCATATCATCCCTCCATGGATCCAGAATTCGCTGCGCGAAACCCATTTGGCGGCATCGGACAGCAGATAAACGCACATCCATGCGACGTCCTCAGGCTTGCCGTAACCCTGTGGATAACCGGCCTTGTTCTTTTCTATCGCCTCATCGGGCAGGTCTGCGGTCATCGGCGATTCGATCATGGCCGGCGTTATTACATTAGCCCGGCATTTCAGATTACTAAGTTCTCTGTCCAGCACCCATGCGGTGGAAACCATTGCATTTTTGGATGCGGAATACATGGTGAAACCGGCGTAATTCAGAGAGTGCATCACCGACGAAATAAAAACGAAAGACACGCCATGATTCAGGCGCCTGGCATTGATCAATTCCCTGTTGAGCAGCACGACGGCGGTAAAATTAATGTCCATGATCTCGCGGATGTGCTCCATGTCAATGTGCCTGACCAGCATGAAATGCGTCACCCCCGCCGAATGCACCACCCCGTCGAGCATCGGCAGCCGGGAGACCATATCCGCGATCTGACCCTCATCGGTCAGGTCGGCGGTGAGTTGCACGTGCCCCACGCCTTCCAGGGCGCGGAAAGTTTCGTCGAGGCGCTCCGCGTCGCGGCCCGTGATGCACAGGCGCGCGCCCAGGCGCGAACATTCGATGGCCGTCGCGCGGCCTATGCCGGACGAGGCGCCGGTCACCAGAACGGTCTTGCCTTCGAGTGAGAAAGGATTGTATGTCATCGCAGTAGCTTGAAGAACAGTTTTATCAATTTCCACGGCGTGTAGCTCGACCGCCCGGCGTAGCGTGGCCGGTGCTCCACGTCGATCACGTCGATGCGGCAATCGAAGCGCCCGTAAAATCCTTTGCGGTATATGGCGAAGTTGGCGATAGCCGGATCGGATTCGATGCCGTTGTGCAGCGAATATATTTTATGGAAAGCCACCGAGAATAGACGGCGCAGGGGGCTTTGCAGTATATTGCAACGGCGCGCGTAGACTATATCGAAGCCGTCGAGCGCCTTTGCGTACATTAGTGGAATATATACCGGGTCATCCTGCAGGTCGCAATCCAGTACCACGATCCACTCCCCGCTGGCAAGGTCCATCCCGCGCTTTATGGTGGCGTGCTGGCCGACGTTGCGTTCATTTTGCAGCGCCGTGATCCCCTGCTGGGCCCGGAGCCTCTCCCAGGAGTCGTCCGAAGAGCAGTCGTCGATCAGTATGATCTCATATTCGCCGATGGGGGCGAGGACGGCCTTGAGCCTACGCACCAATTCGTCGACGATATTTCCGGCCATGTAGACCGGCGAAACCACAGAGATCACGTATTCAGAATTTTATGGCGACTATCATTCCCGCTACGACCAGCAGCAAGCCGATCAGTTTGCCGGGAGTGAACGTTTCGCCAAGGACAAAGATACCTAAAAAAAAGACAATTACCGGTACCGAGGCCGAAAAAGGAAGCACCGAGGTTATGTTCATCCTGCTGATGGACATATTCCAGCAGAACGACGCCGCCGTGGCCGCACCGGCGCAGGTAAGCATCACAGGGTCGAATAACAGGCAGATGTATGACCACGCCTTGGCCCACACGCTCCCCTCGGCGAGCGTCCAGCCCAACGAGTTTATCCGCCATTTGCCCACTATCTGGGCGTATGCGGAAAAGAACAGGATCCCCGCTATATAGATGTATCCCATCGTTTTATCAATTTCGACACGTGGTCGATCTGCTCGTCGGTGAGTTCGTGGAACAGCGGTAGGCGCAACAGGCACTCCGAGAAGCGCACGGCATTCTCCAGCGCGCGTCCATCTGCGAACTGTCGTCCGTATGGGCTTTGGTGCAGGGCGTGGTAGTGGAACGGGGCGTGTACGCCGTTTGCAGCCAAATGTGCGATAAGGCCGTCGCGGCTGCCACGGTCGCGGCAGACGAGGTAGAATATATGGCTGCTGCCCTGTCCCTCTGGCAGACCGGGTGAGATCCCCTGCAGGTTTTGGAAATAACGCCCCCATTGTTCGCAACGCCTGGCGACTATGCTGTCGGCGGCCTTTAACTGCCCCCACAGGAATGCGGCGCTCAATTCGGGCATGGCGTATGAGCCCCCCGTGTCCGTCCATTGGTAGAGGGGCGTTTCGCCGCGCTCGAATTCGAGGCGGTCGGTGCCCTTGAGCCACAGCTTTTCGGCACGGGCGACCATCGCGGGGTTGTTGATGCCCAGCAGACCGCCTTCGCCGCAGTGTATGTTCTTGGTCTCGTGGAACGAGTAGCACGCCAGGTCGCCGTCGTGCCCCAGCTCGGGCGAGGTGATCCCGTGCGCGGCATCTTCCACCACATACAGGCCATGGCGGCGGGCAATGGCGCAGATACGCTCCATGTCGCACCGCACGCCGTTGTAGTGCACCGCCACGATGGCTTTGGTGCGCGGGGTGATGAGCGCCTCGATCTGCGCGGCATCCATGTCGGGATGCCCTGAGAGCGAGTCGGCGAAACGTATCGTGGCGCCGAATTTGGCGAAAGCAAGCGCCGTCGACACGAACGTATATGAGGGGACGATCACCTCGTCGCCGCTCTTCACGCCGCACAGCATGGCGGCCATCTCCAGCGCCGAGGTGCAGCTGGTAGTCGCGAGGGCCCGCTCAAAGCCGAGGTGCCGCTCAAGGTACTCATTGCACAGCCTCGTGAAATGGCCGTCTGAGGATAGCTTGCCCAACTGCACCGCCTCGGTGATGAATTTGTACTCGAAGCCCGAAACGTAGGGTTTATTCAGCGGGATCGTCATAGCTTATCTTGTAGAGGGTATATCCCCTGGATTCCAACTTGGTTTCTTCCTCGATACGGAATCCCCGGTTGTATATCCACACGTCGTTGCTCGGGGTTATCACGTAATGTATGCCGTTCTCTTTGATGAACCGCGTCTGCGCGTCGTGAAGCTCATTCATCGGTATCTTACGCGATTCGACCCAGCGGTAGAAAGTCGAATTTTCGATCGAGGCCAGCACCGCGTAGTCGCGCACGTTGCTCTGGTCGTAGACGATATCGTATACGTCGAGCCTGATGGGGAAGTAGTCGTTGCGCAGACGGCGCACCACAGAGAAGGGGACGATATAATTTACGTCGCGCACATATTCGTTGCCGCCTTCCCTGCGCTCGACGGTGTCGACCCAGACTACCGGCCCCTCTGTCGCGGCCACCTTGCGGGTGAACTCGCCGTTAAGCTGCCCGCCCCTGAACTCGCCGCCATAGATCCATATAACGGCCATGCCCGCGGCGACCACCGCCGTTGCGGCGATCTTCCTCCATCGGCCCTCGCCGGTCAGCAGCATCGCCAGCAGCAATGTCTGCAGGACGAATGCGACCGGGACGCTCACCTCGATCGTCAGCTGCATCGCATCGCGCATGAACCAAAGCGGGCAGGCGAAAAGGAATCCGGTAACGATAGCCAGCAGCAACACTCCGTTTTCCCGAAGCATCGAGGCGGCCCTGCGGCGATCCTTTACGGAAAGCAGCGCGAAGAGCAGCACGCACGGGGCCATGTTGAGCGCGGCGCGTGCGGCGAACACCTGGATGCCCTTCATCGCCTCGGGCAGCGAGGAATCGGTGAACGCCTCGCCCACCAGCTGTTGCATGGACTGAAAATGTATAAAGTATGGATTCTCCCTGGCCGTCAACGTATAGAATGCCACGCACCATAGCCCACCGAGTGCAAGTATGGCCGCATCCTTCCAATATGAGGCGCTGCGCCACCCGCGCCAAAGCCGGACTAAAAGGACGATAAAGGCAGCCGTGAAAAGCGCCGGAGCGGCAGAAGAGACGAGCAGCCCGCCCACCACCAGCGGCAGTATCTTGTTTTCGCAGATGGCGGTCCACGCGACTACGCAGACCATAATGAATATCTTTTCGGAGATCGCATTATGGAATGCAAGTGCTCCGAATTCATATTTGCCTTTGATGAAACTCACCAAAACGACGGGCACAAGGAGGGCCATTAGCGCGAACCAGGGCGCTTTGCGTCCGCCGTCGCAATATTTTTCGATAACGGCTGCGACGCCCGTCACCGCTGCGGCAGCCGCCAGGGGAATTGTGACCAGCAGCCTCGCGTTGAAATAATTCCCGGTCAATGCGCCGGCCATGGCGGTCATGTGCGCGTCGAACCAGTGGTATATCGCGGGGCTTTGCAGGGCGGGGTACATCAACTCCATGTTGGTCGACTCGATGCCGGTGCGGCCTACGTAGTTGGCCAGCGCGGCATAGAACGAGTGGTCGATGTGCAGCGAATAGATGTTGCCCGCAAGGTCGTGGGCCGAGAGGTAGCGGAGCGCAGCCATCAGGACGAACACCCCGCAGAACAACGCTGCGGCTGCGGGATCGATCTCGATCCTGCGCCAGCGCGGCATCCCGAAGCGTACCCCGAACATCAGCAGCGGGATAACGCACGCCAGAACGGTCGCTCCGGCGCAGTTGAACAGCGCATAGAGCGTTACCGTCAGCAGCGCGCCGAGCGAAAGGCGGCGGAAAGTGTATGCGAACCCTCCGCCGTCGCCTTCAACGCCGCCCGCGAGGGTCATCATGTGGCCGAGCAGGTACGATGAGACCACCAAACCTGCCGCCGTAATAATGTATACGATCAATTCCTGCATAAGCATAAACCCCTTTATAGCACCTATGCGAGGTTATCGGCCTCGCATAGGTAGTGTTTCTTTGTCAGCGGGGAATTGCGTTCCCTAAGCAGGTGTATGTGTATAAGGTTCGATGTTGTCTGCCTCCTCATTGCCATCTACCCAGGCGTTGCCGCTTATGGTGAATGACCATGCCATGGCGCCTCCTATCCCAACGAAAGCTGTGGGCCTGAATGTGTAGCGGTATCTTTTACCTGCTTCCCAGTTGGCGATGCTGGGTAAATCCTTGAAGTAAATCTCCTTATCTCCCGTAAAACGTTCATTCCCGTTTTGATAAATAGTGTAGTTTACAGAGATCATCATGCCGAGGGACGCGGCGGCAGCGTTGAGACCGTCGATAGGCAGCACGAAGAGGCGGGCGAATTCGGCAGTAGGAGCGCCGCCGACAGTGGTTGCATTTGCTGCGGTGTATTCCACATTCGAGGGTCCGTATTCGGCCAACGTGCTGCTGTATGAAGAGAAAGTGCTGGTAGTCGCAGCGCTGGGCGCAGCGGCGCCCTCCCAATTAGCAGATTCGGTTACCTTTACGGTGAAATTGTTGATGGATATTTGCTCGGTGACCCCTGTGTCCTTGTTGTTGTCGACAAGGAACACCAGCTGCGAAGCCATGCGGGAGAAACCGAGTGACACCGTTGTGTTTTCGTTATTAAGGCTGTCGGTAAAGGCACAAAGCAACTCATTGGTAGGATCGTTTTCGAACTCATCAATCGTCACTTTCGAAGTGCCTGGCTCTCCACGGGTCGCGCTAAAATCATAGTCGATGTTATTTAGATTCCCTTCATTCGAATCTGAGAAAGCCACAAAGTAAACATACGAGCCGTTGCCGGGCATATAAAGTTCGGCTTCAGTGCCACCGCTCGATGCTTCAGTGTAGCTGGTGTAGGTCTTGGAGCTGGCGCCATCAGTTGCATTTACCAGATAGAATACCGATATCTGAGCATTTGCACTGGTGTATACAAAGGCTGCGTTGCCTGCGTAATCTTTCACATAAACGGTAATAACCCTGTCTTGCATTGCATCAACCTCCTGGTCCCAGCTTTGGGTCGCCCTGGTGGTCTTGCCTACCGCTAAACGGAATTTAAGGGGCGTGCGGTCACCGTTGGTGCTGATGGTTTCTTCTTTCGAGCAGCTCGACACCGATACGATGAGGGCTAAGGCTGCGATAAGTTGTAACGCTTTTTTCATGATTTAAGTCTAAATTATTTAGTTATTTTACTTTTTTGGTCCGTGCGAAAACTTCGTTTGTGAAAGTAGCTTCACTACACGGGATTACAATTATTTTTTCAAATTCGGTGCAAATGTATTTCTAATTTTAGAAATTCCAACTGTTTTACTGCATTTTTCGTAAAAAATGTTAATTTTCTATAAAAAAACATCCTCGTTTTCTTCATCACCCCACGGATCGACCCAAATATCGCCCGTATTTGGCGATGGATCAGGCAGTGTTACCGTGACCCTCAGCTCCAGGTCGAGGCCCGCGTCGCAGACGCCCCGGTCGATCCGGTCCTTTATCTGCGCGGCGATCTGCTCTACCTGGTCAGACACGTCCAGGGGCACTTTGTAAATCCTGCTATTCTTAAGTATGAACGCGAGTTCCATAATGTATGACCGCTGCTGCGTCAGGTCCAACGGCGGACCGAAAGTCGCGAATGCGGTTTCAATTGTACCAACGGTCGCGGACGACGGATTATTGTTCGTAATGCTCAGGGAATAAGTGACCGGGGCGTGGGTGGGCATGCGTGAAGCGACCAGCACGCCGCCCGCCAGCCCCCTGACCTCGCCCGCGATCTTGCGCTCGGGGAGCAGGTAGTTGATATTCTCGATGGTCACGACGACGTTTATCCGGTAGACCAGCCGGCAGGGGACGTATTCGAGCGAATCGAGCACGTAATGGCGCTGGTCGCCCGGTTGCAAATGGCCGTCCTTGTACCTGGCGGTGAATTTGCTCTCGCTGCCTATGGTTTTAAGCACTGCCGCCCCGGCCAGCGTGTCGGGCTCGTTGACCACGATCTCGCCGCCAGGCTTGACGCGCTCGACGGTGGCATAGGCCTCGAAAGTGTCGAATGAGCCCGTGTTGCGGAAAGCCACGAAGTCGATAGCCGTCTGGAGCGATCCGTTGACCAGCAGCGTGCGGTAGTTGTCGGGTGCGATCTGAAGGGTGTCGACGGTGCGGCTGAGCAGATAGGACTTCGGCCTGGCCGCCTGGTCGCCGTAGAGCATGAGCGTCCAGCGGTCTGGCTCAAGGCGTGCGCGGCTCCAGTCGCACTTTATCTTGATAAGGGGGCTCGAGATCACATACAGGTCGCGTTGCTTGGTGCAGCCCCACAAGACCGGAATCAGGGCGAGGGCCAATATGTATATGTAGTTGCGGGACCTCATTTCCCTTCCCCCTTTCCTGTCTCTATCAGCCATACGAGCGAGAAGCTCACCCTGGTAAGGGTCAGGCCGCTCCATATAGCCGTTTTCTTCCACATCAGATGGTAATTTCCGTCCTCGTCATACACAGGCCGGTCATAGCTGCGGTACTCGGACGTGTGTAAATAGCCCGCCCCGAGGCCCGTTTCCAGCGAGAGGTTGCGCGCCACGGGGAATGCGTATCCCGCCGTGATGCCGGCCGACCACGATCCGTCGCCCTGTACGCCGTCTATCCATTGCACGTCGTAGCGTTGCCAGTAACGGCCATAAACGCCGAAATTCCATCCGCGCAGGGGTTTGTCCCACTCGGGATTGCGCTCCTTGCGCCGTTCGCCGACAGGAAGCCAGTAGCGCCCCGAAAGGCCGTATTCGAGCGTTTGCAGGGCGTAGAGGTGGTTGGATGTGCGCCAGTAGGCATAAGCCGCGTCGCCCACCACCGACCACCGGCTGCCGATGGGCAATTCGACGCCCAGGTTGGCCGCTCCGGCAAGGTCGTAGAGCATGTTGGTTTTCAGCGCCAGCGGATATTTAGCCGTCTGGAGTTGCGGCAATGCCGGCGTGGGGACCGATTCGGGCTCCGGCCCGGGCGGTACGGTAACGGGCGGTATGATAACAGGCGGCGCGACCACCGGCGGCTCTGGCTCTGCTATGGGCTCCGGCTCGGGCTCTGTGACAGGCTCGACCGGCATGTAGGACATCATCACCGTAGCGCCCAGACGCAGGTAGGTGTAATAGTTGGGCAGGATATAGCGGTAGTAGGTCTTCCCGCCGTCGAGCCTTGTGAGGGCGCTCTGTTTCTGCCGCTCGGCCATCGGTGAACGCAGTATCTCGAGCACCTTGTCCCTCGACGGCAGGTTTTGGTCGTCGGCGACCAATTTGGCCATGCCTTCCCAGTTCTCGCCCTGCGCGCTGGTCGTTATCCTCACCGGATCGATCCCGCGGTAGCGCTCCACGATGTTGTCGCGTATGGTGGTCGCCCTGCGCTCGGAGAGGCGCCTGTTGTATATGGAATCGCCCTCCGGCGAGGCGTAGGCCACGATGGTGAGCGTGTCGATGCGCCGCGTGTCCGCCGAGGTGAGCAGCGAGTCGAGCGTGCGCAGATTATGCGGGTTGGAGAGGTAGAGCGAGTCTATCTTCGATTTGTCCCAACGGTAATAGATCGCCACCGTGGTTTTGCCGTCGTCCGCCGGGAGGGAAACGACAGGCGGAAAGGATGCGGGAGCTCCCGCATTTTGATGAGGTTGCCTTGCAACCTCATCAATGAAAGGCAGCTTACCGTATTTGGAAAGCATCTGGCGGATCGCCGCCGGGTCGTCCTTGCGCGTCGAGAAATATATGTCGCCCGGCGCATCGTCGGCGACCCGCCCATGTACGACGCCGACCCGTACCGAGTTGCCCTGCGCGGCGTCGACGTCTATATAGAAAGTGAAACACCATTTTGTGAGCATGCGGAATTTCCGGCACAGGTGTGTCCGCAGGACCACCGCACGGGTGGCGGCCATGTTTATCGCTGCCGGATTGTCCTTATCTGCCGGCGCTATGCATGCGACAAGGCGGATGTGGCCGTTACCTGAAAGGATGATGTCCTCGTACCGGGTAACCTCACTCTCCAGGCGATCGAGGCCGGAACGGTTGGATCTATAGTCGGGATAGAGTATTTCGCTGCCCTGTCGGAAAACGATGGCCGGATCGGGATCAGCAGTAGCGGCTGCGGATACGGAGTGCAGTGACCATAATAATACGGCAACGGTTGCGACTATGGTACTGCTGATTCTCACTTTATATATAAATAGTTATTATAGGAACTTTTACTATCGAATAAATGCGATGCTATCAAACCGGGTGCAAATGTATTGTATTTTTATGTACCGCCAAAAAAAGGCGTCATTTTTAATAAATTTGGTAATAAAAGATTTACATGCCGTAAGATCAAACGTTGATCGGCCGGATTTATTATAAGCGGCTGCGGAAAGGTATATATATAACAAATGCCACCCGAAAGGTGGCATTGTAAACGATCTTAAAAATAGATCTATTTTTTTTCCTGAGCCTTTCGGATCGCTTCCGATGGCGTCTGCCCCGTGCGGCTTAGGAATTGGCTGTAAAATACACTGCGCGACCGGAATCCGGCCTCGGTGTACGCCTCCCGGATGCTTATGCGGCCATTATGGCGCTCGATCAACTCCATGGCGTGGTCCGTGCGGTATCCGTTGACAAGGGTATAGAAGTTGACGTTGAATTCGCGGTTTATCATCCTGGACAGGTAGCCGCTTTTGATGCCGAGCGCCGCCGCGGTGTCGTCGAGGCTGAGCGTGGGGTCGAGGTACGGCTTATGTTCGGCGAAGTGGTCGACCAGCGTTTGCCGTGCCAGTTTGTAACGTGCCGACTGCTGCCCGGCAGGGAGGTTTTCCGTCGGGAGGTTATCGCTTGCCGCTTCCGGGATGGGTGTGGCTGGCACTTCGCCCTGGCGGAAACCGAGCCAGAAGACCAATATGGTTATAATCAGTACGTTCAGGTTGAACAGGGGGCTCTCGCCGGTGTCGGCGCGCAGTTTCCATATAATGTCGATCACGCCAAGCAGCGCGAGTGCGCCGTTGCTGATGAATATCCACCGCAGCCCGATGCCCTCGGCGTATGAGTACGCGTTGCGGATAAAGCGGCGGTAGCGGAAATACATCGCCGTGACGGTGGTTATCGTGTAGGCGATCAGCGAAGCGTCGCACACGGCGGCGAAGATCCTGAATCCAGCCTTGTCGTGCGCACCGCCCCACCCGAAGATCAGCGGCAGGTACATTATCACGGCGTAAGCCACACCGGCGCACACGAAATAGCCGATATAGCGCCCTGTGAGCCTGAGCGGCTGCATCAGCGACACGAAGTAGAACAGTACGGTGATGGCCGAGAATATCGACATCACATAGTAGCCCGGCAGCAGTGCGGTGCGCCAGAAATCGCTGAAATAGCGGTCGTAGCTAAACGTAAAACTGAGCGTCAGCCCGAGCATGAGCATAAACAACGCCAGCCACATCTGCGGTCTGGTGCGGTTGGGGTTGACCCATAGCGTGAAGGCCGCCATGAAGCAGGTCAGTATGGGCAGCAGGTAGAGCAGCAGCTCCAGTTCATTGCTTATACTCATTCTTTTTCAGTCGGTGTGTGCTGTTTACGCCTTACCTTCGGAAGCTTGGGCAACTGTCCGGTTGCCTGTGCCTCGGAGGTCTGTTTCCGCGCGCGGGTATAGTTGCGGTAACTGCCGAATCCCGCCCCCGAGGCGAGTTGCGAGAGGTTCTTGCTGCGGTTTGTCTGAAGGTGCGACACGTGATCTATCTCCTGTACCCTCAGTGAATTGACCAACTGGCGAAAACTCATTCCGTAGGTGTGGTTGATGAAATTGGACAGGTATGTGCGGTTCGTGCCCAGGGGTAGCAGCAGGTCGGTTATCTTCAGGTCAGGGTTAAGGTAGAGCTTGCTGCGGACCAGCACCTGCTCCAACCTCTCGCGCGTCAGGGCGACCGGTTTTTGTGTCGTGCGCACCGCCGCGGTGTCACTCGCCGCGCCTTTGGAGGGTGCGGTCGCCGATCGCCCCTTGCCTTTCGGGATGCGGGCGAGGGCGATCAGCCGGTGCGAGAAATACGCACCTGCGAAAAGCACGGCGAACAGTAAAAGTGCACCGGCCAGCGAGGCGAGGAAAAATGAGAGGTTGCCCATGACAGAGCCAAAGGTAAAACAAAATGGCATATATTTGATCCTGTGTCCGCTTTTTTGCAGCGCGTACCGAAATTTAAGGCAAAGATTTCGGTGGAAATGTCCGTACGTTCTGTCCTGAAGTCACGCACGTTTCGACCCCGGCGGCAATGCCGGCCCTCAATGTCCCGGTCGCTATTATATATAGGTATGTCCCGGATCAACCATTCAGCCCGAGCCCCGCGATGGAGAGTCCGCCCCAGGGATTGACCACGTAGTTGTGGCTGAATAGTTCGCGTCCGCCGGCGAAAGCCGTGAGCGTAGCCTCGAATTCAGCCGACGGATCGACCCTGGTGGAGTGGGGCAGCGAATGAGCCACAACGCTCACGAAAGCCTCTGCGCGGGCACAATCCCCGATGGCTATCTTCACCTTGCGGGTAGCGCCTTTACCCCCAGCGGGGACCGCCATCGGGGTGCGTCCCGTGGCGTCGACGTCACGCACGCGGTCCTCGGCGGTCTGCACGGCGCACTGCACTCCGTGGGCGTCGTAGCCCACCAGCGTCAGGAAAATATTGAATCGCGCCCACGCGGGATCGGCGCTGGTGATGTGCATTTCGTAAGTCATCGCTGTACAAAAGGTTTAAATTCCCTATCGGAGGATAAAAATATATAAAACTTTGCAAATACTCTAAAATTTGCCTACCTTTGCCTACTCTTTTCGTGAAAAGAATGGATAACCGCAGCGGACTTGCCGTACCGTATAAAGGCTTAGAAGTTGGCAGTCATCATTTTACGCTTGAGACTGGCGACGGTTTTTTCGAGGCTTTCGAAGACTCCCCCGTCATGGGCGGAAAGGTGGCGATAGAGGTCGAAGTCCTGCGCAGGGCATCGGGAATGAGCCTTGAGATGAAGGTCATGGCGACGGCCAGGGTCGAGTGCGACCGCTGTCTGGAACCGCTCGAACTTCCGGTTCAGTACGAAGGGGGGCTCGAGGTGCGTGTGGACCCCACGCGTGAGGGCGAATACGACGGCGAACAGCTCTTTATCTCCGGAAACGGTGATGCGGACATCGCCCAATGGGTCTATGAAAGCGTTTGCCTGGGGCTTCCGATGAGCAGGGTCCACGGCACGGATGAGGACGGGAATCCGCTGTGTGACCCCGATATGCTCTCGCGCTTTAAGATAGTGACGCAGAGCGAATTTGATGAAATTGAGGCTGCCGAGGGCAGTGAAACGATAGAGGAAAAGACAAAATAATTCACATTCATAATTCATAATTTAAAATGGCACATCCTAAACATAAGGTCTCGTCGACCCGCAGGGATAAAAGAAGGACTCACTACAAAGCCGTGGCTCCGACCATCGCTGTTTGCTCGAACTGCGGCTCAGCCGTTCTTTACCACCGCGTATGCCCCGAGTGCGGCTTCTACCGCGGTAAAATGGCCGTAGACAAGAGCGTACAATAGTAAGTCCGACCCAGGCGCGGCGTATGATAAGGATAGGGATAGATGCAATGGGCGGCGATTTCGCCCCCTCGGCGATCGTCAAAGGGGCAGTTATGTCCCTCGATTCGCTGGGAGCCGGCAGCAAGGTCGTCCTCTTTGGCGATAAAGCGCAGATAGAGGCGCTGTTGCAGAAGGATAACTGCCCTGCGGAGCGTTTCGATATCGTACACTGCTCCGAGGTGATCGGTTTTGAGGACCACCCCGCACAGGCATTCGTCAAGAAACCCGATTCGAGTATCGCGGTTGGCTTCGGGCACCTGAAAACCAAAAAGATAGACGCTTTCGCCAGCGCCGGTAGCACCGGTGCGATGATGGTGGGCTGCATGTACACCGTCAAACAGATAGAGGGCGTTATCCGCCCGGCCATCTCGTCGGTCATTCCCGTACAGGGAGGCGGCTCGGCGCTGATGCTGGACGTGGGGCTCAACGTGGATTGCAAACCCGACGTGCTGGCGCAGTACGGCCTGATAGGCAGCGTGTTCGCCTCGTCGGTGCTCGGGATCGAACGTCCGCGCGTGGCGCTGCTCAACATCGGCGAAGAGAAAGAGAAGGGCAACCTGGCGACCAAGGCCGCCTACGAACTGCTTGAGGAGATGAGCGTCTCGGGGCAGATCAATTTCGTGGGTAACATAGAAGCCAAGTACCTTTTCACAGGCCGGATCGCCGACGTTATCGTCTGTGACGGCTTCGTGGGCAACACAGTGCTCAAGATGGCCGAAGGCATCTACGGCGTGGCCCGTGAAGAGGGCATCGACAATGCGTTTATCGACCGATTCAACTACGAAAGCATAGGCGGCACCCCGGTGCTGGGCATCAACGGCAACGTGATCGTGGCCCACGGCTGCTCGAGCCCGCTGGCGGTCAAGAACATGATCCTGCAGGCCGAGAAGACCATCAAGGCCGATCCCGTCCGCAGCCTGCACGAAATTTTTGTGAAATGAAGAAGATCACAGCAGCAATCACCGGTGTAGGGGCTTACCTGCCCGACTATATACTTGACAACTTCGAGTTGAGCAAGATGGTCGACACCTCCGACGAGTGGATCACCTCGCGTATCGGAATCAAAACCCGCCACATCCTCAAAGGCGAAGGCCTGGGGACGTCATACATGGGCGAAAGGGCTGTAAAAGACCTGTTGGAGAAGACCGGCGTCGATCCGCTCGACGTCGAGTTGCTGATATGCGCTACGGTCACCCCCGATATGTTCTTCCCCTCGACGGCAAACCTTATCGCTTATAAAACGGGCATGAAGAATGCCTATGCCTTCGATATTTCTGCGGCGTGCAGCGGTTTTTTGTTCGCACTCCGCACGGCGGCGCAATTCATCGAGAACGGCACGCATAAAAAGGTGGTGGTGGTCGGCGGCGACAAAATGTCGTCTATCATCGACTACACCGACCGCAACACCTGCCCGATCTTCGGCGACGGGGCCGGCGCGGTGATGTTGGAAGCCTCTGCCGAAGGCTTGGGCATCCAGGATGCAATCCTCCACTCCGACGGCGGCGGGGCGCAGCACCTCTATATGAAGGCGGGCGGCTCGGCCTACCCGGCGACCGAGGAGACGGTTAAGAACCGCTGGCACTACGTTTACCAGGAGGGTCAGGCCGTTTTCAAGGCCGCGGTTTCCAACATGGGCGACACGGCGGCGGAGCTGATGCAGCGCAACAACCTGACGGCGGACGACATACGCTACCTGGTGCCCCATCAGGCCAACCTGCGTATCATCTCGGCCACAGCCTCGCGCGTGGGCCTGTCCGAGGACAAGTGCATGATTAACATCCAGAAATACGGCAACACGACAGCCGGCACGCTGCCCATCTGCCTGTGGGACTACGAGAGCCGCCTGAAGAAGGGCGACAACCTGATCCTCGCGGCATTCGGCGGCGGCTACACGTGGGGCGCCCTCTACCTGAAATGGGCTTACGACGGAGGCGACTTCTCGAAATAGCCCCGACCGGGTTAGCGTAGGGAACCGCACTGAAAATATGTTGGCCTTGTAGTTCAAGGGATAGAACGAGGGTTTCCTAAACCCTAAATTCCAGTTCGAGTCTGGGCGAGGCTACATAAATATAAACGGCTTTGAGCCGCATCGGGCGACCCTCACAGGTCGCCCGATTTTTTGGAGGAAAAAAGTAAATATAATTTTGCAGGGTAAAAAAAATGCGCTATATTTGCACTCGCAATCCGGCACCATAGCTTAATTGAATAGAGCATCTGACTACGGATCAGAAGGTTTCAGGTTTGAGTCCTGATGGTGTCACTCCCCAAACGCCGCAAGTTTAAACGCTTGCGGCGTTTGTTTTTGTCCCTTTCGTGGTGTGTCCGGGTCTGTGCGCCTTCCTTCGTGTTGCCGATTTTTGCCCGCTTCTTAAAGTCCCGGTGTTTGAACTTATTGCAATAGTGTTTATTTATAGTTAAAAAAACGGTTTTTAGTGCTTTTTAATGGCGTTTGTTTTGTGTTATTGTAGAAAAAAATATGTACATTTGTCTACCTTTTAGTGTGTCGCAAGGCTAACTATGGGCGCTCAGACTTAAAACAAACCTTAATTAACCTAATAAAAAACACATGAAAACAAACACCTCATCGAAAGCTAACGCTTCGAACTTTTTTGCTGCCTGCACGATCATCATCTGCTTCGTGATCGGTTTCTGCATCTGGAAATTCGTCATGGGTAACCCCGACAACTTCGAGGGCGGCGACCCCGAGCACGGCATGCCCCTGCCCGGTAACATCCTCGGTATGATCTATAAGGGCGGTTTCATCGTCCCGGGTCTGATGGGTCTTCTGCTTATGTCGATCGTTTTCTCTTTCGAGCGTTTCTTCGTGCTCAACCGCGCCGAAGGTAAAGGCAGCCTCGACAAGTTCGTGCAGGGCGTACGCGAGAACGTAGCCGCCGGCCAGATCGCCGATGCAAAGGAGCTTTGCGAAAAGCAGCAGGGTTCGGTAGCCAACGTTATCAACGCAGCCCTCTGCAAGTACGAAGAGGTTCGCGCCGAAGGTTTCGATTCTGAGAAAGCCGCCGAGATGATCCAGAGCGAGATCGAAGGTGCCACTTCGCTCGAAATGCCTTCGCTTGAGAAGAATATGACCATCCTGGCCACCCTGGTTTCGATCGGTACCCTGCTGGGTCTGCTCGGTACGGTGTCCGGTATGATCAAGGCGTTCTCGGGTCTTGCCGTTGCCGGTACTCCCGACTCCGCCGCCCTTGCAACCGGTATCTCCGAGGCCCTGGTGAACACCGCAACCGGTATCGCCACCTCGATCCTGGCCACCATCTCCTACAACTTCTTCACCGCGAAGATCGACACGCTGACCTACTTCGTCGACGAAGCCGGCTCGGCTATCACGGTCGCTTACCGCAAGATGAAAGGCAATAAATAATTTTCTGCCCAATGGCAAAAGTTAAAACATCAAAGAAGAGTACCAGGGTGGATATGACCGCCATGTGCGATGTGGCGTTCCTGCTCCTGACATTCTTCATCATGACTTCCACGGCGCGTCTTCCGGAGCCATATATCGTGGACACTCCGGCCTCGACCGTCCAGACGAAGATACCTGATTCGAACATCGGTACGATTACCGTAGGTGAGGATAAGGTGTTCTTCGGAATGGCCGGACAGGAAGAGCGAAGGCTGATGCTTTCGAAGATGGCCGAAAGGTATGGAATGCAATTCACCGAAGAACAGTACAAGCAGTTTTCGCTCATGGACGGTTTCGGTGTGGACATCAAAGTGCTCGATAAACTACTCGCTATCCCCGGCGCAGAACGCAACAAGCCGGGTTTGCAGCCGGGCATCCCCTACGACTCGCTTAACAACCAGCTGCGCGACTGGATCCTCTGCGCACGTATGGCTGCTAAGGAATATGCGAACGAAGACCTCAATATAGCCATCAAGGGCGATGCCGAAACGCAGTATCCCATGATTAAAAAGGTCATCGGTATCCTCCAGGACCAGCGTAAGAATAACTTCTTCCTGGTTACCAGCCTGAGGGGTGAAGATTTTTAACCGATAAACTACTTTAGCTCAATATGGCTGAATTGAATGTACCCGATCCTAAAGGGAAAGGGAAAAAGGTAAGAAGTAAGAAGATGCGTACGAGCGTCGATCTGACCGCTATGGTCGACCTGGCGTTCCTGCTTATCACTTTCTTCATGCTCACCACCACGCTCACCAAATCGCAGTCGATGAACCTTGCGATGCCTGACAAGTCGGAACCCGAAGCGCAGGACACCAAGGTCGCCGACAACCGCACGGTGACGCTCCTGCTGGGCAGTGACAACAAGCTGATCTGGTATATGGGTCAGCTGACCAACCTGCTGGGCGGCCCCGAAGTCATCGACTACGGCCAGGCCGGTCTGCGCCAGTTGCTGCTGGAAAAGAGCCGCCAGGTTCTTGCCCGCACCCAGGACGAGGAAAAGGGCCTTATCGTTATCATAAAGGCGAGCGATAAGTCCAACTACCGCAACCTGGTGGACGCCCTCGATGAAATGGCTATCTCGCAGATCAAGACCTACGCGATAGTCGATATCTCAACGCTCGAACTCGACCTTCTGACAGAGGAGGGGCTTAACTAATTAAAATATTTGAGATTATGTTAAACTCCAAAGTAGACCTTTTCCAGGCGGAATGGATCGATACCATTTTCGAAGGACGTAATAAAGCGTACGGAGCATATGACCTTCGCAAGAAGGAGTCGAGGCTGACCGTAAGGGCCCTGGTCATCGGCTCGATAATCTTCTCGCTGCTCGTTAGTGCGCCGCTTATCGTCAAGAAGATCAGCAGCATCACAGGACAGAGGCAGACTATCGACGAGCTGATCTCGATCACCGAAGTGGACCTGCTGCCTCCTCCCGAGAAGCAGGACCAGGTCGCCACGCCTCCTCCACCCGTGAAGGAGATCCAGTCGATCAAAGAGATCAAGAAATTCACCCCGCCCGTCGTGGCTCCTGAAGAAGAGGTCGTTGAAGAGCTCGTTAAGCAGGACGACCTGAAGAAGGCAGACGCCGGCGCCCGTAACGTGGACGCAAGCGAGGACGGTGACATCGTGATCGACGAAAGGCCCGTAGAGCACAAGGTGGCTACGGTCGTTACCGAGGACAAGAATATCTATGATGTTCAGTCGATCCAGGTAATGCCCTCGTATCCCGGCGGTATGAAGAAGTTCATGGAATATATCGTGTGGAACCTTTCGGGGATCCAGCTCGAAGACGTCGCTGAATTGCGCATGCAATTCCGTTTCGTGATCGAGAAAGACGGTAGCCTGACCGACATACAGACCATCAGCGACGGCGGTTATCCCCAGGTTGCGCAGAGGGCGATACAGGTGCTCGGCAAGAGCGCCAAGTGGAGCCCCGGCGTTATCAACGGTAAACCCGTGCGTGTGGCCTATCAGGTTCCCATCGTAGTTAAGTTGCAGAACTAAACGGATGGCCAACCCATTAAGGAATATGCCTCCCGGGCGCCAGGCACTCTTCTTCGTGGGAGTGGCGTTTTGTCTGCTTTACTTTGCGCTCGGAGTGCTTTTCCTGTTCGTTAAGACCCTCCCGTTCAATATGACGCCTCTGCTCAGAACGTCGTTTGGTGTGGTACTCGTCGCGTACGCGGTTTTCCGCCTCACGCGACTGTTCGGGGAACTTAAAGAATCTTAATGCGTTGCAATGAATGTGACCCGGGGATAGGTGACTGTCCCCGGATCATATTTAAAAAAGAGTTAATGAAACGTTTGATGGCAGCCGCCGCAGCGATACTGGTCGTAGCCTGCGGCAATTCGCCCAAAAAGAGAGACCAAGCCCCCGTGCAGACGCCGACCCGAGGTCAGGCGACCGTGTTGGTGGACGAAACTTTCTACCCCCTTATCAAAGGCGAATTGGCCGTGTTCTCGCACACCTATAAATATGCCGACATAGAGTTGGTGTGCAGCCCCGAGCAGATGATAGTCAAAGAGTTGATGGCCGACGCCGAGCGCGTGGCCATACTTTCGCGCGAGTTGACCGACGCCGAGAAAGCCCATTTCGAGGCGCTGAAACTCGTGCCCAAGGTGACCCCGATCGCCTACGACGCCATCGCCCTTATCACCAGCCGCGAGAGCAGCGACACGCTCATCACGGTAGACGCCCTGCGCAAGATGCTGCGCGGAGGCGCAGGGTCCCGGACCCTTGTTTTTGACCACCCCGCGTCGGGTACGGTGCGTTATATGAGAGAGTTCGCGGGAGCTGATTCGCTTCCCGGAGCATACTCTGCCCGCACTGCCCGCGAGGTTTTGGAATACGTCGCCTCGAACCCAGGGGCGATAGGATTTACCGGCGTCGACTGGCTTTACGAAGCAGATTCCGCCGACAGGCAATATATCGACAGGATTCGCGTTATGACAGTAAGCGACGCGGTGACGGGAGTGTCGAAACCCACCCAGAACGACGTGGCGGAGGGAAAATATCCCTTTATCCGCAAGATATATTTTATCAATTGCCAGGGCACCGCCGGACTCGGGCTCGGCTTTTCGTCATTCCTGGCCGGCGACATTGGCCAACGCATCGTGCTTAAATCGGGACTCGTGCCCGTTACCTACCCCAAACGCGAGATCGTAGTGAGAAAACAACTTTAAACCAGATATTTGTAACAGATGAAAAAGCTACTTACATTGCTGATGGCCTGCGTGCTGGGCCTGAACCTTTCAGCGCAGAACCTGGCCGACGCCCAGGCTGCAGTTGAAGCCGAACAGTATGACAAGGCTCGTACGATCCTCGAAAAGCTCGTTGCCGACAACCCCGCAGACGGACAGTACAACTTCCATCTGGGCTCGGTTTACCTCCTGCTCGGCGAAGACGCCAAAGCCAAAGAGTGCTTCGACAAGGGCGTGACAGCCGCCAAGAACCCAGCGATCAACTACATCGGCCTGGGCGAAATGCTGCTCAACGACGGTAAGCCCGCCGAGGCTGCCGCCGATTTCGAAAAGGCGACTATTAAACTCAAGAAAAAAGACACCGACGAATACCTGGCGATCGCCAAGGCATACATCAGGGCTTTCAACCCCGATTATGACAAGGCTGCCGAATATGCCGCGCGCGTGGTTGCGATCAACCCCAACCTTGCCGTGGGCTACCTCACCCTGGGCGACGCCGAATATAACCGCGGCAGCCTCAATGAGGCTTACAGCGCCTACCGCACGGCTTTCGAACTCGATAACACGCTGCTGCGCGCCAAGTTGCACCTGGCCGTTATCACCAAGAACGCCCAAGCTTTCCCCGAGGCTATCCAGGCTATCGACGAGATCATCGCGATCAACCCCTCGTACGGTCCCGCCTACCGAGAACTGGCCGAGATACATTACATGTGGGCTATCGTGGACCCGGCCCCCGGCGCCTATGCCCAGCATATCGCCGAGGCCCTGAAGTGCTATGACAAATACATGACCTTCACCGACAACTCGCTCGATTCGCGCATGCGCCACGCCGACTTCCTGGTTCTGGCCAAAGACTACGTTGCCCTTGAAAAAGAGGCTGCCGAGATGCAGAAGATCGACAAGGTAAACCCCCGCATCCTGCGCTATCTGGGCTACTCGGCCTATGAGAACGGCAACTACGCCGAGGCGGCCAAGGCTATCAACGACTTCATGAAAGTAGTCGAGCCCCGCCGCGTGCTGGGTATGGACTACCTCTATCTCGCCAAAGCCGACGCCCGCATGCTCGAAGGCCAGGAAACCGCCTCTATAGACAAGGAGAAACTCGCCAACATGCTCAACGCCCTCTCGAAGGCCATCTCGATGGAGACGATCATCGAAAACGAATTTACCACCCTGGGCCGCCGGATCTATAAGGACAAGGACTATGTAACAGCCGCCAGCATTTTCGAAACGCTGATCACCGCACCCAAGCCGGACGTGATGGACCAGGTTTACTATGCCAACTCGGTGTTCTACGGTGCCGCTGCGATGGATAGCCTCGCCCGCGTGGCCTTTGTCCCCGAGATGCAGAAGGCCGACTCGGTGTACGCCGTGATAAACACGTCGCTGCCCACCACCCTGGACTTCTACTTCAACCGTGCCCGCCTGAACTCTTACTATATCCCCGGAGCGGAGGCTAAAGGCGCAGAACTTTTCCAGAAATATATCGACGTGGCCACCGAAAAGGGTGAGGAGGAACTCGCCAAACCTAACGTTCGCAGCAAGATGTCCGACTGTTACGCTTCAATAGGCGCCTATTACAGCGACATCGACAAGCCCAGGGCTATCGCCGCGTTCGAGAAAGCGGTTGAATTCGACCCGACCAACGAGCACGCCGTCAATTCGTTGAGCTTCCTTCAAAAGAAATAACGCACGCACACATAATGAGTCTTTCGTATGTGATTCGCGAGACCATGCTTATGATGGGATTTACATTCCTCGTAGGCATGGTCTTCGCCTATATAATCAAACTGTTGGTCTTCATCTTCTTCGACCGCAAGGGCGTCAGGGAGCTGGCCGACCAGTACCGTGCCGTGAGCCGCAGCAACCGCATGGAGATGGCCCGCATCCGTAAAGCCGTCAGGCTTATGGATGGCAGCCAGGATACGAGCCTTTTGAATTATGTTTTGGAGGACCGCAATGACGATAACCGCCAGAAAATAAAGGACCTCGAAAAACTCGCCGCATTCCACTACGGAGACCATGGCGAACAGAAGGGCGACGAGGAGATGAACAGTTTATACGAGTTCCATGGAAAAGTACGACCTTAGCAGCATATTCCAGGGCGTTTCGACCCTTTTGCAGTCCGATCCCATTATCATGTATTCGCGCATCGGGCTTATCCTGCTGGGCATCCTGCTCGTGTGGCTCGGACGCAAGGAGATCCTCGAACCGCTCGTGATGATCCCCATGGGACTGGGCATGGCGGCCATCAACGCCGGTGTGCTCATCATGCCGGGCGGTGCGCACGGTAACCTGTTCCTCGACCCTATGGTCACGGACGTAGACCAACTGATGGACCTGCTGCAGATCGACTTCCTGCAACCGGTCTACACCTATATGTTCAGCAACGGCCTTATCGCCTGTCTTATATTTATGGGTATCGGCACGATGCTCGACATGAGTTTCCTGCTGGCCAAACCCTTGCAGAGCATGCTGCTGGCGTTGTTTGCCGAACTCGGCACGTTCGCCACGCTGCCCATCGCCTACGCTATGGGCCTGACGATCAACGACAGCGCCTCGATAGCCATGGTTGGCGGTGCGGACGGGCCTATGGTGCTGTTCACCTCGCTGATGCTGTCCAAGGATATCTTCGTGCCCATCACGGTTGTCGCCTACCTTTACCTCGGATTGACGTACGGAGGTTACCCCTACCTGGTCAAGGCTATGGTTCCCAAGAAGTTGCGCGCGATTAAGATCGACCGCTCGAAGGAAAAGTCGCACCATTACAGCCCCGCGACCAAGATCTCCATGGCTGTGGTCATGTGCGTGGTGCTCTGTTTGCTGTTCCCGGTCGCCGCGCCGCTTTTCTTCTCGCTTTTCATGGGCGTGGTGATAAAGGAGTCGGGCCTGAAGCACGTCTGCGACTTTATCAGCGGGCCGATGCTATATGGGTCTACCTTCTTTCTTGGGATCCTGCTCGGTGTGCTATGCGACGCGCATATATTGTTCAACCCGGTGGTTCTCAAGCTGCTTATACTGGGTATTCTGGCGCTGCTCATCTCGGGCATCGGCGGCATCCTGGGCGGTTATGTGATGTATTTCATCAAGCGAGGCAACTTCAACCCGGTGATCGGCATCGCGGCGGTGAGTTGCGTGCCCACGACCGCGAAGGTGGCGCAGAAGATCGTCTCGAAGGATAACCCCAGCTCGATGGTGCTGCCCGAGGCACTGGGAGCGAATATTACCGGAGTCATCACCTCGGCGATCATCACGGGGATATTCGTTACGATTATACCGATGCTGTAAGGGCGTTGGCGTGCAAGCCGCCGCAGGAAAAAGGTAAACGCCACATCTAATGTGGCGTTTACCTTTTTGAAACCTTATCGATATATTCCCTGATACGCTCCGCTTGCGTTGCACTTATCCTGGAAAAAGATATTTTCTCGCGTAAAAGATCTACTCCGTATTCCTGGATGAATTTTCCGATAGATACATTTAGGAACATTGAGGGCAAGGACACAACGCCATCGAGATCAATAACGATTCTATCTTCGTTATCGATCTTCGACTCTATCATATAGTATAGATCCTGTCCCGCTTCGGGGTAGGATTTATTCGACATGATTGTGCTTAGATTAATTATACACATGGTTGCTCTGTGGTTCAAAGTTCAAAATTAGCAATTATTTCCAATTCGTCAAAATGAGATAACGACAACTCATAATATATTAACGTACCGCAGAAATAAAAATTATTTGGCTGAATCTGTATAAAATCGCTATTGGCATATAAAAATCCCTGATTACTGAGAATTCTCAGTTTGTCAGATTCCGTGCAGGTGCGCCTAATGTTTCCCAGACCCAGACCCATATTGTGGGTTTTTGAGTTGATGGTAAACAGATCCTCCATCGCCTTGCCAAGAGCCTCGTAATCTTCAGTTATATCAGGCACTTTCTCTTTTACCGTATCAGCAATACCTCTGCCGAAATCACAAATAGCCACATGCAGTTTCTCCGTGAGGCCATCATACTTGATCAGCGAAAAGGCATTACCACCAGCCTCTGCATGGTCGAATATATTATAATAAGCCTCGACCAGGCTATTTTTAACCGCACTTAGATCTTTGTTTTTAAATAACCTTTTTTGCAAATAATCATGTATCCGTTGGCTATGCCCCTCAATTTCAGCTTCAACTAATCTCCATAAATTGAAAATGGAATCCGAGTTTGCCGGAACGTAGTTTTGTCCTTCCTTCCAATACCGGGGGAATTGCAATGTTTCAAACAGAAATTTGTGTACAGGAGATTCTGTGTTCTGAAGACTAACGACATATCCCTGTCTGTCTAAAAATTCAATCAGACAGGCAAGGGTTACCAAGTGTATTGGCTCAAAAGCACCAACTTCAATATTTTCAAAAACCAATACAATTCTCTCTCCTTGTGTCGCAGGAGAAACTGTCATTGCTTTTTCTGATATCGTCTTGATCCACTCCCCTCTATCCGGGGAGGTGAATTCGATAAAGGTTATATTGCTCACACAAAAATAATCTAATATGATCGTATAGTTATGTACGAAAGTATATATTATTTCTGTGCTTCCCAATAAGTGTCTTGCTAAACGGAGAAAAATGCTATATTTGCAGAGTCTCTTACACTACTTAATATATTTTTATGAAATGGTACTATCAGAATTACTTACGACAATTCAGACCACACTTGTGTTACAAGTCCCCGGTCCTGAATTGGCGTAAAAGTACCTTGTAGTGTAAGAGACGACCTTCAAGTGTCGCCGGGGGCTTTTTTAAAAAGCAACGACTGCTGCTCTCTTTGGGGCAGCCCGTTATATAACTGCTAACCCGGAACACCCAACTTGCGAGAACACCTGCTGTTGTCCATGTGCATGCTTATGCTGTGCACCGGACTTGAGGCCCAGCACCCTGCGGCGGACGACTACGACGACCCGCGGCGGTTTACCTACCTGTCAGAGCCTTTGCCGCTCTCCGACGGGTGGCTTTTCGACGTTCCGTTGGACGACGGAGCCGACGTTTTTCGCCGGGCGGCAGCCTACGACTTCATGGCCGTCCGTTATTCGCGCCGTGGGTATGACCCCGCATACAGCCGTCTGCAGGTGGCCGGCATCGACCTCTCGGACGCTATCGCCCGCCGTCCGGCCTACACTCTCGCGACAGCCTTGCGCCGCACACCGGGCGCGTGGAACTACCGTCCCGTCGCGATCCTCTCACCCGGCGCGCTTTTCGCTCCCGCAGGGCTCGAAACCCTCACTATAGACCCGCTGCAACCCGCCGGGGGCGGCAGGGTGGGCCTGAGCGCCTCGGACCGCACGGCGCGCTGGGGCATAAACGGCGCGTACACCGCCCAAACGGGTGATTGGGGATTCTCGGCAGCCCTTTCGCGCCGTTGGGGACGCGACGGCCATATCGACGGGCTTTTTATGGACGAGGCGACCGCATCACTCGCCGCCGCCCGCATAGTGGGGAAGGGCAGCGTTACACTTTTCGCCATTGTGCCGCTCTCGGAGCGCTCCTCGCGCCAGGCATCCACCCGCGAGGCGTTCGAATTGACCGGCGAGAACCTCTATAACCCGGCGTGGGGCTGGTGCGGCGGAGAGCAGCGCGCCTCACGCGTGCGCCGCAACGTTACGCCATTGTTCGTGCTGACGTATCAGGGCGAGGTCAGCCCCCGCAGCAGCATCGAAGCCTCGTTGGGCTGCATCACCGGGCGCGAGTACTACTCCGGCCTGAATTGGTGGCGCGAACAGAACCCGCTGCCCGACTACCACCGCAACCTGCCCTCGTGGAGCGGCAGCGAGCAACTCGCGGCGATGTGGCGCTCGGGCGATCCCCGCGTAACGCAGATCGACTGGGAGGAGTTGGCCGCCCACAACGCGATGTCCGGCGGTGAGTCATCGGTGATCGTGGCCGACGACGCCCGTGCGGTGTCATGCCTTCAGACCTCGGTGCAGGTCACCTCGCACCCCTGGCGCAGACTCGAAACGAGTTACGGCTTTAGTCTGCGCAGCGACACCGACCGTTATTACAGCCGTGTGCGCGACCTGCTCGGCGGCAGCTGGATCGAAGACCTCGACCGTTTCCTGATCGACGACGAGCGTTACCAGGGCCAGGCGGCCAACGATATGCGCCGTCCGGGCCGCCGGGTGCGCGAGGGCGGCGAGTACGGCTACAACTACCGCATGCACCGCCGCCAGAGCGACCTGCGCGGCTCGGTGCGCTGGGGCGAGGGGCCGTTGCGCCTCGAAGGCGGCATCGAAGCCGGCAGCGTGAAGATGTGGCGCGAGGGGTTATACGAAAAGCAGACTTTCCGCCGCGGCGCCTCGCTGGGAGCCTCCCGTGAAGTCAACGTGCCGACCTGGACGGTGAGGATCGGCGGGGGATGGACGCTCTCGCCCGAGCACCTTTTAGATGTAACGCTCACGATGGCCGCCCAGGCGCCTGCCGCGGATGACGTTTTCCTCTCGCCGCGCAGCAACAACCTGCTCGCAGACAGGCGTGAAGCCGAGCGCACCGCCTCGGCGCAGGTTTTATACCGCCTGACGTGGCCCGATCTGCAACTGAGCGCGTGCGCCTACCTGACCTCGATGAACGGTCCGCAGGTGATGCACTATTACGACGACAGGGCGGGGGAGTACTGCGACCTGGCCCTGCGCGGGGTCGCGCGCCGCTACTGCGGCGTTGAAGTTGCCGGAGTCTACAACTTTTCGCCGCGTCTGAGCGTGCTGCCGGCAGTGGCCTTCGCCCCTGCGCGTTACGCCTCGAATCCCGCGACGGACCTCTACACAGATGCCGACGGCGTTGCGCTATACAAAGGGCAGCGCTCGTTCTTAAAGGGATGCCGCACGGGGCTTTCACCCGAGATGATCGCCTCGGCGGGTCTGCGCTACACCTCGGGCGGGTGGCGCACCACGATGACCCTCAGTTACATGGATTGCAACTACCTCGTCCCCGACCCCACGCGCCGCACGTCACGCATGGCCGGTGCGGCAAGTTCGCCCGAAGCGCGCAGGGCGATGCTTTCTCAGGAGAAATTACCCGCCGCGACAACCCTTAACGCTTTCCTCTCGCGGACGTTCTACTTGCACACGGGCAGCCTGATCGCCGGTTTGTCAGTGTCCAACCTGTTGGGCGACCGGAATATAATAAGCTACGGCTACGAACAGATGCGTGCCCGTCCCTCCGGCGTGGGTGCAGGGCGGACCTACACGCCATACGCTCCGAAATACCTCTATTCATACGGACGCACGTGGTACGCGTCGCTGAATTACTACTTCCGATGAAACGCGCCGCCCTCGCCATATTGCTCATCCTCTCCGGCTGCGGTTACGACGATTTCAGCCGGATCGACCCCGCTGTGGAATTGCCCGCGGCCAACACGACCCTTGCCGGGGTGCGGACGCTCTGCCTTATGCGTGCGTTGACCGTAAGCGCCGATATCGTCGTGCGCGGGACGGTCACCTCGACCGACCGCGAGGGTAATTTCTACCGTACGCTCTGCATAGAGGACAACACCGGGGCGGTGGAGTTAAAAGCGGGGCTCTACGACCTGCACGCGCCGTACCCGCCCGGGGCGCAGGTCGCCCTGCGACTTAAAGGGCTGGTCGTGGCGCTCGAAGACGGGGTGGTACAGGCCGGGCTTCCCGCTCCATCCTACGCCGCTTCGCCGACCGCCTGGTTTTCACACAGCGCCGTGCTGCAGGACTACCTGCTTCGCTCAGGCGAGGTTTTTGATATCACGCCCCAGACACAGACCATAGCCTCTTTGCAGGAAAATATGTGCGGTCGCCTGGTGCGCGTAGCCGCCCTCATCCCTGCCGCCCCCGGGCTGTGCTGGGTGCAGAACGACCGCACCACATGGCATCGGTTCACCGATGAGCAGCAAGGAGAGATATTCGTGCAGACCAGTCCCTACGCCTCTTTCGCCGCCCTATCGGTACCCTCCGCACCCGTCACGCTGACCGGGATACTCAGCTACGCCGCGGTTACCGGCACAGGTGGCCGCCCGGTATTTATCTTGCGGCTGAGAACCCTTGACGATGTGCAATAAAGAACGCCCGGCCCAAAAATATTCAGGCCGGGCGTTCTTTACGTTTAGTATGATTTATTCCGTCGTGGACGGATTCGTTTTCTCTAATGCGTATATCGACAGCTCCTTGATCGCCCACGCCGAGGTGGAGGGCTGGGTGGCGACATACTTGAAAGCTATCCGGAAATTGGCCGAGGGCATGAAACTGTCGAAAATTACAGGCCCCACGCTTACCCATGTGGTGGGGTAGGAGGCCATGCCGACCTTGGTCCATTGAGAGGAGTCGAACGTACTCCCCGCGGTGGTCGAGGCGTAAATCTCGAAATTGTTGTGACTGCCGTTGTCTAAGGCCATCGCCTCGGTGAATTCCATGCGCAGGTAGTCGTACGCGCTCATATCCATCGCGGGGGAGATCAGCCAGCTTTCGCCCGCCGAGCTCGTGCCCGGCACGAAGAGCGAACCGATGCCGTTGACCTTCTTGTAGTCCCAGCGTTTGCCGGCCACGACCTGCTCCACGGTCCATCCCTGGGAGAGCGGCGAGGAGTAGAAGTTTACGCCGGCAACCTTCGTGGATTTATAGTAATTGTTTATTCTCGTGGTGGAGGGACCGATATAGAAGTCGAACACCAGGGGGGTGCGGGGATCGATCTGGGTGCCGTAGTCCGAAGTGGAGGGCGAAAAGCCCGAAGAGCCGTAGCCGTAGTCGGACGTGAAGACCATGTGTCCCCACGAATCGTACTGCATGAACTGCACCGCGTAGTAGAACGCTTTGACCAAATTGCCGTTCTTAGGATTGTATGATATGGCCGAGCGCGGCGCGTTGTCGCCCCACACCCTCTGCGCCACGGTGTCTATGTTGGTGTCGAATATAAAACCGTCGGGGAAACGCCCGATGTAGTATATATTCATGGTCGAGTCGGCGGTAATCGCCGGTTTGTCGTCGACCTTGGTGTACTCTTTGGTCGCCAGGTAGAGGATCCCCTTGCCGTCGAGCGAGTCGATCTCGTAAACTATGTCCGGCATATCTTTATAGACCGGGTTGCCCTGCGCGTCGTTGTAGTTGGGATAGTGGGCGTCCTTGTACTCTTCCACCACGTCGAACTCCTCCTGATCGATATCGGCGATCACCTTGACCAGTTTAATGTCCATATACGACGGCACGCCGCCCAGCAGCGTGTTCTGGCCCTGGTAGCCGTAGTTGTAACTCGATCCGTAATCGCCGTAGGTCAGCTCCGAGGGGGCGAAGCAACGCCACGTCTCGCCCTGCTTCATCATCGCCAGGGTGCGGTACATGGCCTGGGTGAGCGAACTGCTGCTCGATGCCGAATTCCCGAAATAGACCCTTTGGGTGGAGTAGTGTGTGCGGTAGGGGTTAAGTGGCAGTTCGCGCCCGGCAACCGCGGCGTCGCGCGTTACGAACACGTCGCCGTTCTCGGGATAGACTTTCAGGGGAGCTATGGGAAGCGCATAGCCTGTGTAGGTTATGTCGAGCCAGTTGCCGGGGGCGGGGCGCGCTCCGTCGGCGACGCTCTCGATGACTTTCGTGTAGAGTCCGCCGGCGTGGGGCGTGGCGTCTGGCGCGTGCGACTCCATCCATTTTTCCAGGCTCACCCTCTCCTTTACCGAGTCGTCTATCGATTCCTTCTGGGCGCACGAGGCCATCGTTATGGCGGCGGCCAGCAGTACGGGCCAGGTCAGTTGTCTGAGTTTCATCTATCTAATTGTTTTTTACATCTTCAATGCCGAGTACCACCATCAACGCCGAGTTGACGGGCAGCACTCCGTTGGTTTTTGTGTCGTAGGCCAGGTCCGAGGTTATCCACAGCACCACCGAGTCACCCTGGCGGCACCCGGGCAACGCCCGCGTAAGACCCTCGATCAGGCGCGTTTGCCCGACCCTGACCTCTAATGGCTCAAACGACCAGTAGGTGGTGTTTATTGTGGGATCGTCCTTGACAAGGTAATATTTATTTGTGTAGAACAGCGCGCCGGGGGCTGAGGTAAAGGGATATTCGGCAAAATAAAAGCTTACATCGTCGCCCGGAAACACCTGTTTGGCAGATAAGTAGCCATCGCGGTCGGCGTTGGCGATATAGCGGTAGACGCCGTCCTGCTTGGTGAAATCGGTGATGTCTTTGCCGCTTATATAGTTGAGTATCGCTTTTTCCTGGTTGGGTATCAGTCCCCGCTCGGTGCCGTCGCAACAGACCATACAGGCCGCCAGTGCGAGGCAGAGTGTAAATGAGGCGAGGACAGATTTTTTCATCCTGCAAAAATATTCATTTTTTGGGGAAATGCAAAACATGGCGGGGTGTGCTTACGAAAGTTTTGCGGTGATTTTGGCGATAACTTTAAAAATTGTATTTTTGTGGCGGCTCTCTCACAAGCCGGTTAATGACCATTTTTTTCGCGCACTACTCCTGATCGAGGGAAACCCCCGGTCTAAGGAGTGGTGCGCCACGCTGAGGTCGCAAGGCTTGTGAGAGAGCTTGCGATGGCCGGGGGTCTTTTTTAAGACCCAAACCGTCACCATTGAAATATACCGTATTTGTGATCTCCCTGCTGCTCGTGGCCGTCGCCACGGCGCAGACCACCGTGACGGTCGGTTTCTACAACGTCGAAAACTTTTTCGACACCGTCCCCAACCCGATGAAGGACGACGGGGACTTCACGCCCGAAGGCCGTTATCGGTGGGATACGGAGCGTTACCGTGCCAAATTGACGAACCTCGCCCGCGTCGTGGACGCCATGAACCTCGACATTCTGGCGCTGGCCGAGGTGGAGAGCCTCACGGCGCTCGACGACCTGGTCCGCACCGCGAAGAGCGATTACTGCCGCATCCACTTCAATTCGTGCGATCCGCGTGGGATAGACCTGGCCATATTATACAAAGGCGATAAATTTTTCCCCGACCCCGATCCCCGCAACGCGCGGCTCATACAATCCGGTGCCGGACGCGAATTCCTCTATGTGCGCGGACTGCTCGCCGGATGGCGCGTCGACCTGATCGCCGTGCACCTGCCCTCGGCGTCCAACCCCGCCGCCCGCCGCGAAAAGGCCGCCGCCGCCCTGCGCGCATTTGCCGATTCGCTTTCCCGCAACGACCCCGGGGCGAGGCCGGTGATCCTGGGCGACTTCAACGCAGATGCGAGCCATGTTATGATACCCGGCCTGACCGACGCCCTCGAAGACGCTGTGCGCCGCGGCGAGGGTAGCTACATCTACGATGGGCGCCGCATGATGTATGATAATATATTGCTCGACAGCCGTTTGGCAGTCGGCGAAGGCAAAGGCAGGGTATTCGTCAGGGAGTGGATGCTCTCCCAGGGCGGCAACGTCCCGAAAGGCTGGCCCCTGCGCACTTTCGCGCGCGGGGCGTACATGCCGGGATTCAGCGACCATCTTCCGGTGTGGTGCCCTTTGAAATTCTAAATAAAAACCATAACTTTGCCCGTCAACGCAAAAAATAAAAATTCATAATTTATAATTAAAAAACGCATGTCCAACCAGAAAAGAGTCTACACCTTCGGCAACAAACAGGCCGAAGGCAACGGCAAAATGAAAGAGCTGCTCGGCGGCAAAGGCGCCAACCTGGCAGAGATGAACCTTATCGGAATTCCCGTGCCTCCTGGCTTCACGATCACCACCGAGGTTTGCGCCGAATATTACGAAAAAGGCCAACAGGCCGTGATCGACATGATACGCCCCGAGGTCGAAAAAGCCATGAAGATGGTCGAAGAGGCCACCGGCATGCAATTCGGCAGCGATTCGAACCCGCTTTTCGTATCGGTACGCTCGGGCGCACGCGCCTCGATGCCGGGCATGATGGACACTATCCTCAACCTGGGTATCAACGACGCAGCCGTAGAGGGCATCACCAAGCGCTCGGGCAACGCCCAGTTCGCATGGGACTCTTACCGCCGCTTCATCCAGATGTACGGCGACGTGGTGCTGGGTATGAAACCCGAAAGCAAAGAGGACGAAGACCCCTTCGAGGTTATCATGCACCACATGAAAGAGGCCAAAGGCGTGAAGAACGACAACGAACTCTCGCCCGAGGACCTCAAAGAGCTCGTAGCCAAGTTCAAAAAAGCCGTTAAAGACCAGACCGGCAAGGACTTCCCGACCGATCCCTGGGAGCAGCTGTGGGGCGCCGTCTGCGCCGTGTTCAGCAGCTGGATGAACGACCGCGCGATCCTCTACCGCAAGCTCAACAATATCCCCGCGGAGTGGGGCACAGCCGTGAACGTACAGGCGATGGTATTCGGCAACATGGGCGACAGCTCGGCCACAGGCGTAGCCTTCACCCGCGACGCCGCCACCGGCGAGAATATCTTCAACGGCGAATACCTTGTCAACGCCCAGGGCGAAGACGTGGTTGCCGGTATCCGCACCCCCCAGCAGATCTCTATCGAGGGTTCGCGCCGCTGGGCCGTCGCACAGAACGTCAGCGAGGCCGACCGCAAGGCGAAATTCCCCTCGCTGGAGGAGGTTATGCCCGAGGCTTACAAGGAGCTCGACGGCATCCAGAAGCACCTGGAAACCTACTTCACCGACATGCAGGACATCGAATTCACCATCCAGAACGGTAAGCTGTGGATGCTGCAGACCCGCAGCGGCAAGCGCACCGGCGCGGCCATGGTGGGTATCGCGATGGACATGCTCTCGGAAGGGCTTATCAACGAAGAAACGGCGATCCTGCGCTGCGAACCAGCGAAACTCGACGAACTGCTGCACCCCGTTTTCGACACAGCCGCAATGAAGAGCGCCAAGGTGCTCACCAAGGGTCTGCCCGCGTCGCCCGGCGCCGCTACCGGCCAGGTGGTGTTCTTCGCCGACGACGCCGACAAATGGGCTGCCGAAGGCAAGCAACCCCTGCTGGTGCGCATCGAAACCTCGCCCGAGGACCTGAAAGGTATGCTCGTGGCGCAGGGTATCCTCACCGCGCGCGGAGGTATGACCTCGCACGCCGCCGTAGTTGCCCGCGGCATGGGCAAATGCTGCGTGTCGGGTGCCGGTGAAGCGCAGATCGACTATAAGGCACGCACGCTGACCATAGGCGGCGTAGTTATCAAAGAGGGCGACTGGATCTCCCTGAACGGTTCCACGGGCGAAGTTTACCTGGGCAAAGTAGGCACGAAAGAGGCCGAGCTGAGCGGCGATTTCGCAAAGCTGATGGACCTGACCACCAAATACGCCCACCTGAAAGTGCGTGCCAACGCAGACAGCCCCGGCGACGCCAAGACGGCTATCGGCTTCGGTGCGCAGGGTATCGGCCTGTGCCGCACCGAGCACATGTTCTTCGAGGGCGACCGCATCAAGGCCGTGCGTGAGATGATCCTTGCCGACGACGAGGCCGGTCGCCGCGTGGCGCTTGCCAAGCTGCTGCCTATCCAGAGGGGCGACTTCGAAGGCATCTTCGAGGTTATGGACGGACACCCCGTGACCGTGCGTCTGCTCGATCCCCCCTTGCACGAGTTCGTTCCCCACGAGGAGAAGGAACAGAGGGAGATGGCCAAGGAAATGGGCGTTTCTTTCGAGGTTATCAAAGCCAAGGTAGACAGTCTGCATGAGTTCAACCCCATGCTCGGCCACCGCGGTTGCCGCTTGGGCAACACCTACCCCGAGATCACAGAGATGCAGACCCGCGCCATCATCGAGGCAGCCATGAACGTCAATAAACGCGGCATTCCCGTGAGCGTGGAGATCATGGTGCCGCTCGTTGGCAACCACAAGGAGCTGCGCTACCAGAAAAACATCATCGACACGACCGCCAACGCTGTATTCACCGAGCGCAATGCGAAGATCGACTACATGGTCGGCACGATGATCGAAGTCCCCCGTGCGGCGGTTACCGCCAACCAGATCGCCGAGGTCGCCGAGTTCTTCTCGTTCGGCACCAACGACCTGACGCAGATGACTTTGGGCTTCTCGCGCGATGACATAGGCAAGTTCCTGCCCGTGTACCTCGATAAAGGCATCCTGAAGGCCGACCCCTTCCAGGTCCTGGACCGCAACGGCGTAGGACAGCTGGTACGCGAAGGCGTCTTCAAGGGCCGCAGCACGCGTCCCGAGCTCAAGTGCGGCATCTGCGGCGAGCACGGCGGCGAACCTTCGTCGGTCGAGTTCTGCCACTACGCAGGTCTGAATTACGTGAGTTGCTCGCCTTTCCGTGTGCCCATAGCACGCCTGGCAGCGGCACATGCAGCCCTCAAGCAAAAATAATAACCGAAAGGCACGCCGAAAAACCGGCGTGCCTTTTTTAAAACCCTTCAAAGATGAAGAAGATACTTATTTCCGCGGTTTTCGCCGTAATGGCAGTTGCCGCAATAGCCCAGAATGAGGTTGCGCCGATGCCCACCGGAGAGAACCCCAAGTACAGGGTTGCGTTCGAGGAGTTCGTGAAGTTGTACAATAAATCGCAGTACGACTCGATCTACGCGCGCTTTACGCCGCTGTTCACCCAGTACCTCTCGCCCGAGAAGTCACTTGAAATGTTCACCCAGCTCCGCAAGGAAAGCGGTAAGATCAAGGGTTTCGAATTCGGCAAATGGGCTAATCCGGTCGCTGCGCGCTACAACGTATTCTTTAAGCGCGATACCGTGGTTATGAACGTATGCGTCGACGGTAAAGGCAAGTTCATGAGCCTGATGGTTAAGTCCTTTATGGACACCATGCCCGAGAAGCCGGTCAAAAAGATGAGGTAACCCCCATAACGTGAAAAACACCCCGAAAGCCAGACGCTTTCGGGGTGTTTTTCGTTTTTGAGGCCCGGTCAGCGGGCGAAGATCTCCTGTATCGAGGCGATCCTCGCTTCCGTGTCCGGCGTATCCATAAGGTAACGCACCAGGGAGAGGTTATGCGCCCCCGCCTCCAGTATCAGGTCGATGTTTTCGGGAAAGATACCCCCGATAGCCACCACCGGCACGTCGGAGAGCGCCAACGCCTCGCGCAGCATGTCGGTGCCCACAGCCTGGTCTGCGATCTGCTTCGCCGGGGTCGGCCAAACGGGGCCGAAGCCGATATAGTCGGGCCGCAGGGCCAGCGCGTCACGCGCCTGGGCGAGGCTGTGGGTCGAAAGGCCGATCATCATATCCGGGCCCGCGATGCGCCGGGCTTCGCGGTAAGGCAGATCGTCCTGGCCCAGGTGCACCCCGTCGGCGCCGCACGACAGCGCTATATCCACGCGGTCGTTTACGATAAAACGCGTTGCTGTGCCCGCCGTGACCTCGCGCATCTGCCGGGCGATTGCCTGCAATTCGCGGTCGGGCAGATGCTTCTCGCGCAGTTGCAGCATCCGCACACCGCGCCGGACGCATATCTGCGCCACCTGTTTATGTCCCAACGCGGGACGCGTGGCGATGACGTATAATCCGAAATCCTGCATGCGGCTAAAGGCTTTCGATGCGCCGGATCATCAATTCGGCGGCCTTGCGTCCCGAGAGCAGCATTCCACCGAATATGGGGCCCATACGGAAACTGCCACTCACGCCGTTGGCCGCCATGCCCGATACGAACAGGCCGGGATAGACCTCTTTGGTGTTCTCGACCGTGGTGCGCTCTCCCAACTCGACGGACAGCGACCTTTCGCCGACGACCCCGCCCGTCGGCGTGTCGAGCCTCACCCCGTTCTTGCGCGCCACCAGGCTGGCGACCATGCAGTCGTGCCCGGTGCCTTCGAGCACGGCTTTTGATGATATCATCAGCGGATCGACGTGCATTCCCTCGCGCGCCACCGGCGCCCAGTTGACCACCAACCCGGCCACGGCGTCATCCTTAAAGATCACGTCTTCGACCGAATAACAGTTGAAAATGGTCGCCCCGGCGCGCGTGGCGGCATAGATCAGCGCCGAGGTGGCATGTACCGAATCGAGCAGGTAAGTCCCCTGCTTATAAGGACGGTAGTCGACGCCCAGCTCATCGAGTATCCCGACCGCATCGTGCTGCACGACGATCTGGTTGAACATCATCGCCCCGCCCCACATGCCCCCGCCGGGAGCCAGTTTGCGTTCATAGAGCGTAACGCGTTTACCTGCTTTGGCCAGGTAATAAGCCGCCACCAGGCCCGAAGGCCCTCCGCCCACGATGGCGGCGTCGACCGAAAGGTTGTCCTTCAACTTTTCGAAATAGGAATCGACGATTCCCCCGGAAACAAGTGTTTCCATAGCGATAAAATGTGTTTGGTGCAGTCTGTCCGGCGACGTGCCGTAAGGCGCATAGAGGCCGCGCGCCGTCTGCGGTTTAACTTCTTGTGAAAAGTAAACCTCATTCCCTTCGGCGGCATTATCCGCATCAGGTTCAATGGGTATGATCTCAGCTGTGGCCGCAAAAGGCCCCGGCACCCCTATGTAAGAGATACAAAGGTAGCGATTTTTGCCATGCGGACAAGTTACATTTTGTGCCGTGTGTGAAAAATATTACCTTTGTGGTTCAACTTCAATAACCAACTATGAAATACGCAATTATCACAACGGGCAAAGGCGAAATGAAAGCCGAGCTCTATGAAAATGAAACTCCCGGCACGGTGGCCAACTTCGTGAAGCTGGCCGAGAGCGGCTTCTATAACGGCCTGAAATTCCACCGCGTGATCCCCGATTTCGTCATCCAGGGCGGTTGCCCCGACGGCACGGGCGCCGGCGGTCCCGGTTACAGCATAAAATGCGAAACTTCCGCCCCGAGGCAGTACCACGACCGCGGTGTGCTGTCGATGGCCCACCGCGGGCGCGATACGGGCGGTTCTCAGTTCTTCATCTGCCACTGCCGCGCCAACACCGCCCACCTGGACGGCGTGCACACCGCTTTCGGTGTGGTCACCGAAGGGTTGGACGTGCTCGATGCTATCCGCCAGGGCGACCTTATCCGTGAAATAAAAATCGTAGAAGAGTAAAACCTCAATAACATGGCAATGGATTTCGATGCAACAGTTTACCGCATCCTGCCCGTGGTAAAGGGACAGGGACAGCGCGGCGAGTGGACCAAACAAGAGGTGGTTTTTGAACTCCCCGGCGAATTTTCGCGCAAGGTGTGCGTAGCTTTCTGGGGCGATAAGGCCCAGGACGCGGCGGGATTGCGCGAGGGCGAAACAGTCAACGTGCAGATCAACCTCGAATCGAGGGAGCACAACGGACGTTGGTTCACCGAGGCGCGCGCATGGCGCGTTACGCGCAAAGGTGCAGACGCGCCCCAGGGCTACGCCGCAGCGCCGTCCTATGACGCAGCGCCCTCTTACGGCACCCCGGCCCCCAAGGCCGCGCCTGTGGGTGAAGTGCCCCCCATGCCCTCGAAGGCCGACGACGTCGACGACCTTCCCTTTTAAGAGGCTATGAAGCGACTGCTGGTGTCATGCCTGTTGATGGCCTCCCTGGCCGTACAGGCGCGTGAGCCTTTCGCCCTGCCGCTCTATCCCGATGGAGTGCCCCAAAGCAACGGCCTTGAGGGTAAGGAGCGACCGCGTGAAAGCGGCGACGGCTTCATTTATGACGTTTCGGTGCCCACTATGACGGTCTACCTGCCCGACGCCCCGACCGGACGCGTGGTGGTGATCTGCCCTGGCGGCGGCTACGCCGGCGTTTCGATGCGCAACGAGGGTTATTGGGTCTCGGAATGGCTCAACGCACGCGGCATCGCCGCCGTGGTGCTCAAGTACCGCATGCCCAACGGGCAATGGACCATTCCCCTGGACGATGTGCACACGGCTGTGCGCACCACGCGCGCCAATGCCGAAAAGTGGGGCCTGGATCCCGCGAAACTCGGTGTAATGGGATTCTCGGCTGGAGGACACCTCGCCTCGTGCGCCGCGGTGTTCTTCGACGAGAGGACGCGTCCCGATTTCTCGGTGCTGATCTATCCCGTTATCACGATGGACGAATCCACCCACTCCGGGTCGCGCACCAGATTGCTGGGCGAGGGACTGGCCGCAACGGACAAGGCTCTCTACGACAGCCTCGCCGTGCGTTATTCCACCTTTCGCCAGGTCAGCGCCTCGACGCCCGTGACCTTTATCGCCCTGAGCGACGACGACCGCACCGTGCAGCCGGTCAACAGCACGTTATATTACAATGCGCTCAAAGCGGCCAAAGTGCCCGCCGAAATGCACATCTACCCCGCAGGAGGCCACGGCTGGGGCTGGAAACCCACCTTCCCCTACCGCGATGAGTTTTTGACCTCGTTTGGGCGATGGCTGGACGCATTGCCGTAAAATAAGGAATCCGGGAAGCGACCTTCCCGGATTTTTTTATGCTTTATGCAGGGTAAAATATTAACTTTATGGCAGAATATTTGCTGAATAATTGACGATATGGGATATACATTACTTTTCCTTACAGACGGCTTCGAGGAGATCGAAGCGTTAGCCACCGTAGACGTCCTGCGCCGCGCGGAGATCCCGGTGCAGACCGTTTCCCTGACCGGTTCGCTGGCTGTTACCGGCAGCCATGGCATCCAGGTGCTTGCCGATGTGATGTTCTCCGACGCCCCGCTGGATGGGGCCCAGGCGGCGGTGCTTCCCGGCGGCACGCCCCGCATCAACGACCACGAGGGGTTGCGCGCATGGCTGCCCTCACTCGCCTCGCGAGGCGGAGTGGTCGCCGCCATCTGCGCCGCCCCGATGGTGCCCGGCACGCTGGGGCTGCTGCGTGGCCGCCGCGCCACGTGTTACCCCGGTTTCGAGGGCTACCTCGAAGGCGCTACACTGGTCGAGGGGGCTGCGGTAGTTGAGGACGGTAACTTCATCACCGGGCGCGGACCCGCACTTTCGATAGATTTCGCCCTCGCGCTTGTCGCGCGCCTTGCGGGAAGCGCCGCCGCCCGGAAGGTCGCCGGGGGCCTTTTGGCCGATTATAAAGGTTAGAACTTTGCGCCGCTCCCTGCTTTTGACCCTTGCGCTGCCCCTCGCGCTGTGCTCCGCCGCCCGTCCGGTGGCCGACACGCTCACGGTAGCCGAACCGCACCTGGCGTTCGAAATTCCAGGGCAGGGCAGTGAAAAGGCGAACCGCACCACGCAGCCGACATTCCTGTCGCTCGGTACGATGGACGGGGCTGTGCTGCCGACAAATGAATACGTAGGCGGAGGCGGGGGACCCACGGCCTATTCGGCGGCGACGCTCAAATTCGGAACATATTCGCGCGGCGAGTGCTGGGAGGATATAGCCTACGGCATGCCCTACGGCGGGGTGGGGTTCTACGCCGCCCGTTTTTACGGCGTGACCCGGGGCGAGATAGGGACGCCCATGTCGCTGTTCGTTTTCCAGGGCGCGCACCTGGCGAGCCTCAGCCCGAGGCTGCATTTCAACTATGAGTGGAACCTGGGGCTCTCTTTCGGGTGGGAGCCGTACGACCCCTTCGACAATCCGTCCAACATCGCCATCGGGTCGACGGTCAACGCGCACATAGCCTTCAATTTCTATTTCAATTGGTACCTCTCGCGCCACATGGACCTTAATTTAGGGGTCAACCTCACGCACTTTTCCAACGGCGCGTCGCGCATGCCCAACGCAGGGATCAACACCGCCGCCCCGATGATAGAGCTGGTCTATAACTTCAACCGCGACGCCGGCAGCAACATATATGCCTCATGCCCGCTCCCGCCGCCTTTTCTGCGCCACATAGACCACGATATCTCGATGACTATATCCTCGCGCCAGACCACCTTCAAGTCTGGCGGCGACACGGGGTTGCCGCTCCCTTATATCGACCGCAAGTTCAAGGTATTGGGTGTGAGCTACGCCATGCTCTTCGCCAATGCCTACAAGTACAAGTGGGGCCCGGCGGTCGATTTCATATACGACGAGAGCTCAGGCGTCAAAGCGTGGCGCGAAGGGTTGCCCGGCAGCGGGGCCGAGTACGAGCGTGTGCAGTTAGGGCCTATGGGCCAGCGTATTTCGCTCGGCGCGGGGGTTCGCGGAGAGCTGACAATGATGCGCTATTCGATCTTCGCCACCGTGGGCTGGAACGCCGTCTGGGGCAACCATAAAGACACGCGTGCATATCAGGTGTTGGGCCTGAAAGCCTACCTGAGCCGGAATTTCTTCGGCACGTTCGGCATCCGCGCGTCGAAATTCTCCTCGGCGCAATACCTCTACTGGAGCCTGGGGTACACGATCCCGGGAAAGACGCGCGGCTACAGGCTGCGTTAGCGCTGAGTATGAGGGGATGTAAATAAGTCGTATGAAATCTGCCCGAATTTGCAATGTTGAGAAAAATGATTATTTTTACGTTGTCAACGTAACCCAACTAAATCATTAAAACCTCACAAGCATGAAAAAAATCCTTCTTTTCGCCGTGGTCGCCATGATGTCGACCTCGGCTTTCGCCCAGTGGAGCTATGGTGTCAAAGGCGGTCTTAACCTGGCGTCGCTTACCAATCACGACCAGATCTACGGTGACGACGCCAAAATGAAAGCCGCGTACTATTTCGGCGCTTTCGCAGAGTACCAGATCAACGACTTTGTGGCTGTGTCGCCCGAGTTGGTATTCTCGAGCCAAGGTCAGGCGTTTAAATACGATGAAGCAAAAGGCAGTATGCGACTCAATTACCTCAACCTGCCCATCCTCGCCAAAATATCGCTGATCGACAAACTGACCCTCGACCTGGGTCCGCAGTTCGGCTTTTTGGTGAACGCTGCAGAAATGGTTAAATTTGACGGCGAAAAGTTTAAAGAGAGCAATACCGACGATATTAATAAGTTTGATATTGGCTTCGCAATGGGCCTCACCTACGACCTCGGTCCCTGCCTGGTTCAGGCCCGTTACAACCTCGGTTTCACCGATGTTATTAAGGACAACGAGTTTGACGACAAATTCAAGAACAACGTTCTGCAGATCGGCGTAGGCTACCGCTTCTAAGCCTTTTACACGTTTTAAGAGCCGCACCCCGGAAGTTTTCGACTTTCGGGGTGCTTTTTTGTTGATGGTGTCGTGGAATTCACTACTTTCGCAAAAAAAATCGCAGACAATGAATAAAACTCTGGCCTTAGCATCTTTACTGCTTGTCGCAGCCTTTTCATCCCATGCCGGCGACCGTTTTTCAATGGGCCTCAAGGTGGGCGGCAACATAGCCAACCTGAGCGAAATACCCCATGCCAAGAGCCGCTTCGGCATGAATGCCGGTGTGTTCACCGAGTGCCTTTTGAGCGAACGTTGGGCTATCTCCCCCGAATTGCTCTATTCGCGCACGGGTGCGCGCTTCGCAGACAAAAAGAGGCTCGACCTGGATTACCTGGCCCTGCCGGTGCTTGCCCGCCTGAGGCTGGCCGGGGGCCATGTGAATTTCGATGCCGGGATTCAGGCAGGGTGGTTGTTGGGTGCGCGCTACCGCGATACGTCGGACAACAGCAAGACCTGGAAAGTGCGGAATGCCGAAGATATGGAATTTTCGCTGCCCGTGGGCGTCACCCTGAGCGACGGGAGCATGATGCTGCAGGTGCGCTATTTTTTCGCCCTTACGCCCGTGATCGATTCGCCCGAATACAAATCCTATAACGAACTGCTGCAAATATCTGTCGGCGTTCGCTTTTAACGCCTTGCCGCGCACGAAATAACGACTTCTCCCGCTACTCTGCAAGGTGGCGGGTTTTGTTTTTTCGGGAAAACATATTTACCTTTGCCCCCGTTATTTCTTTTGTGGAAAGATTTGGCCGATTGCAACCACATTAAAAAATTGCTAAAGCAGCGAACAGCTACAAGCGTTTTTTTATTTCGACCTGTCCTTCCATTTTAAGAAAAGTGTTTAATTGGAGTTTTGCCCGGTAAAAGGGCGAATTCGAAAACCTTCTATTAAAATGGGATTTTTATTTACGTCGGAGTCGGTGTCCGAGGGGCACCCCGACAAAGTTTCAGACCAGATCTCGGATGCGATCCTCGACGAGTTCCTTCGCCAGGACCCCACCTCGAAAGTAGCCTGTGAAACGCTCTGCACCACCGGCCTTGTCGTGGTGGCGGGCGAAGTGCGCTCAGACGCCTACGTCGACATCCAGAAGACTGCGCGCAGGGTTATCTCGCGCATAGGCTACACCAAGAGCGATTACCAGTTCGACGCCGCTTCGTGCGGCATCCTCTCGGCGATCCACGAACAGTCGGCAGACATCAACCAGGGCGTGGTGCGCGAGAGCGTCGAAGAGCAGGGCGCCGGCGACCAGGGCATGATGTTCGGTTACGCCTGTAACGAAACCCGCGAGTTCATGCCCGCCACGCTGATGCTCTCGCACGTGATCCTCAAGGAGTTGGCCGTTATCCGCCGCGAGGGCGAGGTTATGACCTACCTGCGTCCCGACGCCAAAAGCCAGGTGACGATAGAATACGGCGACGAAGGTCGTCCGCAGAGGGTGCACACAATCGTCGTATCGACCCAGCACGACGAATTCATCGAGCCTTCGGGGTCGCTGACCGAGAAACAGGCCGAGAAGAAAATGGGCGACCAGATCAAAAAAGACGTGCGCGAAATACTCATCCCGAGGGTGAAAGCCCGCCTTGAGCGCGCCTCGGACCACCTCGCGCAGCTCATAGGCGAAGATTATATCCTGCACGTGAATCCCACGGGCAAATTCGTGATCGGCGGACCTCACGGCGACACCGGCCTTACCGGGCGCAAGATCATCGTGGACACCTACGGCGGACGCGGCGCACACGGCGGCGGCGCATTCTCGGGCAAGGACTCCTCGAAGGTCGACCGCTCGGCAGCCTACGCCGCGCGCCACATCGCCAAGAACATGGTCGCCGCAGGAGTCGCAGACCAGATGCTGGTGCAGGTTTCATACGCCATCGGCATCGCCGAGCCCCTGAGCATCTTCGTGGACACATATGGCACTTCTCACGTGACCCTCTCCGACGCCCAGATCGCCGAGCGCATCCCCGCGCTGTTCGACCTGCGCCCGGCGGGGATCGTCGAGCGTTTCGGGTTGAAGAACCCGATATTCGAACCCACAGCCTCTTACGGCCATTTCGGCAACCGCCCCTATTCGAAACAGGTGGAACTGGTGCGTGAGGGCAAGAGTGTGACCCGCGAGATAGAGTTCTTCGGTTGGGAGAAACTCGACATGGCCGACCGCCTGAAAAAAGAGTTTTTCGCACAATAATCGAAAAATACCTGCGTTAAATAGTGAGTTCCCGCATAGCGCGGGGCTCACTTTTAAATAAACCTCAAAACTTAGGCATGATTATAGCTTGACCCTTATCATTCAGTAAATTTTAATGTTATGAAAAGGATCATTTTGTTTGTTTCTGCCATCGCAGCCAGTGCGCTTGTGGGTGGCGCGGTTTCTTATTTCGTGGCGCGCGGTGAGATCGCCCACGGGACCATGGGCGAATTCGCCTCGCAGAAGGCAGGTGCGCATTTCGCAGCCTATGAGCGCGATAACTTCCCCGACCTGACATACGCCGCTGAGAATGCGGTCAAGGCGGTGGTCAACATCGAGAGCATCCAGCAGGTGCGCTCCTCATCGCGCTACGGCGGCAACCAGGGCTATGACCCGTTCTTTGAATTTTTCGGTTTGCCGCATGGCTACGGCCAGCAGCAGGGTGCGCCCCAGGAACGCAGTGCGGGCGGCTCGGGGGTTATCATCTCCGCGGACGGATATATCGTAACCAATAACCACGTGGTCGAGAACGCCACAAAACTAAAGGTGAAACTCAACGACGGACGCAGTTTTACGGCCAAACTGATCGGCACCGACCCCACGACAGACGTGGCGCTTATCAAAGTCGAGGCCGCAGACCTGCCCACGCTGGCTTTCGGCGACTCCGACGCGTTGCGCCTTGGCGAGTGGGTGCTGGCCATAGGCAGCCCATTCGATTTGCAGTCTACCGTCACGGCGGGTATCGTGAGCGCCAAGGCACGCAATCTGGACGTGATCCCGGGCAGTTTCCGCATAGAGTCGTTCATCCAGACCGACGCTGCGGTCAATCCCGGCAATAGCGGTGGGGCGCTGGTCAACGTGCGCGGCGAGTTGGTAGGTATAAATACGGTCATCAAGTCGCCCACGGGCAGCTATGCCGGCTACTCTTTCGCCATTCCCGAGGCCATCGTGAAGAAGGTGGTCGTCGACCTTAAAGAGTACGGCGTGGTGCAGCGTGCGGTGCTTGGCGTGGCCTTCCGCGAGGTGAACGACGAATTCCTGGAGACCAAAGAGGCCAAGGACGCCAAGATCACAACCCAGGGCGGGGTATACGTAGCCGAGGTTGACCCACAGGGTGCGGCGCATGCCGCCGGAGTGAAGGTCGGCGACGTCATTACGGCCATCGACGGGGTGAAGACGGACAATTCCGGCACGTTCCTCGAACAGATCGGAAGGCACCGTCCGAACGATAATATAAAAATTACTGTCAAAAGAGGCGGCGAAGTGAAACAAATCGACGTGGTTTTGCGTAATAAGGCTGGAAAGGCCGAGTTGCTGGCAAAAGACTATGTCGATGCCGTCGACGCGCTCGGGGGAACATTCTCGGAACTCAGCGACAAAGGACGTAAGGAGTTGAGGGTAGATGGCGGAGTGGTGGTCACTTCGATCAAGGAGGGCGGCATACTGAGCAAGGCCCGTATCCGTAAGGGATATGTCATCACCCACATCAACGACCGCGCGATTATGTCGGTAAGCGACCTGTCGAGGGTGGATGGCAAGATATCATCCATCGACGGGGTTTACCCCGACGGTCGCGCCGCGAGCTATTCGCTGGTCGAATAATTGACACTAAAAAGACCTCCGGAAGGAGTTATAAATGAGACAACTAAAAATAACCAAATCCATCACCAACCGCGAAAGCGCCTCGTTGGACAAGTATTTGCAGGAGATCGGCAAGGAAGACCTGATCACCGTCGAAGAGGAGGTGGAACTCGCGCAACGGATCCGCAAAGGCGATCAGGAAGCCCTCGAAAAGCTGACCAAGGCCAACCTGCGTTTCGTGGTGTCGGTAGCCAAACAGTACCAGAACCAGGGGCTCAGCCTCCCCGATCTTATCAACGAGGGCAATCTGGGACTTATCAAGGCCGCCGAGAAATTCGACGAAACGCGCGGATTCAAATTCATTTCGTATGCCGTGTGGTGGATCCGCCAGTCGATCCTGCAAGCCCTGGCCGAGCAGTCGCGCATCGTGCGTCTGCCCCTGAACCAGGTGGGTTCGCTCAATAAGATCAACAAGGCTTTCGCCCGCTTCGAGCAGCAGCACGAGCGCACGCCCTCGCCCGAGGAGTTGGCGCAGGAGCTCGACCTGCCGCGCGAGAAGGTGACCGATACCCTGCGCGTTTCTGGCCGCCACGTCTCCGTGGACGCTCCCTTCGCCGACGGTGAGGACAACAGCCTTCTGGACGTGCTGGTGAACGCCGACTCGCCCAACGCCGACCGTGGGCTTATCAACGAGTCGCTCGGCACGGAGGTCGAGAGGGCCCTCGCCACGCTGACCGACCGCGAGAAGGATATCATAAAATATTTCTTCGGCATAGGATGCTCTGAGATGACCCTCGAGGAGATAGGCGAGAAATTCGGCCTGACGCGCGAACGCGTGCGCCAGATCAAGGAGAAGGCCATACGCCGTTTGCGCCACTCCTCGCGCAGCAAGCTGCTCAAGTCGTATCTCGGTTAGCGGGACGTGGCAATATTGCAATGTGCGGGAAAATTTTTCCCGCACATTGTTTTTGTATTATTTTGTTTTATCTTTGTCTGTATCTGAACCTTAAAACCCATCACCACTATGAAGAAAAATTTACTTTTCGGGGCCTTGATCGCTTTTGCGGCCATATCCCTCTCTTCGTGCAATGCGAGCCTTCCCCCCGTAACACGCACCATTGGCGACGTTTATATCCCTCTCGGGGTATCCAACCGCGCATCCTATGACATCGACACAAGCAATGACCTTTTTTCAGTGTGGACCTATCCCGAAGTGGTGGAGTATGTCGATATCCTGAAAAAACTCACCCCCGCTGATGTGGAGGTCCTGGGTGTGGGTGGTTTGACCGTTTCTAATTTTTGGCTCAAGGCCACCGATGCAAGTACCGGCGTCCAGATCGCACGTTTCCCCGCGACAGGCACCTGCACGCTTATCACTGCCGGAGAGTTTACCTCCCAGGCGCTTCACGACCAGTTCCTGGCTTACTGCCAGACGCTGCTCGACAAGATCCTCGACCCGAACTTCGTCGGCACCGAGGCCGTCCACGGCAGCATAGAATTCACCGGCGAGTTCGACACCAATTCCGCACTTCCGTCGCTTGCCAGCGTGCAGATATTGCTCAAGGACGTCAAAGGCCGCACCAAATAACCGGTCGCAAGCATAATTTAACGCAGGGCGCACAGCCCTGCGTTTTTATTTTGTAAAATATTTTATAAATTTGTACCCCATATAATAGTAGTGTTATGAGCCACGCAGAACTTACCGAACAGGAGCAGATCAGACGCAATTCGCTCGAAGCCCTCAGGGCGCTGGGTATCGACCCATATCCTGCTGAAGAATATGAGGTTACGGCCACCGCCGCACAGATCGCCGCCGAGTACGACCCCGAAAAGGGCAATTTCGCCGACGTGGCCATCGCCGGTCGCATCATGTCGCGCCGCATCATGGGCAGCGCCTCGTTCTTCGAGATACAGGACCACACGGGCCGCATACAGGTCTACCTGAAGCGTGACGATATCACCCCCGAGGGCGCCGAGCCGGTGATGTACAACACCGTGTTCAAAAAACTGCTGGACATAGGCGACTTCGTTGGCGTAAATGGCCGCGCCTTTATCACCAACATGGGCGAGTTGAGCGTGCATTGCACCGGCTTTAAGTTGCTCAGCAAGTCGCTGCGCCCGCTCCCGATAGTGAAGGAGAAGGACGGCCAGACCTATGACGCTTTTACCGACCCCGAGGTGCGTTACCGCCAGCGCTACGTCGACCTGGCTGTAAACCCCCATGTGAGGGACGTTTTCGTCAAGCGCGCGAAGATCATCGCCACCATGCGCCAATTCTTCAACGAGCGCGGCTACCTAGAAGTCGAAACCCCGATCCTGCAACCCATACCCGGCGGCGCTGCGGCGCGCCCCTTCATAACGCACCACAACACGCTCGACATGCCGCTCTACCTGCGCATAGCCAACGAGCTGTACCTCAAGAAATTGATCGTCGGCGGCTTCGACGGCGTGTACGAATTCGCCAAGGATTTCCGCAACGAAGGCATGGACAGGACCCATAACCCGGAGTTTACGGTCATGGAGATATACGTAGCCTATAAGGACTACCTTTGGATGATGGAGTTCGTCGAGCAGATGCTGCAAACTGTCGCCCTGGCGCTGCACGGTACCCCGGAAGTGAAGATCGGCGACCGCACGATCAGCTTCAGGGCGCCCTTCCGCCGCCTGTCGATGACCGCCGCGATCCGCGAAAAGACCGGTTTCGACATCACCGGCAAGAGCGAGGACGAATTGCGCGCGGCGTGCAAAGAGCTTAACGTCGAGGCCGACCAGACGATGGGCAAAGGCAAACTGATCGATGCCATCTTCGGCCAATACTGCGAGGACGAGCTGATCCAGCCTACATTCATAACCGACTATCCGATAGATATGTCGCCCCTGTGCAAGCGCCACCGCAGTAACCCCGACCTTACGGAGCGTTTCGAGTTGTTTGTCAACGGCAAGGACCTTTGCAACGCATATTCCGAGCTTAACGACCCGATCGACCAACTGGACCGCTTCCAGGAGCAGATGCGCCTCTCGGAGAAGGGCGACGACGAGGCTATGTTCATCGACATGGACTTCGTGCGCGCCCTCGAATACGGCATGCCCACATGCTCGGGCATGGGTATCGGCATCGACCGCCTGACGATGTTCATGACCGACCAGAGCTCGATACAGGACGTGCTGTTCTTTCCCCAGATGCGCCCCGAGCGCAACGCGATCAAGGACAGCGACGAGAAATTCACCGCTGTGGGCATCCCCGCCGAGTGGGTCCCTGTGCTGCGCAAAATGGGCTTCGAAACCCTCGAAGGGTTGCAGAAGATCGCTCCCGGCAAGCTGTTCAACGACATGTGCGGTTACAACAAGAAAAATAAGGCGGGATTGAAAAACCCCACCGCCGACGAAGTTAAAACGTGGCTGGCACAGTAAACCGCCGCAGACTGGCCGTGATGATAGCCATGACGGTAGCGGTCACAGGCGCTATGGCGCTCTCCCGGGCTGGTATTCTGCACATATATGTGTTCTATGCCTTGCTGGCGGCGATGCACGTGTGGATATTTTCGGGGATAGGGATAAGGATCTATAACTTAAAGAAAAAATAGGAGATGAGAAGGAAAATCGTAGCAGGTAACTGGAAGATGAACACCACTCCCGTCGAAGGGCTCGGGTTGGTCAAAGAAGTTATCGCCCTGAAAGGCGAAGTCAGCAAGGACGTCGAGTTTATCGTAGCCCCGCCCTTTACGCACCTTTCCGAGGTGGTTAAGGCTACCCGCGGCACGGGCATAGCCGTTTCGGCGCAGAACTGCGCAGCCGAGCCCAAGGGCGCATACACGGGTGAAGTCGCCGCCGGCATGATCGCCTCGCTGGGCGTGGAGTACGTTATCCTGGGCCATTCGGAGCGCCGCGAGTACTACGGCGAAACGAGCGAGATACTGCGCAAAAAGATCTCAGAGGCTTACGCCCTGGGGCTGCAGCCCATCTATTGCGTGGGCGAGAAACTCGAAGAGCGCGAATCGGAGAGGCATTTCGACGTCGTGCGCGCACAGATCGAAGAGGTGGTCTATGACCTGCCCGCCGCCCAGTACGAAAAGCTGGTGATCGCCTACGAACCCGTTTGGGCCATCGGCACCGGTAAAACCGCCACCGCCGAACAGGCGCAGGACATGCACGCCTACATCCGCGAGGTGCTGCGCGCACGCTACAACAACGCAGCCGACAGGACCCCGATCCTCTACGGTGGCAGCTGCAAGCCCTCGAACGCCGCCGAGATCTTCTCGAAACCCGACGTGGACGGCGGCCTGATCGGTGGAGCGTCGCTCGTGGCAGCCGACTTCATAGGCATAGGTAAAGGGTTTTAGGGCCGGCTGCGCATATCGCACGCCATCTTTCATACATCGTTCTGATTTTTAATCCTCACAGCCGTCGAGGCTGCTCCGGTTAAAAATCAAAACGATGCACGAAATCTGACGCACGCTATGCACAGCGAAGTGGGTTGACCGCAGTTTACTGATATCAAAAAGGGAGGACGCACACGTGTCCGCCCTTTTTTTGCACCATAATATTTTCTACCTTTGCGCATCGTTTTCCCGGATGAAAAAACTTACCCCTATCGTGCTGTGTGTGGTGCTTCTGGCCGTGCTGGCTGGATGCAAATCCCGCCGCGACGACTATAAGGTCTGGGGCATCGACATATCCAAGCACCAGCGCTCGGTGGACTGGTGTCGCGTCTATGACCGCAACCCGCCCGATTTCGTATTCCTTAAGGCCACCGAGGGGCTTATCATCACCGACCCGACCTACGCCAGGCATGCCCGCACGCTCGATTCGCTGGGTGTGCTGTGGGGAGCTTACCACTTCTTCGGACACCGCACCGACGGACGTGACCAGGCGCGCAATTTCATCCGCGTGGCGGGACTCCGCCCGGGCAACCTCGCTCCGGTGCTGGACATCGAGCCGCACCGCTTTATGAAAGACCCTAAGAAGATGGTCGTCCAGGCCAGGGCTTTCTGCGACGAGATCAGGCGCTACTACGGCGTGAACCCGATAATCTATTGTTCTACTTTCTTTTACGAAAGCTACCTCAGAAAGGACTTCCCGTCGGACAGATACACCCTCTGGATAGCCGACTACCGGTGCGACCCGCAGCACCTCGACTGGCTTTTCTGGCAGCACACCGATAAACACCGGATCGAGGGCATAGCCACGCACGTGGACCGCAACGTTTTCTCGCATGGCCACGAAATGCTTAAAAAACTTACGTTATGAGCATCGAAACCGATTTTCTGGTCATCGGCAGCGGCATTGCCGGACTGAGCTACGCTCTGCGTGTGGCCGACCATGGCCACGTGGTGGTGGTCACCAAGGGCGACATCTCGGAATCCAACACCAACTACGCCCAGGGGGGCATCTGTTGTGTCACCTACGAACCCGACACTTTCGAAAAGCACATCCACGACACGATGGTGTGCGGCAGCAACCTTAACGACCGCAAGGCCGTCGAACAGGTGGTGAAATGCGCTCCCGAGGCGATCCGCGAACTGGTGCGACTGGGGGTGAAATTCGACCGCAGCTCAGACGGCAAATACGAGTTGGCGCGCGAGGGAGGCCACACCGAACACCGCATACTGCACCATAAGGACCTCACCGGCGCAGAACTGGAGCGCGTGCTGGTGCACAAGGTCAAAAAACACCCCAATATCACGGTGATGGAGCACCATTTCGCCGTCGATATCCTCACGCAGCACCACCTGGGGCAGCTGGTCAAAAAAACGACCGGAGGCATAGACTGCTACGGCGCATACGTGCTCGATTTGAAAACGCAAAAAGTCACCACCGTCCTCTCGCGCGTCACGGTGCTTGCCACGGGCGGGGTGGGGAATATCTACCACACCACCACCAACCCCTCGGTGGCCACAGGTGACGGCATCGCGATGGTGCACCGCGCCAAAGGCCAGATCGAGGGCATGGCCTTCATACAATTCCATCCCACGTCGCTCTACCATCCCGGCGAACGCCCCGCCTTCCTGATAACCGAGGCGATGCGCGGATTCGGGGCCAAACTGAGGTTGCAGAGCGGCAAGGAATTCATGACCAAGTACCACCCGATGGGATCGCTCGCCCCGCGCGACGTGGTGGCCCGCGCGATGGACAACGAAATGAAGATCCGCGGCGAGGACTTTTTATACCTCGACGTTACTCACCTCGATCCGAAGGAGGTTATCGCCCACTTCCCGAATATCTACAAAAAATGCCTGTCCGAGGATATCGACATCACCAAAGACCGTATCCCGGTCGCCCCTGCGGCGCACTACTGCTGCGGCGGGGTGAGGGTCGATTTGAACGGCCAGACCTCCATAAAGCACCTTTATGCGTTGGGCGAAACCTCGTGCACGGGGCTGCATGGCGCCAATCGCCTGGCTTCCAACTCGCTGATCGAGGCCGCTGTGTATGCCGCCAAGGCAGCAGACCACTCGGTGGCGCACTTCGCTGGCATAGAGCTGAAAGCGCAGATCCCTGCGTGGGACTACGAGGGCACCTCGCACCCTGAGGAGATGATCCTCATCACGCAGAACTACCGCGAGATGCAACAGATAATGTCGGCCTACGTCGGCATCGTGCGCTCTAACCTGCGCCTTGAAAGGGCTAACAAGCGACTTGAGATAATCTTCCGCGAGACCGAGGACCTCTACCTGCGCTCGACCCTCTCGCGCGACCTGTGCGAGCTGCGCAACATGATAGCCGTAGGATACCTCATCATAAAAGACGCCCGCCGCCGCACAGAGAGCGTGGGGCTGCACTATTCGCTCGATTACCCGATGAGCGCAGGAACGGAATACTAATTTTAATTATGAATTATGAGTTATGACTTGATGCAATAACTCATAATGCGATACTGAATAGATGGAATTAAAGGAAGAGATAGCCCGCCGACGGACGTTCGCCGTCATAGCGCACCCTGACGCGGGTAAGACCACCCTGACGGAAAAACTGCTGCTTTTCGGCGGCGCGATACACACCGCCGGCGCGGTAAAGAGCAACAAGATAAAAAAAGGCGCTACATCCGACTTCATGGAGATCGAGCGCCAAAGGGGTATTTCGGTGGCCACCTCGGTGATGGGATTCGAGTACTCGGGCTGCAAGATCAACATACTCGACACGCCGGGTCACGAGGATTTCGCCGAGGACACCTACCGCACACTTACCGCCGTGGACAGCGTTATAATCGTGGTCGACGGGGCGAAGGGCGTAGAGTCGCAGACCCGCAAACTGATGGACGTGTGCCGCATGCGCTCGACCCCTGTTATGGTGTTCGTCAACAAAATGGACCGTCCGTGCAAAGACCCTTTCGATCTGCTGGACGAGATCGAAAAGGAGCTTAAGATCGCCGTGCGCCCGATGGCTTTCCCTGTGGGCAGCGGTCCCGATTTCCAGGGGGTTTATAACATCTATGAGGGCAACATGTCGCTCTTCGAGCAGCACGACCGCCAGACTGCCAGCGGCAACAGGCTCGAAGTGAGGCTCGACGATCCGCGCCTCGACGAAAGCCTTGGGGCGAAACCAGCCGACCGTCTGCGCACCGACGCCGAGTTGGTCGAGGGGGTCTATGAGCCTTTCGACCGCCAGGCGTACCTGGACGCGACCCTCGCGCCGGTGTTCTTCGGCAGCGCGGTCAATAACTTCGGCGTGCGCGAACTGCTCGATTGCTTTATACAGATCGCACCCCCGCCGCGCCCAGCTCCCACCGAGCAGCGCATGGTCGAGGCCTCAGAGCCGAAAATGACCGGCTTCGTCTTTAAGATACACGCCAACATGGACCCCAACCACCGCGACCGCATAGCTTTCATGAAAATATGCTCCGGGGTTTTCGAGCGCAACAGGAACTTCCTGCACGTGCGCAGCGGCAAGCAGATGAAATTCTCCTCGCCCAACGCCTTTATGGCCGAGAAGAAGTCGATCGTGGATTTCGCCTACCCGGGCGACATCGTAGGGTTGCACGACACCGGCGCTTTCAAGATAGGCGACACCTTCACCGAGGGAGAGAAATTGCGCTTTACGGGAATCCCGTCGTTCTCGCCCGAGCTGTTCCGTTACATCGAGAACGCTGATCCTTTGAAGTTCAAACAATTGGCAAAAGGCGTGGACCAACTTATGGACGAGGGTGTGGCCCAGCTTTTTACGATGAAGATGAACGGACGCAAAATAATTGGTACGGTTGGTGCATTACAGTTCGAAGTTATACAGTACCGCCTCGAACACGAGTACGGCGCGGCATGTAAATGGGAACCGGTACAGATACACAAGGCCTGCTGGATCGAATCGGACGATAAGGTGCAACTGGAGGATTTCCGTAAACGCAAGTATAACAACCTTGCCGTCGACAAGCATGGCCGCGAGGTTTTCCTTGCCGACACTTCCTATGCGCTGCAACTCGCCATCGAGAAATTCCCCAATATAAAATTCCTGTTCTCTTCAGAATTTTAGTCAAAAAAGACAAAAATTATGCTCTCTTCGTAATTTTTTGTCTGGAAATAACCATATTTGCAAATGTGTTTTATAACTGATAGCCAGATATATGAAAGATACTTTGCAACTTGTGCTCGACGCCACTCCCGAGAGCATATATGTTATTGACAAAAATACCTACGAGTTGATATTCGCCAACAACGCCCTGCGCCAAAACTTCGACTACGATATAGTGGGGCGCAAGTGCTGGGAGGCGTTGACCCCGTTTTCGGGCCCGTGCCCTTATTGCAAGGTGCAGGAAGCGGGTAAGCTGCCTTTGGGTGTGCCCTACGTTTGGGATAACTACAACGCCGAGATGAAGATGTGGCTGCACATCACCAATTCCAACATACGTTGGATCGACGGGCGCGACGTGCAACTTCTCACATTTTACGATATAACCCCGGTCAAAGAGAACGAGGTGCGCCTGAGCCACTACAAGGAGGAACTCGAAAAACTCCTTGAGCAAAAGAGTAAAAGCGAAAGCGCCCTCAAACTGATGGGCGACAACCTGCCCAACAGCTTTATCTTCCAACTCAGTTATGACTCTCAGGGGAATCCTTTTTTCCCATATATGACCAAGGGCGTGTACAACCTGTGCGGTATCACGGCCGAAGAGATAATGAAGGACGGCAGCGGCTTCCTCTCCCTTGTCGACGACCAGACGCGCCAGACCGTGCGCGACAATTTTAAGGCAGGTACGTTTTTCCGCCACGAAACATGTTTGCAGATGTCTGGCGGCGTGCCCGACCGTTGGGTCGCCCTTTCCGGTATCTCGCGCATTCACGAAGACGGCAGTAAAATCATGGATTGCATAGGCGTCGACGTGTCCGAGCGCAAACGCATGGAGGCCGATCTGCTGCGATCGCAGCAGGAGGCGTTGCACAATGCCCAGATGTTACGTGAGATAGGGGATAATATGCCCGACACGGCGATGTACCGTACCCACATCGAAGCGGACGGTCACATCAGGCTCGACTATGCCACAAGTCAGATCGAAAAGATCATAGGTGTGCCGCTCGACGAGTTGTACGTCAGCCTGAAGGGATTCCTCGATCATATCCATCCCGAGGACGCCCCACACGTGATCCCGCGCATACAGTCGACCACGGCTATGGACACCCCGGAGACGACCGTTTTCCGCTTTTTGACCGACGAGGGCCAGGTGCGCTGGATCCGTCTGCAGTCGAAAGGCCTGATCGACGAGCGGGGCCAGGTCGTGCGCGACGGCATGCTCATCGACATCACCGCGCAGAAGAACCTCGAACTCGAACTGGTCGCCGCACGCGACATGGCCGAGGCCTCGGACAAGCTCAAGAGCACCTTCCTGGCCAATATGAGCCATGAGATACGCACGCCGATGAATGCCATTATCGGTTTCCTGGATTTCCTCTCACAGGAAGACGACATAGCGCCAGAGCAGCAGAAGGAGTATATGCGCATAGTCACGGACAACGCGCACCAGCTGCTCAACCTGATCGGCGACATCCTCGATATTTCGAAGATCGACGCCGGGCAGATGCGCATCGTGCCTATCGAAACCGACGTAAACGGTCTGCTGCGCGATATATGCACCTCGTTCCATGCCACGGGGACGCTCACGGCGTCGGGCAAGAAGATCGACCTTCTGGTCGACGAGTCGCTCTCGGACGGCATAGGATGTTTTACCATCGACGGCGCACGCATACGCCAGGTTATAAGCAACCTTGTGGGTAACGCCATAAAATTCACCGACCGAGGCCATGTGAAGTACGGTTACTCGGTGGTGCCTGAGTTGGGACTGCGTTTCTATGTGGAAGACACCGGCATAGGCATCCCGCCTGAAAATATCAAAGACCTCGGAAAGCCTTTCCGCCAGGTGCACGACCCCAATGCGTCGGCCAAGTATGGCGGCACGGGTATCGGATTGGCCATATCCATGAACCTTGTGAGGCTTATGGGCGGCACGTTCGACATAACGTCCGAGTTGGGCAAAGGCTCGCGTTTCGAATTCACCGTGCCCTGCCTGGAACTTTGCAGCGAACAGCCACGGACATTCCCGATGACCTCTTTCCAGCCCGAGGACCTGCGGACATCCTTTCCCGGGCGCACGATACTGATCGTCGAAGATATGGACGCCAGCATGGGCTACCTGTGTTCGCTGCTGCGCCATTGCGACGTCGAGCTGCTGACCGTTTCCGACGGGGCGTCGGCGGTGGAGATGGTGCGCACGCACCACGAGATCGATATGGTGCTGATGGATGTGCGCATGCCGGGCATGGACGGGCTGATCGCCACGCGCCGCATCAAGGAGCTGCGTCCCACGCTGCCCGTAGTGGGCCAGACGGCTTTCGTGTCGAGCGAGGACCAGCTCAAAATGGCCGCCGCGGGTTTCGACGATTTCGTGCCCAAGCCTGTAAACCGCCTCGAACTGTTCGGCAAGATCGGCAAGTTCCTGGACTGATTTAGCCAATGCGGCAAAACCATGCGCCGTGACCGCCCGAGGGTGGTCACGGCGCTTTTTTTCCCGAGACCGATAAAAGGGCAAGGAATTTGTATCGGTAACCGTAAAACACTAAACTATCCAACAAGACCATGAGATTATTGATCGCAATGTTAGCCGTTACGTGCGGTGTGAGCATCGGGGCGATGGCCCAGACACAGCCAGCCCCGGCAAAAACCCCGGCTGAAACTCCGAAGCAGGAGCGTGAAATGCGCCGCGAGGAGAGGGAGAAAGAGCGCGAGGCCAAACAGGCCCAGTTCGAAAATTACATCGATTCGGTGGTCATGACCCATGACTTTCGCTTCCTGCCCCAGGACTTCCAGATGCAGCCAGCGGGGCGTCTGCGCCAGATATCGAATCCCAACTTCCGCATAGGCATCTATCCGACCTATGTCGATATCTGCGTCCCGTACTTCGTAGGCATGACACCGCCTTACGCGATAACGATAATGAACTATACGGTGCCCAACCCCTCGAAGATGCTCTATGTGCAGAAGAAAGACAACAAGGGGTGGGATATTTCATTTGAAACCAACCTGTACAGCTCCAATAACTACCGCTTTAAATTCTCCATCGAGGGGCAGACCGGTGAGTGTACGCTCGACATCGAGTCCGACTTCCTCAACACGGTGACGTATACCGGCACCATACTGGGTAATAATTAGATCCGTTCGTTTCGTCGCTTCTTTAATGAAAGTCGCCCCGGTTGCAAGTGCCGGGGCGGCTTTCTATTTGTATATCAACGCCACGGCTTCGGCGGCGACCCCCTCCTGGCGGCCTACGAAACCCAGGCGCTCGTTAGTGGTGGCTTTGACCGATACCGCACCGGCGTCTATGCCCATGGCCCCGGCCAGCACGCTGCGCATGGCTTCGATATGCGGTTTTATTTTGGGGGATTCAAGCAGCAGGGTCGTGTCCACGTTGCCGATGCGAAAGCCCTCGCCGCGCAATAATCCGACGGTGCGGCGCAGCAACTCCACGCTGTCTATGCCGCGAAATTCGTCGCTCGTGTCGGGGAAATGTTTGCCTATGTCGCCCAGCGCCGCAGCGCCCAGCAGCGCGTCGCACAGCGCATGGATCAGAACGTCGCCGTCCGAGTGCGCCACGCAGCCCTTGTGGTGGGGTATCGTCACCCCGCCGATGCGCAGCGGCAGCCCAGGCGCGAGGGCGTGCACGTCGTAGCCGTGACCTATGCGGAAGTTGTCCATCGAAAGAGAATTTGTAGCGCAAATTAACGAATAATTTCTAACTTTACTCTCAAAAAATAACGTTATGGCCCAGCTTTCACATCTTACGCCCGCCCCGGTTTGGGGATTTTTCGAACAGATCACGCGCATCCCGCGCCCCTCGAAACACGAAGGGCTTATCCGTAAATACCTCGTGGACTTCGCCGCCGCCCGCAGCCTGGAGTGCAAGGTAGACAAAACGGGCAACGTCGTTATCCGCAAGCCCGGTAACCGTCAGGGTCCGGGAGTGGTGCTGCAGAGCCACATGGATATGGTCTGCGAGAAGAACGCCTCGGTCAGATTCGACTTTATGCACGATGCGATCCGCGTGAAGGTCGACGGGGATTGGGTGCGCGCCCAGGGCACTACGCTCGGTGCCGACGACGGCATAGGCATCGCCGCAGCGCTGGCCGTGCTCGACGCCGGGGACCTCGCCCATGGCCCCCTCGAGGCGCTGTTCACGGTCGACGAGGAGACCGGCCTGACGGGCGCCTTCGGCCTCGGTAAGCAGATGTTGCAGGGTAAATACCTTATAAACCTCGATTCGGAGGACGAGGGCGAAATATTCATCGGTTGTGCCGGCGGGATCGATACCCTCGCTACGTTCAACGCCACTCGCGAGGCTGCGCCACATGCGATGGAGTATTTCCGCGTGGCGGTTTCAGGGCTTAAAGGAGGCCACTCGGGCGATAATATCAATGACGGGCTGGCCAATGCCAATAAGCTGCTTGCCAGGGTGTTGCTCCCTGCCTCTAAGGAGTTTGGGCTGCGACTGTGCGCGATAGACGGCGGCAATCTGCGCAATGCCATTCCGCGCGAAGCGTGGGCTGAGGTAGGCGTGCCGGCGCATAACGCCGCGGCATTCACGCGTCTTGCCAAAAAGACCGGCGCCGCATGCCGCGCCGAGTTCGCAGCCACCGAGCCGGGGATGAAATTCGCCCTGCGCGCCGTCGCCGGGCCGGATTCCGGCACGGTCATCGACCACCGCACGCAAATCTCGTTGCTCGAAGCGATACAGGCCGCGCCCAACGGCGTGCTGGCGATGAGCCGCACGATGCCTGGGCTGGTCGAAACCTCGACCAACCTCGCCTCGGTCAAGATGGGAGAGGGGGGCAGCGTTGTGGTGTGCACCTCGCAACGCTCCTCGGTGGAGAGCGCCAAACATGACGCCGCGGCGAGTGTCGAGGCCGTGTTCAACCTCGCCGGGGCGCATGTGGCCCACTCGGAAGGTTACCCGGGCTGGACGCCAGATCCCGATTCGCACCTGCTCAGCCAGACCGTGGAACTATATAAAAAGCTATTCGGCACCGAGCCCAAGGTTAGGGCGATACACGCCGGGCTGGAGTGCGGGCTGTTCCTGAAAAAATACCCGGACCTGGAAATGGTCTCCTTCGGGCCGACCCTGCGCGGGGTGCACTCGCCAGACGAAAGGCTTGAGATCGCCACCGTCGACAAGTTCTGGAAACTGCTCACGGGACTGCTCGCGCAGGTGAAATAATGAATGCGCGGCCCACCAGGACCGCGCATTCTGTAATTTACTTTCGCGCCGCCACGCAAGCCCAGCCGTCTTTTAGGGCCGAGCCTGTGACCGTAAGCCCCAACTCCGTGGCGCGCGCCGTGAGGGCGGGGATGTCGCTTTGAAGTATCCCGCTGAAAAAAATCTCTCCGCCCGTGCGCAAGGTGGCCGCGTAGGCCGGCATGTCGCGCACCAGAATGTTGAGGTTGATATTGGCCAGGATGAAGTCGTAACTGCGTCCGGCGATCTTTTCCGCGCCGCCAAGCATTGGCGTCACGCGGTCCGCGACCCCGTTGGCGGCGATATTCTCGAGCGAGTTTTCATACGCCCAGTCGTCTATGTCCACCGCGTCGACATGCGCCGCGCCGCGCAGGGCGGCCAGGATGGCCAGCACGCCCGTGCCGCTGCCCATATCCAGGCCGTTAAGGCCGTTTACATCGCTGTCCATCACCGCTTTGCTCATCAGCCAGGTCGTGGCGTGGTGCCCCGTGCCGAACGACATTTTGGGCATTATCACCACCTCGGTCCCGCTCGTGGCAGGGGTGTGGAAAGGCGCGCGGATCAGGCAGCGCCCGTCGACGTCGACCGGTTCGAAGTTCGATTCCCACAGCGAGTTCCAGTTCTGCGCCTCGATCATGATATAGCGCTGGCCCGTGACGCCAAGCCCGGAGAGCGCCAGGTCGATCTCCTCTTTACACTCCATGAGCTGCGAAGCGGGGATATAGGCTTTCAGGGTGCGGCCCTCGTTGACAAAACTCTCGAAGGGGAAGTCGGACAGCCATGCTGTGATTATATCTGCCTGTTCGACGCCCTCGACGGCGACCGACAATTCGGTGTAGTCCATATTTTTGTTAAATTTGCGAACAAAGATAATCAAAATGCGCGAGTGGAAAGATATAGCCGACGATTACGGGCGTTACCTGACGCACGAACGCGCTATGTCCGCCAATTCGGTGGCCTCATACCTTTTCGACCTGCAGATCTTCGGCGAGTGGCTCGGGGAGCACTGCGCGACGACCCCCGAAAAGGCCGAGCGCGGGCACGTGGAGCAATTCATGGCCTCGCTCCATGAATGCGGTAAGACCGCTTCGTCACAGGCGCGCACGCTGAGCGGGCTCAGATCGTTTTTCAACTACCTTGTCTATACCGGTTTATCGCAAGCCGCCGCCACCGATTTCGTCGAAATGCCACGCATGCGGCGCCACCTGCCCGAAACGCTGTCGCTGGAGGAGATAGACCGCACCCTGGCCACGATAGACCTGAGCCAGCCCGCCGGCCACCGCGACCGTGCGATGCTCGAAATGCTTTACAGCTGCGGGTTGCGTGTGTCGGAACTCATGGGACTGCGCCTGACTGACCTTTTTTTCGACGAGGGCGTGGTGCGCGTTACAGGCAAAGGAGACAAGCAGCGCCTTGTGCCCCTGAGCGACGAGGCGCGCACACGCCTCGAGCAGTACCTCGCGCAACGCGTTCACATAGAGCCTAAGCCCGCTGGCCGGCAGATCGTTTTTTTGAACCGCTTCGGGGGGCCGCTTTCGCGCATGGCGGTATTCAATGTAATGAAAAAGGCTGTCGGCGCGGCTGGCATAACGCGCAACGTCAGTCCCCACACCATGCGCCACAGCTTCGCTACCCACCTGCTGGAGGGGGGCGCGAACATACGCCAGATACAGGAGTTGCTCGGCCATGAGTCGATCCTGACCACCGAGATATACACCCACCTCGACCGCACGCACCTGCGTTCGAGCCTCGAAAACCACCACCCCCTGGCCGCCCTGACAGATGAAGGATAAAGGCCATCCGCTCGATGCGATGCCGTTCGTGCGCATGCTGCCCGCCATTGTGGCTGGCGTGCTTTTGGGTTGGTACCTCGACGTGTCCCTGTGGGTGCCCTGCGCGGGACTTGCGGTGTGCTACCTGTGCGCCTGGTTTACCCTGGGCAGACGGATCGGATGGGTTTATATATCCATGAGCCTGGCGTTCACCGGCTGGACGCTCACGGCGCTCCATGCCCCGCAGGATGCCATACCCACCGGGCAGAGGGTGCTGCTGCACCTGCGCGTGACGGACAACCCCGCCACGTCGGGACGCTGGCAGCGCACTACGGCATGGGTCGAAGCGTGGCGCGACACCGCGTGGCACAAGGCGAGGCAGAGGATCACCCTTAGCGTCGACACATGCCATAAGGTCGCCATCGGGCACGAGATGGTCTGCGCGGCGTGGCTCAACCGCCCCGATTCGTCGGGGTATGCCAACCTGATGCGCGTGCGCGGCTTCCGAGGTCACGCTTTCGTAACCCGGGACGGTGTAGTGGCGGTCAACCCTTACGACGCGCGTTCACCCCGCATAGCCGCCGCGCGGATGCAGCGCGGGGCGACCGGACGCATCGCCCGCCTGGGGATGCCGGACGATGAGTTCGCGCTGGTTTCTGCCATGACGACGGGGGAGAGGCGCATCATGTCGCCCGCCCTGAAACAGGCTTACTCGCGGGTCGGGGCTTCGCACCTGCTCTCCGTGTCGGGCATCCACATGGCCATCGTCTTCGTGCTGGTCAACGCCCTGCTGTGGCTGCTGCCGCTGTTAAGGCGCGGACATATCGTGAAGAATGTCATAGCGGTGGCCGCAATCTGGATCTACGCCGCCATGACCGGGCTTTCCGCCCCGGCGATGCGCGCCGCGATGATGTTTACCGGGGCGCAGGTGGCGCTGGCGGCTTCGCTGCACCGGGGGATGCTCAACGTGATGGCGGCCACGGCGGCGGTTCTGCTGCTTCTCGACCCCTCGCAGCTTTTCGACGTGAGTTTCCAGCTCTCGATCATCGCCGTGCTGTCGATCATGCTTTGCTATAAACCGGTATTCGATCTGGTCCGCACCCGCCGCCGGTGGATGGACGCATTCGTCGGGACGTTCACGGTCGGGGTGGTCGCCACCGTCGGCACGGCGCCCCTTGTAGCCTACTATTTCTCGAATTTTCCCCTGGTCGGTCTGCTGGTGAACCCTCCGGTGATCCTGACCTCCAATATTTTGGTGCTGCTGTCGCTGGGATGGATCGTCGCCCCGCTGGATTTGCTGCAACAGGCCGCAGGGTGGGCGATAGGCCATGTCGCCAAGTTGCAGAACGATATAGTGTGGGGTGCGGCCTCGCTGCCCGGGGCGGCGGCTGAAGTGCACCTTTCCGCAGCCGGGGTGGGGCTTGTCTACCTTTTATACGCGGTCGTTTTCGTCGCGCTTTCGTTGCGCGGTCGAAAAAGGCCGGAAAATCCATTCGCATGACTTTAGACGAAGTAAATATCCTCTGCCGCGACGACGTGCGCGGGGCCATAGAGGCCAACCTCACCCGTGACCCCGCCGCCGTAGCCGCCGACAAGCAGCTTTCCCGCACGCTGGGCGCTGCGTTGCCGCTCATCGCCACGCAGGTCAAGTACTTGCAGCGTGCGCGCACCAAACTGCCCCACTACCACGCCTCCCGCTGCATCATCCCGCCACTTTCGTACGAACAGGCCGGAAGCGCCGAATGCGCCGCCCACAAACGCTGGACGGGAGGACATTGCATAGACCTCACATGCGGCCTGGGCGTCGATTCGGCGAACTTCGCCCGCCATTTCGCCCGCGTTACCGCAGTCGAGCGCGACCCGGTGCTCTCCGAGTTGGCCCGCATCAACTTCGCCCGCCTGGGGTTGGCAAATATCGAGGTGGTCAACATCGCCGCCGAGGATTATACGTCCACTCCCGACCTGACAGCCGATATGGTCTACGCCGATCCCGACCGCCGCGCCGTGGGAAACCGCAAACTGGTGTTGCTGGAAGATTGCGCCCCCGATGTGGTCCGGCTGCATGGACGGCTGCATGAGATAGCCCCGCGGGTGGTCATCAAAGCTTCGCCGTTGTTCGACGCCGCCGAGGCATTCCGTATTTTCGGTCGCCATACGCTCGTCGAGGCGGTGTCCGCTGGCGACGAATGCAAGGAACTGCTGATCGTCACCTCCGACGAAATCGGGCAGCCTACGCTTCGCGCCTCGATAGCCGGCGGAGAGGGTTTTTCATTGCAGCAAGGAGCGGCCACAGCCCCGCCGGCAGTCTTCGCCCCGCCCTATCGCTACCTGCTGCTGCCCGACGTTTCGCTGCGCAAGGTGCGCCTGGCCGGGGCGTGGGCTGCATCGCACGGTCTGCCGCTGAGCGCCGGCGACGGCTACGCCTTTGCCGATCGGCTGCCCGCCGGGGGCATGTACCGCCACTATGAAATAGAGTCTGTCCAGCCGTATAACCCCCGTGCGCTGAAAGCCTTGCTGCGCGAACGCGGAGTGCGCGCGGTGCAGATCATGCAGCGCGGATTCCCCGTTTCCAACGCCGTGATCGCCCGGGCGTTGGGCGTTAAGGAGGGCGGCACGGCTGCGATAGCCTTTTGTGTGGTGGGCGGTGCGCAACACGCGGTTATTTTAAAGTAAAAAACTTATCTTTGCAGTTAAATCAAGGCGCGAATGGTAAAGAAGATCACAGAATTCATCCGAAACGGTATCTGGAGCAAAGGCGAGCACGAATATCGCTCGCGTACTGTGCGTTGGGCTGTGCGTCAGGCCAAGGTGCTGATATACACCGGTAAAGGCTTCGGCGACCACCGCCTCGACCAGACCTCCGCCGCGCTGACTTTCTACACGATGATGTCCATAGTGCCGATCATCGCGATGATCTTCGGCATCGTCAAGGGCTTCGGCATGGAGCTCTCCTTCGAGCAGTACCTCTACACCGAATTCGCACAGTACCATGAACTTGTAGAGCAGGTGCTTGCGTTCGCCAACAATATGCTCGCCCGCACCAAGGGAGGGGTTATCGCCTCGGTCAGCTTCGTGGTGCTGGTGTGGGCCGTTATCCGCCTTTTCGGTAACGCAGAGGGCGCTTTCAACAACATCTGGGAGGTGCGCCGTTCGCGCACTATAGCCCGTAAGCTGAGCGACTACCTGAGCGTGGTCTTCATCGCGCCTATCCTGTGGGTGATCTCCAACTCGATAGCGATTTACATCAAGACCAACCTCGACGCATTTTCCTCGTCGTGGATACTGGACGTGGTCTACGGCATCGCCTCGCTGGTCACCATGTGGGTGATGTTCGTGTTCATTTACAGCGTGATGCCCAACACGCGCGTCAAGTTGCGCAGCGCCATCCCGGCAGGTATAATCGCCGGCACGCTTTTCCAGATCTTCCAGATAGCGTACGTCTACCTCCAGACATGGATGACCTCATACAATGCCATTTACGGTAGTTTCGCCGCCCTGCCCCTGTTCCTTATATGGTTGCAGAGCAGCTGGCAGATCGTGCTGGCCGGGGCGGAGCTCTCTTTCGCATACCAGAACATTACCCGCTATGAGCAGGAGCGCGAGTCGCTGCACATGAGCTACGACCACCGCCAGAAGGTACTCGTAGCCTCGATGCTGGTGGCCATACGCAGCTTCGTGGACGGCAACGGCGGCGGTGTGACCTGCGAATTCATAGCCTCGCGCCTGGGGCTGCCCCTGCGTATCGTGCGCGATGTGGTATTCGACCTTGAGCGCGCCGGACTGCTCTCGGCTGTGCAGAATAACGACGACGAGAGAGTCAACGTCTATATCCCGTGCCGCGACGTGCACCAGATCACCATATCCGACGTGGTCGGCAGCGTCGAGCGCCGTGGAGAGAGCGAATTCGACTTCGAATGCAACCCCGAGCTTTACCGCATAAGCCAGGCGATCGACCAGATGCGCTCTGAAAACGAACGCTCCCCGGCCAACGTGCTGCTAATGGACATCGAGAGGTGAAAACGATAGTGGTCATAGGAAGCGGCAACGTGGCCGAGGCGATGGCGTTGGCCATATCGCGGTGCAAAGATCTGAAGCTAAGGCAGGTATGTGCCCGAAACGCCACCGCCGCCCGCATACTGGCCAAGCGCTGCGGATGCGCCTACGCACCGCTCGGCGGCAAAATACTGCCCGCTGACCTCTATATACTGGCCGTTTCCGACCCCGCCGTGCCGCAGCTCTCCGCGACGCTCAAACTCAAGGGCGGGGTGGTCGCGCACACAGCCGGCAGTCTGCCGATGGGCGAAATATCGCCCCACAACCCCAACCGCGCGGTGATCTATCCCCTGCAAACCTTTTCGCGCGGACGGCGCATCACGTTTTCCAAAGTGCCGCTTTTGATAGAGGGGGCCAACGCCGCGTCGCTGGAATGTGTGCGCGAAGTGGCCCTGGCGTTGTCTGAGGATGTGCGTGAAGTGAATTCGGCACACCGTGCGCGCATCCACCTGGCGGCGGTCTTCGCCAGCAACTTCGCCAACCACATGTACGCGCTTGGCGAGGAGTTGATACGCGAGGCCGGCGGCGATTTCGACCTGCTGCGTCCCCTGATAAAGGAGACGGCGCTCAAGGCCGCATCGAGCGATTCGCCCGCGAAGGTGCAGACAGGCCCCGCCGTGCGCAACGACTACAAGGCCAAGACCCGCCACGCCGAGATGCTGGCCAAACACGCAGAGATTAAGAATATTTACATAAGTATCAGCAACAGCATATGGGAAACTTCAAAGAAGATTTAGCGTCCGTGCGCGCCTTCGTCTTCGACGTGGACGGCGTGTTCACCGACGGAGGCATAATAATAGGCAATAACGACGAATTCATCCGTAAATATAACGCCAAGGACGGCTATGCGGTGGCCTACGCCCTGAAAATGGGCTACCCGGTGGCGATAATCACCGGCGGGCGCGGCGCGACGATAGAGACCCGATTTACGCTGCTCGGGGTCACGCGCCTTTATATCAACTGCGCCGACAAGGTCAGCCGCCTGTGCGAATTCATGGAAGAGTTCGGTCTTGAGCCACATGAAGTTATGTTCATGGGCGACGATATTCCCGACCGCGCGGCGATGGCCATGACCGGGATGCCTGTCTGCCCGTCGGATGCCGTGGCTGAGGTGGTCGAGGTGTCGCGCTATGTGTCGCCCTACGCCGGCGGTAAAGGATGCGTGCGCGACGTGATCGAGCAGGTGCTTCGCGCGCGCGGCGACTGGGCCCGGGATTCGATGGGGGTCAACACGGTGGTTTCGGCCTGACCGAAGATATGCTAAATGAGTAAAGGGAGTCGACGACTCCCTTTACTTGTATAAAACAAAGCGGGGGAGTCTTCACGACTGCCCCGCCTGTTTGGGAAGACAGACTTCCCATAACTACTAACCCAAACTTAAATAAATGAAGAAACCTTTGCTTAATGTTCTTATGTAATATTCAAAACGCGTGCCAAAATTTTCAGACGGTTCTATTCGTTCGATTTTCTACATATGGATAAAACAAAATGCGTGCCTGTTTTCCGGTTACATATAAAATGACTAATTTTGTCGCCTTATTTTTGCCGGCCATGAAAAAAACCACATACCTTTTTGCCGCGATACTCGCAGTGTGCTGTATGCACGCCGCGGGACAGCCACTTGTCGGACAGCAGCCCCAGACTGCATTCTCGATGGTTTTCGTGCCTGCGATGCCCCCTTCGCTCGATTTCGCCGGCGAGAGGGTTCCCCTGGAGAACTACGATACGCGCGAGAGCCTCGAACGCGAGTTGATGATAACCGCATATATGCATTCGCGCACGCTCTCGACCCTGCTCAACACGACGCGTTACCTGCCCATAATAGAGCCTATTCTGGCGCGCAACGGCGTGCCCGACGACTTCAAATACCTCTGTATGGCCGAAAGCGGGCTTAACCCCAACGTGGTCTCGGGAGCGGGCGCAGCCGGGCTGTGGCAACTAATGCCCCAGGTGGGAAAGGCGGCAGGGCTCGAAGTCGCCCCTAACCTCGACGAGCGCTACCACATCGAGAAAGCCACGCAGGTGGCATGCAACCACCTCAAGGAGTCCTATGCGCGTTTCGGGTCGTGGACGATGGCCGCGGCGGCGTATAACGTCGGTAACGCGGGGCTTGCCCGGCGTGCGGCGTTGCAGTCGACCGGCGACTATTACGAAATGTTCCTGCCCGAGGAGACGCTGCGCTATGTTTTCCGCGTGTTGTCATGGAAAATGATCGCCGAAAACCCCGCCCGTTACGGCATGATGATCGAGAGTGCGCAATACCACAAGCCCCTGGAGCGTTACCATACGGTCGAGGTCGAAGGATCGCCGATAGATTGGCCCGAGGTGGCCAGGCAGCACGGGACTACTTATAAGATGCTGCGCGAACTGAACCACTGGATCCGCGACTACTCGTGGGAGAACCCTTCAAAAAAGTGTTACCGCGTCAAGATCCCCCGCGACCGCTTCAGAGACGCCGTCAAATGAAACAGGAGAAAATAGCCATAACGGGCGCGCGCGCCCACAACCTCAAGAACGTAGACCTCGAGATCCCGCGCAACAGCCTTGTCGTGGTGACGGGGCTTTCCGGCTCGGGCAAGTCGTCGCTGGCTTTCGACACGATCTATGCCGAGGGGCAGCGCCGTTATATGGAAACCCTGTCGTCCTACGCCCGCCAGTTCGTGGGCAGCATGGAGCGTCCCGACGTCGACAACATAACCGGCCTGAGCCCCGTGGTGGCCATCGAGCAGAAGACCACCAATAAGAACCCGCGCTCGACGGTCGGCACCGTGACCGAGATCAACGACTACCTGCGCCTGTTGTACGCCCGCGCGTCGAGGGCTTTTTCGCCCGTCACCGGCGAACAGATGGTGCACTACACCGACGAGCAGATACTCTCGCTCATCCTTTCAGGGTACACTGACCGCCGCATCGCGCTGCTGGCCCCCATCGTCGTCGGGCGCAAGGGACATTACCGTGAACTTTTCGAATCGCTCGTCAAGAAAGGGTTTTTATACGCACGCATCGACGGCAGGATCGAGGAGCTGGCCCCCGGCATGAAGCTCGACCGCTACAAGGTACACAACATAGACCTTGTGATAGACCGCCTTGTGGCCGAGGAAGATAGCCGCGACCGCATACTTAAAAGCCTGCGCGAGGCCCTGCGCCAGGGCAAAGGCTCGATGTCGGTCTACGACTACGACGCCCAGGACAAGGTGCGCTATTTCTCTCGCCATCTGATGTGCCCCACCAGCGGCGTTTCGTTCGCCGACCCCGCGCCGCACAGCTTCTCCTTCAACTCGCCGCAGGGGGCATGCCCGCACTGCAACGGCCTTGGCGACGAGGCTGTCTTCGACCTTGACCGCATCATTCCCGACCAAAGTAAAACCATGCGCCAGGGGGCTATCGAGCCGCTGGGGAAATACCGCCAGAGCCTACTCTTCGCGCTCATGGAGGCGCTGGGCAAACAATACGATTTCACGCTGGACGATCCCCTCGAAACGCTTTCCGACGAGGCGTTGAGCGCTATTTTGTACGGTGAGTCCGAGCCGCTGCGCATCGATATGCACCAATTCAACGCCACCTCGGGCTACCAGATGATCTCCTGGGACGGCCTTTCGGAGTGGATAGACCGCCAGCAGGACGACGAAGGGCACGGGGGCAAATGGCGCGACCAATTCCTCGTGCGCCAACGCTGCGGGGTGTGCGGCGGATCGCGCCTTCGCAGCGAGGCGTTACATTTCCGCATCGGGGGGCTGAATATCGCCGAGATCTCGGCGATGAGCATCGAGGAATTCGCCGCATGGATCGGCGGGGTGGAGGCCCTGATGACCGACCGCGAACAGGCCATAGCCCGTGAGATCGTCAAGGAGATACGTGAGCGCGTACGCTTCCTGTCGGATGTCGGGCTCGGCTACCTCTCCCTGGGGCGCGCCTCGCGGTCGCTCTCTGGCGGCGAGAGCCAGCGCATACGCCTTGCCACGCAGATCGGCTCGAAACTCGTGAACGTGCTCTACATCCTCGATGAACCGAGCATAGGGCTGCATCAGCGGGATAACCGCCGCCTTATCTCCAGCCTCAAGGAGCTGCGCGACGCGGGCAACTCGGTGATCGTCGTGGAGCATGACGAGGAGATGATGCGCGCTGCGGACTTCATCGTCGACGTGGGTCCCAAGGCCGGCATGAAAGGCGGCTACATAGTCGCCAAAGGCACTTTCGACCAGATCGCCGCCAGCGACAGCATAACGGCGGATTACCTGACCGGTCGCCGCCGGATAGAGGTCCCCGTCGAGCGCCGTGCAGGAAACGGCAAAAAGATAACCGTCGTCGGAGCCAGGGGCAACAACCTCAAAGACATAACGGTCGATTTCCCGCTCGGGGCGATGATCTGCGTCACGGGGGTGAGCGGCAGCGGCAAGTCCTCGCTCGTCAGCGACACGCTGCGTCCCGCGCTTTCGCGCCACCTTTACCGCTCTTTCGACCAGCCGTTGGAGCACGAGGGGATCGAGGGCATCGACAACGTCGATAAATTGGTGGTCGTCGACCAATCGCCCATAGGGCGCACGCCGCGCAGCAATCCTGCTACATATTCCAACGTTTTCGGCGATATCCGAAAGCTGTTCGAGGCTACGCCGGACGCCCAGGTACGCGGCTTCAAAGCCGGACGTTTCTCATTCAACGTCAAGGGCGGGCGCTGCGAGGAGTGCCGCGGCGCGGGGGTGCAGACCATCGAGATGAACTTCCTGCCGGACGTTTACGTGCGCTGCAAGGTGTGCGGCGGCAACCGTTACAACCGCGAAACGCTGGCCGTGAAATATAAGGGCCACAGCATCAATGATGTGCTCAATATGACCGTCAACCGTGCGGTCGAATTTTTCGAGCACATCCCCTCGATATACACCAGACTCAAGGCCATCCAGGACGTGGGGCTGGGTTACCTGACCCTCGGCCAGCCCTGCACCACGCTGTCTGGCGGCGAGAGCCAGCGCATAAAACTATCCGCCGAACTCGCCCGCAAGGACACCGGCAGCACCTTATATATTTTGGACGAGCCGACCACAGGACTGCATTTCGAGGATGTGCGCCAACTGTTGGAGGTGATCGACAAGCTCGTCGAGCGCGGCAACAGCGTGCTGGTGATCGAGCACAACCTCGACGTTATCAAGGTCGCCGACCACCTGATCGACATAGGTCCCGAAGGCGGGGCGGCAGGTGGCCGCGTGGTCGCTCAGGGCACTCCCGAGCAGGTGGCCAGAATTAAGGAGAGCTATACCGGCCAATTCCTCAAAGAGATATTGTAAAAAAGGCCGCCTTTCGAAAAAGGCGGCCTTTTAGTCTATTTGAACGGCGAGTTGGGCTCTTTGGCCATGTGCCTGTAAAACATGCGGTCGAGGAAGCCCGGCGCAAATTTCTTGATAAAGGTCGTCGCGCGTCCGTCGAATTCCATCAGCAGCGTGCGTTTGCGGGCCGAGATGCCGTCGGCGATGCGCCGGGCGACTTCGGAGGCGGACATCATTTTACCCTCGTCGCGCGGGGTTTCGCCCTGGCTCGACCCGTCGGCGGTGAGCGCCGAGAGGCGCACGTTCGAGGCTGTGAATCCGGGGCACGCAACCATCACGTGCACTTTCTTTTTGAGGTTTTCGATGCGGATGGTTTCCAGGAAACCAGTCATCGCGAATTTCGAGGCCGAATATCCCGTGCGCCCCGGCAGCCCGTGGATACCCGCGACGGAGGACACGCCCACTATCGAGCCTTTCGTCCTCTGGATGTGCGGCAGGGCGTATTTCACGCAGTAGACCGTGCCCCAGAAGTTCACGTCCATCAACCGGCGCAGCACGTCCAGGTCCACCTCGTCGAACAGCGCACGCATCGAGATCCCCGCGTTGCAGATCAGTATGTCGATGCGCCCGAAACGCTCCACCGCAGTGTCGACCAGGCGTTTGCAATCCTCCTCGCGGGTCACGTCCGCAGCCACGTATGCCGCCTCGCCCCCGAGCGTGGAGATCGCCGAGGCCACCTCGGCCAATTTTTCCACCGAGCGCGCGCCCATTACCACTTTGGCCTCGGCCTTTGCGAATCTTTGCGCCAGGGCGAGGCCAATGCCTGACGACGCGCCGGTTATGACGACTACTTTGTCCTTGAAATCCATCGTATTATAGTTGTAAGAGGCCGAATTCACGCAGCCGGTCCCACTTTTTGGAGTGGTAAAGCTCGGCGAACGGCTTCTCGTTTTTATACATTTCCTTTACCTCGGCGAAGGTGGTCCTGCGGTCGAGGTCGGCGGCCAGGAGCGTGATTTCGATCATAAAATCGGCATCGGTCTGCGCGAATTTAAACTCCTTGTCTTCCGCCGCGCCGAGTACCAAAACACCTTCCGGGGTGCGCACCAGCGGCGCGCCGAGCCACACCAACCTCGCCGAGGGGTTAAAAAGGCGACAACCGTCAGGTTTTATCAGGCTGTCGGTAATGAGCGATTCTTCGATAGAGGTGACAGGCGCTTTGCCCTCGAACCATTTGTGCGCCGGGCGCTCCAATCCGCTGCCGGCCAAAAAGTTATCCAGCGCCTCGCGCAGGGAGTCGCCAGCCGAAGCTATGTTGTATTCCCTTTTTTCCGAGAAGCGCACTTCGTTGTTGGCGAACGGGTTGAGGTGTTCGCCCTTGCGCGTCACACCCCACCGTGCTGGGTCTTGTCCCATGGGGCTGTGCAGGGTCATGGCATAGCGGTGCCAGAACGCCGAATCGATCAGCTGTGCGCGGAACATCTGCCGCACTATTTCGAGCGAATCGACCGTTTCCTGCAACGTCTGCCCGGGCAGCCCGTACATCAGGTATGCGTGCACCATTATGCCCGAGTAGAAGAAGTTGCGCATCGCGACGGTGGCTTGCTCCACGGTCACGCCCTTGTTGATAAGCGTCAGCAGCCGGTCGCCCGCCGCTTCCAGGCCGCCCGACACGGCGATGCACCCGGCGGCGGACATCAGCCGGCACAGATCGCCCGTGAAGGCCGTCTCGAAGCGTATATTCGTCCACCATGTGTATCGCCGTCCGCGCCGCAGCAGCTCCAGCGACAGCTCCCGGAGCAGCTTGGGCGGGGCGGCCTCGTCGATGAAATGGAACCCGTCCGAGCCGGTCTGTGCCGCCGTGTGGTCCATCTGGTCTGCGATCTGGACCGCAGATGCGGCCTGGTACCGCCCTATGTAGGGCAGCGTGGTGTCGCAGAAAGAGCATTGCGCCCAGTAGCAGCCGTGCGCCAGCATCAGTTTATTCCACCGCCCGTCGCTCCAAAGTCGGTGCATGGGGTTGGTCCGCTCGAAAAGCGAGAAATAGAGCCCGTGCGGCAACCCGTCGAAATCAGGCCCCGGATGCTCCTGATGAGGCACATGTCCATCACCTTTGTGGAATCCCTCTTTTGTGTAGGTGTTTACCAGCTCACCATCGGTCATTATGCGTTCCAGGGGCAACTCGCCGTCGTCTAAAACGATGTAGTCTATGTATTTGAATATGCCTCCGTCGCTCAGGTTGCGCAATTCGGTCGACGGGTAGCCTCCGCCGATAATGGTCTTTACGCCGGGAAATTCTCGCTTGATGTATTGAGCGCAACGCAGCGCGGAGAGCAAATTACCCGGAAACGGCACGGAGAAGCCGACCGCATCGGCCCCCTCGGCGCGCATCCTTGCGTCCAGAAGCGAAAGCATCCGCTCCTCGATGATATTGGGTCGTGCGTTGAGCGCACCGGCCAGGGGGGCGAATCCCGGCGCGGAAAGCGCGATGCTCTCCCCGTAGCGCGCTATTTCGAAATGCTCGGAAACCGTGGCGCGCAGGAATGAGCAGAGGTCATGCAAATATAACGTGCACAGGTATTTGGCGCAGTCCTGCGTGCCTAACGACCCGAACGTTTCCTGCAGGTCGTCTATCGCATCGAACGCCGCGCCCTGGGGCAGGAATCCCGGACGGCAGACCTGCGTGGCGAGTGTCGGGTTTTGTCCGCGCAGGAAGGCGATCACAGGCTCGACGGTGGCGATATATTGCCCGCGCAGGGCGTAAATGCGTTGCGCATCCTGGTCGCCGCCCTCGAACGCGTCGAAAACCCCGCTCAGGAACGCGGCGGAGAAAACCTCGCCCAGCAGCTCTATCGAAAGGTCCATCTGGGCCACCTCGATCCCGCGCGGGCGTAGCCATCCCGCCAGGTACGCCGTGGCGGGGTAGGGCGCGTTGGGTTGCAGCAGGGGAGGGGTGATGAGCAGCAGTTTTTTCATCTCTCGCTCGTTATTTTAAGCCCGTCGTAAGCCAGCGTGGCGCCGTCGGGCAACCCGCAGCACACCTGGTCGTGTCGTCCCATTTGGTGCGATATGTGGGTTATGTACGTCCGCTGCGCACCGACCGACGCACTGATATGCAGCGCCTCGTCGAGCGTGAAGTGCGAAATGTGGGGCTCACGCCTCAGGGCGTTGACCACCAATGCCTCCACGCCGCGCAACTTATCCATTTCGCCGCTCTCTATGCCGTTGAAGTCGGTCAGGTAGGCGATCCCCCCGATGCGGAAACCCAGCACCGGCAGACGGTAATGCCGTCCGCGGATCGGGATTATTTCCATGTCGCCAATGCGGAAAGGCTCTTCGCCGATGTCTACGAGCCTGATGTCTGGCACGCCGGGGTACCGCTCTTCGGAAAAGGCGTAGTCGAAATCCTTTTTGACCACCCGCTGCACGCGCCCCTCGGCATAAAGCGCCACTTCACGCCCCGAGGTGTAGTTGAACGCCCTCACGTCGTCCAGCCCGGCGATATGGTCCTTGTGCTCGTGGGTGAGCAGTATGCCGTCGATGCGCCGGATATCTTCGCGCAACATCTGCTGGCGGAAATCGGGCCCGGCGTCGATAATTATGCGCGTCGCCCCATGCTCGACCATTGCAGCCGAACGCAACCGCTTATCGCGCCTGTCTGGCGACGAACAGACACAGCAGGGGCACGAGATGACCGGCACTCCCTGGGAAGTGCCCGTACCTAAAAATGTGAGGGTGGTAGACATTGAGGCCAAAGATAGTGAAAGGAGAGCACAGTTGTGCGTGCTTGCACCCAAAAATTGCCTGGCCGCATTCTATACACCCTACTGTTACAATGAAATAAAAAAGGAAAATCCCCTGCCGGTGTCGCGGCAAGGGATTTTCTGCATTTGCGGTGGGCATCGCCGCCCAGGGTGTGCTAATAGCTCTTTTTTACTTCAAAGGCCTGGTTGATAGTTTTGACACCCCATTTGTAGCGCACCTGCGCGTCGATATAGATCATAAAGTCCGCACTGACTGGTGCGCCGCTGTTATTGAAGTATCGCAGGTGGGTGGGATTATCCGCCACTTCGACGTAGGCGCCTGAGCTCGCGTCGTAGTTTTTCACCTGTTTCAGGGAAACATTCACGGGCAGTTGGCCGTTGGTGACGCCCGCAGTGGGCACGTATACGCTACCGGTAAGTTTCAGGTTGGTATTGGCTGCGTTGGTATTGTATATGATCGACCTGATCTGGAGGTAGTCCCAGAGCTGCTGCGAATATCCGCCTTTGAGGTTGAACGGATTGGGGTTGGGAGTGGCCAGGGCAGTGCGTGAGATGATGTATTTGTCCCATGTGGCACAGGAAGTGTTACTATCCACATTGACAAAGCTGCCGTTGATCTCCCCGTCGGTGAAGGCGAGGGCTTCTGTACTTGTCACCATCAGCGGGTCGATAAATTGGACTTCGAAATCGAGCACTGGGATTTTGTTGTACTGGTTGTACTCGACCACCAGTTGCATCGGGATTTTTCTGCCGATCACTTTGCTGGCTGCCGTGGAGCCGTTCGAGTCGCTGATCTCGGAGAGCCACAGCTGGGCCGCAGCCACATTCGTTCCATTTCCAAGGGTTTCGTTGTAGGTCCAGGGCAGGTTGGTGGTCTTGATATTTTCGGCCGCTGTTGCACCGAATTGATTCCAGACCGTGGCGGCCAGGCGGTCGTAGCGGGCGTCGTTCGTCGTGCCCGGATGGCTGTATGTCTGGAGCTCGGCATTGCTCAATGCTGGCTGCGCATTGCTCCACAGGGCCTGCCGATTGTTGGAGACCCTATACCCGGCCAGATGCGCGTACAATGAGAATTTCGCGTCGTTGAATTCGAACCTGACGGAGGCATTCGAGCGGATGTGGCGGATAAACTGGTCGAGGTTGGCCGGTTTGTATTCCGTGGCTTTGTATATGAAACCGCTAACCAGGTCAGTACCGAAGTGCGAATAATGGTCCCGGCCCGTGTTCCAGCCCGCCCATGCGCCATAGGCATAATTTGGGGCACCCGACGTGTTATCCCGCGAGTAATCGAAGGTGCTTGCCGTTACGTTGTACAGCGTGCCCGGGCCTGCCGCATCCCATGCCCCGCCGTTGAAGGTGAATTCCTGGGTAGGGATAACGACCTTTACACAGAATTCTTCGGTGATGTCTGGTTTTGAGTTCGTCGGGTCCTTGAATTTTACCGTTACCGATAAGGTCGACGATCCTGTGGTCATATCGACCGCACCCACCGCCTTGGGTGAGAGGTACAATTTAAAGGCGTATGGCACTTTGGTCGGGGGCGCAACCGTATATGCCATGGCGAAGACGACATCTTCAGCGATGGCATTGTCCGCCGCATCTTTGGCGTATGCGTCAGCCTGGGCCTGTGAGACGCCGTTACCTCCGTTGTACGTGTCGTCCAACTCTCTCTTGGTAAGAGGGACCGTGGTGATAAGGTCGTCGGTATTCCCGTCCTTGGTCATTTTGACGATCTGTACGCTCTTATAGGCGGCATGGAATTGGGCTTCGCTAAGGCCGGCTTTTGCGTACAATAGCTCGGCCACGTCCTCAGCGGCAAAAGTCCCGAACATGCTTTTCCCGCAAACCGTTATGTCAGGCAGGGTGAGTATCCGCTCGGAAGGAGGGGGCGGGGGAGGTTCGGGAGTGGGGTTTTCATCTTTATCGCATCCGCCGATCACCAGGGACAGCGCAAAAAAAAGCAGTGACTTGAGTAGGATTTTTTTCATGATTATGCAGATTATAGTTTAAGGAAGAAAATATAGTGGTTAATACAAATATAAGCAATTTATCTGAAAAAACAGCGTATTTTAAAAAGAAGGCCGGCACGTATTTCACCTGCCGGCCTTCGACATAGATATAAAAATTATGCGGTAGCCTTTTCGAGGCGTTTCATTACCGAGAACAGGAAAGCGGCGGAGAGCAGACAGCAGAGCACCAGGATGCCCCAGAATGCATACAGCGCCAGTTTTTCCCAGAATATGCCCATCACTCCGACGAGCAGGTTGCCTATTGCGGTAGCCGCCAGCCAGCCGCCCTGCATCATGCCTTTATATTGGGGAGGCGCAACTTTGGCCACGAACGACAGGCCCATCGGGCTGAGGAACAGCTCGGCCATCGTCAATACCAGGTAACTCGAAATGAGCCAGTTGGGCGACACGAGGGTGTCCGAGATGCCGTCCAGCGAGGCGGGTGCGGGAAGGCCCATCGACGCCACCATAAGGATAACGAAACCCAGAGCGGCGATTAGCATGCCGTAGCCGATCTTGCGGGGTGCCGACGGTTCACGGTTGCGCTTGGCCAGCGCCGAGAAGAGCGCCACCGCAAGCGGGGTGAGCACCACGATGAACAGCGGGTTGAACTGCTGGAATATTTGCGGGGTGATCTTCACCATCGTGTCGGCGGCGGCTTGCACGTCGAGCATATAGTAAGCAATCATTCCGGCGATGCCGACCAACGCCACTACGATACCTGAGGTGGGTTTGCGCTGCGCACCGAACAGGCCCATGGTCGCCATGTAGATGCCGTACATGACCACAATGAAGGGCAGCAGCCCGAGCAGCGAGAAGGCCATGTTATGCACCGGGGTGATCGAGCTTGTCGTGTAGTCGCGGGCGAAGAAGGTCATGCAGAGGCCATTCTGGTGGAATGACATCCAGAAGAATATCACCACGCAGAACACGAGCCCCAGGGCGATCATGCGCTCACGCACCTCGTGCGCGGTGAGCGTGACCACGTTCTCGGCCTCGCCCTTTGCCGCGGCCTGTATCTGTTGCTTGTGGGTCTTGTCTACCGCCTTCCACGTGCGGCGGAACAGCAGGAATATAAGCACCGAGATTATAAGGCTCAGGCAAGCCACGCCGAATGCGAGGTTATATGACTTGATGAGCGCCTTGTTGACGTAATTCTCGCCGAAGTTGGTGGCGAATTTCGCGGGGTCGGCCTGATCGCCGTACAGGGCGGGATCGGTCACCTGGATAGCTGAGATACGCTCTTTGATAAGGTCGATAACGGGGCGGTCGTTGGGGTTGCGGCTGTCCAGAAGGGCATATTCGCCCGTTGTCACAGCCATTGCGGGGTCGGTGATCGCTCCGGCCTGGGTGAGCTGCATCAGTCCGGCTGCCTTCAGGCGGAACAGGTTGCTCTCGCGGTCGGATTCGAACATCACGCCCTGGCGCTTTTTCTCTTTGCGCACCAGCTCGTCGTTGTGCTCTTTGCCGGGGTGCATGGCGTAAACCTCGTTTATGAAAGCCTCTTTGTCTACCAGGCGGTCGTTGAGCGCTACGTAGCTCTTGGCTATCGCGGCGTCGTAGGTGAAGTTTTCCTTGGCCAGGAAGGTGTTGTTAATGGTGTTGGCCACGCTCGGGGCGAAGAACGCACCGATGTTGATGAACATGTAGAAGATCGAGAACGCTATGTCGCGCTTGCCCTTGTATATGTCGGACTCATAGAGGTTTCCGACCAGCGCCTGGAGGTTGCCCTTGAAGAAACCCGTGCCGAGCGAGATGAGCGCCAGCGCGCAGAACATCATGATCTTGCCGGCCATGTTGGCCTCGGTGGGTAGTGCCAGGAGCAGGTAGCCCGAGAACATGACGATGATACCGAGCAGGATCGTGCGGCCGTAGCCCAGCACCTTGTCTGCCACGAAACCGCCGAACAGGGGCAGGAAGTAGACCATTGCCAGGAATGTGCCGTAAGCCGCCGATGTGGCCGCAGAAGAGAGTCCGAATTTAGCCTGCATGTAAAGCGCCAGGATGGCGAGCATGGTGTAATAGCCGAAGCGTTCGCCCATATTCGTCAGCGCGAGCACTAACAAACCTTTAGGATGTTCTTTAAACATAGATTTTAGGTTAAGTTGGATTTTGTTTGATGCAAATATAGAATAATTTTGTAACTTTCGAAAAACAAAAGGACGCCATGAACAGCCGCCGACTTGCAATGATAGATGCCGACCCCTGGCTCGTACCCAGTGAGGGTGAGATCGCATACCGCCACCAACTTTACCTTGAGGCCCTCGCCGGGATCGAGCAAGGTGGGGTGGGCCTGGCGGATTTCGCCAACGGCTACCGCTATTACGGTTTTCAGCGCGACGAGAGGCAACGCGGATGGTGGTTCCGTGAATGGCTGCCCGGTGCCAGGGACGTCTACCTGATGGGCGATTTCAACGGTTGGCAACGCACGGAGTTGCGCCTGAAAAAGGATGCCGACGGGGTGTGGGGCATATTCCTGGCCGATGAGCTGTTCGCCGATAAGCTGGTCCACCGCTCGTTGGTCAAGTTGCTGGTACATGGCGCAGACGGATCGTGGCGCGAACGCATCCCAGCATACGCCCGCCGCGTCGAACAGGACGAGCAGACCAAAAATTTCACCGCGCAATTCTGGGCCCCCGAGCCCTTCGACTGGGACGGCGATAAGCCCGTGATCCTGCCGGTGGGGCAACTCCTTATATATGAATGCCACGTGGGCATGGCCACCGAACGCGAGGAGGTGGGGTCTTTCGCCGAATTCACCGAATATGTCCTGCCGCGCGTCAAACGCCTGGGATACACCGCCGTGCAGCTTATGGGCATTGCCGAGCACCCCTATTACGGCAGTTTCGGCTACCACGTGTCGAATTTCTTCGCGGTTTCCTCACGCTTCGGCACACCCGAGGAGCTGAAAAAACTTATCCGCCGCGCCCACGAACTTGGCCTGGCGGTGATAATGGACATCGTGCACTCGCATTACGTCAAAAATATCAACGAGGGCCTTAACGACATGGATGGCAGCGGGGCGCTCTACTCGCCCCCCGGCGAGGCCGGCAACCATCCGCACTGGGATTCCAAACTGTTCGATTACGGGCGTCCAGAGGTGCGCCACTTTTTGCTGTCCAACTGCAAGTTCTGGCTCGAAGAGTTCCATTTCGACGGCTTCCGTTTCGACGGGGTCACTTCGATGTGTTTCTACAACCACGGGTTTATGGACTTCCTGGGGCGCGACGACTACTTCAACGAGAATGTCAACCGCGACGCGCTGGTCTACCTGAAGCTGGCCAACCGCATGCTGCACGAGCTGCGCCCCGGAGTTCTGACCATCGCCGAGGATGTGAGCGGCATGCCCGGCATGTGCTTCCCCGTAGGGGACGGCGGCAACGGCTTCGACTACCGCCTGGGCATGGCGTTGCCCGATTACTGGATAAAGATACTCAAAGAGCAGCGCGACGAGCAATGGTCGATGGGCGAGATGTGGCGCATGATGACCGACCGTCTGCCCGGCGTGAAGACCATAGCCTACGCCGAGTCGCACGACCAGGCGCTGGTGGGCGATAAGACGCTGGCCTTCCGCCTGATGGACAAGGAGATGTACACGTCGATGGACCGCACCTCGCAGAGCATGGTCGTCGACCGCGGCATGGCGTTGCACAAGATGATCCGCCTGTTCACGATATCTACCGGCGGGCAGGGCTGGCTGGCCTTCATGGGTAACGAATTCGGACATCCAGAATGGATCGATTTCCCGCGCGAGGGCAACCGTTGGAGCTATAAGCACGCCCGCCGCCAATGGAGCCTTGCTTTGGACCGTGAACTGCGCTTCGCCGATTTAGAGGCTTTCGACAGGTCGATGGTCGGCTTTGTGCGCCGCAACGGTATCCTTGCCGACGGGTACCCGTGGCTGCTGAAGATAGACGAGGATGCCAAAACGATAGTTTTCTGCCACGGCACCAAGGTTTTCGTCTTTAACTGGCACGCGTCATTCAGCATGCCCGATTATGTGATACCCGTACCGGTGCCAGGCAAATATAAGTCCTCGTTATCGACCGACGGCATTGAGTTCGGAGGTGCGGGGCGAGAGGATGCGTCTGCCGAACATTTCAGTTTCCCTGTTGAAAATCCGGACGGGACGATCTCCCATTTCATGAAAGTATACGGTATCTGCCGCACCGCGACAGTCTATGATCTTGCCGATTAGGAGTTGATCGCCGACCAGAGCATATCCTTCAGGTGGTCGATGTTGTAGCCGGTAACTGACGAGATGAACACCGAGGGGATGCCTTCGGGCAATTCGTCGCCCATCTGGGAGATCATCTCCTGGTCCATCATATCGCATTTGGTGATGGCCAGCACGCGGGGCTTGTCGAGCAGCTCGGGGTTGTACTCACGCAGTTCGCCCAGCAGCACCTCGTAATCGGCCTTAACGTCCAGTGTGTCGGCGGAAACCATGAACAGCAGCACCGAGTTGCGCTCGATGTGGCGCAGAAAACGCGTGCCTATGCCGCGTCCTTCGTGCGCGCCCTCGATGATGCCCGGAATGTCGGCCATCACGAAAGAGCGGTGGTCGCGGTAACCCACGATGCCCAGGTTGGGCTCAAGGGTGGTGAAGGGATAGTCGGCGATCTCGGGCTTGGCGGCTGAAACGACCGACAGCAGGGTCGATTTGCCCGCATTGGGGAAACCCACCAGGCCCACGTCCGCCAATATCTTCAGTTCGAGGATGAACGCCCCTTCGAGCCCCTCCTCGCCCGGCTGCGAATAGCGCGGCGCCTGGTTGGTGGAGGTTTTGAAATGCCAGTTGCCCAGCCCTCCGCGCCCACCCTTGAGCAGGGTCGCACGCTCACCGTCCGCGGTCACCTCGCACACCATCTCGCCCGTCTCGGCGTCGCGGGCCACGGTGCCCAGCGGCACCTGCACGATGATATCCTCGGCGTCTTTGCCGTGGCAGCGCGCTCCCGAGCCCGACTCGCCGTCCTGGGCGAACAGGTGGCGCTGGTACTTCAGGTGCAGCAGGGTCCAGTACTGGGCGTTGCCGACCAGTATTATGTCGCCCCCGCGTCCGCCGTCGCCGCCGTCCGGTCCCCCGAAAGCGACGAATTTCTCGCGGCGGAAGTGCGACGAGCCTTTTCCGCCCGCACCCGAGCGACAGAATATTTTTACGTAGTCTACGAAATTCGACTGGGCCATCTTGCTTCTTTTATGGCTGCAAAGATAGCCGTTATTGCCAAAAATAGTACCTTTGCCGAAATATTTGACTAAGATATGGCGCACCGCGCAGGTTTTGTAAACATAATCGGCAATCCCAACGTAGGAAAGTCGACCCTGATGAACGCCCTTGTCGGCGAACGTCTTTCGATAATAACGTCAAAGGCGCAGACCACGCGCCACCGCATAATGGGCATAGTGGACGGCGAGGATTTCCAGATCGTCTACTCCGACACGCCGGGCATCCTCAAGCCGAATTACAAGCTCCACGAGCAGATGATGCACTTCGTGCAGGGGGCGGTGCAGGACGCCGACGTGCTGCTTTATGTCACCGACACGCAGGAGGACGCCGGATCGCCCGAATATATCGAACGCATCAACCGCAGCGGAGTGCGCACGATCCTTGTGATAAACAAGATCGATCTGACAACCCCCGAAGAGCTCGAAATGCTGGTCGAAAGGTGGAAACTGCTGTTGCCCGCCGCCGAGGTGGTGCCGGTGTCGGCCAAGGAGAGTTTCAATGTGGGCGGGGTTTTCGACCTGATCCTGGGTTACCTGCCCGAGGGGCCGGCCTACTATCCCAAGGACACGCTAACGGACAAGACCCTGCGCTTTTTCGCCTCGGAGATAATCCGCGAAAAGATCCTGCTGAACTACGACAAGGAGATCCCGTACTGTGTCGAAATAACCATAGACGAGTACCAGGAAGAGCCAGCGATAGACCGCATAGCCGCCACGATACACGTGGCGCGCCAGTCGCAGAAGGGTATAATTATCGGCCACCAGGGCTCGATGCTCAAAAAGGTCGGCACACAGGCGCGCCTGGAGATGGAAACTTTTCTCGGCAAAAAGGTCTTCCTGCAGATGCATGTAAAGGTAAACGATAATTGGCGCAACGACGACCGTCTGCTGCGCAGCTTCGGATATAAAGAGTGATGGAGAGGGTTTGCAGGATATTATCCGCGGCGATGCTGCCGCTGCTCGTGCCGTTCTATGTGACGTTGCTGTTGTTGTGGGGCGACACGGTCATCGCGTTCATGCCCCTGTCGGTCAAATGGTACTACGCCGCGCTGGTGTTCATGATAACGGCCCTCATACCATGCCTGTCGATCCTTTCGATGCGCAGCCTCGGGATGATACATAGCGTCATGCTCGAAGAGCGCGATGGGCGCAGTCTGCCTATCGCGTCCTATGCGCTGTGCTGTGCGATATGCGCGTATATTATAGGCTCTTCCCCGTTGACTTTCCTCGTCGTCAGGCTGTTGTGGGGCGCCGCGGGGTGCTCGGTGGTGGCGCTGGCGGTAAACCGATGGTGGAAGATAAGCATACACATGACCGGCGCCGGGGGCATGGTGGCCATGCTTGCGCTGGTCGATTACGCCGGATTCGGTAACCTTTTCTGGTGGTTGTGCGGAGCGATAATTCTCGCCGGCGCAGTAGGCTCGGCACGCCTCTACCTGGGAAGCCACACCCCCGCGCAGGTGGCTGCCGGATTTCTTAACGGGCTTATAGTCACGGCTATCGCGATACTGGTCTAAAGAAGCCCAGCCTCGTAGTACATAATAAGTTGCTCTATGATGGCGTCCTCGCCCTTCATGTCGTAGGTGTCCTTGAGGTTTGCGCCGAAAATGCGCGCTATGCCCTGCCAGAAGAATGCCCTGAAGCTGCCGCGCAACTCCTTTACCAACTCGTATGAGGTGCGGTCGGTTTCGCGGTCGATCAGTTTGATGAGCAGTTTGCCCTGTGAAAAGGTCATCTTGCGCAGCACGGGCTCGTAGGCCGTTTTGAGGTCCTGCTCGAATTGTTTTATGTATTTCTTTTGCTCACCGCGCGACATCCCCTCCATTTTGGCCTCGGTCTGTTGCAACAGGGCATTGGCGTGCTTGGCAATAGGGTAGACCCTCTTGAGGTTGTATATCAGCCGCTGGTACTGGCGCAGGTCGGCTTTCTTCTTAAAGCGGTTGACGAATATGGGGTACATCTCCACCAGGGGGATCGTGTCGCCCTTGTAAAACTGCTCTGTTATCGACACATAGCCCTGCTGCGCCGCATGTGCGGGACAGCAGAGGGCAATGAGCAGTAACAGGGCCGGAGCGAAAAACTTCATAAAAAACAATATCTTTGCAAAAGTAAAAAAATAACGTTTCAATATCTTAAAATAATATGCTGCACAGCCTTAAAATAACCGACCGCGTATGGTGGCTCGGCGTGAACGACCGCCGCAAACAACTTTTCGAGAATATCTGGCCCCTGCCCGCCGGCGTTTCGTATAACTCATACCTTATAGCCGACAGGAAGACCGCGCTGATGGACACCGTGGAGTGCGGCAGCGACTCGGCCTACCTCTCGCGTATCGAGGAGATCCTCGGCGGGCGGACGCTCGACTACCTTGTGATAAACCACATGGAACTCGACCACGCCGGGGAGATAGAAACGATAATGCGCCGCTGGCCCGAGGTTAAGATAGTCGGCAACTCAAAGACGTTCAAGGTGCTCGAAGCCTACTACGGCTGCCACACCAATCTTTTGGAGGTTAAAGACGGCGAGGTGCTCGACCTGGGCGAGAGCAAGCTGCAATTCATTTTCACCCCCTGGGTCCATTGGCCGGAAACGATGATGAGCTACGAGTCCACCGAGCAGGTACTCTTCTCTGCCGACGCCTTCGGCACTTTCGGGGCGATCAATGGAGGGGTGCTCGACAGCCAGACCCGCTTCGAATTCTACGAAAGCGAGATGCGTCGCTACTACTCGAACATTGTTGGTAAATACAGCAACATGGTGCAGAAGGCTTTCGCCAAGCTGGCCGGAGTGCCCGTGCGCACGATCTGTTCGCTGCACGGCCCCGTATGGCAAGCCTCCGCCGCCAGGGTTATCGAGCTCTACGACAAGTGGAGTCGTTACGAAGCGGAGCCGGGCGCCGTGGTCGCCTACGCCTCGATGTACGGCAACACGGCGCGCATGGCCGACCACATCGCCATGCTGATGGCCGAAAAGGGGGTGCGCGACATAGTGGTGCACGACGTGTCCAAGACCCACATCTCATACCTTATAAACGACATCTGGAAATACCGCGGGCTGGTGCTCGGGTCGTGCGCCTACAACAGCGAAATGTTCCCCGCGATGGAGACCCTCTGCCGCGAGTTGGCGCACATGCAGGTCAAGAACAAGACACTCGGGCTGTTCGGCTCGTACAGCTGGAACGGCGGCGGGGTGCGCAACCTGCAGAAATGGGCCGAGGAGATCGGTTGGGAACAGCCCGCACTGGCGGTCGAGATGCACGGAAGGCCGACAAGTGAAAAATACGCCGCGTGCGATGACCTCGCCGCGGCGATGGCCGCTAAACTCCTCGCCTGATGCTGGCCCCGGGACTGAGCCACACCTCGACCGCGACGGTCGATGGTAAAAACACCGCCATTGCCTACGGCTCGGGCGGACTGGAGGTTTTCGCCACCCCGGCGATGATCGGGCTTATGGAGAACGCCGCGATGAACGCCGTGGCCGCCCACCTGCCCGAGGGCAGCGCCACGGTAGGTACGCTTGTCAATATCGCGCACAACCGAGCGACCCCCCTCGGAGAGAGGGTTGCCGCCACCGCGATCCTTACCGCCGTCGACGGCCGCAGCCTGGTTTTCGAGGTCACCGCCTCGGACGCTCAGGGCGAGATCGGACGCGGCACGCACACCCGTTTTGTTGTGGATATCGAGCGTTTTATGGGCAAACTGAAAAAATAGATCAGTTTTTAAATAAAATTAAAAAATAGTTTTTAACTTTGCCTTCGTTCGCGAGAAATCACACTAAAACAACAGATATGAAAGAAGCAATTGCAATCCTCACCGGCGGCGGCCCGGCGCCCGGCATGAACGCCGTGGTCGGCAGCGTCGCCAAGACTTTCCTCCAGAACGGCTACCGCGTGATCGGTCTGCACGAGGGCTACACCGGACTTTTCAGCAAGAATCCCCGCACCGAGGAGATCGACTTCAAACTTGCGGACGACATCTTCAATCGCGGCGGTTCGCACCTGCAGATGAGCCGTTTCAAGCCTACGGACAAGAATTTCGAACAGGATTTCAACCTCGACTTCTTCGTTGCAAATAACGTCAAACTGCTCGTTACGGTGGGTGGCGACGACACCGCCTCGACCGCCAACCGAGTGGCCAAGTTCCTCGAAGATAAGAAAGACGCCATCTCCAACATCCACGTCCCCAAGACCATCGACAACGACCTTCCCCTGCCCGCCGGCCAACCCACTTTCGGCTACCAGTCGGCTAAGGACAAGGGTACGACCATCGCCCGCGCCGTCTATGTAGACGCCCGCACCTCGGGCAACTGGTTCGTGCTGGCGGCAATGGGCCGCTCGGCGGGCCACCTGGCCTTCGGTATCGGCACGGCTTGCCACTACCCGATGATCGTGATCCCCGAGATGTTCTATAAAACCACCATTACCGTCGACAAGATCGTGAACCTGGTGGTGTCGTCGATCGTAAAACGTAAGATAATGGGCATGGACTACGGCGCTGCGATGATCTCAGAGGGCGTGTTCCACGAACTGAGCGACGAGGAGATCAAAAAGAGCGGCGTGACCTTCTCCTATGACGACCACGGCCACCCCGAACTCGGCAAGGTGTCCAAGGCGCACATCTTCAACGAAATGCTCGAAAAGAAACTCAAGCAACTGGGCATCAAGGTTAAATCGCGTCCCGTAGAGGTGGGTTACGAGGTCCGTTGCCAGACCCCTGTCGCTTACGACATAGTTTACTGCTCACTGCTGGGTATGGGCGTATACAAGCTCTTCTCCGAGGGCAAAACGGGCTGCATCGTCAGCGTGGATCCCGCCGGCCAGGTCGGCTGCCTCTACCTGAAGGACCTGCAGGATCCCGTGACGGGCAAGATACCGCCCCGCCTTGTGGACGTTAACGGCGACAAATACAAAGCCGTGGTGAAACATATCCTCTGCTACCTGACCCCCGCGGACCGCGAAGCCGCCAAAGAGTGGCTCGCGAACCCCGAGGAGTATGAATTCGACCGTATCTTAGGCCTGTAAAAGACCCATCGTAAAAATCTATCCCGCGTCTGGACGTCCAGACGCGGGATAGATTTATTTAACGGTATACCTTAACGCTCCAGAGGGGCAGAGGTCGATGATCTCCCTGATCTTATCCACATCCGCCCCGGAAGGGTCGACCCAGGGTTTGCGCAGGGGGTCGAACACGCCCGGCAGCCGGCGGAAACAGATCGTCGAGTGCACGCACAGGCGCGGGGTCCAATGTATGGTTATCTTGTCGTTGCTGTAATCTTTGGTGGATGGCATGATAGGGGTTTTATGCTCATTGAGTGCATATTCCGTACCAGATCGCTATGCCCGGGGCGAAAAAAAGCGTGGTTATTCCTCGTCGCTTTCCTCGTTGTTCTCTATTTCGTCCGCTCCCTTGATCTCTTCGTCATAGTACTCCTTGTCCTCCTCTTCCTCTACGCGGTCGTCGATCTTCACGTCGACCTTGACGAGGTATTTGGTGTCTTCGGTTTCGAGTACCACGGCGTAGAAAAAATCTCCCGGGCCTTTGTCGATGCGGATCATGTGGTCGGTGAAACCCAGCGGGTACGCCTTTTTGAGCTCGTCCTGCAATTCAGCCGACAGGTTGTGGTAACTGATTACTATTCTTTTCTTTGTGGTCGTTGCGGTCGTCATAAAACTACTAAGTAGGGTATCAAAAATTTATGCAAGTATAAGCAAAATTCCCTTAAACAAGCCGAAGTGTAAATAAATTTTCCAATTCGTCTTAATTTTCGGTCGATTGCGGCAAATTTAATACCTTTACACGAATTTTATACCGGATGAACAAGCGTATCGAATGGCTCCGCAGTGAGCTCAACCGCCACAACCACCTCTATTATATAGATAACTCGCCGCAGGTGAGCGACCTGGATTACGACCGCATGATGCGCGAGTTGCAGGAGCTGGAGGCCGCGCATCCGGAAGTCGCCGATCCCAACTCGCCTACGCAGCGCGTGGGCAGCGACCTGTCCGGGGAATTCCGCAGCGTGAGGCACCGCTACCCGATGCTCTCGCTTTCAAACACATACTCGCGAGAGGAGCTCTCCGATTTTATCCGCCGCACGGAACAGGCGGTGGGACGGCAGGTCGAATATGTCTGCGAGTTGAAATTCGACGGCACGGCCATCAGCGCGACCTATGCGGACGGACGCCTCGACGCTGCCGTGACGCGCGGTGACGGTGAACGCGGCGACGACGTGACGGCCAACGTGCGCACCATACGCACCATACCGCTGGTTTTGCAGGGCGCGGACTATCCTGCGCATTTTGAGATACGTGGCGAGATATTGCTGCCCCGCGCCTCTTTCGACCGCCTGAACGCCCGCAGGGCCGAGCAGGGCGAACCCCTTTTCGCCAACCCCCGCAACGCCGCCGCCGGTACGCTCAAGCAACAAAGCTCTGCCGTGGTGGCCGGTCGGGGGCTCGACAACTTCATGTACTCTGTAATGGGAGACGGGCTGCCATTTAAGACCCATTGGGAGGCTTTGCAAGCCGCCCGAAGCTGGGGATTCCATATCTCCGACAAAATGGAGCTGTGCAGCGGCCTGGACAGCGTAATGGACTACATCGACCGCACGGACAGGTTGCGCCACACGCTGCCCTACGACACCGACGGGGTGGTGGTCAAGGTCAACGACATCGCCCTGTGGGAGCAGTTGGGCTCGACGGCCAAGGCCCCGCGCTGGGCCGTGGCGTATAAATTCAAGGCCGAACAGGCGCTCACGCGGTTGCTCTCGGTCGATTTCCAGGTGGGGCGCACGGGCGCGATAACCCCGGTCGCCAACCTCGAAGCCGTGCAGTTGGCCGGCACGACCGTCAGGCGCGCCTCGCTGCACAATGCCGACCAGATCGCGCTGCTGGATATCCGCATCGGCGATATGGTATATGTGGAAAAGGGCGGGGAGATCATCCCGAAGATCACAGGGGTGGAGCTCTCACAGCGCCCCGCCGGGACCGGACCGCTCGAATATATCGACAAATGCCCGGCATGCGGCGCGGCGCTGGTGCGCTACGAGGGCGAGGCGAAGCACTATTGCCCCAACCAGGGCCATTGCCCGCCGCAGATCGTGGGGCGCATTATACATTTCACATCACGCAGGGCGATGGACATCGAGGGGTTGGGCGAGGAGACCGTCACGCTGCTCTATAACGCCGGGCTGATCGCCGACATCGCCGACCTTTACTCGCTGCGCGCCGAGCAGATGGCTTCGCTGCCGCGCCTGGGGCAGAAATCAGCCGACAATATCGTCGCCGGGGTGGCCGCTTCGGCCTCTGTGCCTTTCGCGCGCACGTTCTTCGCGCTGGGTATCCGCTTCGTGGGTGAGACCACCGCCAAATACGTAACTTCGCATTTCGGCAGCCTCGACGCGATTATGGACGCCTCTGCCGAGCAGCTTGCACAGGCCGACGAGGTGGGCGAGAGGATCGCCGCAAGTATCGTGGAGTATTTTGCCGACCCCGAAAACCAGGGCATCGTCGCCCGGTTGCGCGCAGCCGGGCTGCAATTCACGTGCGAAAGGGCCGTGCGTCCCGCAGGGGGCGTTTTCGAGGGGCTCAGTTTCGTTATCTCTGGTACATTCGCCCGCCACAGCCGCGACGAATTGAAGGAGATGATCGAGGAGAACGGCGGCAAGAATCTTGCAGGAGTCTCCGCAAAGACCGATTTCCTGGTCGCGGGCGACAATATGGGGCCGGCCAAACTCGCAAAAGCGACCGACCTCGGCGTGAAGATAATTTCAGAGGATGAGTTCGAGGCGATGCTCACCCTCACCCCCGCCCAGGAAGAGCAAAAAAGTGCCGTGCAGGGTAGTTTGTTTTGAAAAAAACATTACCTTTGTGAAAAATAGGAGTAATTTGTATGAAAAATAACATCCAGGGATTAGGAATAGCCCTCGTCACGCCGTTCCAGGCCAGCGGCGAGGTCGACTACGCCGCCCTCGAACGTCTTGTGGGTTACGTTACGCAGGGTGGGGCTGACTACCTTGTCGCTCTGGGGACGACCGCAGAGACGCCGACGCTCTCGTCGGAGGAAAAACGCCAGATACTATCCTGCATCAAACGCGCCAACACCGCCTCGTTGCCGCTGGTGGTCGGCATCGGAGGGAACTCCACCGCCGAAGTGGCGCGCAGCTTCTCGAAGTACGACCTTTCCGGCGTGGACGCCATACTTAGCGTGACGCCCTACTATAACAAACCCACGCAGGAGGGGCTGTTCCAGCACTACCGCGCCCTGGGGATCGAATCGCCCCTGCCGATACTGCTATACAACGTCCCGGGCCGCACCGGCGTCAACATGACCGCACAGACCACCCTGCGCCTGTCCCGTGAACGTAATATAATGGGTATAAAAGAGGCGTGCGGATCGCTCTCGCAGATGAGTTATATCCTGCGCGACCGTCCGGCGGGATTCAAGGTCATCTCGGGCGACGATGCGCTGACCCTGCCCCTGGCCGCGCTGGGCGGCGACGGTATTATTTCGGTGGCCGGCAACGCCTTCCCGGCGCAAATGGCCGCGATGGCGCGCGCAGAGGCGGCTACGCACCTGAAAATGCAGGAGTTGATAGATATGCTTTTCGAGGAGGGCAACCCCGCCGGGATCAAAACGGCGCTCGATATAAAGGGATTGTGCGGCAACCTGGTGCGTCTGCCGCTCATGCCGACGACCGAGGCGCTGCGCAACCGCATAAAGGAGCAGATCGAAAAATACGGCTTTTAGAGATAAAAACAGGGACCCCGCGAAAGGGTCCCTGTTTTAGTCGGAATAACGTGCGCCTATTTCCCTGAGTCCTTCTTCGCGTCGTGGAACAGCCCGGAGATCGAGCGGTAGCCGTCGCGCACCCCGCCAATGAGCGCCTTAATATTGTCCAGCTTGCTGAACGCCGTGCGCACGATGTTCTGAAACGACAGCGCGCTTACCACGCCCTGCCAGTCGCGGGACAGGATATCTTCCTGTGAACGCATCTGCCAGCGCAGCTTTTCGCGTGCGGCGCGCAACTCCGTAAGGGTGGCGATATTGCGGTACGGTTTATTACTGCTCATTGTCTGGCGTTTTTTCGGGGAAGAACATGCGCGCGAACATCCCCACCATCATATCGGCGAAGATCTTCTGGCGCAGGGCGAGCACCACTATGGCGATGATAAGGAATAACGAGCCCATGATGACCGAGCTCCACAGCAGCGACCCGATCAGCAGCCCGAGCAGCCAGGTGGCCACTCCGGTGAAAAAGAGCAGCCCCATGCCGCCGAGCACGATGAATATCACCACGCCGAAAGCGTTGCTGAACACCACCGAGAGGTTCTCGACCAGGTCGAGTTTCAGGGCGTCCCACTTCATCTCTCCGTAGCGCGTCACATCGCGGGCTATGCGGTCGGTGGCGCTGTCGTTGTAATTCTCCATACTACTGCGCCTCGGGTTTTGTTTCGCACGTGCAAGGTTCGCCATCCTGGCATCCGCACTCGCATTCGGGGCCGCAGCCGCACATCCTCTCTTTTTGCTCGTCGATAAATCCACGCAGCCTACGGCGGGTATCCTCGCCGCGTGCGGGCGCGAACAGCAGGGCGATGGCCGCCCCGGCGATAGCTCCGCCCACGAAAGCTAAAAATTCAGAGTTTTTCATGATCGTGAAGTTTTGTACTTCAAAGATAGCAAAAACAATTCCAAAAAGGAAATGTAAGGTGTCGTGTGATACGCAAAACCTATATGATCGCCATCAATTCGCGGTACTTTGGCAGCGGCCACAGGCGGTCGTCGACTATGAGTTCCAGGCGGTCGATGTGTTCGCGGATCGCCTCTATATAGGGCCTTACCTCGGCGTTGTAACCTGCCGCGCGCTCGGCGATATTTTCCACGGCGTTCCATTTTTTGCGCGCCTCGGTCATCAGGTGCGAGTTTTCGCGGATGAATTTGACGTGCTCGGTGATCTGGCGTATGGTCTTGATCTCCTCGCCGGCCAGCGCCTCGACCTCGTCCGGGAATACCTCTTTGATGCCGCGCACATTTTCGACCAGAATATTCTGGTAGGAGATCGCGGTGGGGATGATGTGGTTGGCAGCCAGGTCGCCTATCACGCGCGACTCGATCTGCACCTTTTTGAGGAATGTTTCGTTCTTGATCTCGTAGCGCGCCTCTATCTCGGTGGGTGTCATGACCTTGAAATGGTCGAGCAGCGCCACGCTCTCGGGGCGCAGGTATTCCTTGAACGCCTCAGGGACGTTATTCACGCTGCGCAGACCCCTGCGCGCGGCCTCCTCTGCCCACGCCTGGCTGTAGCCGTTGCCCTCGAAGCGCACGTTGCGCGAGGCGGCGATGTACCCCCGCATGACCTGCAGGATGGCTTCGTCCTTCTTGACCCCCTTTTCGATCAGGGCGTCTGCCTCTGCCTTGAATTCGGTCAGGGCCTTGGCCACCGCCGTGTTGATTATTATCAGCGGCAGGGCGCAGTTGGACGACGATCCCGTGGCGCGGAATTCGAAACGGTTGCCCGTGAAGGCGAACGGCGAGGTGCGGTTGCGGTCGGTGTTGTCGAGCAGTATCTCGGGTATCTTGCCGATGTCGAGTTTGATCTCGGTCTTCTCGTCGGGCGACATCTTTTTCTCGGTCACACGCTCCTGGATCGAGTCGAGGATGGCGTCCATGGTCGTGCCGGCGAATACGGACAGGATCGAGGGGGGCGCCTCGCCTCCGCCCAGGCGGTGCGAGTTGGTTTCGGTGGCTATCGAGGCCATTATCAGCGACCCGAATTCCGAGGCGGCCTTGAGCGTGGCCACGAAGAAGGTCAGGAATTGTATATTGGTCTTCGGGGTCTTGCCCGGGGCCAGCAGGTTGATGCCCGTGTTGGTGGCCAGCGACCAGTTGCAGTGCTTGCCCGATCCGTTCACGCCCGTGTAGGGTTTCTCGTGGAAGAGCACGCGCAGTTTGTGGCGCGCCGCTGTCTTGCGCATCAGGGTCATCAGCAGCGTGTTGTGGTCGACTGCTATGTTGGCCTCCTCGAACATTGGGGCGCATTCGAACTGGCAGGGTGCCACCTCGTTATGGCGCGTCTTGAGGGGGATGCCAAGGCGGTAGGACTGCTCCTCAAAATCCTTCATGAAGTTCATCACCCGCTCGGGGATCGCGCCCCAGTAGTGGTCATCCAGCTGCTGGTCCTTGGCGGCGGTGTGCCCCATCAGGGTGCGCCCGCATTGCGCCAGGTCGGGGCGCGCACGGAAGAGCGCCTCGTCGACCAGGAAATATTCCTGCTCCCAGCCCAGGGTGGCGACCACCTTGGTTATGTCTTTGTCGAAATACTGGCTCACCTCGACGGCGGCCTTATCCAGGGCTGCGAGGGACTTTAGAAGCGGGGTTTTGAAGTCGAGCGCCTCGCCCGTATAGGCCACGAAGATACTCGGTATGCAGAGCGTGCGGTCGATGATAAAAGCTGGTGACGAGGGGTCCCATGCGCTGTATCCGCGCGCCTCGAAGGTGTTGCGCAGCCCGCCGTTGGGGAACGACGACGCGTCGGGTTCCTGCTGTACGAGCAGCTCGCCGCGGAAGGTTTCGAACGATCCGCCGCCCCAGATAGGCTCGAAAAAGGCGTCGTGCTTCTCGGCGGTCGAGTCGTTCAGGGGCTGGAACCAGTGGGTATAGTGCGTCGCCCCGCGCTCCATCGCCCATGTTTTCATGCCCAGGGCCACCTGGTCGGCGACCTTGCGGTCGATGCGGCGGCCCTCCTCTATGGCGTCGATGACGTTTTGGAAGGCTTCGCGCGATAGGTATTGGCGCATGCTGGTGCGGTCGAAGACGTCCGAGCCGAAGTATTCGGATACGTTCTGGTCTGTGAATTTTGTTTCGACGATCTCGCGGCGCGAGATTTCATCGAGGGCGCGAAGACGAAGCGATGTCATATTGCCATAAATTTAGTTGTCCGCTGCAAAAGTATGTATTTTTTGCCGAACTGGTGCTAAATTTAGGGGGTGTCGGTGAAAATAATGTATTTTTTCCAGGAATACCCTTAAAAATACGGGAGTGAGTGAAAAATTTAGTCAAAAGACTGCATTCCCGACCGGGCGATGCGGATGATCTTTTCGGATTGCTGCGGCGAGAGCTCCATGAAGAAGTAGTGCACCGGGTCTACCCTCATGCCGTTGTGGCTGATCTCGTAGTGCAGGTGCGGGGCCAGGGAGAGTCCCGTGTTGCCGGTCAGCGCCACGATGTCGCCGCGCCTGACCCTTTCGCCGCGCGCGACGTTGGTCTTTGAGAGGTGCGCGTAGCGAGTTTCATAGCCGTTGCCGTGCGAGATGATGAGCGTCGTGCCCGAGGTGCTGTGGCGCAGCACGTCGCGCACCACGCCGTCGGCGGTGGCGAACACGCGCGAACCTTCCGGCACGGTGTAGTCCACGCCCTGGTGCGAGGCGAGGGTCTTATAGAATGGGTGGATGCGCAGTCCGTACGATGCGGTCAACAGGCGCAACTCATTGTTTGTCACCGGCTGTATCGCAGGGATATAGAGCACCCCGTCGCCGAGCGCGGCGGCACGCTCCTCCATCTTGCGATAGGTGCATTCGACCGCCGCGGACTTTTTTTGCAGGGTCGCCATGCGCGAGAAAAACTCGTCGCCCAATTCGCGGTTGGTCTTTCCCAAAAGCCTTTCGTACGACACCCAGCGCTCGGTGGCCGACTGGCCGTCCAGATCGTACGGCTCGGATTCGAACAGCGTGCGGAATATGTCGCGGTCGCGGTCGGTGATATTCTCCAGCACCGCCTCGAGGCTGTCATAGCGCGCCGAGAGGGCTTTGTACTGCTTGCCCAGCATGGCGGTCGACCGCTTGAGGTTGTACTCGGTGGGCGTGTCCACGATCAGCGAGAAGCCGATATAGTAGAGCACGGTCATGCCGATCAGCGCCATCACGTGTATCACTATGCGTATGGCGTTCCGCCTCAGGCGTTTTGTGCCCGACATCCATTGCGGCCTTATTTCCCTGTCGCGTTTCATTATTCAGATGTGCCTGTGCCCTCCTCGAAGGTGGTTTCCGCTGCGTTTTCTATTACCTGCTCGAACTCCGCGTCGCTCATGTCGCGGCGGAAGTAGTTGATCGGATTGACGTGTTTGCCACGGTAGATCACCTCATAATGGAGGTGTGGACCGGTCGAGCGTCCCGTGCTGCCCAACTCGCCGATCACCTCGCCGCGCCTTACGATCTGTCCCGGGGCGACGAGTATCTTATTGAGGTGCGCGTAGCGGGTGCGGTAGCCGAAACCGTGGTCGATGAGTATCTGCAGCCCGTAGCCGGAGCCGCGGTTATTTTCTTCGGAAACCACCACGCCGTTGCCCGTGGCGTAGACCGGTGCGCCTGTTTTTCCGCCCAGGTCGACGCCCGTATGCATCATAAAGCGCCCGAGGATGGGGTGGTTGCGCCCGCCGAACGCACCTATGCGCCCCCTGAGCCCGCGCCGGTCGATGGGCCAGATCGCGGGTACGGCCAGCGCCATTTTCTCCTTGTCGCGGGCCAGGACCTGCAGGTCGTCCAGCGAACGCGATTCGAGGTACATCAGCCGCGCCATGGCGTCGAGGTGTTTCCACGCGTCGGTCATCACCTCGGCGTAACGGTCGCCGCGCATCGCGGCATATTTCTGCTCGGGGTACTGGGTCCAAACGCCTGGTATCGAGAGCGTGTCGGCAGCGAACAGCGCGCGGTAGACCATATTGTCGCGATGCCTGATCTCCTCGATCTTTCTGGTCGTGGCGGCGATCTTGTCCTCCAGAAGGGCGTATTTGAGCACCAATTCGCGGTTATTGCGGTTGATGCGGTACATTTTGGGCGTGTAAAAGAAGTATGAGATCACGATATTCATCAGACTGACCAGTATCAGCCCTATGAATATTTTGCGCAGCAAACGGTAGAACCTTATCCGGAAAGGAGCGGTTATTACCTCGTAGGTTAGCGTTTGGGGGTTGAATTTATACTCTTTTAAAGCCATGGGCTCTTTTATCGCTCTTTAGCAGGGCAAAATTAGACAAATTTGTGTAATTTTACGCGCTCATTCGAAACCATTATTAATAACGCGTCATTTGCAATAAAATTACCCACCGCAATGCAATCTAACAGCATCAGGCAATCGTTCCTCGATTTTTTCGCTTCAAAACAGCACCATATAGTCCCTTCCGCCCCCATGGTGGTCAAGGGCGACCCCACGCTGATGTTCACTAACGCGGGCATGAACCAGTTCAAGGATCTCTTCCTTGGCAACTCGCCGGTGGTCCACCCGCGCGTGGCCGATACGCAGAAATGCCTTCGCGTGTCGGGCAAGCACAACGACCTTGAGGAGGTGGGGCATGACACCTACCACCACACGATGTTCGAGATGCTGGGCAACTGGTCTTTCGGCGACTACTTCAAAACGGAGGCCATCGAGTGGGCGTGGGAGTTGCTGACGGGCGTTTTCGGGCTTCCAGCCGACCGCATGTACGCCACCGTTTTCGAAGGCAGCGAGGCGGACGGCGTGCCTTTCGACCAACAGGCGTGGGACCTGTGGCGCAAATTCCTGCCCGAGGACCACATCCTGCTTGGCAACAAAAAGGACAACTTCTGGGAGATGGGCGACACGGGCCCCTGCGGTCCCTGCAGCGAACTTCACTTCGATCTGCGCGACGATGCTGAGCGTGCCGTTACGCCCGGGGCGAAGCTGGTCAACGCCGACCACCACCTGGTGATCGAGATATGGAACCTCGTGTTCATGCAATTCAACCGCAAAGCCAACGGTTCGCTCGAACCCCTGCCGGCCAACCACGTCGACACGGGGATGGGTTTCGAACGCCTCTGCATGGTGATACAGGGCAAACAGAGCAACTACGACACCGACATTTTCCAACCCACCATACAACGCCTGGCCGCTATGTCGGGCAAGAGATACGGCGAGGATAAAAAGGCCGACATAGCCATGCGCGTTATCGCCGACCACCTGCGCGCCATCGCTTTCTCGATAGCCGACGGGCAGTTGCCCTCGAACGTTAAGGCCGGTTACGTGATCCGCCGTATCCTGCGCCGCGCGGTGCGTTACGGCTACACCTACCTGGGCTTCACCGAGCCGTTTATCTGCCGCCTGGTCGAAGGGCTGGCCGAGCAGATGGGCGGGCAATTCCCCGAACTGCGTGCGCAAAGGGCGCTCGTCGAAAAGGTGATCGCCGAGGAGGAGAGTTCTTTCCTGCGCACCCTGGCCACAGGCATCGTGCTGCTGGATAACGTCATTAAGAAGGCAGACGGCAAAGCCATAAATGGACGCGACGCCTTCGTGCTTTACGACACATACGGTTTCCCGATCGACCTTACGGAGCTGATCGCCCGCGAACAGGGCATCGGCGTGGACCTCGACGGTTTCGAAAAAGAGCTTGCCGCCCAAAAGGAGCGTTCGCGCAACGCCGCCACGGTGGAGCAGGGCGACTGGATCGAAGTGGCCCAGTATCCCGAAACGGTTTTCGTAGGCTACGACCACATGCAAGCCCAGGTGCGCATCGCCCGCTACCGCCAGGTAGCATCCAAGGGCAAAACCACCTACCAACTGGTACTCGACACCACGCCTTTCTACGGCAACTCGGGCGGCCAGGCCGGCGACACCGGGGTGATAGAGGCTGCCGGTGAAAGCATCGCCATAATCGACACACAAAAGGAAAACAACCTTATAGTACACATCGCCGACAGGCTGCCCGCCGACCCCGCAGCGCTATTCACCGCCCGCGTGGACGCCGCGCGCCGCGCCGCCTCGGCCAACAACCATTCGGCGACCCACCTTATGCACGAGGCGCTGCGCGAGGTTCTCGGCACGCACGTCGAGCAGAAAGGGTCGCTGGTCAATGCAGACTACCTGCGCTTCGACTTCTCGCATTTCCAGAAGGTTACGGACGAGGAGCTGCGCCGCGTGGAACGCATCGTCAACGAGCGCATCCGCGCCAACATGCCCCTGGACGAGCACCGCGAATGCGACATCGAAACCGCCCGCGAAAAGGGCGCGATGATGCTCTTCGGTGAGAAATACGGCGACAAGGTGCGCATGGTGCGTTTCGGTACGTCGGTCGAGTTGTGCGGAGGCACGCACGTTTCGGCAACGGGCAATATCGGCCTTTTCCGCATCGTTTCAGAGAGTGCGATATCCGCCGGCGTGCGCCGCATCGAAGCCGTCACCGGGGCCAAAGCCGAGGAGATGGTCTATGAGTTGGAGGACGTGGTACGCGGATTGCAACAGATGCTAAACAACCCCTCGGTGATGCAGTCCGTGCGCAAGATGATCGAAGAGAACGACGTGCTGCGCAAAGGGCTGGACGAAGCGCAGCGCGAAAAGGTGGCTGCGGTGCGCGAACGCCTCGAAAGGGAAATGCAGCAGGAAAACGGCGCATATATCCTTGTTAAACAAGTCGATATGCCCGCCGACCTTATAAAGGACATGGCTTTCGCCCTGCGCGGCAAGGTAGGTGACCTTGTGCTGGTCATAGGCTCTGTGACTGGCGGCAAACCCACCCTGACCATAGCCCTGGGCGACGGTATCACCGCCCGCGGAGTGAACGCCGCCGAAGTGGTGCGCGCCGCGGCGGCCAGGATGCAGGGCGGCGGCGGCGGACAGCCTTTCTTCGCTACGGCGGGCGGTAAGAACCCCGCGGCCATCGAAGAGGCCATGCTGGCAGCCAAAGATATGATAATGGATAAACTGAGATAGAGATGGATAGCAAGAAGGTACTGCTGATGATCCTCGACGGATGGGGATGCGGCGACAAAGGCAAGGACGACGTTGTATACTGTGCGAAACCCGCATACATGCATTCGCTGTGGGAAAAATACCCGCACGCCGAGCTGCACACCAGCGGTGAGGATGTGGGTCTGCCCGAAGGACAGATGGGTAACTCGGAGGTGGGACACCTCAATATCGGCGCCGGAAGGGTCGTTTACCAGGACCTGGTGAAGATCAACCGTGCGTGCCGCGACAACTCGATAATGGATAACGTGGAGGTGAAAGCCGCATACGAATATGCCAAAAAAGAGGGCAAACAGGTCCACCTTATGGGCCTGGTGTCTGACGGCGGGGTGCATTCGTCGCTCGAACACCTCTTCAAACTGTGCGACATCTCGAAGGCTTACGGCATCGACAAAACTTTCGTGCACTGTTTTATGGATGGCCGCGACACCGACCCGCGCAGCGGCAAGGGTTTTTTGGAGCAGCTCAGCGCGCACCTGAAAGTTTCCGCCGGACATATCGCCTCGGTCGTAGGCCGTTACTACGCAATGGACCGCGATAAGCGATGGGAGCGCGTTAAGGAGGCTTATGACCTGCTGGTAAGCGGTATCGGCGTTAAGGCCGCCGACGCAGTTGCCGCCGTGCAGCGATCCTACGACCAGGGCGTGACCGACGAATTCATCAAGCCCATCGCATGCACCGACGCCGCCGGGAAGCCCCTCGGGCTGATCTCGGAGGGCGATGTGGTGATCTTCTTCAACTTCCGTAACGACCGCGCCAAGGAGTTGACCGAAGTGCTCACCCAGCAGGATATGCCCGAGGCCGGGATGAAGACCATGCCGCTCTACTACTGCACGATGACCCCCTACGACGCCAAGTTCAAGGGACTGCACATACTTTTCGACAAGGAAAACGTGCACAACACCATCGGCGAGTGGATCTCCTCGAAGGGCCTCAGGCAGTTGCGCATCGCCGAGACCGAGAAATACGCCCACGTAACGTTCTTTATGAACGGCGGGCGCGAGGCCGAATTCGCCGGTGAGGAGCGCATCCTGGTGCCTTCGCCCAAGGTCGCCACATATGACCTCAAGCCCGAGATGAGCGCCCCCGAGGTGGCCGACAAACTGGCCGCCGCACTCGATACGAAAAAGTTCGATTTCATAGCCCTTAATTTCGCCAACGGCGACATGGTGGGTCATACGGGCGTTTACGAAGCTATCGTGAAGGCCGTGCAGACCGTGGACAAGTGCGTGGAGCAGGTCGTCGAGGCCGCCAAACGCAACGGCTACGAGGTGGTGATAATCGCCGACCACGGCAACGCCGACCACGCGCTGAATGAAGACGGCAGCCCCAACACTGCGCACTCGCTTAACCCCGTGCCGCTGATCGTGGTTTCAGACCGCGTTAAAAAGGCGCACGACGGCGTGCTGGCGGACGTGGCCCCAACTGTTCTCGATATGATGGGCGTCGAACGCCCAGGGGAGATGACAGGTAAAGTCCTCGTGGACTTTTAAAAAGATCGGGGGCCGCAACGTTGCGGCCCCCGATCTTTTTGCGCCATTATTACATTTAATTGCTGAAACCGCCGCTCCACACCGTGCGGTTGCCTGTCCGGTCAGTTACCTCGACGCTCATACTGTGGCTGCCCTCGCCGAAACGCCGCGTGTCGACCGGATGGGTCAACAGGCGGTTCTTCGGATCGTATTCCAGCAGCGCCCAACGTCCGTCGATGGTGGCCTTGTAGCTGCATACGCCCGAAAAATCGTCGCTGACGGTGAATTCCAACCTGTTTTTGCCGGTTTGTGGACGCGCGGGGTTGAAACGGGGCGTGAGCAGCGGCTGCACGGTGTCCACGCAGACGCAGTAACTTCCGAACTCGCGCACGCGTGCGCTCAGGCGCTGCCCGTCGAGCCATTTGGCCTCTACGGCTGAGAGCGCCCCGCCGCGTCCCACACGTGCCAGGCACGCATGCGCGCACAGGTGCTCCGGCAGTTGTGCGCGCAGCCATATAGTCGCGTAACCGTGCATGGGCACATCCCCGGAATGGAAACTGACCACGGGCGAGTATGCGCGCCGTTTGGTGGCGGCGGTGTCGATGCGCTGGGTGTAAAACGCAGGTTCATAGAGGACTCCCGCGGGGACGGTTATCCCGGCTGCGGCATCGGAGTATATGAATTGTTTGTCGGTGCGCACGATGCGCACGGGTGCGTCCGGCATCGCCGGAGGTGGCGAAGTGCGTCGCACGGCGCAGAATTCGATACTCGCCCGGTTCCCGCGCTCATCGGCCAGCGCGACCGTTATGCGGTGCGGCAGCGTGTCGTCAAGCAGCACGGCGCCCCGGCCCACGGCCTTGCACATCGGTATGCGGTTACCCTGCTGCACGGCAAGGCGGATCATCTCCAGCGGCGTGCCGCGGTTGAGGGTGTAGTGTCCCACGGAGTTGATATACCGCGTGTCGGAGAAAGCGAACCTGTCGCGCACCAGGGTGAAAACCTCCCGGGAGTCGATGCTTTCCCTGACGGAATAGATCCCCATTCGGTTTTGAGTGCCGTTCATGTAGTCGAGCGCCCCGATCACGAAATATCCGCTGCGCCCTACGCCCACCGTATCGGCGGAGTAGCGCCCGCCGCCCAGATCATGCACCGGGATGGCAAGCGGTCCGGAGCTCACCGGCACACCGATCAGCGTGTCCACGCGGATGTAATAGAGTTTGTGGATGACGGGCGGCAGATCGTCAGTGATCCTTAATCCGCATACTGCAAGCGGATTGAGCGGTTCCTGGGTCGGCGTGTCCCGTATTTCGAAATGCAAGTGCGGACCGCTCGATCCGCCCGAATTCCCCGAGTAGCCGATCAACTCGCCCTGCCGGAATGTGAATTTCCCCGCCGGCGCCCGCAGGTCTATCTGGTCTTCCTGCGATTCGTAACGCCTGTCATCGAACCACTTTTCCAATGCCGGCGTAAAGCGTTGCAGGTGTGCGTATACCGAGGTCGTACCGTTGGGATGGTCGATATAAAGCACCCGCCCGTAACCAGACGCCGCGTAGGCGATCCTCGACAGGGTGCCGTCGGCGACCGCCCTTACCGGCACTCCTTCATGCGCCTGGGTGCGGAAGTCGATGCCCGAATGGAAGTGCCCGGTGCGGAATTCGGCGAAACCGCCGGCCAGCAGGGGCGGTATGTCCATAGGCATGTCGTAGTAACTTTGGTTGCTTTTGGACGTGTGTTGGCCAAGGGCCGCGCCGCAGCACAGCAGCGCATATATTATAAGGTATCGTTTCATTCGGGATCTTCTGCTTTGATGAGCCTTTCGACAGCCTCGGCCACCGCCGGATAGTCGAAGCCGCGCGAAAGGCCGTAGCGGACCAGCTTGCTGCGCACCTCCCAGGGGGTCGCCCCGCGCGTGGTGCGCGCCTTTCGCGTTAGCAGTTCTTCGAGTTTATCCGCGGCCTTTTCGGGCGCTATCTGTGTCAGGGCCTGTTCCGTTACCTCGCGGGCGACTCCCTTGGCGGCCAGCCCGGCGCGGATCTTATGCACTCCCCAGCCGGAGAGCGACGATTTCTCGCGCACGTAGGCCGCGGCGTAGCGTGCATCGTCGATGAAGCGTCCGCGGATCAGTTTTTCCAGTATCGCGTCCCTGGCCGCCGGATCGACGCCCCAGCGCGCCATCAGCCGTCGCGCGTCGCCGCCCGACCGCTCGGCCTTGGCGCAGAGCGCCATCAGGCTTTGAAGGGCCTGTTCAGGTGTCTTGTCCTGGCGTTTCATGCTTTCGGGGTTTTGCGGGCCCGCACCATGCGCTCGCGCCCGTTAAGGTCGCGGCGCAATTCTATCCCCACGAACCCCTCTTCTGCAAGCATGGCGCACACCTCTTCCGCATGCGATTCGTGCACTTCGAAGTAGAGCCACCCGCAGTTGCCTTTGCGGGCTATGGCGCGGTAGAACAGCAGGGGATCCCCGTCGGGAACGAACAGCGCCGTATGCGGTTCGTGGTCGATGACGTGCGCGGCCATCGAGGGCATTTCCCCAAAGGGGATCTAGGGCGGGTTGGACACTATAATGTCGTACTGCGTACCGGGAAATTCATTAAGTATGTCGCATCGTGCGAAATCGACCCGTGCCCCGAGCGTCGAGGCGTTGTGTGCCGCCGTGGCGAGCGCTTCGGGCGAAATATCCACCGCGTCGACCAGGGCCCCGGGCATATCCAGCGCGAGCGTTACGGCTATCGCCCCGCTGCCGGTGCCTATGTCCAGAATCCGTCCGCCGTCGTGCGAAGAGGCGATCCACGCCACCAACTCCTCAGTTTCGGGACGGGGGATCAGCACGCCTTTACCGACGGTGAATTGCCGCCCGGCGAACCACGCCACGCCGAGCACATATTGCGCCGGTTCGCCAGCCGCGATGCGACCTACCGCATCCTGGGCTGCCTGTAAGGCATCTATTGCAACGTCTGGATCGAGCGCCAGAGCCTCGCGCGTCACCCCGGAGAGAGTTTCCCCCACCAGGCGGGCTATCGCTTCCGCCTCGCGGCAGCCATAGCGTGGAGTGAGTGCTGAAGTGGCGCTGCGGATGAATTCGCGGCGTGTCATCGCTTTTTCTGCATCGTGAGGCGGTAGAGCTCTTCGGTCTTTTCTGCCATCGCCTCCCAGCTGAAACGCTTCTTCTCTGTGCGCATATTCGCCGAGAAACGCTCCATGACACCCGGCTCGCGCAGACGCGAGATGGCGTGCGCCAGGCTCGGGGCGGTGGCGTCGCACACATAACCCACCACGCCGTCTGGCACGATCTCGGACAATCCACCGACGCGGGTGACGATCATCGGCAGTTCGAAATGGTATGCGATCTGCGTAACGCCGCTTTGTGTGGCGCTGTGGTAGGGCTGTATCAGGCAATCCGCCGCCGAAAAGAAATAGCGTACCTGGTCGTCGCGGATAAAGTAGTCGTGCATGACTATGTCGTCGATCAGGCCCAGCGCGCTGATCTGGTCGAGGTACTTGCCCTTGTTGTTATAGAACTCGCCGGCGATGATAAGGCGTTGCTTGGCCGTTTTGCCTTCGCTTTTGAGTTGCGCCCACGCGTCCAGCAGCAAATCGAGCCCTTTGTAGTCGCGTATAAGCCCGAAAAAGAGCGAATACGAATATTCCGGGTCGAGTGCGAGGTGTTCGCACGCCTCTTTGCGGTGGATTCTCTCGCCGAAGTTGCTGAACAGGGGGTGGGGCGAGAAAAGCGCCGGTTTTTTGCGCACGAAACTCTCCAACTCGTGGCGCACCTGCTCTGACATGTAGATAAAACCGTCGACGCTGTGCAGGAAGTAACTCGCCATTGGCCGGTCGGTTATGTAGTGCTCGTGCGGGGTGACGTTATCGAGTTGCACCAGCACTTTGGTGTGGCGGTTGCTGCGCGCGATGCGTGCGATAGTGCCCAGGCACGGGCCCATGAAGGGCGTCCAGAACTTCATGAATACCATATCCGGGGCCTCCCTGCGCAGCCGGTTGCCGACCTCGATCCAATTCAGGGGATCGACCGTGTTCACGCAGCGTTCGATGTCCAGGTCGTCCGGGGCTGCCGACTCGGAATACTGGCTTGCGCCCGGGAACAGGAAATCGGGATATTGTACCGTGAATGTGAGGATCTTGACCTGGGCGCCGCGGGCGATGAACGTGCGCGCCATCGTTTCCATTATCGAGGCGAGGCCCCCGCGGTAGGGGTAGGCCGGACCGAGTATTACTATTTTCTTCATGCTTTGCGCGGTGTGAATTGTATCCTGGTGCGGCAGATGCTCACCGCGTCCTGGTTGCGTATCTCGAAGCAAGCCTCGTCGGCGATCTCCGCTGCGACGCTCAGCGTATCGCCGTAGCGCGACTCGTGCAGGAAATTCATGTCTATGCGGCTTGGCGTAAGGCTTTCATGCGATTCGAGCGGCAGCAGGTCGGCCATAAGCTCGATGTAGCGTATGGTGTTGGTGTGGCGGTTGAAATCCAGGTCGCTGTACGCTACGCGGTGTGTTGTGGCGCTCGGGCAGGTCAGAGCGCCCAGCCTCGCGGGCATGGCTGTCGGCGAGGGGAGGGTGCAGATATAGTCCGCGTATTCGGGCTTGGCGCTCAGGTCGACGGCTTTGCGCGTGGTCATGTCGATCATCGCCCAGTTGCTGATGGCCGACAGCAGGGGTTTGCCGTTGCCGTCGGTGACGGTGAAGTTACGGGTGGTCATCAGCCGTCCGATCTCACTTACCCAGGTGGTCACTTCGAGCTCGGAATAGGCCGCCGGGTATTCGATTATATCCATGCAGAATCGCGAGAGCACCCATGACCAGTTGTTGCCTTCGAGGTTGCGCACCCCGAAACCGTTGCGGTCTGCGTCGTCGCCCGCCGCCGTGAGTACGTGGTCTATGATCGCCGCGAGGGTGGGGCGGCGGGCAAAGTCGAGCTCACGCGCCGCTATTTTATATGTGTATTTATTTGGCTGCTGCATCGTTGATGGTCTAATAATCGCAAATTTAATAAAATAATCAGAAAGGCCGGCGAATTACACGCGGTAATTCGCCGGCCCTGGCCTAAAAGGGTCTGCCCGGGTTATTTCAGCGTCGCCGAGATAACGAAGGGACCGGTGTACTCTTCGCCGACCATCAGGCTTTCGGCCACGATGATGCTCCACGTGCCGTCTTCGGTGATGTCATACTCTATCGACTTGCCGAAAGGGCCGTCGGCTGCGCCCGAGGGCGCGATGATCTGGTTGATGCGCACGTTGGCCGGTTCTTCGGCCACGGTCAATTCAACGCAGAGCTTCTGCCCTGCACGGGCCTCGATGGTGTAGGTGCGCGCGTCGGTCAGGCTGTCGAGTTTGCCTTCGAATGTGGCGGTCAATGTCTCAGGGTTGATCTCCAGAGCCACGGGGGCTGCGGGATCGGGCAGCTCTGCCGCCTGGTTTTTCGTGGCGTTCTGCACGCATGCGCACATGGCGGCGGCAGCTAAAAGTACGATGAGTTTTTTCATGGTCTATTTAATATTGTCAGCCGAATTGTGCTGGTATTTACGGTCGTCTTTGTATGAGCCGCCCATGGTGTGGCGTATGAGCTTGTCGTTGCGGAAATAGAGGTTCAGGCCGTTGGTGTAATCCCAATGCTCGATCCGATCGCCACCCTCGCTGAGCGAGTAGATGTTGAACGGCGCACCGAAGGCCCAACGGCACTGCTCTCGCGTCATGCCTTCCTGCAATTCGCCTTTGGCAAGCATCGTGCCCGTCTTTTCGCCGAATTTGGCGATAGCCTCCTGCAGCCTCGCGGCGTTGGCCGTGCGCATCGCCTCGGCCTCTTCGCGCGCTTTCTGCTCTGCGCCTTCGATGTCGGCCCAGGTCTTGAATTTGGCGTTGCGGTCCGCGGTGTTGGTCAGGTCCTTGGCCAGGGTGTAGACGCGACCGAGCGAGGGATTCTCCAGTATGGCGATGAATTGGTACTGGTCGCCGTCCTCGATGGCCACATCGACGCACTTCCATTCGGTATTCTCTTTTATATCTTTGCGCTGCCCCGAACCGTTGGCGTCCAGGAGCCCGCCGTAGCCTTTCGGACGCGCCGAGCTGCCCTCCTTGCCGGTGTAGATATAGGTGCGCCCGATGCACAGGCTCCGCATCTTTTCGTAATGACCAGCCACGATTACGTCCTTCATGCAGTCAGAATTCTGTGCGTTGTAGCACATATAGCACGTTTCGTTGGTCTGCAGGTCGATAAGTTCGAGGAAGTGGGTCAACCCGCCGCGTGCCGCGTCCTTTTCGGTGTTGACCACCACGTCGGTGACCTTGAAATATTTGCCCGCCATGCGCACGTAGTTGGAAACGTAGAGCATGGGCATTTTGCTGGGCACCGAGCGGAAGACGTTGCGTCCGTTGGCCCCCAGGTCGAAGTTGGCTTTCAGGGCGAAGTTGCGGTAGCCGTTGTTGGCGCGCGCATCTTCGCTGTGTTTTACGTAGATAACCTGCCCTTTGTACCGGGCGGGGCTTTCGCCCAGGAAGTTTTTCAGGCTGTCGTATTGCTGTGCCCGCGCCGCCCCCATCGAGGCGATACCCAGGGCGAGAAGGGTGATCAGTTTTTTCATTGCTTGGAAAATTCGTGGTGGAAACGTATTATCGAATCTATGCCCCGGTAGAAGCAATCCAGGGCGAAACTCTCGTTTGGCGAGTGTATGGCGTCGCTTTCGAGCCCGAAGCCCATAAGTATCGTCTTTGTGCCCAGCACCTTTTCGAAAGTGCTGATGACCGGTATGCTGCCGCCGGTGTAGAACGGCACGGGTGCATGGCCGAATGTGGCCGTCAGTGCCTTCTCAGCGGCTTTATAGGCCGGAATGTCCGGCGGACAGACGTATGGCATCCCGCCGTGGAGGTATTTCGCCTTCACGCGCACGCTTTTGGGCGCGATGCTTACGAAGTGTTTTTCGAACAGCTCCGCGATATGTGCCGGGTCTTGCCCGGGGACCAGGCGCATCGAGATCTTGGCATGCGCGCGTGCGGGGATTATCGTCTTGGTGCCTTCGGCGGTGTATCCGCCCCAGATGCCGTTAACGTCCAGCGACGGACGCACGCCGGTGCGCTCGGGGACCGTATAGCCCTCCTCGCCCGTGGCGCAGGGGACGCCGCTCACCGCGACGAATTTGGCCTCGTCGAACGGCGCGCTGTTAAAGGCCGCCCTCTCTTCCGTGGTCAACTCGCGCACCCCGTCATAGAAACCCGGGATCGTGATGCGTCCGCGCTCGTCCACGAGTTCGCCTATCATCTTTGCGAGCACGTTGCAGGGGTTGGCCACCGCACCGCCGAAGTGCCCCGAGTGTAGGTCGTGCGAGGGGGCGTCGACCTCTACCTGCATGTAACACAGCCCGCGCAACCCGCAGGTTATCGAGGGTATATCCATCGAAAGCATACTCGTGTCCGACACCAGTATGATATCGGCTTTAAGAAGCTCCTTGTTCTCGGCACACCAGGCGGTCAGGGCCGGTGACCCGATCTCCTCCTCGCCTTCGAGCATAAAGCGCACGTTGCATGGCACTTCGCCCGTGGCGGCCATGGCTTCGAAAGCCTTCAGGTGCATGAACAGCTGCCCCTTGTCGTCATTCGCGCCGCGCGCCCAGATGCGCCCCTCTTTGATGACCGGCTCGAAGGGGTCGGTGCGCCACTCGTCCAGGGGCTCGGCGGGCATCACGTCGTAGTGGCCGTAGACCAGCACGGTGGGCCTGGCGGGATCTGTTATCTTTTCGCCCCACACGACCGGGTTGCCCGTGGTGGCCATCACTTCTGCCTTGTCCGCACCGGCAGCCAGCAGTTTGTCGCGCAGCCATGATGCACAGGCTGCCATGTCGGAGCCGTGCGCGTTGCCCGGGCTCACCGAAGGTATGCGTAGCAGCTCGAACAGTTCGCTTTCGAAGCGGCTGTGGTTCCGGGCTGCGTAATCGAGGGCTTTTTTCATTATATCAGCGACTTTATGTCTGCTATTATCTTCTTGGCGAGTGCGTCCGCGGCGGCCTCGTCGCGGCTCTCGCTGTAAATGCGGATGATCGGCTCGGTGTTGGATTTACGCAGGTGCACCCACTCGGTCGGGAAGTCTATCTTCACGCCGTCTATGTCGTTGACCCGCTCGGAAGAGTATTTGCGCTTCATGCCCTCCAGCAGACGGTCAACGTCGATGTCTGGCGTAAGCTCGATCTTATTCTTGGAAATGAAATAGTTGGGGTAGGAGGCGCGCAGCTCAGAAGCCGTGCAGCCCTTGTGCGCCAGGTGGGTGAGCAGCAGCGCAACGCCCATCAGCGCGTCGCGGCCATAGTGCAGGGCGGGGTAGATGACCCCCCCGTTGCCCTCGCCGCCGATCACGGCGCCGACCTCTTTCATCTTCTCGACCACGTTGACCTCGCCCACCGCCGCGGCTGAGTATGTCCCGCCGTGCCTCTCGGTCACATCGCGCAGGGCGCGCGTCGAGGAGAGGTTGGACACGGTGTTGCCGGGAGTTTTCGACAGTACGTAGTCCGCCACGGCGACCAGCGTGTACTCTTCGCCGAACATGGCGCCGTTCTCGCACACCAGCGCCAGCCGATCTACGTCCGGGTCGACCACCACGCCCAGGTCGGCACTCTCTTTTACCACCAGGGCCGAGATCTCCCTGAGGTTCTCTGGCAGCGGCTCGGGGTTGTGAGGGAAGCGTCCGTCTGGGGTGCAGTAAAGCTCGACCACCTCGACGCCCATGCGGCGCAGCAGGGCGGGGATCACCGTCCCGCCTATCGAGTTGACGGCATCTACCGCCACTTTGAATTTGCGCGCTTTGACCGCCGCCACGTCGACCAGCGGTTGGGCGAGTACGGCGTCGATATGCTCCTCGTTGAAATCCTCCACGGCGCCTATCGTGCCGATGTGCTCTATCGTTGGGAATGAAAAATCCTCTTTTTCGGTCAACTCCAACAGGCGTGCGCCCAGCGCCGCGCTGAGGAATTCGCCCTTTGCGTTGAGCAGTTTCAGCGCGTTCCATTGCGCGGGGTTATGGCTGGCGGTCAGTATTATGCCGCCATCCGCGCCATGCGCCGTCACGGCCATCTCCACGCCGGGGGTGGTGCACAGCCCGACGTTGATAACGTCGGCGCCGCATCCGGCCAGCGTACCCTCGACCAGCGAAGAGACCATCGGGCCCGACATGCGCGCGTCGCGTCCCACGACTACAACGGGCCTGGTTTTTGCAGGGTAGAGTTCGCGCAGCAGACGCACATAGGCGGATGTGAACCGCACCACGTCGATGGGAGTGAGGTTGTCGCCCGGCGTCCCGCCTATCGTACCGCGTATTCCGGATATGGATTTTATCAGGGTCATGTCGGATGAAATTTAATGCAAAATAACGAATTTTATATTAAAAATAGAGTACTTTCGCCTAAAATATTTCAGTTATGAATAAACGTGTGATCCCTCGCTCGGAGCTGATAATTAACGATGACGGCTCGATATTCCACCTCCACCTGCATCCGCATAACCTTGCCGACACGGTTATCCTGGTGGGCGATCCGGGCCGCGTGGATACGGTCGCCGCGAATTTCGAAACGGTCGAAGTCAGAGTCGAAAACCGTGAATTCGTCACCGTGACAGGCACATATAAAGGCCGCCGCATGACCGTGCTTTCGACCGGCATAGGCACCGACAATATAGATATAGTGGTCACCGAGCTCGATGCGCTGGCCAATGTCGATTTCGCCACGCGCACCGAGCGCGACACCTTGCGCAGGCTGACCCTGCTCAGGCTGGGTACCTCGGGGGCGATACAGCCCGACCTGCCGATCGGCACGTTCCTTTTCTCGCGCACCTCGCTCGGCTTCGACGGGCTGCTTAATTACTACGCCGGGCGCGACGGGGTTTGCGATCTGGAGATAGAGAAAGAATTCGTTGAGCACACGGAATGGAACCCGCTCTGTCCCAGGCCATATTTCGTCGATGCCGACCCCGCGCTGGCCGAGGCTTTCAGGGATTCGACCGTTGAGGGGATCACCGTTTCCGCGCCAGGGTTCTACGGCCCCCAGGGACGCGCCGTGCGCCTCTCGCCCGCCGACCCGCTGCTGAATGAAAAACTCGCCTCGTTCGACTACGGTGGACGCCGGGTGACCAACTTCGAGATGGAAGGCTCGGCGCTGGCGGGACTTGCGCTGCTTATGGGGCACCGCGCCGCCACGCTCTGCACGATAATCGCCCAGCGCGCCGCCGGACAGGCCGATACGGATTATAAGCCGTTTGTTGAAAAAATGATAATAATGGCCCTCGATAAGTTGGCGGTGTTGCGATAAAATAACTACCTTTGAGGGTTCAAAGCAAGAAATCTTACAAATTATAAAAATATGAAATTCGTAGTATCGAGCTCGGCTCTGCTTTCGCTGCTCCAGACCACAGGCAAGGTTATCAGCAGTAAAAACACATTACCCATCCTCGATTATTTCCTTTTCGACCTTCGCGACGGCGCCCTCAAGGTGACCGCATCCGACCTGGAAACCACCCTGGTGGGAAGCCTCAAGGTCGAGAGCATCGAGGCCGAAGGGCTTATCGCCGCCCCCGCCAAACTGATGCTCGACTCGCTCAAGGAGTTTTCAGAGCAGCCCCTTACTATCGAAGCCGACCAGACCACCTGGGAGATACATATCAAATGGAAGAGCGGGTCGCTGGCCCTGCCCGGCATTTCAGGACTGAGCTACCCCGCGTTGCCCGAATTCGAGGAGAGCAAGACCGAGCTCTCCTTCGACGTGGACACTCTGCTCGGCGGCCTGAATAAGACGATCTTCGCCACGGCGGACGACGAACTGCGCCCCGTGATGAACGGCATCTACGTAAATATCGAGCCCAAAGGCTGCACCTTTGTGGCCACGGACGCCCATAAACTGGTGAAATATATGGCCCAGGCCGACAACGGCGAGGTCTCGGCGGCATTCATCCTGCCCAAGAAACCAGCCAACATGCTGCGCACGGTGCTGCCCAAAGAGTCGGGCGAGATCAAGGTCGAATTCGACTCGAAGAACGTGCTGTTCACCCTGAAGAACTATAAAGTGGTGTGCCGCCTGATCGAGGGCAACTATCCCAACTACAACGCCGTGATCCCGGCGGCCAACCCCAATAAGGTTATCGTGGACAGGCTTGAGTTGCTCAACGGCATACGCCGCGTGGCTGTCTGCTCGAATCAGGCGACCAACCTTATCAAACTTGAAATCTCCGCCGGAAAGATCACCCTTACCGCGCAGGACCTCGATTTCTCGGTGTCGGCCAACGAGTCGCTCAGCTGCAACTACGAAGGGAGTGATATCGCCATAGGTTTCAAGTCGACCTTCCTGGTGGAGATCCTCGCCCACACAGAAACGCCCAGCGTGCTGGTCGAGTTGGCTGATTCGACCCGCGCTGGCGTGTTCAAGCCTATCTATGACGACAAACAGCCCAGCGAAGTGCTGATGCTGCTCATGCCCATGATGATAAACGCATAGCGCCCCGATGGAACTCGCCCTGCGCAATCCTATCGTCTTCCTCGACCTGGAGACCACCGGCGTCGATCCGTCCAAGGACCGTATCGTCGAACTGTCGCTGCTCAAGGTCTTCCCGGACGGCAGCCGCGACGTCAAGACGCGCCGCATCAACCCCGGGATGCCCATTCCCCCGGCGGCTACGGCTGTGCACCATATCACCGACGAGGACGTTAAGGATAGCCCCGCCTTCGCGCAGATAGCCCGTTCGCTGGCGGCCTTCATCGAGGGGTGCGATCTGGGCGGATATAATTCAAACCGCTTCGACATTCCGGTCCTGGCCGAGGAATTCCTGCGCGCCGGGGTGGACGTGGACCTCAAGAAACGCAAGATGGTCGACGTGCAGAATATCTTCCACATGAAGGAGCAGCGCACGCTGGTGGCGGCATATAAATTCTACTGCGACAAGGACCTGGAGGGCGCACACTCTGCTGAGGCCGACACGCTGGCCACCTACGAGGTGCTCTGTTCGCAGTTGGACCGCTATGACGACCTGAAGAACGACGTGGATTTCCTGGCCGGGTTTTCCGAGCGCGACCGTACGGTGGATTACGCGGGGCGCATCGTGTATAACGACAAGGACGTCGAGGTGTTCAACTTCGGCAAGCACAAAGGCCGCCCGGTGGCCGACGTATTCCGCGACGAACCGAGCTACTACACGTGGATGATGGACGGCGATTTTCCCGCCTACACAAAAAAAGTTATCACCGAGATACGCCTCAGGGCGACAAAAAACCAATGATTTTGCCATCGAAGTTTTCGTATAAAGTAATAAGCGCGTGCGCCATAGGCGCATTGCTGCTTTTTAGCGCCCAGCCCCTCGCCGCGCAGGTCGCACTGTTGCGCCAGGCGCGTTCGCAGAGCATGGTCAACATAGGCGGCATCCAGTACTACGTGCACACGGTCAAAAAGGGCGAAACACTCTATTCGCTCTCGCGCCTGTACGGCGTAACCCAGGGCGACATAGTAAAGGACAACCCCCAGGCGGCGGACGGCATCCGCGAGGAGCAGGTGCTCAAGATCCCCGTGCTCGACCAGCCCAAACAACTGACCCAGAAGCAGCTTTCGCGCAAATTCGAACAGCACACCGTGCGCCGCGGCGAGACGGCATATTCCATTTCTAAACTCTACGGCCTTTCCGTGCCTGTGCTCATCGAGGACAATCCTGGCGCAGACCCCACGCAACTCTCCGTGGGGCAGGTGCTCAATATCCGCAAGACGGGGCTGGGCGATCTGGACGACAAGCAGATATCACGCCAATGGGACGAATATGCCGCCAAACTGACCTCGGTTTCGGACGGCGACATATTCCACGTGGTGCAGCCGGGCGAAACTATATACTCGATCTCACGCAAGTATGACGTGACGCAATACGAGGTAATGCACGCCAACGGCATCGACGCGACGAGCATCAAAGCCGGATCGATGCTACGCATACCCGCCAAGGCGCAAGCGCCCGAGCCTGTTAAACCGACTGTCGAACAACCCGCCGCGCAGACCCACCGGGACGGTTTTTTCGACGACATTTTCAGCCCCGCCCCCGCACGCAATGAGCCCAAACCGTTTGACGGCGGGGTGATGAAAGTGGCCCTGATGCTGCCACTGCAGAACAGCGCCGCCGGGGTCAACTTCCTAGATTTTTACCAGGGCGCGCTGATGGCAGCCGCCGAGCTTAAAGCGCAGGGCATTTCGCTCGAGATCGACCTCTATGACACGCAGCGCTCTGAATCTGCGGCCTCATCTATCGTCTCTGCGCCTGGATTTGCCCCAGACCTTATTATCGGCCCGGTCTACGAAGATGTCATGGCTCCCGTGGCGGATTTCGCCCGCAGGAACCGCGTGCCGGTCGTTTCGCCCCTCGCGCAACTCGAAAGCGACCAGGGAGGGATGGTGTTCCAGCTTTCGCCCGACCCCGCGGCTAAATACGATAAGATAAAGCCGCTGCTCGCCACGCATAAGAACGTGTTGGTGATCTCCGGCGCCGCGAACGACGCTGAATTCGAGCAGGAGATCGCCCCGCTGCTGCCCGCCGGGGCGCGAAGGCTCGTTTTCCCGCGCGACGCCGCGGTCCTCGAAGAGAGTCTGCGCAGCGACCGCGAATGCGTGGCCGTGGTGCTGGCAAAAGACGAATACGCGGTCGACAATATACTGGCACGCATCAGCTCGGCGCGCAGCAGCCTGGTGACCCGCGGACAACAAGCAGCACCGGTGACGGTGGTCGGCAATTCGCGCTGGCAGCGGTTCGTGAATATCGACCGCACGCTGTTCTTTAAGCTCAATCTCTGCTACGTCACCTCATACCACGCCGACCGCAGCGACCAGAGGGTGATGGATTTCAATAAGAGGTATGCCGCCGATTTCGGGTCGCTGCCCTCGCTCTACTCCTATCGCGGCTATGACGCGATGAAACTTTTCGTAGGCACTTACGGGCGTGAAGGACACACCTCGTCGCTGGAGAGGGCGCTCAACTACTCGACCGTGCAACTGTTGCAGGTGAAGTATAATTTCGAACAGGCCAACCGCAACGCCGCACACGTCAACACGGTGTGGCCGCTGGTCCAGTACGGCGGGGATTATACGATAGAGGTGAAATAACTATTCGATCCCGGCGATCATGTCCGGGTCGAAATCCAGGAAGTTGTCCAGCAGCAGGTCGGTCCGCTCCTCAAGAAGCCTCTCGCGCGGGAATGTGGTCGCCAGCGCGGCGATATGCGTCCCTGTCAGGCGTGCTGCCTCGATCCCAGCCGGGGCGTCCTCGATCACCAGGCACTCCGCCGGGGCGAGTCCCAGCATCCGGCACACCAATACGTAAATGTCCGGCCAGGGCTTGCAGCGCTCGACCATGCCGCCGTGCACTACAACGTCGAACTTGTCGGCGATGCCGCATTTCTCTATCACGAAGCGCACGTTGGCCAGGATGCCCGACGAGCCTATCGCGGTTTTGTAGCCGCGCCGGCGTATCTCATCCATGAACGGCAGCAGCCCCGGGGTGGGGGTGATCGTTTCGGTGAATATCTCGCGGTAGACCTCCTCTTTCATCTGCGCCAGGCTCTCCACCGAGTACTCTTCGAGTGCCTCGCGCGGCATGATTTCGGGTATTATCTCCTCGTTGCCCCGCCCCGACATGCGCTTGAACACCTCTTCATCGATCGTGTAGCCCAAACGCGAAGCGAAAACGCGGAAAGCCTGTTCATGCACGTCGCGGTTGTCGACCAGCACGCCGTCCATGTCGAAAATTATCGCCTTGATCATCGTTGATTTGCAGATTTTCGCAAAGGTACGCCAAATTTACTATATTTGTCCGGCGAACCTTCCCGATTACTATGGCCACCATCAATAACATTCCCGAAAAGACCATCGAGCGACTGAGCGAATACCGCCGCACGCTGCTATCCTGCAACGAGCGGGGTATAACGCACATTTTCTCGCACGTGCTGGCGGGAATACACGGCATTACGGCGGTGCAGGTGCGCCGCGATCTGATGCTTATCGGCTTCTCTTCCGATACGAAAAAGGGCTATGACGTGCAGGTGCTCATCGACTTCATATCGTCCATACTGGACGGTCCGCAGCCGATGAATATCGCCGTGATCGGTATGGGACACCTGGGACAGGCCCTGACCAAGTATTTTAATTCCAAGGGGTTGAAACTTCGTATAGTGGCTTCCTTCGATGTCGACCCGGCCAAAGTCGGCACCCTGATCGACGAGATACCGTGCTACCACATGGATGATTTCGAGGATATGGTCTCGCGCCATGATATCAACATAATCATATTGTCCTCACCCACCGATGTGGCTGCCGAGCTGGTCGTGCCGATCATCAATGCCGGCATCAAGGGTGTGCTCAATTTCACCTCTGTCCCGCTCAATTTTCCCCGCGGGATCGTGGTCGAGAACTACGATATAACCACCATCCTCGAAAAAGTGGCCTACTTCGTCAAGGAGGGTGAAGATTCCTGATATGAGAGTGTTCGAAGGCTTCGGCGCCCTACCTGCGTTCGTGCGCCCGGTGGTCACTATCGGCTCTTTCGATGGAGTGCACCGCGGACACCGCGAACTGTTGGGGCGCGTCGTCGCCCTGGCGCGCGAAACGGGCGGCGAGAGCGTGGTGATAACCTTCGACCCGCATCCGCGCGAGGTGCTGGGAAACCGCGGCGAACCCGTCGCGTTGCTCAATACGCTTGAAGAGAAAGCGTTGCTAATCCGGTCGCTGGGCGTCGATAACATGGTCGTGGTGCCGTTCACGGTGGAATTCAGTCGCATCGGGCCGCTCGAATTCGTGCGCGACTACCTGGTCGGAAGGGTAGGGGTACGCCACCTGGTGCTGGGGTATGACCACCATTTCGGACGGGGCCATGAAGGTAGTTTGGATTTGCTGCAACGCATGCATGCGCAATACGGTTTCACGATACATGAAATCTGCGAACAGGACGTGGAAAACCATAAGGTCAGCTCGACCGTCATTCGCCGCCTGGTGCGTGAGGGAGCGATGGATCGCGCGGCGCAACTGCTCGGCTACCGCTACTTCCTGACCGTGCGCGCCGGGGAGCCGCTGCCACAGCCGAAACTGCTGCCCTCACCGGGAAAATATTCCGTAAAGATCTATAACACAGGATGTATTCCCTCGCATGAAACCTTCGTTGCAGACGTCAGGTTGGAGATAACGCCCGACCGGGGGATCGCACTGCATCCTCCCGTCGCGGGGGAGTGCATCGTTGAATTCTGAAGAAATTTGAAATAAGGCGGGGTGAAGATTTCTTCACCCCGCCATTTTCGGATTAGAGCGTTGTTCTGCTGACCACACCCATTACATCCTGTTTTATCGTCGATAATAGCCGGGTGTCGTATCCTTTTATCCAACGGGGTTCACCTCCGAACTCCGCTTCGGTTTTAATTTCCACCCTCGTACGGTCTGCGGAAAATTTATACACGACCCTGACCCGATACGTGGTCATGTACTTTCCCTTGAGATTCCATGTGTAGTTCCATTGGCTGCGGGCATAACCTCCGTCTTTAGAGATCATATCCATCTCGAATCGCCTGGCGATCACATCGAGCACTTCATTCCATGCTTTTTCGTATGTTAAATCGTCTCTGATCTGAATGGTGCTCCAAGTGCCGCCGTCTGTGGCTTGTATAAAGGTGCTTGGTTTTATCGCACCGCAAGAGTTGAGTAAGGTGGTTATTCCTATGATAGTAAGGATACTTAAAAATCGTTTCATGTGTATTTGGTTTGTTTTGTTTTGCCTGTCCCTGGGCGGGATGTTTTAAAATCAGGGACATAAAAAACGTGGGACAATACCTTTATCTGCTTATTGAGGTCTTCGACTACCTTGCACAACAAATAATAGAGTAAAGCCCACGTCGTAACGTGAGCGTTTACGCTTTACTCTTGTTGTGCTTTGAAAGTGTCGAAGTTTCAATAAGCAAGAATTAAAGCTAACGCTTTTTATGTCTGCGCCTTAACGCTTCGCATCGGAAGCCGTCCGGCGGAATGGATAGGGGTGGATTACGTGTTTTTCTTCATAGGCATGCAGGTGTTGGTGTGTGCGCAAAGATACGATAATAATTTTTGCAAAAAAAAAACGACTGAGAGGTCGGGGATTTCGGCAAAAAGTAGTAATTTTGCCGAAATCTAAAAACTCATACCATGTCTTTTGCCCAGGATAGAATCGTGCAGGAAGGTCTTACATTTGACGACGTCCTGCTCGTGCCCGCGTATTCGGAGGTTTTGCCCCGCTCGGTAGATATTTCGTCGCGTTTTTCGCGCAACATAGTCCTCAATACGCCCATCATTTCGGCGGCGATGGACACGGTTACGGAGGCCGACATGGCTATCGCCATGGCCCGTCAGGGGGGCATGGGCGTGATACACAAGAATATGCCCATCCAGGCACAGGCCAACCAGGTCCGCAAGGTCAAGCGCGCTGAGGCCGGCATGATCTACGACCCCATTACCATACACAAGAACAACACCGTGGGCGACGCCCTGCAACTGATGCGCGAAAACCGCATCGGCGGCATCCCTGTGATCGACGATAATAACACGCTGGTGGGTATCGTGACCAACCGCGACCTTCGTTTCCAGCGCGACATGTCGACCGCCATAGAGCAGATAATGACTCCCGGCGACCGCCTGATAACCACCCACAACCCCGACCTTCAGCACGCCTCGGACATACTGTTGCAGAATAAGATCGAAAAACTGCCGGTCGTGGATGCATCGGGCAAACTGGTGGGACTGCTAACCTATAAGGATATAACCAAAGTACAGGCCAACCCCAACGCCTGTAAAGACGATAAAGGCCGCCTTCGCGTGGCAGCCGGCGTGGGTGTGACGGGCGATTCGCTCGACCGCATCGCCGCGCTTTACGAGATGCACGTCGACGCTATCGTGATCGACACCGCCCACGGCCACTCTGCCGGCGTGGCCAAACTGCTCACGGAGGTCAAGGCGATCTATCCCGCCCTGGATGTGGTCGTGGGCAACATCGCCACGGGCGAAGCCGCACGCCACCTGGTAAAGGCCGGCGCAGACGGCGTGAAGGTGGGCATAGGCCCCGGCTCGATCTGCACCACGCGCGTGATCGCAGGTATTGGTGTGCCCCAACTCTCTGCCATATATGACGTTGCCGAGGCGCTGCGCGGAACCGGAGTGCCCCTTATCGCCGACGGCGGACTGCGCTACTCGGGCGACGTGGTGAAAGCCATCGCCGCCGGCGCCGACTCTGTCATGGCGGGCGGACTGTTCGCCGGCGTGGAGGAATCTCCCGGCGAAACGATCATCTACAACGGTCGTAAGTTCAAGTCCTACCGCGGCATGGGCTCGCTGGAGGCTATGCAGCAGGGCTCGAAAGACCGCTACTTCCAGGACGTTGAGGACGATATCAAAAAACTCGTCCCCGAGGGCATCGTGGCCCGCGTACCATACAAAGGCACGCTCAAGGAGGTCATCTACCAGATGATAGGCGGCCTTCGCGCGGGTATGGGTTACTGCGGGGCGGCTAACATCGCCGCACTGCAAAAGGCGCAGTTCATCCGCATCACGGGTGCGGGTGTGGCTGAAAGCCATCCCCACGACGTGGCCATTACCAGCGAAGCGCCCAACTACAGCCCCGGCGAGTAATAGCCGATCCGCATGATAACCCGCGAGGTACAGTTGCGCGTCCGTTATAAGGAAACCGACGCGATGGGGGTGGTGCACCACTCCAACTACGTCACTTATTACGAAACGGCACGCACGGAGATGTTGCGCACCTTCGGCACCACCTATCGGGAAATGGAGGCCGAGGGGGTGATGATGCCGGTGATCGAGGTGGATATGCGCTATATCTCGCCCGCCTATTACGACGACCTGCTGACCATACGCATTACGCTCAAAAAACTGCCCGCGGTGAAGATCGAATTCTTCCACGAGGTTTTCAACGAAAGCGGGCAATTGATAAACACGGGCCGCGTGCTGCTGGCTTTCATGAGCAGCGCCACGCGAAGGCCATGCCGGGCCCCGGAGAGTTTCTTGAAGATATTGCGCGAGAACGGGTTATAGGTTTAAGTGGGCTTTCGTCAAGAAAGCAATCGATTAGGGAAAACATATAAGAGTCAGTTGTAGTCAGGTATTTTGCCGTGTATCCGTAAGTGTATTGGATGCACTGGCATGACGCGAAAGACCACTAATAGCAGATTACCGTATTATTTTCGTATCCATTACAGGGTACGAAAATAATACGGTAATCTGCTATTTGGTATATAACGAGTATGTATATGCAGATAAGAGATGAACAATCGTACTCAAAATCACGAGTGATTCTACTCTAATACGGAAGTAATCTGCCTCCTAAAACATAATTGTTTCTGTCTCAAAAATTGATGTTAAGTTTTTGTTTTGTATTATGATTGGTTATGAGTAAGTTACCCTTATTGTGTTAATCCCGTTTTTTATAATTAATAGCATATTGAACAGTAAATTTGAATTGTGATTACTAACCAAATATTTGTATGCTATGATAAAAATTAACTCTTCAATTCTTTTATCCTTAAGTGGACGAATTTTAATGTCTATAGGATTTTTAATTCTACTGCCTATTATTAAGGTAAAGTCCTCTGTTGATCCACGACCATCTCTAAATCGATTAGAAGAGATTATCCAGGCTCCGGGGGTCGGAAGTTTTATGAAATATGGAAATTATGCCCAGAACCTTTATACAGGAACTGCAATGGCATCAATACCTATATACACCTACAAAGATAATGATTTCGTGATTCCAGTGTCTTTAAGTTATGCATCTAACGGATTGATGGTCAATATGCCTGCGAATTCAGTGGGTCTCGGCTGGTTTCTAAATGCAGGGGGTATGATAACAAGACAAATTATCGACGTTCCTGATGAATTCGATAACGATGGCACTTCTCCGTTTCCCAGAAATGGAGGTTCTTACTGGAATTACTGGGGGTATTATGAGTATTATAAGAATGCTGCAAAAAATTCTGCGAACATTCCGATATTCAGTAACCCTCAAATTACACAGGTGGAGAAGTATTTCTATAAAAAGGAAAAGACATATTGTTATCGGATTAATTCAGAAAATGTTGAGATGTCCCCAGATATCTTTTCATTCAATTTTATGGGTCATTCCGGTAAATTCATGATGGGGCCTGACACTATTTATGTGTTTGGAACAGATTCACCCCATGGTGAATATCGCGTCAATCTATCCCGGTTTAGATATGATGACAATAATAACTATTGCAGCATCATTGAGATAACCACCGGCGACGGGTATATGTATACTTTTGGTACCGACGGGCCAGATGCTGCAAAGTTCTTCGAAACATATCTTACGACTTACTGGCAAAAAGAGCACGATGACGCTATCAATAAGGACGGAACAAACCTGATGAAAGCCGGTTGTAATTTATGGCTTCTCACGCAGATAACCGCTCCCAATGGACGTAAGGTCTCCTTTTCGTATAATGATGCCGAGGTTTACCATGTCGTGAGAAACGGTGTTTATGACTTTGGGTATTCATGGGATCTAGATTTGTATGACGGCATGGTTCATCGTATGGACAAAGGCTCGTCTTCAGTAATAGCGGACCCGACATATCTTACCAGAATTATATCACGCGTATGTCAACTGAATTCCATTAATATTGACAATAAGTGCACTATCAAATTCGACTATAGTGACCGCAAATGGAAAGAGAAAGGATATTATCCTGAACGTGGTTCATCTAATGCGCATGGGTTAGTAGACTTGCCGATGACCAAGAAACTGGATTCCATTACAGTAATCAGTGCATGGGAACCGTCTGGCAAACCCTTGAAGAGAGCAATACTCGATTATTATCCATGCAGCAGGGTGGATACAGCCAGTCAGGTTTTGTTATTGCGATCATTAAAGGTTCGAGGGAAAGAACCTGAAGTATATAGAATGGAGTATTACTGCGATAATCCATCCAACTTTCCTGTGAATGGTTGTACCGGTGACCATTGGGGGTATTTTAATGGACGCTATACATTTAATACGGTAGATATGACCCACATTAACGACGACAGGTATACTTCCCCTGTTAATTATGTGGAAACCGTAAAAGAGGGTTGTGAGCCTAATGCCCAGGGGGCAATGTTGGGAATGTTAAAAAGGATTACTTACCCGACCGGAGGGTTCTCCCAATACGAGTATGAGAGCCACGATGCAGCGCTGGTCGTTAAACGCACGCCATTGTCCAATAACTTTCCAGGTCTTATGAACTATTCAAATGAAACATTCGGAAATAAGGTGGGCGGAGTAAGGGTTAGTAAAATAGATGATTGTACCATCACCGGCGGCGATACAACACGGACAAGGAGAGCATATTCTTATGATTGCAATGGTGTTAGTTCTGGCATTGTGCTGAAATTTCCCCGTCACAGCACATTCCTTACTTTTGCACATTACGAAACACATAATAAAACCATTCATAAGAGTAGTGAGTACCATGATATTATTTATTCGTCAGAAAGTTTGGAGATACATACAGAAGATCATTCACACATCGGTTATAGTGAGGTTACTGAGACTTATGATGACGGTTCCAATATCAAGTATCATTTCACAAATTATTCAGATATTCCGGACAATACGACAGTATTTAGAGATAGACAGATGAATAAAGACGAGCGATATCTTATTTGGGTTATTGAAGATTACGTCAATATTAATAATTCCCTCAGGATCGCCGCTTCAATGCACCTGAATCGAGGTAAATTATCATCCAAACAAACATATGATGCATCAGGAGGTCTGGTAGAAGAACAGTTGTTTGTCTATGACAAGAATGCGGAATTGCCTTATAGTCAGCGCATATATAGGGCTAATGATATTTTCAGCGAAGCCCGGACATATATTGGCGAATTCCCATTGGAGAAAAAACTAGTCCGTACCCGGCAGGGCAACCAAATGGTCGGGCAGGAGATCCGGTACTCATACAACAACGCCGGGCAGATAATCGCAGAGGAGGTGCTCGATAACGGAGGGCGTGGAACTCTACTGAAAACTCAATATATAGTGGATATTCCACAATCCGACCGTAGCGACAGCCATAACCATATGGTTGCGAAAAACTATGTGCAGTATCCCATAAGAGAACAGAGGTCTGAAAAACTTCCCGGGCAACAATATCTTTTTGTCGAAGGGAAGTATAATGATTATGTATGCTATAGCAGTACGAATGGTCCGCGATTAGAATATGTCAAGACCACCAATATCACATGGCCGCTTGAAATGCCGGATTTTCAATTCGATGGCTACCTTAAAACTGTTGGCTCCTTCTCGTATTCCCCAGAAAACAATATATGGGATGTGAGGGGTAAAAGCTACTTTTTCACCACCTATATATGGGGATACCACCATATGTATCCTGTGGCCAGGATACAGAACGCCACGCGTTCCCAGGTAATGGCCGCCCTTGGACATTCTCAACTCACAAATATCGAGTATTCATTGATTTTTAATGAAACCACACACATGGAATGGATAAAATCGCTGAAAAGTAAATTGCCCGATTGCCAGATCACTATCTATACACATAAACCTTTGATTGGAGTGACGTCTATCACAGACCCGTCCGGACGCAAAACAACGTATGAATATGATGATGCCGGGAGATTAATTTTAGTTCGCGATGACAAGGGAAATACATTGAATAAGTACGAATACCACATTCAGTCCTGCATAGAGTGAGCGAGTATGAGTGTAGAAACCATGAAATAAGTCAAAATCATGAAAAAGATAATGCTGTATACGATATTAGCATTGGGTATTAGCTTTCAGGTCGGTGCCCAAAAGCTACGATTTAATGTTCCTTTTGCCCCGGGGTCATTGTCGGATACATATCTGTTGGAAAATGGAGGACAGGTTAGTTTGGATGTGGTAATGACCGCTGAACTGTGGGAAATGACGGACTGGGGTAGCCAGCCAAGTAAGCTTATTGATTTTTATGAATGCGATCATGGACGCGTAGAAGGAGGATTGTGCTCCTCATGTAGCTGGTTCTCAATATCTATGAACGATCTTTGTGAAGATAACAGAGCTACATTAATTATCTCTGTTTCCCGTAATTTTACAGGGGTAATGCGTACTCTGGAAGTTACCAATGTCAAAGGAGGTATTTTTTACATAGAACAGCAGGAGCACACACCTAAAGCCTTAGACGTATTATGTGATTGTTCGAGGATACTGCCCGGTCGACCGACTGCAATCAGATTGGTTGGTTACGAACCGGACTGTTTCGAGCAATATGAGCTATATAGATTCGATGACACTGAATTAAGGTGGATCTTATCGCCGTCAATCAAAGAGACGACTGTTAAATATCCCAATCTCCCGGTGCTCAAATATAAAGATATAGACCAATCAGGACGATACATGGTTGTTTTCGGGTCATTTATTATACGAGATAATATTGCGATAACAACTTCCCCATTCTACGATGGATCTATTATTTGCAATTCCGAACCGATCGAAATTGATAAAAATGGCGGATGCTATACGGTATCTTTCGGCACTCCTGTCGGAGCTCCGGTAGACTCGTTAAAGGCATATTTCGCAGAATTATATAATGCCGGACTTTTCCCCGGATGGAACCGCGATATGCATATAGAACTTTCGCATATCGACGATGTCAGTTATAGTAACCATACCGTCACTGTTAAATGTGGCCCAAATCTGGATCGGGATACGATAGATAACGGAACCTATCTGTTCGATGGCAACTCGGGGAATGAGATGGTATTTAGGCAGCAAGGAAATGGCGAGATAGCCAGATACAAATACTCGGCCGAGATTATAGGGCCAGAGTTATTCAATGTCAACCTGCATGGATCGCAATATTTCGTGGAATACCAACTGTGGAAAGGCGGAGAAATGGTTGCATCGGTTGTCGGTACTGGAGATTCTATTGAATTTTGCAATATATCGGGCTACGGATCATATAACATTAAAGCCGCATATAAGGGCAATACATTTGATATAAGCAATGGTAGCTTTTTGATTGGCCCGTTAGGAATTTCATCCAATACTAATTATGTCGCCGTTCAGACCTTCACTAAAGAGAACGAAGGTCAATCCGTGATTGATATCACCTATCATGACGGGCTTGGCTATCCCGTACAGAAAATTAACGTTGGGGCGGCTGCATCAATGTCTGGCGGACGACATGGGAGCATCATTACCCCAATTGTATATGATCAGATGCGTCGTGACGATGCAAAGGTATACCTCCCTTACGTTGATGCTGTTAATACTGTTGAATTCGAGAGTGATCCCATTGTCAAACAACAGGATTTTTATGGGAGATTATTCGGTAGCAGTGAATCGCTGCAAGCCATTGTGGAGAAGACATATGATACATCTCATTTAGGCCGGGTAAAGGACCAAACCAATGCGGGACGTGCATTTCGTTTGGAGGGATATGAAAAGAGGACGATGATGGATTACAGCACGAACAGGGATAGTGAAGTGCTTCGATTTTATCTGGATTCACTTGGAGGCAGCACCATATTGAGGAAACAACCCCCATATCCTGTCGGGTCACTCCTTAAAACGACCGTTATTAACGAGGATCAATCTGTGGTCGAATCATTTGCCAGTGTAAATGGCCTCAAAATATTACAACGCACATATAATGTGACAGATCGTGGCGTAGATACGCTTGATACCTACTATCTGTATGACCTTTTAGGACGGTTGCGCTGGGTGATCAGTCCTGAGGGCAGTGCATGTTTGGCAAACCACGATTCGATCTCAGAGAATGATCCGATAGCCCAAAGGTTCTGTTATATATATACATACGACGGTATGGGGCGGATAGTCGAAAGGAAGTTGCCCGGGAAAACGGTCGAGTATATGATTTACGATTTATTCGACCGTCTGGTGCTGTTTCAGGATGGCAACATGAGGTCTGCTAATGTCTGGCAATACAATGTTTATGACGACATCGACAGGCCTATTCTGAGTAGTTTGGTCAAACAGAACATCGATATGACGCGCAGCCAGTTACAACAGAAGTGCAATCAGGACCTTAAAAATTATTCGGTACACATTAAGTTATCGAATAACCTGTTAAAGCCATTTGATGGTGATGAGTTCTCTGTGGTAGTGCAATTGTCCGAGACCAAATACGGGGCGAGGTAGTATTCCAGTGTTTATCAGTCTAATCAGTCAAAAGCCATGAAAAAACTCTTTATACTCTTGTGCTTGATTTCTGTTACGTCAAAGGTAATGAGTCAAGATGATATAAGTGTCATAGTAATTAATGTTCCCGGAATACTCAGTGTTAATACGTGCAATAAAAGTATTGAGATCCCTTATAATGCGCAGTATTTTAGTGTAGAGTGCCACATCCATAGTACAGACTTTCAGTACGGTCATTTTACCGAATGGGCCTGGAGCCCTTTCACTGTAGTTTGCCCTCATGAAAAAAATCCTCTGGATTGTACCGATGGTTGCTCAGAATGGTTGTGGATAGAAGATTTTAGTTTGGACGATTTCGAGTATTATGTCGATCTTTTTCGGCGCTATGAAAATTCCCATTGGGGGGATGCACGACCATGGCCGTGGGGGATGTATATAGGCGAGAATTCGACAGAATCATACAGACTTCTACGCTTTGTCGACCGCGAAGAATGCACATATGAAGTATTGCAGAAACCTTGTCCGGCCAGGGTACTCCCGGTAAGATGTGATGACGATATCCTGATACCATATGCCTGTCCGGTAACTATATATATTGAGAATGCGCCAAAGGATAAGAAATATGAGATTTATTATCAAGCGCCTGACTACAGCCATTCTGTTAAATATACGCAAGGTTCACCATATTTTGCGCCATGCGGACCCAACCATGCCGAATCGTTGATTTATACTGTCAACCATGTAGGGCGTTATAATATTACATGTGAGGGGATAGATATGGCTGGGACGGTATATGTCGATAGTCCACCGGATTATATGCGCGGCGTCTATTTTGTAAATTTTGGCGACGGTATTTATGACGGCCAACCATTATATTTGAGTCCGGATGGGGGTACATACATATTTGAGTTCATGTCATCCATCGAGTTAACCGAGTCTCAAATCAAGACATTTATGCGGGAATGTACGCCAGGTATTATGTCAATCCAGGTAGAGGTATTATGTGCCGGCTACCATAATATCATTGAAATGTATTACAGCCCGAATCTGAGCAATCAAGCGATAAAATACAGTACCGGCATTAAAGGTCGTTCAGGCAGCGAAAATAGCAATGTGTGGTTACCGACAGTTAAATTCTTCCAGCCGGGCGGAGGGCACGTACAGATTTACGATATATCCATCAACGGATCTATCATATCGCTATGGACTCAAAAGGGCCTTCGCTATGAACTTTACTGCGACGGGGAGTTGGTCCAGACCGCATCTGGGTATGGCGACATTGCTCCACTTTCATTCAGACCGGTCACAAAATACGGATCCTACACTGTCAAGGCTATAGGCTCTCAAGGATATTGGCTTCCTCTGCTTCCTCCGGTGGATATGCGTGGAGTTGTCAATTATCCTGCATTATACCCTGGGTCAACGTCACTCAACACACATCCCCAAGCGACTATGACCCTATCCTCATTGCCGGCATCCGGAGGAATGTCATCGACCTATTCATACCAATGGCAAAAACTCCTTAATGGCACATGGATGGATATATCCGGGGCATTAACCCTGAGCTACACCTGCCCTTGCAACGAGTACGAGAATGAGTCCTACCGCCTTAAGGTTAGGTGCGGTACACAGACTGCGTACTCCGAGGTCATTGCTGTGGAGGCTCTCGCTTTACACGATGGACGCTTACATCCCGGGCTCGATTCCAATTTGAAGTTTGTTGCCTACGAAGGAATCGTCACTTTATCCGTCCTCGATCCACGCACCACAGGTCTTAAGGTGTATGAGAAGTTCGCCGTCATAGAAGGCGACGACTACGACGATGTGCACTATGTGGAGCGAGCATATTATTACGACTACAAGGGCCGTGTTGTCCAGACCGTAGAGAAGAATCACCTTGGCGGGATCAGCCGCACGTCGGTCAAATATGACTTTGTCGGCAATGTACTCTGCCATCATGAGTCTGTGCAGCGTGAGGCCGGCACCCCTGCCGACATCCTCGAAAAACACTTCACCTACAATCACCGTAGTCGTTTGCTGAGTGAGCGCACGACATTGAACGGCGGCACTCCAGCTGTCGTGACCTACGGCTACGACGAATTGGGCAAACTGATCGCGAAGACCTGCGGCGAAGGCCCGACCGCGGTTACCGACAGCCTGAAGTACAACCTCCAGGGCTGGTTGACGGAGCAGAAGAACCCGCTGTTCGAGATGAAG